>NZ_CP109445.1:4595000-5195000 GCF_036227245.1 Streptomyces sp. NBC_01477
ACGGGATGAGTCAAACAACGTCACACGCCGGGCGCGACCGGGGTCGGCCAACCGGGGGGCTCGGCCTCACTCCGGCGGACGCGGCCCCGGACGTCGCCCCAGAAGGGGGCGCAGACGTCGCCGTGCAAACCGCCGCACATTGCCGCGGCCGGAACGGCGTCACCAGGGTGAGGTCATTCCGGTCCGCGGCCGGGCCCGCCGAAATCCGGGCTGCTGAAATCCGGACTGCCGAAGTCGGGGCTGCTGAAATCCGGACTGCTGAAACGCGGCGCGGACGTCCGCGGCTCCGTGTCCTGCGGCGAGGAGTAGTCGGGGCTCGAATAG
This sequence comes from Streptomyces sp. NBC_01477, assembly GCF_036227245.1. Lineage (GTDB taxonomy): Bacteria > Actinomycetota > Actinomycetes > Streptomycetales > Streptomycetaceae > Actinacidiphila. The sequence continues at coordinate 4,595,325 of NZ_CP109445.1, forward strand.
CCCAGGCGCGGAATCCGCGGCACGGAGGGCGCGACGGACGGCGCGGCAGGGATCGAGGTGTCGTTCAGCGCGGCGTCGAGGAAGGGCAGCAGCCCGCGGTCGAGCAGCGCCTGATGCCACGTCTCGCGGGCCTGCAGCACCTCAGGGGGCATCCCGTCGGGCGAGTCGTGGATGGCGCTGGAGCCGTCCCGCAGCGCGGTCAGCAGCAGCCCGATCGCGCCGAGCAGGATCGACGCGGCGGCGACCGCGGCGAAGAACCAGCCCGCCGTGCGCAGCGGTGCGGCGATGGCGGGCTGCGGATCCACCGCGTCCATCGAGTAGCCGATCACCAGGAAGATCAGCGCCGCGGCTCCGGCGAGCAGCGGTGTCAGGACGGCGATGACGGCGGCCAGCCCCGCGCCGGAACCCGCACCGTCAGCGACGCCCATGGCGGCATAGCCGAACGCCCTGCTGTCGCGGGACCGCGCCGCCTCGCGCACCGCTTCCCGCGTCTGCGCGCGGAGCGTGCGGTAGACGTCGTACTCGGCGGCGGCCCGCCCGCTGATCGGCTCGGCTGCGGCCAGCGCAAGGGTGCGCAACTGCTCGGCGTTCAGCGGCAGGCCGTCGCCCATGGCGCCGTCCGGCCGTCCGGGACCCCGGGCTTCCTCCTCGTCCAGGACGATACGCAGGGCCTCGTCCAGAACGTGCTCGAAATCAGGGCGGTCTTCGTTGAGCAGGTGTGGAGCGGTGGTCATGTGCATCCCCCGATGCTCCGACTCCCCGAGCGAGGCCGGTGTTCCGTCACGGGAACGGGCTCGACCGGCCGGATGCGCGGAGAGCGGTGTGCCTACGGATAAAGCGATGGTAGAGCGGGGAGGTCAGACCGAAACAGGGTGCAACCAGGAAATGTGGAGGTTAGCCAATCAGCGGGAGTTGGGCAACCAGTAGGCGGCCTTCCATGGTGACGCCGCCGTCCATTGCCACGGCGAGACTGTCCGCGTAGACCATCGGACCGCTCACCGTGTGGCCGCGCTCCTCGCCGTCCTGCGGCGCCTCCCCGGCCTCGCCCAGCAGGTAGGGGATCGGGCTGTGCCCGTGCACCACCCGCCGTCCGCCGTAGGTGCCGAGGATTTCGCGGGCGGCCTGCGGGCCGTCGTCCCCGCGGAAGGCGAAGCGCTTGGTGAGCTTGCGGAACAGGTCCCAGCATTCGTCGGCGTCATTGCGCTGGAGCACGCCGGTGATCGCGTCGTTCATCTCCTCGATGCTGCTGCCGTAGTCCAGATACGCGGTGGTGTCGGAGTGCACCAGTAGATGGTCGTCGGTGAGGTGGGCGGCGTCCAGCCGGGAGATCCAGGTCAGATGCCGGTCCTCGAGGCGCTCCATGTCGGAGGGCTGGCCGCCGTTGAGGCGCCAGGCGGCGAGGAAGGAGGCGGTGCCGCCCACGGAATTGACGGGCGTGTCGCCGAAGCGGTGGGCGCCGAGCAGCAGCAGTTCGTGATTGCCCATCAGGGCGCGGCAGTATCCGCCAGCCGCTGCGGCCTCCGCGGACAGCTGCATGACCAGTTCGATCACGCCGATGCCGTCCGGGCCGCGGTCGGTGAAGTCGCCGAGGAACCACAGCCGCGCGCTGCCCGCCGACCAGTGGCCCTCGCCGTCCACCAGGCCGCGTTCGCCGAGCGCCGCCAGCAACTCGTCGAGATAGCCGTGCACATCGCCGACGACGTACAGCGGACCGGGGCGCTCCGCCCGCTCCGCCGCCGTCTGCGACGGGGCGGCGATCACCGGCAGGTCGCGTTCTGTGGGGGTGTAGTCGGTGGGGACCAGCTGCGTGTCGGGCTCGGTCGGTTCGTACGGCCGGGGCGGGGCGGGCACCGTCGGGGCGTGCACGGGCGCGGGCGGCGCGCTGTCGAAGGCCGGGACGGGAGCCGGCGCCGGGTAGCCGCCGATCGTGCTCTGCTGCCCGTAGCCCGCGGCAGGCTGGTGCTCATGGCCGTAACCGCCGGCCGCCTCCCGCGGGTGCTCGTAGCCGGCGCCCGCCGGTTCGTGCCCGTACGCGGCGGCCGCTTCGTACCGTGCGGCGTCCGCCGTGCCCGCGGCCTGCTCGAACGCGGGCGCGGGCGGGATGCCCAACGCGTGCTCGTAACCTGCCGCGCGTTCAAAAGCCGCCTCGGGACGCCAGCTGTCCGCGGTCCCGGGCTCGGCCCCCTGACCTGCCCCCTGAGTCATCGACCCCTCCACGATCGCGCCGCCATCCGCCCATCATAGGAATGACGCTGTCGCGTTGTGACATACCCGGGCAGCTGGTTTTCGCACGGTACAGACAAAACACCCCGTAGCCACCATGGCAATACGAAGGCCTGACGATGGACGGTACCGCGCGTCGCCGCAGTGCGGCCCGGTCCGGACCGCCGTCCTTGGACCTTAACCCTCCCCACGGGCCGGACCGCGCGGCGGGCTGACGGTGGTGCGGTGCGCGCGGCGCTGCGAGGAGGTGCGGATGATCAGCTCGGTCGGCATCACCTGCTGCACCGGCTGGGCCGGGCCGACCCCCTCGATGGCGTCGATGAGCAACTGCACGACCGCGGTGCCGATCCGGCGCGGTTTGAGCGACAACGTGGTGATCGGCGGCTCGGTGGCGGCGTAGCCGGTGCTCTCGCTGCAGCACACCAGCAGCAGGTCGTCGGGCACCCGCAGACCGTAGCGGCGGGCGGCGGCGAGCAGGTCGGTGCCGTTGGGGTCGAAGAGACCGTAGACGGCGTCGGGCCGGTCGGGCCGTGCGAGTAAGCGGTCCGCGGCGACGGCGCCCGCACAGGGATCGTGCGCGGGGTAGGCCTCGTAGACCGGTTCCTGGCCGATGCGCTCGCACCACTCCAGATACGCGGTGGTCGACAGCCGGGTGTACGTGTCGGTGCTGGTGCCGGTGAGCAGGCCGATCCGGCGCGCCCCGGCGGCCGCGAGGTGGTCGAGGATGCCGAGTACGGCCTCCTCGTGGTCGTTGTCCACCCAGGCGTGCACCGGCAGGCTGCCGGCCGGGCGGCCGTCGCTGACCACCGGCACGCCCTGCCGGACGAGTTCGGTGACGACCGGGTCCTGGTCCGAGGGGTCGACGACGACCGTGCCGTCCAGCGCCACATTGCCCCACACGTCGTGCCGTGAGGAGGCGGGCAGGATGACCAGGGCGTAGCCGCGGGCAAGCGCGGCGGAGGTGGCGGCCCTTGCCATCTCCGCGAAGTACGCGAATTCGGTGAAGGTGAACGGTTCTTCGCCGTATGTCGTCACCGTCAGGCCGATGAGGCCGGACCTGCCGGTGCGCAGCGTGCGGGCGGCGGCGGAGGGGCGGTAGCCCAACCGGTCGGCGACCTCACGGACATGGCGTCGGGTGGCGTCGGGCAGTCGGCCCTTGCCGTTGAGCGCGTCGGAGACAGTCGTGATCGAGACGCCGGCGGCAGCGGCGACATCCCTGATCCCCGCCCGCTCCAGCCGGCGTCCGACGGGCCGGCTCGCCTGGTGATTCCCTGCTGCTGTCATGGCGTGCCGATATTAGGGCGGCCTTGGCCCGCTCGGCCGCCACCCTGCTGGACACCGAGAAGGAAGGTTTCTGCATGATCGAAAACGTTATGCAATGTGGAATATGCAGACGGCAGGGCGGGAGTTCAGGAGATACGGGCGCAAGCACGGCGATCCGTGGACCAATGGCCCAATGGAACCTGTGGCGGCAAGTCACCCCTACGAGGGATGCGCGCCACCCGGCGCGCCACCGGAGCATGGTGGGGGCGCCGCCCTCGGCACAAGAACGCGGAGCGGCCACGAGGCGGTTTCGCGCCACCCCGCGGGGAGCCGCCGGGAGCCGTCCGCGCCCGCGCGCCGGAAGCGCCGCCGGCCGCTGTGGCGCACCGCACTCCCCAGGTCGGCGCGGTCCTCGTAGGGTGTGGCCATGAGCCCCGAGACCCCCAAGCTGCGCGTGGAACTGGACGGTATTCCCACCTACAAGCCGGGACGGCCGCCGGCCGCGGAGGAGGGCGCACCCGCTTTCAAGCTGTCCTCCAACGAGAATCCGTACCCGCCGCTGCCGGGTGTCCTGGAGGCGGCCACCGCGGCTGCGGCGTCCTTCAATCGTTATCCGGACATGGCCTGCTCCGAGCTGACCGCCGAGCTGGCGGCGCGCTTCGGGGTGCCGGCCGCGCATGTGGCGACCGGCACGGGGTCCGTGGGTGTGGCGCAGCAACTGCTGCAGGCGACCTCGGGCCCGGGCGATGAGGTCATATACGCCTGGAGGTCCTTCGAGGCCTATCCGATCATCACCCGGATCAGCGGTGCGCGGGCGGTGCAGGTGGCGCTGGACGCCGCCGAGCGGCACGATCTGGACGCGATGGCCGACGCGGTCACCGAGCGGACCCGGCTGATCTTCGTCTGCAACCCGAACAACCCCACCGGCACCGTGGTGCGCAAGGCCGCGCTGGAGCGCTTCCTGGACCGGGTGCCGGGCGATGTGCTGGTGGTGCTCGACGAGGCCTACCGCGAGTTCAACACCGACCCCGAGGTGCCCGACGGCACGGACCTCTACCGGGAGCGGCCCAATGTGGCCGTCCTGCGGACCTTCTCCAAGGCGTACGGCCTGGCGGGGCTGCGGGTCGGTTTCGCCATCGCGCACGAGCCGGTGGCTGCCGCGCTGCGCAAGACCGCGGTGCCCTTCGGGGTGAGCCAGCTGGGCCAGGACGCGGCGGTGGCGAGCCTGCGGGCCGAGCCCGCGCTGCTCGAACGGGTCGCGGGCCTGGTCGCCGAGCGGTCCCGGGTGGTCGGCGAGCTGACCGCGCAGGGCTGGACGGTTCCGGAGACCCAGGCCAACTTCGTCTGGCTGCGGCTGGGGGAGCGCACGGCGGACTTCGCGGCGGCCTGTGAGCGGGCGGGTACGACGGTGCGGCCGTTCCCCGGCGAGGGCGTCCGGATCACGGTCGGCGAGACCCCGGCGAACGATCTGCTGCTGCGGACCGCCGCTGCCTTCCGCAAGGAGATCTGACCGGGCCCGGGATCCGGTACTCCCCCGGCCCTCACCGACCCGGCCGCAGCGGCTCCGACCTGCGGATTCGCCCCCTGACCACCCCCCGGTGGCAGGGGGCGAACACATGTGCGCGATACTGCTTGTGAATGAGTTCACGTTCACAAGCGCGACGCAAAAGGAGACGTATCGTGCAGCTCGCACTGGAGCCACTGAACGTCGCCAGGTGGCAGTTCGGCGTGACGACCGTCTACCACTTCCTCTTCGTCCCCCTGACGATCTCGCTCTCCGCGCTCACCGCGGGCCTGCAGACCGCCTGGGTGCGTACGTCCAAGGACAAGTACCTCCGGGCGACCAAGTTCTGGGGCAAGCTCTTCCTGATCAACATCGCCATGGGTGTGGTGACAGGCATCGTCCAGGAGTTCCAGTTCGGCATGAACTGGTCGGACTACTCCCGCTTCGTCGGCGACATATTCGGCGCCCCGCTCGCCTTCGAGGCGCTGATCGCCTTCTTCTTCGAATCGACCTTCATCGGGCTGTGGATCTTCGGCTGGGACAAGCTGCCGAAGAAGATCCATCTGGCCTGCATATGGATGGTCTCGATCGGAACGGTGCTGTCGGCGTACTTCATCCTGGCGGCCAACTCCTGGATGCAGCACCCGGTCGGCTACCGCTACAACCCGAAGACCAAGCGGGCCGAACTCACCGACTTCTGGGCGGTGCTGACCCAGAACACCGCGCTCGCGCAGTTCTTCCACACCATGTCCGCGGCCTTCCTGACCGGCGCCGCCTTCATGATCGGTATTGCCGCCTACCACCTGGCCCGCAAGCAGCACATCGCCGTGATGCGCTCGTCGCTGCGGCTGGCCCTGGTGGTCGCGGTGGTGGCCGGCGCGCTCACCGCGATCAGCGGGGACACGCTCGGCAAGGTGATGTTCAAGCAGCAGCCGATGAAGATGGCCGCGGCGGAGGCGCTGTGGGACGGGCAGAAGGGCGCGCCCTTCTCGATCTTCGCGGTCGGTGACGTCAGCAAGGGCCACAACGAGGTCGCGATCGACATCCCCAATCTGCTGTCCTTCCTCGCCACCGACAACTTCACCTCCTACGTCGGCGGCATCAACGATGTGAACAAGGCCGAGCAGCAGAAGTTCGGCCCCGGCGACTACCGGCCGAACATCCCGGTCGCCTACTGGGGCTTCCGCTGGATGATCGGCTTCGGTGTGGTCTCGATCGGGGTCGGCGCGGCGGGGCTGTGGCTCACCCGGCGCCGCCTGTGGGTGGCGCCCGAGCACCGGACCGGCGAGGACGAGGTGCCGAACCTGATGCTCACCAGGAAGACCCGGTTCGGCCCCGGACTGTCCCGCTGGTACTGGCGGCTGGCACTGCTCACCATGGTCTTCCCGCTGCTCGCCAACTCCTGGGGCTGGATCTTCACCGAGACCGGCCGCCAGCCCTGGGTCGTCTACGGAGTGCTGCGCACCCGGGACGCGGTCAGCCCAGGGGTGTCCACCGGGGAGGTGCTGACCTCGCTGATCGTCTTCACCGGCCTCTACGCCGTCCTCGCCGTCATCGAGGTCCGGCTGCTGTTGAAGTACGCCAAGGCCGGCCCGCCGGAACTGACCGACGAGGACCGCCGGTCCCCCACCCGTATCGGCGGTGACAGCGGCGGCACGGACGCCGACGACCGCCCGATGGCCTTCTCGTACTGAGCGGCAGGAGGAGAGATCATGCATCTGCACGACGTCTGGTTCGTCCTGATAGCCGTTCTGTGGACCGGGTACTTCTTCCTGGAGGGCTTCGACTTCGGGATCGGCGTCCTGACCAAGCTGCTGGCCCGTGACCGTACCGAGCGGCGCGTGCTGATCAACACGATCGGCCCGGTCTGGGACGGCAACGAGGTCTGGCTGCTCACCGCGGGAGGAGCGACCTTCGCCGCCTTCCCCGACTGGTACGCCACCCTCTTCTCCGGCTTCTACCTGCCGCTGCTGGTGATCCTGGTCTGCCTGATCGTGCGCGGGGTCGCCTTCGAATACCGCGCCAAGCGGGACGACGAGCGCTGGCAGCGCAACTGGGAGCACGCGATCTTCTGGACCTCGCTGCTGCCGGCGTTCCTGTGGGGGGTCGCCTTCGCCAACATCGTGCACGGCGTGAAGATCGACGCCCACAAGGAATACGTCGGCGGCTTCTGGGACCTGCTGCACGGCTACGCCCTGCTCGGCGGTCTGGTGACGCTGGCGCTGTTCACCTTCCACGGTGCCGTCTTCGCCTCGCTCAAGACGGTCGGCCCGATACGGGAGCGGGCGCGGGCGTTCGCCACCAGGATCGGCGCGGTCGCGGCGGTGCTGGCGCTGGCCTTCCTGATCTGGACGCAGGCGGACAGCGGCAACGGCCGCAGCCTGGTGGCACTGATCGTGGCCGCCGTCGCCCTCGCGCTCGCGCTGGGTGCGAACATCGCGGGGCGGGAGGGCTGGTCGTTCGCCTTCTCCGGGGTGACGATCGCGGCGACGGTCGCCCTGTTCTTCCTGAGCCTCTTCCCCGACGTCATGCCGTCCTCGCTCGACAGCGCCTGGAGCCTGACGGTCAGCAACGCCTCGGCGACCCCGTACACGCTGCGGATCATGACCTGGTGCGCTGCGGTCGCCACTCCGCTGGTGCTGCTCTACCAGGGGTGGACCTACTGGGTCTTCCGCAAGCGGATCGGCACCCAGCACATCGCCGCAGGTCAGCCGACGGGTCGGCCCGCTGAAGGCGCGCACTGATGTTTCACGTGAAACACGGTCGGCGCGGAAGGGGATGTTCCACGTGAAACCCGTCGATCCGCGACTGCTGCGGTATGCGCGCACCACCCGGGTCTTCCTGGCCGGCACGGTCGGGCTGGGCCTGCTGGGCGCGGGGCTGATCGTCGCGCAGGCGACGCTGATCGCCGATCTGGTCGTCGGCGGCTTCCAGCACGGCGACGGCGCCGGGCAGCTGGGCGGCGATCTGCTGTGGCTGGCGGCCGTCTCGGTGGGCCGGGCGCTGGTGGCCTGGCTGACCGAACTGTGCGCGCACCGGGCCGGCGCGGCGGTCACCTCGCAACTGCGCAACCGGCTGCTGGTACGGGCGACCGCGCTCGGCCCCGGCTGGCTGACCGGCCGCCGCAGCGGCGAACTCACCACCCTCGCCACCCGCGGCATCGACGCGCTGGACGACTACTTCGCGCGCTACCTGCCGCAGTTGGGGCTCGCCGCGGTCGTCCCTGCGGTCGTGCTGGCCCGCATCCTTTTCGCCGACTGGATCTCGGCGCTCACCATCGTGCTCACCCTCCCGCTGATCCCGCTGTTCATGGTGCTGGTCGGCTGGGCGACCCGGGACCGGATGGACCGGCAGTGGCAACTGCTGGGCAGGCTGTCCGGGCACTTCCTCGACGTGGTCGCCGGGCTGCCGACGCTCAAGGTCTTCGGGCGGGCGAAGGCCCAGGCCGACAACATCCGCGCCATCACCGGCGACTACCGCCGGGCCACCCTGAAGACGCTGCGGGTCGCCTTCCTGTCGTCCTTCGTGCTGGAACTGCTCGCCACCATCTCGGTCGCGCTGGTCGCCGTCGACATCGGCATGCGGCTGGTGCACGGCGAACTGTCGCTGCGGACCGGGCTGCTCGTGCTCGTCCTGGCCCCCGAGGCGTATCTGCCGCTGCGGCAGGTCGGGGCGCAATATCACGCGGCGGCCGAAGGGCTGGCCGCCGCGGAGCAGGTCTTCGAGGTGCTGGAGACCGAGCCGGCCACCGTGCCCGGCAGCCTCCCCGCGCCCGATCTGCGGACCGCCACCGTCCGGGTCGAGGGCCTCGCGGTACGCAGCGAGGGCGCCCTGGCGCCGACCTCCTTCACCCTCGCGCCCGGGGAGACGCTGGCCGTGACCGGGCCGAGCGGGATCGGCAAGTCCACACTCCTCAGCGCCCTGCTCGGCTTCGCCCCCGCCGCGCAGGGCCGCGTCCTCGTCGACGGGACCGACCTCGGCGCAATCGATCCGGCGTCCTGGCACCGGCAGATCGCCTGGGTGCCCCAGCACCCGCACCTCTTCCCCGGCACGATCGCGGACAACGTCCGGCTGGTCCGCCCCGACGCCGCCGACGCCGACCTGCACGCCGCTCTCGCCGCCGCGGGTGCGCTGCGCTTCGCCGCCCCCGATGAGGTCATCGGCGAGGACGGCGCCGGGCTGTCGGCGGGCCAGCGGCAGCGCATCGCGCTGGCCCGCGCCTTCCTCGCCGACCGGCCGCTGCTGCTGCTCGACGAGCCGACCGCCAATCTCGACGGCGACACCGAAGGGGCGCTGATCGCGACCCTGCGGGAGTTGGCCAGGGGCCGCACGACGATCCTGGTCGCGCACCGCCCCGCGCTTCTGCCGCTGGCCGACCGGGTGCTGGCGCTGACGCCCGCGGCGGGCGGGGCGTCGGCTGTACGGGACGGCTCGCCCGCAGCGGGCGGGGCCGAGCTGCCGGCGGCGCGGCAGGCTGCCCCGGCCGGGCAGGTGTCGGCGCCCGTCACGGCGCCGGACGCGGGCGCCGGCCCTGCGGGTGCGGGTGCCGCCGGCGGGAGTACGGGGCCGCTGGCCGGCGGCGTCTCCGGCGGGGGTGCCGGGTCCGGGGCTGTCGGTGTTTCGGGTCGTAGTGCGGAGCCGCTGGCCGGCGTCTCCGGCGGGGGTGCCGGGCCTGCGGGCGTCGGCGAACCCGGCCGGGGGGCCGGGGCTGGTGAGGGGCAGCCGGCTCGGGCGGGGGCCGCCGGGGTGCGGGGTCTGCCGGCGATCGGGCGGGTACGCGGCTTCCGCGGGCGGTTCGCCGCGGCCTGCGGGCTGGGCGCGCTGGCGCTGCTGTCCGCGGTCGGGCTGATGGCGACCTCGGGGTGGCTGATCAGCCGGGCCTCGCAGCAGCCGCCCGTGCTCTATCTGATGGTGGCGGTCACCGCGACCCGGGCCTTCGGTATCGGGCGGGCGGTCTTCCGCTACGGGGAGCGCCTGGTCGCGCACGACGCGGTCTTCCGGGCGCTGGCCGGTGTCCGGGTCGCGGTCTACCGGCGGCTGGAGCGCCTGGCGCCCGCGGGCCTGCGTGAACGGCAGCGCGGCGACCTGCTCTCCCGGCTGGTCGCGGACGTGGACGCGGTCCAGGACCACTACCTGCGGTGGCTGCAGCCCGCGCTCACCGCCGGCCTGGTGGTGCTGGTGTCGGCGGCGTTCGCCGGATGGCTGCTGCCCGCCGCGGGCATCGTCCTCGGGGCGGGACTGCTCGTGGCCGGCGTCGCCGTGCCGCTGCTGGCCGCGGCCGTCGCGCGCCGCACCGAGGCACGGCTGGCCCCGGCGCGCGGCGAGCTGTCCGCCAGGGTGCTGGCCCTCTTCACCGGCACCGCCGAGCTGACGGTCGCCGGTGCGCTGGACCGGCGGCGGCAGGAAGCCGCGGACGCCGACCGTACGCTCACCGCGGTCGCCGCCAGGTCCGCCGCGGTCACCGCGCTGGGCGCCGGACTGACCACCCTGGTCGGCGGCCTGACGGTGACGGCGTGCGGCTACGTCGGGGTGCGGGCGGTGGCCGCGCACGACCTGCCGGGGGTGGCGCTCGCGGTGCTGCTGCTGGCACCGCTCGCCGCTTTCGAGGCCGTCAACGGCCTGCCGCTCGCCGCCCAGCAGCGGCAGCGCAGCCGCCGGGCCGCCGAACGGGTGAGCGACGTGCTCGACGCGCCGCTTCCGGTGCGCGAGCCCGAACATCCGGCGGCGCCGCCCGCCTCGCCCTTCCCCCTGGTGGTGAGCGAACTGACCGCCCGCCACCCGGGCCGTACGTCCGCCGCGCTCGACGGCGTTGGCCTGACCCTCACCGAGGGTCGCCGGATCGCGGTCGTCGGCGCGTCGGGCGCCGGCAAGACGACACTGGCGCACGTACTGCTGCGGTTCCTGGACGCCGAGTCCGGGACGTACACCCTGGGCGGGCGGCCCGCGGACGAGTGCGACGGCGACGACGTACGCCGGCTGGTCGGCCTGTGCGCGCAGGACGCACATGTCTTCGACAGCACCGTCCGGGAGAACCTGCGGCTCGCCCGCCCCGGCGCCACCGACGACGACCTGCGCACGGCACTGGCCGCCGCCCGTCTCGACCTCGGCCTCGACGCGGCCGTCGGCGAGCACGGCGCCCGGCTGTCCGGCGGCATGCGGCAGCGGCTCGCGCTGGCCCGCGCGCTGCTGGCCGGCTTCCCGGTCCTGATTCTGGACGAGCCCGCCGAACACCTCGACATCGCCACCGCCGACGCCCTGACCGCCGACCTTCTCGCCGCCACGCGCGACCACGGCCGTACGACGCTGCTGATCACGCACCGGCTGGCCGGGCTCGCGGGCGACGCCGTGGACGAGATCGTCGTGCTCGACGCGGGCCGGGTCGTCCAGCGCGGCACATACCGCGAACTCGCCGCCGCGGACGGCCCCTTCCGCCGCACCCTGGAACGCGAACAGGCCGCCGACGCCTTCGCCCGGCCCGGGACCGCGCCGAGGGTGCCCGCCGCGGTCTGATGCTCCGGGAAGGCGGGGCAGCGGCCCCGGTTGCGTGCGCGCCGGGGCGGGAGGACGTTGGAAGGAGGGGCGCGACCGGGGTTTCCCTTGCGTGCGCAGGGCGCAGAGCGCCGGCCGCGCGCCGCCGAATGGAGGAGACCCCCATGCGCATGCTGCTCAGCGCGAGGATGGACACCGAGACCGCGAACCAGTCGGTGACGGACGGCACGATGTCCAAGATGATGCAGGAAATGGTCGAGGATCTACGCCCGGAGTCCGCTTACTTCACCGCCGCCGAAGGCGACCGGTGCTGCTACATGGTCTTCGACATGAAGGACAGCGCGCAGATGCCGCCGGCCCTCGAACCCTTCTTCCACGCCGGTGCGAAAGTCGATCTGCGGCCGGTGATGTCCATGGACGATTTGCAGACCGGTCTGGCCAGTCTGGGCCGCTGACCTGCCCGGATTACGCCGGACGGGTGGCGTTGGTCGGAAAATCCGCGTTCTCGGGGTGCGGTTCCGGACAATCCGTGCTCGTTTCCTCATCATCGGATTAGTCACTTCGACCGATAAGGAAACGAGAGAGGTCATGGCTCCTATCACTCCCCGTATCACCGCGTTCTGGGGCGCTTTCCTGAGCGTGCTCATCAAGTGCGTCGCCGCGCTCGGCTTCGCGACCCCGGCCCGTACGAAGGCCGCCGCGCCCGGGCGGATCGCCGACTCCGCGACCGTACCGGCGCAAGCCGTCGCCGCCCCCGCGAGCGCGGCAGCCGCGCAGAGGGGCGGGTATGCTCCGCCACCGATTCCGGCCGGCCGGGTCCTGCTGCCCGCGCAGCGGTCATCCGAGCGCGGACGTTCGCTGCCGCCGACGATGAAGCAGCGGATCAGGGCCGAGGCACACGGCACGTCGCCCAGCGCCCGCAGTGTCGCCGCGTCGATGGACGGCCTCGGTGACGCCGTCGCCGCGGCAGCGGCCGCTGTGGCCGCCGCCGACCAGCACGACGCCGCGGACCGCACCGCCCGCCGCCGCGAGCGGTCGCTGTGCGGATGACGACCGCGGTGCCCGGCGCGCTCCACGGCACGTGCGGGTCAGCGGACCGGTACGCGTACGGCTCGGCCGGCCACCGCTTCTGCGGACCGGCGGATCAGGGCTCGGACCGAGCGGCGAACCGTTGCTCGTACCTTCCAGCGGACCGGCGCCCGGACCGCGCGGCGGACCAGGACTCGTACCGTCCGGCAGGCGACTGCGTGACCGGAGCTGCGGACCACCGCTTCCGCGGGCCGGCGGACCAGGCCTCATACGGATCTGTGCACCATCGCGCCTGCGGACCGGCTGGCCCGTGCTCGTACGGACCGGCGCACCACCACCCCGCCTGCGGACCCGCGCACCGCTGCTTGCACGGACCTCACCGCCAGTACGGACCAGCGCACCACTCCGGTCGGCGTACGCCTTCGCGTCAGCACGGCGCCTCTTCGCGGCGGCGACGACCGGCCCGGAACGTCACATCGAGGGCGTAGCAACCCCGCCCACCCGGCTCGGCTGAGCGCGGATCCGCACCTTTGTGCGGGACGAGCGCGGCGGATACGGGAGGATGGGTTCTGTGACCTCAGCCATCGGTGCCCCCGGCGGGCCGTCCCGTTCCTCCGGCGCGCACTCGCAGCCCCACGCACACGACGACTTCGCCGTATCCTCGCCGCGGCTGATCGCCACCGACCTGGACGGAACGTTGCTGCGCAACGACCGGTCCGTGTCGCCGCGTACGATCGCCGCGCTGGCCGACGCAGAGGCGGCCGGCATCGAGGTCTTCTTCGTCACCGGGCGCCCGGCCCGGTGGATGGGTGTGGTCGCCGAACACCTCGCAGGACACGGAATGGCGATCCTCGCCAACGGTGCCGCGGTCTACGACCTGCGTGCGCACCGGCTGATCGAGGCCTTTCCGCTGCCCGAGGACGACGCGCTCGCGGTCGCGCACGCGCTGCGTTCCGCGCTGCCCGGCACCAGTTTCGCGGTCGAGCGCGCCGACGCCTTCCGGCGCGAGCCCGGTTACGCCGCTGTCGAGCCCGACGGCGCATCGCGTGCACCCGTCGAGGTGCTGCTCGCCGAGGACCGGGCGCAGCCACTGCTGAAACTGCTGGCCAAGCACCCGACGATCGACCCGGACGAATTCCTGGCGACGGCTCTCGCGGTGGCGGGCAAGCACGGCGAAATCACCCGGTCGAGTCATTACGCGCTGCTGGAGGTCAGTGGTGCGGGGGTCAGCAAGGCCACCACGCTGGCACGGTGCTGCGCGGAGCGCGGGGTGTCGGCGGCCGAGGTCGTCGCTTTCGGCGACATGCCGAACGACCTCGCGATGCTCGGCTGGGCCGGTACGTCCTACGCGGTGGCCAACGCGCACCCCGACGTCCTGGCCGCCACCACCCACCGGACGGTGGCGAACGAGGACGACGGGGTGGCCCGGGTGATCGAGCGGATCGTGGCGGCCCGCCACAACTGAGCGGTCGCCGTACGGCCGGGGCCGTACGGACGCGCTGGCTCAGGCCTGGCTCAGGCCTGGCTCAGGCCTGGCTCTCGGCGGCCACGATGGCGAAGACCGCGCCCTGCGGGTCCTGGACCACGGCCATCCGGCCGACCTTGTCCATGTCGAACGGCGGTGTGATCAGCGACCCGCCCGCCCGGACGACGGCGTCGACGACACTGTCGGTGTCGTCCACCGCGAAGTTGACCAGCCAGTGCGGCGGGGTGCCGTCGGGCAGGTTGTCCATGCTCATGACGCCGCCGATGGTGCGGCCCTTGACCTGGAAGCCGGTGAATTCCGGCATCTCCGGCATCGGGCCCGCGGTCAGGCCGAGCACGGCCGAGTAGAACTCGCCGGCAGCCGTCGGGTCGGGGCTGTGCAGCTGGTTCCAGACCAGGGCGCCGTGCTCGTTGACGATCTCGGCGCCCTTGAAGTCCTTCGGCTGCCACACGCCGAACACCGCGCCGAAGGGGTCGGCGGCGACGAACATCCGCCCCAGCGTCATGACGTCGGAGGCCGGCATGACCACCGTGCCGCCGTTGGCCGTCACCTTGGCCTCGGCCGCGTCCGCGTCGGTCACCGAGAAGTACGTGGTCCACGCGACCGGCGGCGCGGGCTGATCGCCCATCTCCATGGCCTTCATCAGGCCGGCGACCGGCTTGCCCTTCTGCGTACAGACCGAATATCCGCCGAATTCGTCCGGTCCGATCTCGCCCTGCCAGCCGAAGAGATCACGGTAGAAGTCCAGCCCGGCTTGCTGATCGGGCACCATGAGGTCGATCCAGCACGGTGTGCCGGGCTCGTAGGGGCCGGTGACTTCGGGCATCTGGCGCCTCCATGGGTGGTCCGGGGTGCCACGGGGGTCCCGGTACTTGCCGCCACCCCGGCCGGACGACCGGGTGGCCACGCCCCCGATAGACCACCCTCCCCGCCGCCCGGCACTCCCGCGACCCGAACGCGACCCGAAGGCCCCTGGGGGCCGCGCCTCCGCCGTGCCTCGGCGGCGGGCGGCGCACCGCCGGCCGGCGCCCTAGCCGAAGGCGGCGGCATGCCGGGCCGTCCAGCCCGCGAACGTACCCGCCGCCCGGCCCAGCACACGCTGGACGTCGGACGTCACCGCCTGCTCGGCCGGCTGCGGCTCGCCCAGGATGCCGAGGGTGGCGTCCACCACGGGCTCGGGCATGAAGCGCAGCATCTGCTGCCTGGCCTCGGCCCTGCTCTGCTCCACGAAGGCCACCGGCTCGCCCACCGCTTCGCCGATCACCTGTGCCCGCTGCCGCGGCGAGAGCGCGGCGGGCCCGGTGAGTTCGTACGTACGCCCGGCGTGGCCGTCCTCGCGCAGCACGGTGGCGGCGACCTGCGCGACGTCGGCCGGGTCGATCACCGGCAGCGCGATGTCGCCGAACGGCGCGAAGACCGTCCGCCGGGTGCGTACCGGCTCGGCCCAGGCGAGCGCGTTGGACGCGAACCCGCCCGGACGCAGCACCGTCCAGCCCAGGCCCGAGTCCCGTACGGCCGCCTCGAAGCCGGCCGGGTGCGCGTACGCCAGGGGCCGCGTCCCGGCGCCCTGCGACGAGAGCAGCACCACCCGGCGTATGCCGCCGGTCTTGGCCGCGTCCAGCACGGCGTGCGGGTCGTCGCCCGCGACGAGCAGGAAGAGCGTGTCGGCGCCGTCGAAGGCGGGTCGCAGGCTGTCGGGCGCCGCCAGGTCGCCCTGCCGGTGGCGGACGCCGGCGGTGGCCGCGCCCGGGTCCCGGCGTGACACCGCGGTCACCTCTTCGCCCGCCGCGGCGAGCGCGTCCACGACCTGCCGTCCGACGTTTCCGGTCGCTCCGGTCACCACGATCATGATCACTCCCAGGTCCGATGTCCCGTTGACCCGGCGAAGCTAACATCGTGGAGATAGTAGGTACCTAGAGGATAGTAATGGCGCTCACCCCTTGAGCTGCGCCAGGCCTTCCGTCGCGATGCGCTCGAAGACCTCGGGGTCGGTGGCGAAGTCCGAGTCCGGGATCGGGGTGTGCAGCACGATCTCGGTGATGCCCAGCTCGGCGTGCCGCCCCGCGAAGTCCACGAAGGCGCCGACCGACTCCAGCGGGGTGTTCCGGTCGGGCGTGAAGCCGGTGAGCAGGATCTTGTCGAGCTCGCCCGGGTCCCGCCCGGCCGCCGCGCAGGCCTCGCCCAGCCGCTCGATCTGCCCGCGGACCGCCGCCCTCGACTCGGCCGGCGTCCCGCTCTCGAACAGCGCCGGGTCCCCGGTGGTCACCCAGGCCTGCCCGTACCTCGCCGCCAGGCGCAGACCGCGCGGCCCGGTCGCCGCCACCGCGAAGGGCAGCCGCGGCTGCTGCACGCACCCGGGGATGTTCCGCACCTCCTCAGCCGCGTAGTACCTCCCGCGCTCGCTGACCGCGCCCTGCGTCAGCAGCCGGTCGAGCAGCGCGACGAACTCCGCGAACCGGTCCGCCCGCTCCCGCGGCGTCCACGGCTCCTGCCCGAGCGCCGTCGCGTCGAACCCGGTCCCGCCGGCCCCGATCCCCAGCACGAGCCGGCCGCCGGAGATGTCGTCGATCGACATCAGGTCCTTGGCGAGCGTGACCGGATGCCGGAAGTTCGGCGAGGTCACGAGGGTTCCCAACCGGATGCGCTCGGTGACGGCCGCCGCGGCCGTGAGCGTCGGCACGGCCCCGAACCACGGCCCGTCCCTGAACGTCCGCCACGACAGATGGTCGTACGTGTACGCCGCGTGGAACCCCAGTTCCTCCGCCCGCTGCCACACCTCCCGCCCCTGCTCGTGCCAGCGGTAGATCGGAAGAATCACAGTGCTCAGACGCATGAGGACGACGATACGGGCCGCCCGTCAGACCTTCCCGCGCCGCCAACGCTCGAACGGCTCCAGTCGGGCGATGGCGGGGGCGACCGCGCTTACGGCACCTGCGAAATCGTGGGCAAGCCGCACGCACATGCCCAACAGATCACCGGCATCGCAAACCTCGACCTCCGGCTGCGGCACCCAAGAAGCACGCGAGACGCACGTGATGAGCACCCGATCGCCATCGGGGCTGAAGGTCAAGGTGCGCTCAACCCCCTGCGAGTAGAGATCCAGCTCCACCTCCCGGCCGGAACGCAAAGCGTTGATCAGGCGCGGCAACTCCTCCACAAAGGCCGACATATCGTAACCGACGTCGAACGCCCAGTCGTCCCGGCCGAAGCCGCCGATGCGGAAGGCAGCGTCTGTCCCTTCCAGAACACCGCATGCCACCAAGGCCAGGATGTAGTAGTCCTTCTCGTCCTCAAGATGTCCACGTGGCACCGCGCGCACACGCGCGAGGGCCTCCGGCGAAGGGCCGGCGAAGGAAAAGTGGAAAGGCATGGTATTCGCTCCGCACGTGGGGGCCACCCGTGTTGACCGACCCGGCGACAGAGAGTCGCCCGTAGTTCACACACTATGTACTACACTGAGTGCCATGGATACTCCCCGCTCCGGCAAGACCCGGGTCACCAGCGTCTCCCTGCGCGCGGAGACACTGGAGGCGATTCGCTCGCGCGCGGGCAAGCAGGGTGTGTCCTCGTACATCGAGGAAGCCGTGCAGCGTCAGCTCCAGCGTGAGGCTGTGGACGAGTACATCGCGGAGTACGAGGCTGAGCATGGTCCCATCGACCAGGCCGAGGTGGCGGCGCGGGCGGAGAGAATCAGGGCCCACCACGCGGCTCACCGTGGCGAGGCCACGCCGGCGGACGCTGCGTGAGCGGCACGCTCGTTCTGGACAGCGAGGCCCTGTCCAAACTGTCGAGGCGGCACCACGACATGACGGTCTGGCTGGACGTGGCTCGCAGCCTCGACCTGCTGATCGTGACCAGTGCGGCAACCCTGGTCGAGGCGCGCGATCCCAAGGTCGTCCAGGCGGCGTTCGACTTCGCGGTCTCCCTCACCAAGGTGCGACCGATCACGGAAGAGACCGCCCGCGCGGCGAGCAGACTTCTGGTGGCTGAGGGACTTCACGGCCACAAGTACGCCATCGACGCGATGCTGGCTGCCACCGCACATGCGGAACACGGCGATGTGACCGTTCTGACCAGCGACGTGGACGACCTGCGCCGACTGTGCCATCCGCGTATCGCGATCGAGCCGATCTGAGCTCTTCACGTCTGGTGACGGCACGTACGGCGATTCCGCAGGTCAGCCCGTGATGCACGAACGCGGCTTGACCGAGGTCACCAGTGTGCCCAGTCGGATGCGCTCCGTGACGGCCGCTGCAGCGGTCAGCTTCGGCACCGCCCCGAACCACGGCTTGTCCCGGAAGGTCCGCCACGACAGGTGGTCGTAGGTGTAGGCGGCGTGGAAACCCAGTTCCTCGGCTCCCACCCATACCTTGCGCCCCTCGGCCCAGCGGTAGATCGGGAGAATCACGGTGCTCAGACGCAGGCTCATGCCGGGAGCTTACGGTCGCCCGGAGTCGCCGGAGCCGCCCGGCCGTCCTGCACACTGCGTGGCGGGGTGCCGACGTGGCGTGGGGAGGCATGTCCTGTGGCGCCCACGGCCCGGTCGACGCCCACGGCCCCGGTCGATCCGGGCGAGGCGCACGCGTCTCCGCGCGGCTAGTGTGCTGCGGGTGGATCGATCGTCCGATCGACTGAGGAGCTGAGCCGTGCTGACCGCCACGCACCCGCCGTAGGTACCTCTGGAAAGCCCAGAGGGCCCTATGGAGGCTCTCTATGTCCCGAACGGTTCGCACGACTCCCCGGCGACTCCGTGTCCTAGACGGCACTTCGGAGACCATGTCCCTGTACGACCTGCGCTACACGCACGCGGTACTGGCCCGAGCTGCCGACGCGGGCCGGCGCCCCGCCCCCGCAAAGACGCTGCGCCGGATCACTTCCTGGCAGTGGATGGTGCTCAACTGCAGGGACGGCTCGTTCTCGACCGAGATATCTACGGCCGAACGCCGGGCCCGGCTCCAGGGTCGGCTCGAAGCCCAGCGGATCCGCGGACTGCACCGCGCCGGCCACGACATCGACGACGCGGACATCCCTCCGGTCCGCCACCGTCATGACGGTCTCTGGAATGCCTGGTAGAGCGGCCGAGCGAGCAACCGGCCAAGAAGGGTTGTCGGGTTCGCAATCCGGCCTCGCAGGAATGAGGTGAGTGGACGTTCGCCGTCGTCCGTAGGATCACTCCATGCCTGCTGACGAGCGCATGGGTCGTTCCACGTTTTCTGGCCGTATCCAGCCGATCTCAGCTCCTCAGCCGATGCCGCAGCTGCCCCAGCGGATCTGGTCGGACGACGATTGGGATCGGATCCAGCGCGGCTACGTGGCGCGGGACATGGACGAGAAGTGGAACGTCTTCACCGAGGACGAGGTCGTCTTCGTGCATCGAAGCTGGACCGGTATCGGAGTCTTCGCCGCGACCTTCGCGCCCGTTGACGGCGGTGGGCGGCGTATCGCCAGTGCCGTGGTCGAACGTGATTCCGAGCGCTACAGAAACACAGACGACGCCTACGACTGCGTCATGCTCGAGTTGCTGATCAGTGCCATCGTGCTGGGCGAACCTGCGTCCGACCTCCGCGCGAAGCTGGTGGAGTTGACACGCGCGGATCTGCGTTCCGCTGAGGCCCCGGCCGGCCTCATCCAGCACAGCGCCTTGGGGCTGCGCTCGGACTCCTAGTCAGCCGTGGATGGCGGGAGTGCGCGCAGATCGCTTGCCGACCTCGTGGAACTCCTCGACCACCGATGAGTTCGGGCTGCCCGCCCCGTCTACACAGGCATGGACACTACGAACCTCGCGAACCTGTACGAACTGCCAGCCCTCGACTGGTCGTCGGTCACCGCTCGGCTCGATGCCGGATGCGACCAGGCGCCGGGCTCCGGCGGGCCCGACAGGCACACGACGTGGCTGACGACCATCGACGCCGACGGCAGCCCGCACGTCACCGCGATCGGATCGCTCTGGATCGACGGCCACTTCTGGTTCGAGACCGGCCGGGCTACCCGCAAGGGCCGCAACCTGGCCCGCGACCCGTGGTGCACCGTCGCCATCGCCACCCGCGAGTTCGACCTTGTGGTCGAGGGCACCGCCGAAGTCGTCACCGACCGCGACACCGTCGGCCGGCTGGCCGCGGTCTGGGCCGAGGGCGGCTGGCCCTGCGAGGTCGATGAGACCGGCACCGCCCTCACGGCGCCGTTCAGCGCGCCGTCCGCCGGGACACCTCCATGGTCGGTCTATCGCGTCACCGCCCGGTCGGCGTACGCCGTCGCCACGATCGAGCCGGGTGGCGCTACCCGCTGGACTTTCTGACACCGGCCCTGCCGCCCCGCCGCAGCGGTTCGCGGACCACTTCGTGCATACTGCGGTATGCTCGCCGTATGGCTGACACGACCCGGATCACGGTCACGCTGCCGACCGAGCAGGTGGCAGAGCTGAAGAAACTCACGGACAACGTCTCCGGCTACGTGGCCGAGGCAGTCGCCCGTCAGATCAGACACCAACTGCTCGGGGCCGACCTGCGGAGCTATGAGGACGAGCACGGATCCCTCGGCGAAGAGGAGCTGGCCGAGGCCCGAGCGCGTATCACGGGAGCGACGCAGACCACGGGCGGCGCGAGCGCCGCGTGAGTCAGCACATCGAATCCGTGGTCCTGGACAGCGAGGGCCTGTCCGCCTGGATCGCTCAGGACCGGAAGGTCCTCGGCCTGCTGAAGGTGTTCCACGAGATGGGCGCGGATCTAATCATCAGCGCGAACACCATCGTGGAGGTCAGCCACTCCCGCGTGGACATGCCGCGGCTCCAGTGGACACTGTCCCGGGTCAAGGTGGAGCCGGTCACTGAGCAGGCCGCCATGGAAGCGGCGCGGCTGCTCAAGGCAGCAGGTCTGCACGGGCACAAGTACGCCATCGACGCGACCGTCGCGGAGGTGGCGCTACGGCAGACCGGACCTGTGGTCCTCCTGGCGTCGGACATCGACGACATGGCCCGACTGTGCGGCAAGCGGATCGGGCTCATCAGCCTCTGAGCCGTAGAATCGCAGGTCAGGCCGTGATGTATGAACATGGCTTGACTGAGGTTACAAGGGTTCCCAGCCGAATGGTCGACGTCACGCCCGCGGCAGCGGTCAGCGTGGGAACCGCCCCGAACCACGGCCCGTCCCGGAACGGCACCCGCCAGGACAGATGGTCGTACGTATAGGCGGTGTCGAAGCCCAGCTCCTCAGCCCGCTCCCACAACTTCCGGCCTTCGGCCCAGCGGTAGATCGGCAGAATCACAGTGCTCAGACGCAGGCTCATGCCTGGGAGCTTACGGCTGGCCGGAGCCACCCGGCCCTCCCGCGTGCCTTGTGGCGGAGCACTTGGCAGGGCGGGCCAGCTACTCGTTGCTGCCCGACGGCCTCTGGGCATGTCGTCGTATCCAGTGGCCTCGGCGGCCGCGAGCCCCTTCCCCCGGGGGCGCCGACCCGCCGCTATCGGCGGGGTATCAGGAGCAGCAACCGAAGGGTCTTGCGTGCGTCGCGGCGGCGGTGCGGGGTGCGGGCGCCCAGCGAGGTGAGTGCAGCGATCGCGATGGTCGTGGCGTGGGCGGCGCCGGTGAGGATGGCGATCAGGGGGATCAGGGACGAGTGCACGGCTGCCTCCGGGTGGTCGTTGGGCGGAGACATCTTTCTCCGGTCCACGGCGGGTTTCCGGCAACGCGCGAGGGTGGGCAGGAAGCGCTAATAGTCTGGTCAACCGCGGTGAGCCGAGTTTTCCGGAGGCGTGTGTGGGCGGAACCCGATTACCGGGGACGGAGGACCTGGCGGAGCGGCTGCTGGCCGAAGTGTCGCACCTCTACGTAGTGGCGGGCAGCCCTCCTCGGGAGGCGCTGGTGAGGCGGTGCACCGAGGCGCTCGGCGATCGAGTCAGTTTGTCCACGGTGAATCCCTGGCTGCTCGGGCACAGCCTGCCCAAGTCCGGCTCGCCGGTCTTCCTCACGCTCGTGGGCGTGCTGCAGCAGATGGCCGCTGAGCGGGGCGCGCAGGTCACCAAGCGCAGCGAGGGCGCGTGGAGCCAACTGCTGAGGAATGCCAACGATCAGCGGGCGGCCGAGAAGCGCGGCGGTCGGCCCCGGAAGAAACCACCCGGCGCGCCCAGGAAGCCGGTGAGCCCACGGACGCTGCCCGCAGACATCGCGGACTTCACTGGGCGCGATGCCCAGGTAAGCGAACTCCTCGGTTTGCTCGAGCCGGATGCTCCGGCGGAGGTTGTGCTCGTCGCCGCCGGTATGGCGGGTGTCGGCAAGACCACGCTGGCAGTTCACGTCGCCGACCGGGCCCGCCGGGCGGGCTGGTTTTCCGGCGGGGTGCTGTTCGTCGACCTCCTCGGCTTCAGCCCGGATGCCTCGCTCGACGCCGCTGGGGCCGCTGCGGTCTTGCTGCGCGATCTGGGTCGACGTGCGGCGCCGCCGCCGGCGGGGGAGCGGGCCGGGGCTTTGCGCTCCCTGCTCGCCGGACGGCCGCCGGTGCTGATGGTGCTGGACAACGCCGTGTCCGCGAAACAGCTGACAGGACTGGTACCTCATCCTCCGCACCGGCTGCTCGTCACGTCCCGCGACACGCTTTCGGCACTCCCGTCGGCCCGTGTCGTCCGGCTGGACTCGCTGTCCGAGCAGGAGTCGGTCCTGATGCTGGATCGGGCACTGCGCCAGGCGTGCCCCGACGACGACCGGGTGACGGCCGAGCCCGGCGCCGCCCGCCGGATCGCTGAGCTGTGCGGTTTCCTGCCTCTGGCGCTGCGCATCACCGCCGCACAACTGCGCGACGACCCCTACCATTCACTCGCCGACCAGGCCGAGGCCCTCTCCCAGGCGCACGCCCGGCTCGGCCTGCTCAGCTATGACGACGTGGATGCCGACGGCCGTCCGCTTGCCGTGCGCGCCGCGTTCGACCTGTCCTTCGACCGGCTCGCCGACGCATCCCAACGCGCTTTCCGGCTGATCGGCGCCCTGCCCGGACCGGACATCGGCCAGGAAACGGCCGCCGTCGGTCTCGACCGCAGCGCCCAGGACACCTACCGCCTGCTGGCCGACCTGGTCCGGCGCCACCTGCTGCGCAGACGGCCGGACAGCCGCTGGGACACACACGACCTCCTGCGCCTGTACGCGGCCGAACAGGTGGCACCCGGAGAGTACGAGGCCGCTCTGGACCGGATGCTGCACCACTACAGGCGGCGCGTCCCGGCGACCTGCCGCAGCGTCTCCCGGGACACGGGCCGCGCGAAGGACCGGCGTCAGGCCGTCGAGTGGCTGGACACCGAACACCGCGCTGTCGCCGCGGCTGTCGTGGCAGCCTGCGAACACGGCCGGCGTCGCGAAGCGGTGCACCTGGCCAACGACATGTCGACGTACTGGGAGTTCCGCAGGCTCGGCCGGGAGTGGACCGCCGCCGCCGAAGCGACCCTGGAGGCGGCACACAACCTGAGCGCGTACGAGTTCGCCATGGCGTCCTCGAACCTCGGCAACGCCTATCGGGCGGATGATCGGTCCGCCAAGGCGCTGCCCCACCTGGAACGCGCGGCGCTGCTCGCACCGAACGAGCTCGTCCGGGGCAAGGCGCTGCACAACCTGGGACTCGTCCAGTTCCAGCTGGGCCGGTACCACGACGCCGCGTCCAACCACCGGGCCGACTTGGACATCTGCCGCTCCCAAGGAGACGAGCTGGGAGCGGCCCAGGCGCTCGTCGCCCTAGGCGACGCACAGCGCAAGCTCGGTCGGCACTCCGAGGCCGCCGACACATTGGTGACGGCGCTCTCTGTGCTGAGCACCAGCCGCCACGGTGCCCGCGGCAGCCGCACCGACACACAGCAGAACGCGCACGTGAACCTCGCGCTCACCCTCATGGACTGGAACGCGGTGACCTACGGAAACTGCGGTATTTGGCACTTGTGCCATGCCCTGCGGATCGCCCTCGAACGCGGGAACCGGGTCAGCCAGCTCATCATCCTGACCAATCTCGCCGTTCTCTATCTCGCCGTCTGTCCCAAGTGCTATGCCGAACCGGCCCTGGACTGCGCGATCCGCGCGCTCGCCCTGTCCGAAGACGGCGGCGACCCCGTCGTCGCGGCCGGTGCTCTGCTCGCTCTGGGCCGTGCCCACCTCGTCCAGGGAGACACGGCAGCAGGTACCGCGGCGCTGCGGCAGGCACAGGAGGCGTACGCGGCCCAGGGCCGGCCCGAGGCAACCAAGATCCCGTCGCTTCTCCAGGAGACCGCAACCGAGCACATCACAGGCTGCCGGGGCGCGGGTGTCACCCTATGGGAACGCACCCTGCACGAATCGGTCCTGGACGGCCAATACGACGAACTGGAGCGCATCACCTTCTACGGGTTCCGGTACGTGGTGTGGCATTAGGTTGCTCCGTGCGGATCATCTGATCGTCGGTCCGGGTGTGCCCAGATGACGAATAGTCCCAGGTCAGACCGTGATGCGTGAACGCGGCTTGACTGATGTCACGAGCGTCCCGACGCGGATGCGGGAGGTGGCCGCGGCGGCCGCCGTCAGCGTCGGCACCGCCCCGAACCACGTCCGGTCCCGGAACGTCCGCCACGACAGGTGGTCATAGGTGTAGGCGGCATGGAAACCGAGGTCCTCGGCCCGCCGCCACACCTCCCGCCCCTGCTCGTGCCAGCGGTGGATCGACAGAATCACGGTGCTCAGACGCATGGGGACGACCTTACGGGCGCAGGCGCCGCACTGGCGAAAGGCCATCATTGGGGGAAGCAGACCACGGAACGCGCACCTGCTCGCTACCGTAGTGAAGGTGAGCACAATGAGCGTCGCCGAACTGGACGCGCTGATCGAGGAAGCAACGGTTGACACGTACGACGAGATCGAAACGGTCAACGGCTTCCTGGCCGTCATCGACGAACACTTGGCGCTTCCGTTCTCCACGACCGTCCTGGGCGTTGAGGTGACCGTGGTCGAGATCGACCTCACGAACGACCACCGGGTGATCGCTCGTTGCGTCCGGGAGGAGTTCCGGCAGGACATCGGCTTGGCTGAACTGCCCCTGCCGGAACCGCATCCGGACGGGGCGCACTGGGTCGAGGCGTACCGGCGCTGGGCCGGATGCTGAGGAAGCGGACCCGGACGAGAACCGAAGCGCATCGGAGCACGACATGAACACCTTCCCAGGTCTCGCCCATGCCCTGCGGCGCAGCGCTGAGCTGAAGGAAGAGCTCGTCGCGTTCGGGGAGGGCCGCGCCTTCGAGCGTTTCCTCGACCCGCTCTTGGCGGACGCCGGCGGCCCTGAAGGCGCGTTGGACGAGGCGACCGCGATCAACGTCATCGACCACTTCCTGCTGCAGTACCGCCTGCCTGATGGCAGCACGGTCGCCGACCGCTTCGTCACTCGGCGAACGGCTCTGTCCGAAGCCGACCGGCAGATGGTCCTGGCCTGGCGCGATCCAGTGGAGGGGCTCTTCGAGGTACGAGGCAAGGACGGCGAGTGTCTGCGCCTGCTCAATCTGCTGGACGACCTGGAGTACCGGACGTACGCCAACGCCGGTCGATCGGTCTTCCGGAGCGTCACCGTAGGAGGCTTCCTGGGCGCCCGACTGGTCGCCCTGCCGACGGCACCCGGCGCATGGCTCGTCTCCGGTGTGATGTCCTCCTACCGCCGGGCCGCCGCGCCGGAGATCGCCGCTGCGGCCCTCGATCTGGCCACCAGCCAACCCGACCTGGTCTTCCGCAATCCGGAGAAGGTGGAGCAGGGATGGCGCTCGATGCGGGAGGACCGGGTCGCGTTCGCCGAGTTCTTCGGCAGCGACGAACTGATCCTCGCCCCCGAGGAAACCGAGGACCGCATCAATGCCTACTACCGCCACAGGCGGGAGGTTGCCGCCGGGCAACGGCCCAGCCCCACCCGAGGCAAGCGGCGCCCCGCCCCGGACCTGCCCCTCTTCACGTTGCCGCCCGAACTGGCGGACTCGGACACCGTGGGTGTCATCTACGACCAGGTCGACGGGCTCAACTTCTACGCGGACTACGGGGCGCTGCTGGATCTGTTCGCCAACCCCGACCTCGCGGGCCGCAAGCACCATCAGGACCTGCTCCGCACGTACTTGCGCGAGGAGACGATCACGCCGCTGCCCATCCGCCGTCTGACCGCCGTACACCCGCAAAACGTCGACACGGTGTTCCGCAGACTCCTTCGGCAGCCCGGATTCACCTGGAGCGAGCACGGCGACGCCCTGCTGCGCCGACGCAAACCCTGGTACTACGAGAGCGAGCCGCGCCCTGGAGTCTCCGTTATCGGTGACCGGCTCAGTGAGCTGCTCCGCGTCCGGCCGCGCTGAGCGCATGCCGGTAGCTTCACAGGCTGCACACCCGGCGACCGAGAAGAAGCCCGCCTACCTGCATACTGCGGTATGCTCGCCGTATGGCTGACACGACCCGGATCACGGTCACGCTGCCGACCGAGCAGGTGGCAGAGCTGAAGAAACTCACGGACAACGTCTCCGGCTACGTGGCCGAAGCAGTCGCCCGTCAGATCAGGCATTAACTGCTCGGGGCCGACCTGCGGAGCTATGAGGACGAGCACGGATCCTTCAGCGAAGAGGAACTAGCGGAGGCCCGAGCCCGTATCACGGGAGCGACGCAGACCACGGGCGGCGCGAGCGCCGCGTGAGTCAGCACATCGAATCCGTGGTTCTGGACAGCGAGGGCCTGTCCGCCGGGGTCGCCCAGGACCGGAAGGTCCTCGGCCTGCTGAAGGTCTTCCACGAGATGGGCGCGGATCTAATCATCAGCGCGAACACCATCGTGGAGGTCAGCCACTCCCGCGTGGACATGCCGCGGCTCCAGTGGACACTGTCCCGGGTCAAGGTGGAGCCGGTCACTGAGCAGGCCGCCAAGGAAGCGGCGCGGCTGCTCAAGGCAGCAGGTCTGCACGGGCACAAGTACGCCATCGAAACGACCGTCGCGGAGGTGGCGCTACGGCAGACCGGACCTGTGGTCCTCCTGGCGTCGGACATCGACGACATGGCCCGACTGTGCGGCAAGCGGATCGGGCTCATCAGCCTCTGAGCCGCAGAACCGCAGGTCAGCTCGTGATGCATGAACGAGGCTTGACTGACGTCACCAGTGTCCCGACGCGGATGCGGGAGGTGGCCGCGGCGGCCGCAGTCAGCGTCGGCACGGCCCCGAACCACGTCCGGTCCCTGAACGTCCGCCACGACAGGTGGTCGTAGGTGTAGGCGGCATGGAAGCCGAGGTCCTCGGCCCGCCGCCACACCTCCCGCCCCTGCTCGTGCCAGCGGTGGATCGGCAGGATCACAGTGCTCAGGCACATGGGCCCGAGCGTACGCGAGGGGACCCGCGGAGCCGGGGGCCTGGGCGGCGGGTCCGCGGGTCCGGCGGCGGCGCGATGGCCGAAACCCCGTCCGGGGGCGTTCGGACGGGGCTTCGGCGGGGCTGCAGCGGGTGGAACGGGTGGAAGCCTAGAGGGAGGAGAGGAATCAGAACTGGGAGCGGGTGTAGAAGCCTTCGATGTCGGCGACCAGGTCGATGGTCCCGGCGTGGTTGTAGAGGGTGATGTAGCCGGCTGAGCTGACCCGTACCAGGGCCAGGTTCGGCACGATCGCCCCCTGCGCGACGTTGAGGCTGGAGGAGACCGGCCGGGCCGAACCGGGCATGTACGCCGTCACGTAGGTGCCGGCAGTGGC
The DNA here is from genome assembly GCF_036227245.1 of Streptomyces sp. NBC_01477. GTDB lineage: Bacteria > Actinomycetota > Actinomycetes > Streptomycetales > Streptomycetaceae > Actinacidiphila. The sequence continues at coordinate 4,623,008 of NZ_CP109445.1, forward strand.
GTTGGTGCCGGTGAGGTTGATCAGCACGAAGGCGGCGTTGGCCGGCACCCCGCCCTGCCCGGCGACCTTGACCGTGAGCTCGCCGCCCGGACCGACCTTCGCGACCGGCGCGCCCGTCACGTAGCGGGTGTCGAGCAGCCGGTGGGGAGCGAGGGCGACGTACGAGCCGTTGCCGGTGGGTATGTCCGGGGGACCGAACATACCCACCAGGTCCACCACCAGGTCGGTGCTGCCGGCGTGGTTGAAGAAGGTCACCTGGTGGTGGCTGTTCGGCTGGACGACGACCAGGTTGGAGACGGTCTCGCCGGAGCCGAGGTTGAGGTCGGAGACGTCCGGCCGTGAGCTGCCGGTGGTGTAGGAGCTGACGTAGGTGTTGGCGGTCGTGTCGGTCGCGGTGACATGGAGCAGCACGGCGGACTCGCCGTTGACGTTCTTCGAGAGATCGAGGGTGAGCGTCCGGCCCGACCCCACCTTGGCCTTGGCCGCGCCGGAACGGGTGTCGAGCACCCGGACCGGGTCGGCGACGTCGAGGTAGCCCGCGCCGGGTGTGGTGCCGTCGGTGGTGTAGTAGCCCTGGACGTCCGCGAGCAGGTTGACGGAGCCTGCCGAGGCGATCAGATTCACCGTCCCGTCCGGGCCCAGCGGCACGGTGACCAGGTTCTGGGTGATCTGCCCGGCCTTGTAGTTGAGGTTGGAGGTGCCCGGCGCCTTGCCGCCGTCTCCCCCCGGGTAGACGGTGATGCTCCCGGCGTTCGCGGCACCGGTCTCGGTGACGTTGAGGACCACGGCCGTGGTCCCGTCCCGGGGGACACCGCCCGCGCCCGCGACCTGCAGCGTCAGAACGTGCCCGGCGGACAGGGCGGCCTTGGGCGCGCCGACACCGGACCGGGTGTCCAGGATCCGGGTCTTCGTGACCGGAACGAGCAGGCCGCCGACGCTGACCTGTTTGCTGACCGTGGCCGTCCGGCCGCCGGCATCGCTCAGCGTGCCGATGACGGTGTACGTCCCCGGCTTCTGGTAGTCGTGCTGGATCGTGCCGAGGACCTGGGTTTCCGTCGTTCCGTCACCGAAGTCAAGCTTCCCCGCGGTGACCGGCCAGGGGTCGGTGTGGCCGTCGAAGGTCGTCTGGACGTGCAGCGGCTCGTCCGTGATCCCGGATTCGACCAGGAGGTAGGGAGTCAACGGCCCAGGCGGGTTGACGGTGACCGTCGTCGTCGAGGACCGGGTGACACCGGACGCCGTGGTAGCCGTCAGCGTCACCGTGTACGTCCCCGTCGCCGTGTAGGCGTGCTGCGCGGTAGGGGTGGTGGCGGGTTGCTCGACGCTGCCGTCACCGAAGTCGAAGCTGTAGGTGGCGGTGTCGTTCCAGGGGTTGTTCACCTGCGTCGTGAAGGTGAACGGCGCCAGGGCCGGTGCCTTCGTGACGTCGCTGTTCAACCCGTTGAGGCCGAAGGGGTCCTGGTACTCGTAGGCACCCCGGTCGACGTAGCCGCCGTCGCCGGTGCCGCTGTTGTCGACCAGCGGGTCGTCGACCCGGGGACGGCCCTGGAAGTCGGTGGTCAGTTCGCCGATCGCGCCGGCGTCCGCCGAGTCGATGGCCGGGGACCGGCTGGTGGGGAACATGCTGGCGCCGGGATCGGTGTTCAGCTCGTGCCGGCCCTGGTCCGTGCCGGTGAGCAGGCTCGCGGCGTCGGCGTATTGCGTGCCCGCCCAGGAGTACGGCTGCGCTGTCCCGTACGGGTGGACGATGTCGTAGGCGAGGGTCGAGCCGACGGCCGATCCGGCGGAGACGGAGACCTCCGGCTGGTCCTGGGCGGTGCACGCCGGTGTGGCCGTGGTGGCCGAGCCGAGGACGTCGTCGTAGGCGATGATGTTGTTCTCGACGGCCGCGTGCGAGGAGGATCCGTCGAGTACGAGGCCGCTCCTGCAGTTCAGGCTGATGGTGTTGCCGGTCACCACGGTGTCCGGTGCGTCGACGGCGACGATTCCGCGGCCGTGGTTGTACTGGACCACGTTCGCGGTGACGATCGTTCCGGTCACTCCTGGGCCCAGGGAGACGCCCGCGGCGGGGAACTCGCGGATCATGTTCCGGGAGAGGGTGACGCCTGCCGACGCGCCCTCGATCGTTATGCCGTTGTCCGTCGGTGCGTACCCGGTCGTGGCCGTCGCCTTCTCGAACATGTTGTTGTCGAGGGTGACCGCGGTGGAGTCGGTCAGTACCGCGCCCTGGCGGTCTCCCCTGAAGATGAACCCCCGGACCACCACATCGTGCACGTGATCGCCCGTCAGCCCGGTCGCGGTGGTGCTGGTGACCACCGGATAGGCGCCGCTGACGGCGCGGCTGACGTTGCCCTGGAGAGTGATCGGCGCACCCGGCTCTCCCGACCGGGGCAGCACGATCGGGCCCGTGTAGCTGCTGCTCGCGGCCACGGCGACGGTCTGCCCGGGCTGTGCCGCGTCCACGGCGGGCTGGATCGTGCAGAACGGACGCGCCTGCGTGCCGCGGTCCTCGGCCGTGTCGGAGCAGGTGGACACCCGGTTCACGTACAGCGTGCTGCCGTCGGCCGATGCGGCGGCGGACGAGGCGAGGGAGAGGGAGCCTCCGACCAGCGCCAAGGGAACGAGCGGTATGAGTAGGCGCCTGGAGCGCACGTGTTCTTCCTCGGTGTGTAGGGGTGAGGCAGGCTCTGCGTGGGTACGGGCACGGCCCTGGCGGACGTCCGGACGGGACCCCGTCACGTGTCCGGGCTCAGCGGCGCTGCGGGGTCATTCCACGGTCGTGTTGTCACCGGCCCCGAACCACGTCCGGTCCCGGAAGGTCCGCCATGACAGGTGGTCATAAGTGTAGGCGGTATGAAAGCCCAGCTGAGCGGCAGGCGGGGTCGGTGTCGGTGGTGGCCGGCTCCCGGGGGTGGCGGGGGATGGCGTGTGCCGGAGGGGAAGCGCGGATTTACGGCAGCGATTCGCCGACAAATATGGGTATGTGACGGCGCCTCATTCCCTATCCGTGAGTCCGTTCGATTACTTAGACTGCGGCTGCCCTGCTGGTCGAGGTGACCGGGAGGGCCGCCATCACGGGCGGGCGCGGCCTGATCGGCCGTTGCCGCAGGAGGGAGGTCCGATCATGGTCAAGCACTACCTCAAGTACGCACTGAGCACGTTGACCGCCGCCATGTTCCTGCACATGGCCTGAACGAACGGTCCCGGCCTGGGCCGGGTGAGCACTCCGGCCCAGGCCTCAGGAGGACCCATGTTCGGCACCGCCCTGAGTCAGCTCCGCTACGGCATGGCGATCCTGCTCAACCGGGAGATCCGGCCGCAGGACCTCGAACGGATCGCGCGCGACCTGGTCGCCACCCTCGCCGAGTTCGGCGAACCCGGTGCCGACTCGTCCCTGCTGCCCGGACAGGCCGGCCAGCTGGACCCCGAGGTGCGGCGTACCGTCACCCGCAGGAGCCTGCAGGCGACCGCGCGGGCCGCCGCCCGGCACACCGCCTACTACCACCGGGTCTTCGCCGACCTGGCCATCGACCCCGGCCGGCTCGACACCGACACCTGGTCGCAGGTGCCCATCACCCCGAAGAAGGCCCTGCGCGGCATGCCCGCCGCGTTCGTCTCGGCCGCCGTCCCGCCCGCGCTCATGGCGCTGACCACCGGGACCAGCGGCACGCCCACCGCGGTGTGGTTCTCGCGGGCGGAGCTGGAGACGACGATCGCCCTGAGCACCATCTCGGCGGCCCTGACGCTGGGCCTGCGCCCCCGGCACACCGTGGCCTACGCGGGCTGCTCCCGGGCCACCCTCCCGCTGCTGACCGCCGAGGAGTCGGCCACCCGGGTCGGCGCCTCGTTCGTCCAGTTCGGGACGATCGACCCCGCGCTCGCGCTGGACCGCCTCGCCGCGCCGCTCGGACTGCCCGGCAAGGCGCCGCAGATCACCCATCTCAGCGCGTCCGCGTCCTATCTCTCCGCGCTCGTCGAGGCGGCCGAGCGGGGCGGGTGGCGGGCCGCCGACTTCGGCCTCGAAAGCATCGGGGTGGGCGGCGAGGTGCTCTCCGACCCGCTGCGCGAGCGGGCCGAGGCGGCGTTCGGCGCCCCGGTGTCCACCTCCTACCTGATGACGGAGACGCTGCCGTCGGGCGGCACGCCCTGCTCGCAGGGACATCTGCACCACACCACCGAGTTCGGGTACCTGGAGGTGCTCGACCCGCAGACCTGGGAGCCGGCCGGGCCCGGCCGCGTCGGCATGGTCGTCCACACGCCCTTCGTGCCCTACCGGCAGTGCACCCTCCTGCTGCGGTACGCCACGGGTGACCTGGTCCGGCTGCCGGCCGGGGAAGCCGCCACCTGCGAATGGGCGCACCTGCCGGCCACGTCCGCCGTCCTGGGCCGCTGGACCGGCCCGCTCAGCGCGGCGGTGCCGACCAGGAGCGTCCTCGACCTGATCGAGGCCGAGCCGGACGTACCGCTGCCGGCGAGATACGCGCTGACCGAGGAGCCGGACGGGAAAGCCCTGCTGCACGTGCTGGTCCGCTCGCTGCCCGCGTCGAGGCTGCGGGCCGGTCTGGAGCAGCGGGCCGCGGACGCGGGGCTGCCGCTGGCGGGCATCGTGCTCTACGACGACCGTTCGCTCATGCCGCCGACCGGGGCGCTGCGCGCGGACCTGCACGAACGGAACTTCGAGTCGGTCCGCCCGGCCGGCGCACGTACCGGGAGCGGCGCGTGAACGGGATCGCGATGGTCGCGCTGAGCTGCTGCGTGGCACTGCTCATGGCCGGGGCGGGCCTGTATCTGGCCCGGGTGCGGATGCCCAGGCCGCCGGTGGGCGTCTACGCCTCCGCCGACATCGCCGTGCTGTGCGTCGGCGTCGTGCTGGCCCCGCTGATCTACCTCGCCCTGCCGGGCGCGGTCGACTCGGCGCTCTTCGGCCTGGTGCTCTGCCTGGCCGTGCAGTTCACGCTGGCGCCGGTCTGCCCGAGCCGCTGGGCCTGGTGCCTGGCCCTCGCGGCGACCGGCACCACCGTCGCCTTCGCCGTCGGCGGCAGCGATGTCGGGGTACGTGCCTGCACCGATGTGCTGCTCGCCGCCGCCGTGGTCGGCGTGACCAATCTCTGGGCGCAGAGCGGCATGCGGTCGTCCCATGTGGCCGCGCTCGCGGGAGCGCTGACCTGCTACGACCTGGTGGCGACCACGCTGACGCAGGTCACCGAGCACTTCGTCACCCAGGTGCGGGGGCGGCCCTTCGCGCCGCTTCTCGCGCTGACCGGCGGCCACGAGCCGGTGGCGGTCGGCCTCGGGGACCTGCTGCTGCTCGTCCTCTTCCCCCTGGTGGCGGCCAAGGCCTACGGTCGGGCGGCGGCTTTCACAGCGGCGGCGGTCGGGGTGGCCGTGACCAGCGTGATCAGCGTGCTCTTCGCCGCCGGGGTGCTGACGTCCGGATTCCCGCTGCTGACTGCGCTGGGTCCGCTGATCGTGGCGCAGCACCTCGTGTGGTCCCGCCGTACGGGCGGCGAGCGCAGCACCGTCGCCTGGCGGGACGGCGCCCCGCCGACCGCCTCGCGCCGCTCCCCGGAGCCGGACACCCGGGTGAGCGCGGCCCTGGCGCTCACTTTCCCCGAGGATCTGCCCGAGGGCACCTGGTGCGCCGTTCACGACGGGCGCATCGCCGGCACGGCGGCGTCCCCGGGCCGCGCGCACCATGAGGCCCGCCGTCACGGAGCGACCGCCGACACCGTGGTCCGCCAGGTCTGACGCGCGGTCCGTGCCTGACGTCCGCTCAGGCCCGACGTGCGGTCCGTGCGTGAATCCGCCAGGTCTGACGTGCGGTCCGTGGCTGAGTCCGTCAGGCCCGATGCGCGGTCCGTGACTGAACGTTCGCTCAGGTCAGGTCAGGTCAGAGCCGGTGCCGGGAGGCCGAGCAGGTCACGCATCGACTGCGCGGCGCGGACGGCGGCGTCGGCGCAGCAGTTGTTGAAAAGGACGTGGACCTCTTCCGCCTGCTCGGCCATCGCGCGGATGCGGGACGTCCACTCGGACAGTTCCCCGGGCGTGTAGGAGTGGCGGAACCTCTCCTCCTTGGTGCCCGTGCCCCAGGCGGTGCTGCGGCCGTGGAAGCGCACCACCGCGAGCCGCGGTGAGGTGACCCGCGCGACCGGGGGTACGGAGGTGGGAAGCGTCTGCACCATGTCGACGGCCACGGCGGCGGTGTCCAACTCCGTCAGCAGCGCGGTCGTCGCGGCGATGTGCTCGGCACGCCACCAGCCGGGGTGCCGGAATTCCACGGCCACCGGCCACCCGGCGGCGCGCTCGCGGCACTCGCGCAGGAAGGCCGCCGCCGACCTCCCCGGTGCGAGCTGCCGCGGGAACTGGAAGAGCAGACTTCCCAGGCGGCCGGCCTGGCGCAGCGGTTCGAGGGCCCCGCTGAACCGGTCCCATACGTCGTCGAGCAGACCGGGATCGGTTCCGGCCGGGCCGCGTCGGCGGGCGAGGGCCGGTCGCAGGTCGGCGGGCAGCGCGTTCGGCTGCGTCGGGTGCCCGGTCAGCAGTGAGAAGGCCTTCACATCGAAGTGGAAGCCCTCGGGGGTGCGCTCGGCCCACAGCAGGCTGTTGCGCGTGCTGGGCAGGCCGTAGTAGGTGGCGTCCACCTCCACCACCGGGAATTGCGAGGCGTAGTGCCGCAACCTGCCCTCCGCGTCGCGGTGGCCCGCCGGATACCACCCGCTGGCGACCAGCGCCTTGTCCGTCCACGAGCACGTGCCGACCCGGATCTCTGCCATTCCGCCCGCCTTCCCCCGCGTGACGGTGCCAACGCCCGCGTCCTTCACGGCAGTACGCGCGGCGGCGTTCCGTTCGCGCCGGCTCAGGACGTCGTCGGCGGGAACAGGGACGGGGTCGCGAAGGCGACGGCACGTCGGGACGTCGGGACGTCGGGACGTCGCGCCCGGCTCCGCGGGTGGCGGCGACTCGCGAGGCGATATCCGGGCGAGCCGGGGTAGCCGTCCGGTGCACAGCAGTTCGATGCCCGGACCACCGAGGAGAAGCATGTTCGCACTCACGTCCCGTCGGCTGCGCGGCACCGCGCGCCGGGTCTTCGGCTGGGAACACCTGCGTCCGGCTCAACTCACCGCGATGAAAGCGGTGATGAAGCGCCGCGACGTGATCGCCGTGATGCCGACCGGGGCGGGGAAGTCCGCGATCTACCAGGTGCCTGCGGCGCTGCTCGGCGGGCCCGTCGTGGTGGTCTCGCCGCTGATCGCCCTCCAGCGCGACCAGATGCAGAGCCTGCTCGGGTCCGGCGCCCTGCGCGCCGCCGCGGTCAACTCGGCGCAGCGCCGCAGCGACAACGAGAACGCCTGGGACCGGATCAGCGCCTCCTCGGTCGACGTGGTCTTCCTCGCTCCCGAGCAGCTGGCCAAGGGCGATGTGCTCGACCGGCTCGCCGCCGTGCAGCCCCGGCTGCTCGTGGTGGACGAAGCGCACTGCGTGTCGTCCTGGGGCCACGACTTCCGCCCGGACTATCTGCGGCTGCGCCACGCCCGCGAACGGCTGGGCAATCCGCCGGTGCTGGCGCTGACCGCGAACGCGGCGGCCCCGGTGCGCCGCGACATCGCCGAACGCCTCGGCATGAACGACCTGGTGGAGATCGTGGCCGGCTTCGACCGGCCGAACATCCAGCTGGAGGTGTCGGCCTTCCAGGACGAGGCGGCCAAGGACCGCTTCGTGGTGGAGCGGGCGGCCGTGGAGGAGAAGCCGGGGATCGTGTACGCGGCGACGCGCCGGGCCGCCGACGCCTGCGCCCGGGAGCTGTCAGAACTCGGTCTTGCGGCGGCGAGTTACCACGCCGGCCGGACGGCCGGCGACCGCGGCGACGTACAGGACCGCTTCCTGGCCGGGGAGTTGGACGTCGTCGTGGCGACCTCGGCCTTCGGGATGGGCATCGACAAGGCGAACGTGCGGTTCGTGCTGCACGCGTCGGTGCCCGGCTCACTTGACGCGTACTACCAGGAGATCGGCCGGGCGGGCCGCGACGGGGCGCCGGCCAGGGCGATCCTGGCGTACCGGCAGAAGGACCTGGGCCTCCAGCGCTTCTTCGCCGCCGGGGCGCCGGACGCGGACTCGCTGCGCCGGGTCGCCGAGCGGCTGCGGGAGGAGGGGGGCGCGATGGGTGCGACGAAGCTGCGGGCGGAGTGCGACCTGAGTGCGACCCGGCTGTCGGCCGTCCTGAACCTGCTGGAGGAGGCGGGAGCGGTACGCACCGGGCGCGAGGGCAGCCGCTGGACCGGCGCGGCCGGCTCCGACGACGACGCCGTGCAGGACGCGCTGGCCGTCGATGCCACGCACCGCAAGCTGGAGCAGTCCCGGGTCGAGATGATGCGCGGCTACGCCGAGACCGTCGACTGCCGGCGCCGCTTCCTGCTCGGCTACTTCGGCGAGACCGTGTCCGCGCCCTGCGGGGCGTGCGACATCTGCACCAGCAGGACGCCCGGCGGGCCGGCCGGCGCTCTCGACGGCCCGGGCGTGCGCGACCGGGCCGCCGACCGCGCGGCGGCGCCCGCGGCCCCGTCCGCGTCCGCGCGCGGGCGCGGCTTCCGGCGCGGCGGCGCTTCCGCCCCCGCCAAGGGGCACGCCTCCACCGGCTCGGGACAGCCCGCGCAGCGCGGTACAGCCGACCACCCCTATCAGCCCGGTGTCCGGGTGCGCCACGAACAGTGGGGCGAGGGCGAGGTGATGAGCGAGGGCGACGGCAAGCTGACCGTGCTGTTCACCTCCGTCGGCTACCGCACCCTGTCGCTGGCCGTCGTGACGGACAAGCACCTGCTCGCCGCGCTGCCCGATCCCACCCGCTGAGACCGCTGGTACGCATGACGCGCGACCGCCGTCGCCGGCCGCGCGACCCTCGCCCGGCCCGTCACCCGCTGTCGCGGTCCGACCGGCCGTCCGCGGCGAGGGCGTCCATGCGGCGGGCGGCGACCTCGCGGTCGGTGGCGGCGGCGACGAAGACCGGGACGTCGGCCGGACCGACCAGCGCGCGCACCGCGGCAACGGTGGCGGCGGGCAGCGCCACCTGCACCGGGGCTTCCGGCGGCCCGGCGGGTGCGGCGGGCGCCGCGGGCTGTGCGGGCGCCGGCGGGCCGGAGCCGGCGGCGGGCGGGACCGCGTCGCCGAGGTGGCGGCGTACGTGCTCGGTGGCCCGCAGCCGCATCGCCCTGGCCAGCTCCGCGTCCACGGTCTGCTGGGCCAGCGGCCGCAACCGGCGGACCAGCGCGGCGGCCTCGGCCGCCTCCGTGTCGTTCGGCGGGCTCTGGAGGAAGCGCTGGAAGACGTACTCGGTGGTGAATTCGAGGAAGCGCTCAGAGATGTGCTCCACCTGCCCCCGCAACTCGCGCAGATGGCCGGTGATCGCGCCCAGCGGCACACCCGCGGCGTGCAACTCCACCGCGACGGCCAGCTCGCTGGGGCTGGGCACCGCGAATTCGTCGTCCCTGCCCGCCACCGGCTCCAGCACCCCGAGTTGCAGGGCGTCCTCCACCGCCGACAGGTCGGCCTCCCCGCCGAAGGCGGCTATCAGCTCCTGGAGGCCGATCCGCACCGGCTGCTCGTCCGACCACGGCCGGTCCACCTCGCCCACCAGGCCGAGCACCCCGCCGAGCCCGGTGCCGGCGTCCCACGCGGCCAGCAACTCCTTGATGCTGGCCAGGGTGTAGCCGCGCTCCAGCAGGTCGGCGATCTGCCGCAGCCGGTCCAGATGCGTGTCGTCGTACACATTGGCCCGGCCGTGCCGCTCCGGCTTCGGCAGCAGCCCGCGGTCGGTGTACGCGCGGATGGTGCGGACCGTGGTCCCGCTGAGCCGGGACAGCTCCTCGATCCGGTACGCGCCCTGCCCGGCGTCGGAGGCGGCGGTCACCTGGTCGCCCTCACTTGCTCGTACTCACGTGCTCGTACTCTCATCCCTCGGTCGTCATGAGGCCGCCGCCCGGCCGGCCGGTCCCGCCGCCGCCCGCGCCGCGGGGGAGAGGGCCAGATACTCCACCGCCCTGCGCAGCGAACCCTCCTGCGACGGATGGTACGACCGGCGCAGATAGCGGGGCATGGCGGAGTGCAGCGATGCCCAGGACGGCACCAGCCCGCGGCGGGCCGCTGCGCGGTGGTCCCTGAACCGGTATCTGCCGCCGGCCAGCTGCGGGTCGTGCCGCAGCAGATACCGGGCGCCGGCCGTCCACAGGTAGAACAGCGTCGGCCAGGCCAGCGCCATCCCCTCCACCCGGCGCAGATAGCGCACCGCACCGCTGCCGCCGGTGTGCTGGTACATGTCGAACGCCACCGACCGGTGCTCGACCTCCTCCGCGCCGTGCCAGCGCAGCAGGTCCAGCATGACCTCGTCGGTACCGGCGCCGTCCAGCGCCCCGGCGTCCAGTATCCAGTCGCCGAGCACCGCGGTGAAGTGCTCGATCGCGGCTATCAGCGACAGCCGGAAACGCAGCCACTCGCGCCGCGATATCGGCGTCCCCCACGGCGGCTTCTCCCCCAGCAGGACGTCGAACATCCACTCCACGTGCCGGGTGTAGGGGCTGGTGTCGAGCTGCTGCTCGGCCAGGTGCTCCAGCACGTACGCGTGCTGCACGCTGTGGGTGGCCTCCTGGCCCATGAAGCCCTTGACGTCCTTGAGCAGCTGCTCGTCGGTGACCAGCGGCAGCGCCTCCTTGAACACCTTGACGAACCACCGCTCACCGGCCGGCAGCAGCAGATGCAGCACATTGATGACGTGCGTCGCGGTCGGCTCGTCCGGAATCCAGTGCAGAGGGGTCTGCTTCCAGTCGAACGTGACCCGGCGCGGCTTGATCGGGTGACTCACGGGCGTGGCCTCCTTACCTGTGGCTGAGGTGGGAACGTGCGGGGCCGGACACCGGCTACAGCGGTGGGTCGATCCGGGCGAACGCCCGCAGTGTGCCGGGGGACAGCCGGGACAGCAGCCGGGCGCCGCGGGCCTCCGGGGTGACCGGGACGACGGCGGTGTCCCGCAGCACCGCCCTGACCACCGCCAGGGCGACCTTCTCCGGCGGGTAGTTGCGCAGCCGGTAGAGCCGGGCGCTCCTGGCACGGCGGCGCGCCTGCTCCTCGTCGCTGACCCCGGTGTGCCGGGCGCTGCCGGTGATCGGGGTGTTCACCAGGCCGGGGCATATCGCGCTCACCCCGATGCCGTGCGGCGCCAGTTCGGCCCGCAGGCATTCACTGAGCATCAGCACGGCGGCCTTCGACGTGCTGTATGCGGGCAGCGCGCGGGACGGCTGGAAGGCCGCCGCCGAGGCGGTGTTGACGATATGGCCGCCCTCGCCGCGCTCGACCAGCTGGCGTCCGTAGAGCCGGCAGCCGTGGATGACGCCCCACAAGTTGACGTCGAGCACCTGCTTCCAGTCCTCGGGTGTGGTGTCGAGGAAGGAGCCCGCCAGGCCGATGCCCGCGTTGTTGACGACGACGTCGGGCACGCCGTAGCGGTCGAAGGTGCGGGCGGCGAGCGCTTCCATCGCCGGGCCGTCGGACACGTCGACGGTCTCGGGCCAGGCCTCCGGCGCGCCGATCCGCAGCGCCAGTTCAGCGGTCTGTGCCGCACCGCTCGCGTCCCGGTCCACGGCCACCAGACGGGCACCCGCCTCGGCGAACGCGAGCGCGGTCGCCTTCCCGATCCCGCTGGCCGCCCCGGTGACGAGCACCAGCTGTCCGCCGAACCGCTCCCGGGCCGCCGGGAGCGCCTTGCCCAGCGCGGACGGCGGCAGCTTCCCCGCCGTCGCCGCCCGCAGCGCACCCGCACCCGCCACTGTCCCGGCGACCGTCCCGGTCAGCCCGGCCGTGGCGGACCCGGCCGCCGAACCACCGCCCGCCCCGCCGACGTCCTCCACCCCGGTGACGAAGTCGGTGATCCAGCGGGCCAGTTGCTGCGGCCGGGAGCGCGGCACCCAGTGCTTGGCCGGCAGGGTGTGCCGGGTCAGCCGCGGCACCCAGTGGTCCAGGTCGTCGTAGAGCCGCTCCGAGAGGAAGGCGTCCCCGGTCGGGGTGATCAGCTGCACGGGCACGTGCGCGTACGGGTCGGTCCGCGGCCGGCCGAGACGCTGCCGCACATTGTCGCGGTAGAGCCAGGCGCCGTGTGCGGCGTCCTGGGGCAGCGAGGCGGTCGGATAGCCGTCGGAGGGCAGCTTCTCGGCCCGGGCCAGCAGTTTGGGCCACTGCCTGCCGAGCACACCGCGCCACGCCATTTCGGGCAGCACGGGGGTGTGCAGCGCGTACACGTACCAGGACTTGGCGCCCTGGCCGAGCACCTGCGCGGCCCGGCGCGGGGTGGGGCGGCGCACCCGTCGTCTGATCCAGTGGCCGAAGTGGTCCAGGCACGGCCCGGAGATCGAGGTGAACGACGCCAGCCGGCCCGTCGTGCCCGGCACGGTGGCGAATTCCCAGCCCTGCACCGAGCCCCAGTCGTGGCCGACCAGGTGGACCGGCCGGTCCGGGCTCACCGCGTCGGCGACCGCGAGGAAGTCCTCGGTCAGCTTCTCCAGTGCGAAGCCGCCTCTGAGCGGCTCCGGGACGCCGGAGCGTCCGTGCCCGCGCACGTCGTAGAGGACGACATGGAAGCGGTCGGCGAGCAGCGCGGCGACGCCCGACCACACCTCTTTGCTGTCCGGATAGCCGTGCAGCAGCAGCACTGTCGGCAGCGCCGCGTCACTGTACTCGGCCACGCACAGCCGGACCCCGTCCGCGCCGGTCACGAACCGCTCGGCCACCCGGTCCGCCCGGTCGGTCCCGCTCGCCTCGTTCGACCTGTCCATCCCGCCCACCCGCCCCTCGCCGGCACTCACCACAAGCTGGCACCACCGCCCAAAGCTGACATCAATCACTGTGACATCGCTCGATGGCACGGTCAAGACCCGGTCACCGGGCCTGTGGAAAACCCCGTTGTCCCCACCGGATGCGGCCCGCGGCGGCAGCTTCCCCTACGGGTGGTCGGCCGCGCACCGCCGAAGGGGAGCGGGCTGTCCGACCTGAGGTCGCAGCGACCCCTACGGGTGGTCAGCCCCCAGGACTACCCGGATCCGGCACTCCGGACGGACGCCATGGCGTGTTCCGGACCACTACGGTTCGGCATGTGACTGTGATCGCTACCGAAAGCCTGAGCAAGCGGTACCCGAGGGTGACCGCTCTTGACCGGCTGTCCGTGGACGTCATCCCCGGTGTGACCGGGCTGGTGGGCGCCAACGGGGCCGGAAAGTCGACCCTGATCAAGATCCTGCTGGGGCTGTCCCCGGCGACCGAGGGTCGTGCCGCCGTGCTCGGACTCGACGTGGCCACCGAGGGCGCGCAGATCCGCAGCCTGGTCGGCTACATGCCCGAGCACGACTGCCTGCCGCCCGACGTGTCGGCGACCGAATTCGTCGTGCACATGGCCAGGATGTCCGGACTGCCGCCCACCGCCGCGCGCGAGCGCACCGCGGACACCCTGCGGCACGTCGGACTCTACGAAGAGCGGTACCGCCCGATGGGCGGTTATTCGACCGGTATGAAACAACGGGTCAAGCTCGCCCAGGCCCTGGTCCACGACCCCAAGCTGGTGCTGCTCGACGAGCCGACCAACGGCCTCGACCCCGCGGGGCGGGACGAGATGCTGGGCCTGATCCGCCGGGTGCACACCGACTTCGGCATCTCGGTGCTGGTCACCTCCCACCTGCTCGGCGAACTGGAGCGCACCAGCGACCACATCGTCGTCATCGACGGCGGCAAGCTGCTGCGGGCGTCCTCCACCAGCGACTTCACCCAGGCCACCGCGTCCCTCGCGGTCGAGGTCACGGACCGTGAGAGCGAGCTGCTCGGCCTGCTGACCGGCGCCGGACTCACCGCCCAGGCCAACGGGCATCTGCTGCTGGTCGACATCGCGGACGACGAGACGTACGACACCGTGCGCGACGCCGTCGCCGGCCTCGGCGTCGGCCTGGTGCGGATGGAGCAGCGCAGGCACCGGATCGCCGAGCTGTTCATCGACGACGACACCACCCACAGCGGGGAAGACGCCCCGAGCAAGGAAGGAGACGGCCGTGACGCAGCCTGACGTTGCCGCCCCCGGCAGCCCCGCCGGCCCCGCCGCGGGCGCCCGCGCCGGTTCACCGCCCGATGTCATCCACAACATCGGCTACCGCAACTACACCGGCCCCCGCCTTGGCCGCGGCTACGCCCGGCTGGCCCTGTTCTCGCAGAGCCTGCGCGGCGCCTACGGACTCGGCCGCAGCGCCAAGTCCAAGGTGCTGCCGATGATCCTGCTCGCCGCGATGTGCGCGCCCGCGCTGATCATGGTCGCGGTGGCGATCTTCGCCGACCGCAGCGACCTGCCGCTCGCCTACACCCGCTACGCGGTCGTCCTGCAGGCGATCATCACCCTCTTCGTCGCCGCCCAGGCGCCCCAGTCGGTCAGCCGCGACCTGCGCTTCAAGACCACCCCGCTGTACTTCTCCCGCCCGATCGAGCGCGTCGACTACGTGGCGGCCAAATACGCGGCTCTCACCGTCGCGGTCTTCCTGCTGACCGCCGTACCGCTCCTCATCCTCTACGTCGGCGCGCTGCTGGCGAAGCTGAGCTTCGCGCACCAGACCGCCGGGTTTGCGAAGGGCCTGGTGTCCGTACTCCTTCTGTCCCTGCTCTTCGCCGGGATAGGCCTGGTCATCGCGGCGGTCACACCGCGCCGCGGCTTCGGGGTGGCGGCGGTCATCGCGCTGTTCGTGATCAGCTACGCGGCCGTGTCCGTCATCCAGGCGGTGGCCGCCGACCAGGAGAAATACCACGTCATCGGCTGGCTGGGGCTCTTCTCGCCGATCACCTTGATCGACGGTTTCCAGACCTGGTTCCTCGGCGCGAAGTCCGCCTTCCCGCACGGGTCGGGACCTGCGAACGCCGGGATCGGCATCCTCTACCTGCTGGTGCTGCTGGCCATCATCTCGGGCACCTTCGGCCTCCTGATGAACCGCTACCGGAAGGTGGGCCTGTCGTGACCACGATCAGCATCGACAACGTCTCGCGCTGGTACGGCAATGTGGTGGCGGTCAACGACATCAGCATGACGATCGGCCCCGGAGTGACCGGCCTGCTCGGCCCCAACGGCGCAGGCAAGTCCACCCTCATCAACATGATGGCCGGCTTCCTCGCGCCCTCCAACGGCAGCGTCACCCTGGACGGCGCCGTCATCTGGCGCAATGAGCAGGCCTACCGCGAGATCGGCATCGTGCCCGAGCGCGAAGCGATGTACGACTTCCTGACCGCACGGGAATTCGTCGTCGCCAACGCCGAGCTGCACGGCCTGCCCGACCCGGAGGCCGCGGCCCAGCGGGCACTGGCCACCGTCGAGATGGAATACGCGCAGGACCGGCGGATCGAGACGTACAGCAAGGGCATGCGGCAGCGCGCGAAGATGGCCTCCGCGCTGGTCCACGAGCCGTCCGTGCTGCTGCTCGACGAGCCCTTCAACGGCATGGACCCGCGGCAGCGGCTGCAGCTGATGGACCTGCTGCGCCGGATGGGCGCGGCGGGCCGCACGGTGCTGTTCTCCTCGCACATCCTGGAGGAGGTCGAACAGCTCGCCCACCACATCGAGGTCGTGGTGGCCGGCCGGCACGCCGCCTCGGGCGACTTCCGCAAGATCCGCCGCCTGATGACGGACCGCCCGCACCGCTATCTCGTACGGTCCAGCGACGACCGGCAGCTCGCGTCCGCGCTGATCGCGCACGCGTCCACCGCCGCGATCGAGCTGGACCTGCGGGAGGACGCCCTGCGCATCCAGGCGGTCGACTTCGCCGGCTTCACCGAATTCCTGCCCCGGATCGCCCGCGACCACGGCATCCGGCTCTTCACGGTCTCGCCGTCCGACGAGTCCCTGGAGAGCGTCTTCTCCTACCTGGTCACGGCGTAAGGAGCCGCGCGACATGTCCGTCACCACCGCCCCGGCCGGCCGCGGCGCCGTCAAGCCGCAGGCCACGGGACCCAGGTTCTACCATCCGACCGTCGCCCGGCTCACCTACCGGGCACTGCTCGGCCGCCGCCGTGCCCTGCTGCTCTTCGCCCTCCCGCTGCTCCTGCTGATCATCGTCAGCGCGGTCCGGCTGCTGGCCGGCCCCGACGACTCCACCGCGGCCGACGTGCTGCAGGGGTTCGGGCTCAGCGCGATGGTGCCGCTGGTCGGCGTCATCGCCGGCACCGGCGCGATCGGCCCGGAGATCGACGACGGGGCGATCGTCTACCTGCTGGCCAAGCCGATCAGACGCGGCACGATCATCTCCACCAAACTGCTGGTCGCGATCGGCGTCACCATGGCTTTCTCCGCGATCCCGACCCTGCTGGCCGGCTACATCCTCAACAGCAACGGCCAGAATGTGGCCGTCGCCTTCGCCATAGGCGCCGCCGTCGCATCCATCGCCTATGCCGCGATCTTCCTGCTGCTCGGTGTGCTCACCCGGCACGCCGTGGTCGTCAGCCTGGTCTACGCGCTGGTCTGGGAGGGCGTGATCGGCAATGTGGTGCCGGGAGCGCGCACCCTGAGCGTCCAGCAGTGGGGGATGGCGGTGGCGCAGAAGCTGGCCCACGGCGACGTGGTCAGCTCCGACGTCGGCCTGACCGCGAGCGTCGTGCTGCTGGTCGTGGCCACGGCCGCGGCCACCTGGTTCGCCGGCCGCAAACTGCGCAGCCTCAAGCTCGCCGGGGAGGAGTGACATCTGCGGCGGTGGTGTGCGGGGCCGCTGACACGGTCGGCGGGCAGCGCACAGCACAGGGGTGAAGACTGGGGGCAATGGCCCAGCAGACGACGCAGGCGGCGCGGACCGTACCCCTTCGGATCCGCGTCGCGGCGCACCGGCTCCGCCGCGTCACCCCGCGCGACGCGTGGCGTTTCGCCGCGCAATGGGTGCGGTCGTCGCCCGGCACCCACACATGGCTGGCGATACTGGCGGTCACCAGCGCCATCACGGCGCTCGCGCCGCCGCACGCCCGCTCGTATCTGCTGCACAGCGTCAGCACCAACCTGGTCGAGCTGCACCATCACCCGATCCGCGTACTGATCGGCAGCGCCTTCTGGATCGAGACACCGTCCGGCTTCGCCTTCTACGCCGTGCTGTTCGAGGTGGTGCACGCCCCCGCGGAGCGCTGGCTCGGCACCTGGCGCTGGCTGTTCACCGCGGCCACCGCGCATATCGGCGCGACACTGCTCAGCCAGAAGGCGGTCTTCTTCGGCATACAGGACGACCGGCTGCCGCACGCCCTGGCGCACTCCGTGGACATCGGGGTGAGCTACGGGCTGGCCGGGATCGTCGGGGTGCTCGCCTACCGGGTGCCCCGGCCGTGGCGCTGGGCGTATCTGGCGGCGGTCCTCGGCTTCTTCGCCGTCCCGGTGATCAACGACGGCACCTACACCGACCTCGGCCACCTGACCGCGGTGCTGATCGGGCTGTGCTGCTACGCGGTCACCCCGGTCACCGCGCCCCGTGGAGATGGGCCGCGGGAGTGAGTCAGAACGGGCCGAAGAGCCGGTCGAGGACCAGCGCGATGCCGTCCTCGTCGTTGGACGCGGTGACCTCGTCGGCGACCTGCTTCAGCTCGGGGTGGGCGTTGGCCATGGCCACGCCGTAACCGGCCCAGGCGAGCATCGGGATGTCGTTGGGCATGTCGCCGAAGGCGATGGTCTCGGCGGCCGGCACCCCGAGCCGCCGGGCGGCCAGCGACAGGCCGGTCGCCTTGCTGAGGCCCAGCGGCAGCAACTCCACGATGCCGGCCCCCGCCATGGTGGCGCCGACCAGGTCGCCGGCCACGTCGCCGGCCGCCAGGGTCAGTTCGTCGTCGGTCAGCTCCGGGTGCTGTATGTAGAGCTTGTTGATCGGCTCGGCCCACAGCTCGTCGGCGCCGCCGATGTGGATGACCGGCAGCTCGGGGTTGTAGACGTACCCCGGGCCGATCAGCACATCGCCGCTGAGCCCGTCCCGGCTGGCGGCCACCGCCAGCGGCCCGACCTCGGCCTCGATCTTGGCCAGCGCCAGGGCGGCGAGCTGCCGGTCCAGCGTGACCGAGGTCAGCAGCCGCCCGGCCGCCGCGTCGTAGACCTGGGCGCCCTGCCCGCAGACGGCCAGGCCCGTATAGCCCAGGTCGTCCAGCACATGGCGGGTCCACGGCACCGAGCGGCCGGTGACGACGATGTGCGCGGCCCCCTTCGCGGCGACCGCGGCGAGCACGTCACGGGAGCCCTGCGAGACGGTGGCGTCGCTGCGCAGCAGCGTGCCGTCCAGATCGGTGGCGACCAGCCGGTAGGGCAGCGTGTGCGGCTGCCGCGACGGGTCCGCCAACGCTCCGGCGCCGCTCACTTGGCGGCGGCGGAGAAGGCGGCCGTGGCGGAGGCGACCGGTTCCAGGACCTCACGGCCGCCCAGATACGGCCGCAGCACGTCGGGTACGCGCACCGAGCCGTCGGGCTGCTGGTGATTCTCCAGCAGCGCCACGATCGTCCGGGTGACCGCGCACAGCGTGCCGTTGAGGGTGGCGAGCGGCCGGGTGCCATCGCTGTCCCGCAGCCGCACTCCGAGCCGCCTGGCCTGGAATTCGAGGGTGTTCGAGGTCGATGTCAGCTCGCGGTATTTGCCCTGCGTCGGGATCCACGCCTCGCAGTCGAATTTGCGCGACGCCGACGAGCCCAGGTCGCCCGAGGCCAGCTCGATCACCTGGAAGGGCAGTTCGAGCGAGGTCAGCCACTGCTTCTCCCAGGCCAGCAGCCGCTGGTGCTCGGCCTCCGCCTCCTCGGGGGTGGTGAACACGAACATCTCGACCTTGTCGAACTGGTGCACCCGGAAGATGCCGCGGGTGTCCTTGCCGTACGAGCCCGCCTCGCGCCGGTAGCACGACGAGAACCCGGCGTAGCGCAGCGGCAGCCGGGCCGCGTCGATGATCTCGTCCATGTGGTAGGCGGCCAGCGGGACCTCGGAGGTGCCGACCAGGTAGAGGTCGTCCTTGTCGAGGTGGTAGACGTCGTCCTCGACCTGGCCCAGATAGCCGGTGCCCGCCATGGCCGCGGGCTTGACCAGATTCGGGGTCAGCATCGGGGTGAAGCCGGCCGCGGTGGCCTGCGAGATCGCCGCGTTGACCAGGGCCAGCTCCAGCAGTGCGCCGACGCCGGTGAGGTAGTAGAAGCGCGAGCCCGACACCTTGGCGCCGCGCTCGGTGTCGATGGCGCCGAGCATCTCGCCCAGCTCCAGGTGGTCGCGGGGGGTGAAGCCCTCGGCGGCGAAGTCGCGCGGGGCGCCGTGCTGCTCCAGGACGACGAAGTCCTCCTCGCCGCCGATCGGGGCGTCGGGGTGGACGATGTTGCCCAGTTCGAGCAGTAGCCGCTGGGCCTCGTCCGCCGCCTGGTGCTGCTCGGCGTCGGCGGCCTTGACCGCGGCCGACAGCTCGCCGGCCCGCCGCAGCAGCTCGGCCTTCTCGTCGCCCTGCGCCTTGGGGATCAGCTTGCCCAACTGCTTCTGCTCCGAGCGCAGCTCGTCGAAGCGGGTCCCGGACGCCCTGCGCCGCTCGTCGGCGGAGAGCAGGGAGTCGACAAGTGCGACGTCCTCTCCACGGGCGCGCTGGGAGGCGCGCACACGGTCGGGGTCCTCACGAAGCAGGCGAAGGTCGATCACGGCTACAGGCTACCGGGGCGCGGGCATCGCACGCGACAACTTAAGGGCTTTATGCCCGATATGAGCGTTTCGCAACAAAAGCGGGAGAAATACACATAGAGGGTGGAAAAAGCGCTCGTCAACCCTATTGCGGACGTCCCTCGTGCGGGGCATCGGGCTTGTGGAGAAACGGAGTTGATCACCGCTGCGGAAGCAGGTTATCCACAGGGGAGCCCGAGATCTCCACGACTTTTCCACAGGGTGTGGGGAAAATCTGTGGAGAAGGGACGGGGGCATTCCGGGGGCTCGGTGTTCGGCCATGGATTCCCCGTCAAAACCCGTTCCACACTCACTTTCGAGTGAGAAATACTCCCTCGGACGAGTGGACCGGACGAATTGGGATGACGAGGTGTGCCCTGTGTCACTCTGTGGCGTCCTGGCGTCTGTGTACCAATTTGTCGACTACGTCGGCTTCATCTGTCGACTTGTCCCCAGTTACCCACAGGCTGCGCGACCCGCCTGTGGATAACTCGTCAGTAGCTGTGCACAACGTGCGGAGCGGCGTCAGCCGCGCCCGTCGAGCGCCCGGTTCAGCCAGTCCGCGGCCTCGGTGAATTCCGCGTCCCCCGTGCCGCGGGCCACCGTCCCCGCCACCTCGTCGGCGCGCGGGTAGGAACCGAGGAAGCGTACGTTCAGGCAGCGCCGCCGCAGGCCCATCAGCGCCTCGCCGACCCGCCGGTCGGTCAGATGGCCCTCGGCGTCCACCGAGAAGCAGTACTGGCCCAGGCCCCGGCCGGTCGGCCGGGACTCGATCCGCATCAGGTTCACCCCGCGGATCGCGAACTCCTGCAGCAGTTCGAGCAGCGCACCGGGGTGGTCGTCGCGCAGCCAGAAGACCGCCGAGGTCTTGTCGGCCCCGGTCGGCGCCGCAAGGCGCGCGGGGCGGCCGACCAGGACGAAACGCGTCGTCGCGTTCTGCGCGTCATGGATCTCGGCGGCCAGCGCTTCGAGGCCGTACGTCGGCGCGGCGAATTCCCCCGCGAAGGCGCCGTCGAAGCGGCCCTCCTGCACCAGCCGGGCGCCGTCCGCGTTGGACGCCGCCGACTCCCACACCGCGTCGGGCAGGTGCTCGGCCAGCCACTGCCGCACCTGGGCCTGGGCCGCGGGGTGCCCGGTGACGGTCTTCACCGACGCCAGGTCCGTCCCCGGGCGTACCAGCAGGGCGAAGGCGATCGGCAGCAGCACCTCGCGGTAGATCATCAGCGGCCCGCCGAACGCCAGCTCGTCCAGGGTGGCGGTGATGCCGCCC
This sequence comes from Streptomyces sp. NBC_01477, assembly GCF_036227245.1. Taxonomy (GTDB): domain Bacteria; phylum Actinomycetota; class Actinomycetes; order Streptomycetales; family Streptomycetaceae; genus Actinacidiphila. Next base: position 4,643,968 of record NZ_CP109445.1, read on the forward strand.
TCCACCGAATTCTCGATCGGCACCAGCGCCCCGCCCGCCTCGCCGCTGCGCACCGCGTCCAGCGCCGCCGGTACCGACACCGTCGGCACCAGCTCACGGGTGGCGGCCTCCGGCAGCGAGCGCAGCGCGGCCTCCGTGAAGGTGCCCTCGGGGCCCAGATAGGTGTAGCGGCTCGCTGACGTCATGCAATCAGCCTAACGGCCCGCACACCCCGCGCCGTACGGGTCGCGGCGCCCGCGCGCTCAGCCCTCCAGCAGGCGCTGCCCGACGTATTCCCCCGGTCCCGCGCCGCCCGGCACCGCGAACAGCCCGCTCGACTCGTGCCGCAGGAAGCGCGACAGGCCGTCACCGCCGTCGAGCTTGCGCTGCACCGGCACGAAGCCCTTCACCGGGTCGGCCTGCCACGCCACGAAGAGCAGCCCGGCGTCCGGGACACCGTCGGCGCCGATGCCGTCGTGATAGGAGAAGGCCCGCCGCAGCATGGCCGCGCCGCCGTTGGACGCCGCTGCGGCGACCCGGATGTGCGCGTCGCCGGCGATGGCGAGCGAACCGTCGGCGTTGACCTTCCGCAGGTCGACCGGGGTGAATTCGGTGCCGCCCGACAGTGGCGCTCCGTCGGACTTGCGCCGCCCGATCACCTTCTCCTGGCGCGCCGTCGACAGGTGGTCCCAGTCGTCGAGCAGCATCCGGATCCGCCGCACCACCGCGTAGGACCCGCCCGCCATCCACGCGGGCGACCCCTTCGCCGGGACGAAGACCCGCTGCTCGAAGTCCGCCTCCGACGGCTTCGGATTGTTGGTGCCGTCGATCTGCCCCATCAGATTGCGGCCGGTCATCGGGCGGGCGGTCGCCCCCGGCGTGCGGTTGAAGCCGTTCATCTGCCAGCGCACCGCCGCCGTGCCCCTGGCCGCCTTCTGCAGCACCCGCAGCGCATGGAAGGCGACCAGCGCGTCGTCCGCCCCGATCTGCACCCACAGGTCGCCGTTGCTGCGCCCGGGGTCGAGACGGTCGCCGGCGAAGTCCGGCAGCGGCGCCAGCGCCTCCGGCAGGGCGCCGCCGAGCCCGGTGCGCCCGAAGAAGCTGCTGCCGAAACCGAAGGTGACGGTCAGCGAGGCGGGACCCGCGTCGTACGCCACCTGGTCGTCGTACGCGGCGGGGGCCGACGGACGGTCCGTCCCCGTCATCGTGCGCACCGCGTCCGACCAGCGCCGCAGCAGCGCGGCGGCGGCCCTGCGGTCGGCACCCGGCACCAGGTCGAAGGCCACCAGGTGGCCGCGGGCCTGCGCGGGCTGCACGATGCCCGCCTGCCGGACGCCTTCGAAGGGGATGTGTGCCGAGCCGACCGTGGCCAGCGCGGTCGGCTCGCTGTCCACCGCCGCCGCCACGCCCGCCCCTGCCGCGCCGCCGGCGATCAGCCCGGCCGCACCCGCGGCGCCCGCGCTGCCGAGCAGCCGCCGCCGGCTGATCGGCGCGGACCTTTCCCGCATCGGGGCGGCGCTTTTGTCCGCGCCGCCCTTCTCGGCGCCGCCCTTTCCCACGGCGCCGCCCATTGCCGCGTCGCCCGCCGGGTCGTCCATTGCCGCGCCGCCGCCGCGGCGGCCCGTCCTGATCCTGCCTGCCTTGCTCATGCCTGCTCGCTCACGATGTGATCTGTACGTTCCTTGTCACGGTCACCTCGTCGATGTCGGAGGTGCGGACGGTCAGCGCGACCTGCCAGCTGCCCGCGAGCGGCAGCCGCACGGTGGACGCGATCCAGTGTCCGGCGCTGAAGGGGGTCACCTTCACAGCCAGCGGGCCGAGGTGCTGCGCGGGAAGGGTGAAGGCGAGCCGGACCTCCGGCGCCTTGACCGCCAGTCCCGCGGGGTCGGTCAGCTCCAGGTGCACGACCGCGGTGGTGCCGGCCCGCGCCGGCGACAGGACCAGGTCCGCGATGCCCTTGCCGCCCGGGCCGCCGGTGTCGAAGGGGATACGCAGGTCGGCGTCCTGCGACGCGCCGGGTGCCGGGGCGGTCGCGCCGGGGGCCGCGGGCGCGGGGGCGAGCGCCTTCTGCTCCTCCGCGGCCCGGCCCGGCTGGCTGCCGGTGAGCAGCGTCGTGACGGTCAGCAGCACCACGGCGATCCCGACCTCGGCCAGGACCGAGCGGCGCAGCGCCACCCTGGCCGGGTCGGAGTCGCGGACCTTCCTGTCCCGGGCGGCCGTGCGGGCGGCCTGCTGCCTGCGCAGCTGCGCCATACGCCGCGGATCGTCCGCGCCGGTATCCGTACCCGCCCCTGAGGACGAGGCGGGCCCGGTGCCCGCGGAGGACTCGGTGTCCTCGGCGGAGTCCGCGGCGGCCTTGTCCTTGACGTCGCCCTGTACCGACGTGTCGGTGCCGCCGGCGGTCGCCCTGACCGTCTCCCGGGGCGCCTGACGGGCCGTCTGCCGGCCGACCTTCCCGGTCGTGGCCGTGGCGACCGCCACCGCTCCCGTCGCCTCGCCGATGGACCGCGTCCAGCGGCGCGAGAACCAGGCGACACACACCAGCGCGCCCACCAGCCCGATCTTGATCAGCAGCAGCCGCCCGTAGGAGGTGTCGGTGAAGGCGCGCCAGGTACCGATCTGCCGCCACGCCTGGTAGGTGCCGGTGCCGACCAGCGTGGTGACCGCGGTCAGGCCGATGGTGGAGAAGCGGCTAACGGCGGAGCGTTCGACCGTACCGGCCGTGGACGGCGCGCTCAGCGCGGTCAGCAGCGTGATCAGTCCGCCGAGCCAGACCGCCATGGACAGCAGATGGATCACGTCGACCGGCATCGCCACCTTGCGCTGGATTCCGACCGAGGCGTGCTCGGCCATCGCCCAGGTGGCGGCGATGCCGACCGCGACGACACTGCCGCCGATACCGAGGCCCCACGCCAGGTCGGCGCGCTCCTCCGGGTCCTCGCGTTTGGCGTAGCTGCCGAAGAGCACGGCGAGGAAGACCGCGGCGGCGGCCAGCAGCAGCAGCCGGGAGACCAGGGCGGCGCCCGGCCGGGTCTCCAACTGGGCGCGCATCACGCTCAGGTCGAAGGCGTCGCCGAGCCCGCTGCCGTTGACGTACGGGCCGCGCAGCATGATCAGCGCGATGGTGGCCGCGACCAGGGTGGCCCAGCCGCCCGCCACCAGGCGCTGCAGCGGCCGCAGCAGGGCGCCGCGGGGCCAGCACACGGTCAGGAAGACGCAGCCGCCCACCAGCAGCGCGAAACCGCCGTAGGCGAAGTAGCGGGCGACGCCGTAGAGCGTGCCCGCCGAGCCGCCGCCGAGCGAGGCCTGCTCCGACAGGTCGACGGTGGTCTTCGAGGCCGCGCCGACCGAGAAGGTGAAGGCGCCCGCGACCGGGTGGCTGTCCTGCGAGACCGCCTTCCAGGCGACGGTGTACGTGCCGTTGCCGAGCCCGGTGCGCAGCGCGACCGTCGCGGTGGACCCGGAGTCCTTGCCCGTGGCGTGGCCGGGCGAGCCCGTGGCCACGTTGGTGCCGGCCGGGTCGAGCACCCGCAACGAGTCGGCGGACAGCAGCACACCCTCGGAGAAGGTGAGCACCACCTGCTGCGGCGCGGTCCGCACCACGGACCCGTCCGCCGGGTCGGTACGGATCAGCGCCGCGTGCGCGGACGCGGGCGTGGCCGTGGCCAGCAGCACCGCGAACAGCGCGCAGCAGGCGGCCACGACCGCGGCCAGCCTGCGCAGCGGGCCGCGCGCACCGCCGGCTCCCGGGCGATCCCCGGACGTCGGCGCGGACACGGCCGCGGACCCCGGCACGTACAACCGTCTGTTCATCCTTCGCTCAGCCCCTCGGGTGATACGTCGTCGGCCGCACGGGCACGGTGAGCGTGACCGTGGCGGGCGTGGCGTGGGTGAAGTGGAGCATCAGGGTGATCCGCTCGCCCACCGAGGGCATGTGGGTGAGTGTTTCCAGCATCATGTGGGCGCCGCCGGTGCCGAGGACGAGCCGCCCGCCCGCGGGCACGGTCAGCGACGTCACCTGGCGCATGGTGGTGCCGGTCGTCGTGTGCAGGGTGACGTGCGCGGCCAGCGGCGTGGTCACCGACGTCAATTGTGCGTCCGTACCTCCGCTGTTGGACACCGTCACGTATGCGGCGGCTTCGTCGGTCAGCAAAGGCCTCGGTATGTATCCGCCGCTCACCGTCAGCCTTGCCGGACCTCCGGAGCCGCTGTGTCCGGCGAGACCGGCCGCGGCGCCGCTCGCCGCGGCCACTGCCACGGCTCCGCCCAGTGCGCCGAGGAGCGCGCGCCGCCTTTTCACGGCGCCTCACTCCTGATGATCTTCGGCAGGTCGTGGGCGAACTCCTCGGCCGTGGTCCCGGACATGTACAGCACATGCCCCTTGTCGTCCTTGGGCCAGAACGCCAGCACCTCGGCGCCGTGGGTGACGGTGATGCTGCCGTCCTTCTCCTTGACCGGCGCCTCGATGCCGACACCGACCGACCGGGCCGCGGCCTGGATGGTGGTGAAGTCGCCGGTCAGCCCGATGAAGCTCTTGTCCATCGCGCCGAGCCATTCGGTCAGCCGGGCGGGGGTGTCGCGCTCCGGGTCGGAGGTGACGAAGACGACCCGCAGCTTGTCCTGGTCGGCCTGCGGCAGCTTGGCCTTGGCGAGTGCCAGGTCGCTCATGGTGGTCGGGCAGACGTCGGGGCAGTGGGTGTAGCCGAAGAAGAGCAGGGTGGGCCGGCCCGCGGTCTGCTTGACCAGGTCGAACGGCTTGCCGTGGTTGTCGGTGAGCCGCAGCTGCGGCTTGGCGAAGGGTGTGTCGAGCACCGTGCCCGGCTTGGTGTTGGCCCCGCTCACATCGGCCAGGCTGCCGGCGCCCTGCGCGGAGCCGGAGTCGGAGCCGCCGGACGAGCCCCCGCAGCCGGTCAGCAGGAGGGCGCAGGCGGCGGCGAGTGCGACGGCGCCGGTCTTGATGGTGGTACGCATGAAGGTGGTCCTCAAAGTGCGATGACGAGTGGGCCGGGCGGCCGCGGTGTGCGGACCGCGGCCGCCCGGCGTGGTGACCGGTGCGGTCAGGCCGCGCCGCCGCCCGAGCCGTCCTGCCCGGCCGTACGGCGCCGCCCGGCGAAGACTCCGAAGCCGACGCCTGCCGCGCCGACCACGATCCCGGCGATGCCCAGGGCGCGGGCGGTGCCGTCGCTGTCGCTGCCGCCGGAGGAGGCCTGCTCGGTGGCCTTGCCGTCGGAGGCGGGCGCCGGTGCGGGCGTACCCGTAGCAGTGGCGGCGCCGTCGGCCTCCGGCGCGGTCAGCGTCAGGGTCGGCGCGGGATTCTGCGGCTCGGCCTGCCCTGCCTGCGGGACCTCGATCCAGCGCACGATGTCGCCGTTGTCGTAGGTCTGCAGCGTCTTGAACGACAGCGACGCCGCGTCGGAGGGCAGCGGCCCGAAGGAGACCGGGAACTGCTGGAACTGCCCGGGCGCGATCTTCCCGCCGCTCCAGGTGATCTTCGAGACGGCCTGGTCGACCGTGCCGTCGTCGGTCTTCAGCGGGGTGGCCAGCTTCGACGTCGTCACCTGCGCCGTCCAGCCGGGGACGGGCTGCAGCGAGACCGACGCGATCGGGTGGTCGGTCGGCAGGTTGACCTCGACCTTGACGGTGGACGCGCTGTCCTGCTCATTGGGCACCTTGAAGGCGACCGTGGTGTAACCGCCCTTGGCGGCGGTGGCCGGCTGCACGGTGACATGGGCGAAGGCCGGCACGGCGGCCAGCAGGACGGTGGCGCCGGCGAGAGCGGCGACGGTGGCGGCGCGGCTGCGCAGGTGCGACATACGGAAACTGCTCATGGCTGGGGTTCTCCACGGTGAGTGGTGCGGACGGTGGCATGGTGCGGGCCGCGCCGCCTGCGCACGGGTGCCGACCGGGACACGCGTACGCGGTCATCCCCGCCGTCGCGATGTGCGACGGGATGTCCGTACGGGTACGCGGGTGCGCCTTTGGTGCACTCCTGTGCGGGTCGCGGCCGGGCGGACCCGCGCGCCGTCGCCGGCTCACCCCCGGTGAAAGGGGGAGCGGACACCGCGTCAGGCCGCCAGTGCCACCGGTGGCGGGCCGCGCCTGGCCACGGAGTGCCGCAGCAGGACCGTGCGGCAGCCGGCGGCCGGGGCGTCACCCGTACGCCGTATGCCGTGCGGCCGGGAGCAGGAGATTCCGGCGGCGAGCGCGGACAGCAGCACATGGGCGCGGCGCAGGACCGCGGGGCTGAGCGCGGCCAGCCCGGCGGCGCCGCGTACCGACAGCCGGACCAGCCGCCACAGCGCGGCCTCGCCGCGCCGCAGCAGCCAGCCCGCCACCAGGGCGGCGAACAGGTGGCCGAGCAGCATCGGCAGCGAGCACAGCGGCAGGGTCGCCATGACCGGGTGCGTACCGCCGCTGCCACCGGCCTGCGACACCATGCCGGGCATGTCCGGCATGGAATGCGGGCCGTTCGGGTCGATGCCGGCGTTGATGACGATCTGCCGGGCGCTCCGCGGGGTGAGCTGCTGCCCGTGGCTGTCGCACACCAGCCGGGCGGCGATCGACAACAGACCGCCGTTTTTGTCACTCGAAGGAGTGAGTGACTGCGTGGCGCACATCTGGCCCGCGCCGAAGACCGTGTGCAGGGCGAGTTGCCCCGCCGCGAGGGCCGCCGCGATGCTCGGCAGCGTCCGCTCCCGGCCCGCCAGCGGCGCCACGACGGCGAAGACCGCCAGCCACCCGAGCACCAGCGACCACATCGGCACCGCGGTGCCCGAGGCCAGTGTGTGCCCGGCCGCGGCCAGCACGACGCAGACCGCGGTGAACACCGCGGCCCGTAGCAGTCGCATGCCGGCGCCTGCGCGCACAGCGGTGGCGGGGGAAGCCATGACGGCGGTCATCCTCTCACCGCGGGCACCGGCCGGGAACAGGGGGTGCAGGCTCGCGGTGGTGTTTCCGGTCTGTTTCCCTACACCCGTACGCCCGGCGCACGCATCGGCCGAATGAGCGGCATCACGTCAACGCCACGCTTACGGAGTGCTCTTCGCGGCAATACGTAACCGTATGTCGAGCCGCAGCCAGGAGGCTGGAGCATGAGCATCTGGTGGTCCCTCCATTTGCGGCGCGAGGCTGCGAGCGTGCCGCTCGCCCGGAGACTTCTGCTGGGGACCATGGAGACCGCCGGGGTCGACCCCGACACCTCCTTCGACCTCTGCGTGGCACTGTCCGAGGCCTGCGCGAACGCCGTGGAACACGCCGGATCGGCGACCGGCTACTGCGTCACCGCCCTGATCGACGGTGACTGCTGCCGGATCGAGGTCGCCGACTCCGGGCCGGGTTCGTCCCGCGACCGCGTATCCGAGTTCGACCGCACACCCGAGTTCGATCGCAAGCCCGACTGGGTCCTGCACCCGGCCCGGCCGCTGACCCACCGGGGGCAGTACGCCGAGCACGGGCGCGGACTCTTCCTGATCGAAGCGCTGGTGGACCATGTGCGCTTCCACGACCGGCCGGGGCACGGCACGGTCGTGTCCTTCGACAAGGTGCTCAAGTGGCGCGACGGGGCGCTGCTCAAGGCGTCCTGACGCCGGACAGCACGCCGGACAGCACGCCGGACAGCCGGACGGCCCGACCTCCGACCGCCCCTGCCGTCCGGCCGCCCCGACGAGGACGCCCTCGCCCGCCCCGACGCAAGGAGCCCGGCCGCCCGACTCCCGGTGCCCGGCCGACGACCGGGCGCCAGGGACCGCTGAGGATTACCCCCGCAGTTCCGCCATCCACGCCTCGACCTCGTCCGCGCCGCGCGGCAGCGCCGCCGACAGATTGCGGTTGCCGTCCGGCGTCACCAGGATGTCGTCCTCGATCCGGACCCCGATGCCGCGGTATTGCGCCGGCACGGTCAGGTCGTCGGCCTGGAAGTACAGCCCGGGCTCGACGGTGAGCACCATGCCGGGCTCCAGGGTGCAGTCCACGTACGCCTCGGTCCGGGCGTGCGCGCAGTCGTGGACGTCGAGGCCGAGCATGTGCCCGGTGCCGTGCAGTGTCCAGCGGCGCTGCAGTCCGAGCTCCAGCACCTGCTCGACGGGCCCGTCGAGCAGGCCCCACTCGACCAGCCGCTCGGCCAGCACCTGCTGCGCGGCCTCGTGGAAGTCGCGATAGGCGGCGCCCGGCTTGACCGCCTCGATGCCCGCCTGCTGCGCGGCGTGCACGGCGTCGTAGATCTGCCGCTGGATCGGTGTGAAACGGCCGCTGACCGGCAGCGTACGGGTGACGTCCGCGGTGTAGAGGGTGCGCGTCTCCACGCCCGCGTCGAGCAGCAGCAGGTCGCCGGACCTGACCGGGCCGTCGTTGCGCACCCAGTGCAGGGTGGTGGCGTGCGGGCCCGACGCGCAGATCGAGCCGTAGCCGACGTCATTGCCCTCGACCCGGGCGCGCAGGAAGAACGTGCCCTCGATGTAGCGCTCGGACGTGGCCTCCGCCTTGTCCAGCACCTTGACGACGTCCTCGAAGCCGCGTGCGGTCGACGCGCAGGCCTGCTCCAGCTCGGCGATCTCGAAGTCGTCCTTGACCGCCCGCAGCTCGGAAAGGAAGGCGGTCAGCTCCGCGTCCCGCTCGGCCGTCACCTTGTCGGTGAGCGCGGCCTCGACGCCCGCGTCGTGGCCGCGTACGACCCGGACCGGGCCGGTGGCCTCGCGCAGGTCCGCCGCGGCCTTGCGCACGTCGCGGCAGGGCAGCCCGAGCAGCTGCTCGGCCTCGGCCAGGCTGTGCCGGCGGCCGACCCACAGCTCGCCCTGGCCGTCCAGCCAGAATTCACCGTTCTCGCGGTCCGAGCGCGGCAGAAGATACGCCGTCGCCTGGTGCCCGCCGTCCGCCAGCGGCTCCAGCACCAGGACCGCGTCCTGCGTCTGGTCGCCGGTGAGGTGGACGTATTCGGTGCCGGCCCGGAAGGGGTATTCGGTGTCATTGGACCGCGTCCGCAGATTTCCCGCGGGGACGACGATCCGCTCACCGGGGAAGCGCGCCGAGACCGCGGCACGGCGGACCGCGGTGTGGCCGGCCTGCGCTATGGGGGCCAGCCCGCGCAATTCGGTGTCGGCCCAGCCGGACTTCATGGAAGCGGCCAGCTCGTCGGACACCGCCGGGTAGAGGCCGTTCTTGCGCTGCTTGATCGGCTTGTCCTGGGCGGTGTCCTGCCCGCCCTCCGCGGCCTTCTGCTCCGCCTCGCTGCGCTCGTCCCCGGTCGCGCCCTGCTGCTGGTCGGCCTCCGCCACGTCCCTGCCTCCTCCGCGATGAAACTTCCGTCCATCGTAGGCGGGCCCACTCTCAGTCGAAACGGGCCACCAGCAGCACCAGGTCCTCCACGCCCCCGGTCGCGTCCAGGCCGCCGGGCAGCACGGTGTGCAGCAGGTGGTCGGCCAGCAGCCCGGGGTCCTCGCGTACGGGCCCCGGAGCGCTCCGGGCGGCCGCGTGCAGCAGGGCGAAGGCCCGGTCGATGGACTCGCCCGTACGGTGCAGCAGCCCGTCGGTGTACAGCACCAGGCTCTCGCCGGCCCGTACGTGCACCTCGACGCTGGGCGCCTCCCAGCAGCCGAGCATGTTCAGCGGCGCAGACAGCGACGTCTCGACGTATTCGCAGCGGTGGTCGCCGACCAGCAGCGGCGGGCAGTGCCCGGCGCCCGCCAGCGTGACCCGGCGCCCGCCGGACGGCAGCGGCGCGCACGCGTGGCCGAACAGCGCGGTCGCGGAGCGGCCCGGCTCGGTCAGCCTGAGCAGCAGTTCGAGGTCGGAGAGCACCGCGACCGGGTCCTCGCCCTCCATCACCGCGTACGCCCGCAGGGACGCCCGCAGCCGCCCCATCGCGGCCACCGCGCCGGGACCCGCGCCGGTCACCCCGCCCACGGCCAGCCCGAGCGCTCCCTCGGGCAGCGGCAGGGCGTCGTACCAGTCGCCGCCGCCCAGCGGGCCGGTGCGGTGCCGTACGGCCATCCGCACGCCGGGCACGCGCGGCAGCCGGGCGGGCAGCATCTCGGCGACCAGTTCGGCGCTCGCGTGGCGCGCCCGGGCCAGCTCCAGGCCGCGGGCGATGTGCTCGGCGGCGAGCCGCAGGTACAGACCTGCCAGCCGGCGCTGCCTGTCGGTGGGATCGGCGGCCTCGTCGTAGAACCAGACGGCACTGCCGAGCCGGCTCCGGCCGGCCGCGGAAGGGGCGCCGCCGTTTGTGGAGGAGTGGGGGAAACCTGTGGAAGGGACGTCCGGGCCTGTGGAGAGGCTGTCCAGGCCTGTGGCGGAGTCGGCGAAGGCTGCGGACGAGCTGCCGCCCGCGTTTGCGGAGGAGGCGGCGCCGCTTGTGGAGAAGTCGCCGACACGGGGTGAGAGTCCGGTGCCGTCCACGGCCAGCGCCAGCCCGTAGCCGGCTCCGAGGCCGAGGTGCGCCGCGACCTCGCGGTGCCGGGCGTCCGGGTGGTCGCCGCGCCGCAGATCGGCGTGCACGACCTCGTCAGCGCCCACCGGGCCGCGGCCGAAGTCCACGGTCTCCAGGGCGCCCAGCTCGGCGTGGTTGAGGCCGAGTCCGACGGTGGTGTCGGGTCCCAGCCCGTCGGCGGGCGCCAGCGCGATCAGGCCGCGCCGTGCGCCGACCAGGGTGGACCCGGCCCGCAGCACCTCACGCAGCGTGTCGTCGAGCAGTGCCGTACGGGCGAGCCGTTCGGTCAGTTCGTGCAGCAGGGACAGGTCGCAGACCCAGGACGCGAGGCGGTCCTGCACGGCCGGCGCATGCTCGGGCGAGCCGCGTTCCGGCAGCGTGGAAACCGACACGGCGGGCGGTGCGGATGGGGCGGCGGGGGCCGCTGGGAATGGGGTGGCCGCGACGGCGGCAACAGGAGACGCAGAAGTGACAGGCGTAGCGGGAGTATGCGCTGTGGCAGACCTGCGTGGCTCGGTTCCGGCCACTTTTCTGACATGGGCCGGGTTCATGGCCGGGAACTTCCGGCCAGTGGCACGCAGGTGGGGCAATCGGCGCTTTTCGTTCGCAGTGTGCGGAGCACCCGCATGATGAGCATCTCAAACCCCCATGTGTGCTGCGCCGCTGTCAGGGAACCCACTTCTACACGCCTCATCGTGGGCATGTCCAGGATTGTCCTGGTACAAGGACTGGTGTCGGACCGCTTGCGGCCGACACCCTTCTCGCAATACGTTGGCCGAAAACAGCCACCCCTGCTCTATGCGCGCTGTCGACTGATCCCAGCCAACAGCGCGTCATATTGCGGGCGATGGGTAGGAACCCGAAGTCTGGCTCAAGCGTCGTATGTACGTAATCAGTTGACGGCCGACCCAACCCCGAGTGGCGAGGGGTGCCGGGCCCGACGTGCACCACGACCGGTGGGTCACGATCAGGGCACCGCGAACAGACAAGCGCCATATGCGCGCTACCCTCCGCCACGTTCCACGCTCGGCTGGCGGCGTGATGCGCTGCCTCGTAAGCGGTGTGCTCGACAAGTTACGTTCTGTAATGGGCAGATCCCTGGGCGTTAACGGAAAGGAACGAGCGCTGATGCGCGAGATCCTCGGAAGGCGACGCAAGATCTCACTACAGCGAAAGGAGCGGACCGCGTTGCTCAACGCGGCGCTCACCTACGCTGAGCAGTGGCAATGGCGGGTTGTGCCTGGTGTCGGGCTCGACGGACGCGGCAGTTGGCGGACGGCGGGATCGCCGCCGTGCGCCTGCGCGCGTCCCAACTGCCCGGTGCCCGGGGCGCACCCGCTCAACCCCGGTCTCCTGGCCGCGACCCGCGACCCGCGCATGGTGCGGTCCTGGTGGACCCGCAGGCCCGACGCACCGGTGGTGCTGGCGACCGGCGACCGGGTGTCGGCGGCGAGCCTGCCCGCCGTCGCGGGCGCACGCGCGCTGGAGGCGATGGAGAACCTCGGGGTACGGCTCGGCCCTGTGGTCGCCACCCCCACCCGGTATCTCCTGCTGGTCGCCCCCTACTCGCTGGCCGACCTGGGCGAACTCCTCGACAGCCACGACTGGGTCCCCACCTCCCTTCGCTATCACGGGGACGGCGGCTATGTGGTGCTGCCGCCGTCGACGAGCAGCGCCGGGCAGCCCTGCTGGGTGCGCCCGCCGGTGCCGGACGAGCGGACCGGCGGCAAGGCCCCCTGGCTGCCGCCGATCGGCACGCTGGTGGACGCGCTGGTCAGGGCCGGGCGTACGGCCCCGGACGGCGACCGGCTGACGTTCTGACGTTCTGACGTTCTGACGGGCACTCTGCGACTGGCCGGCCTTCCGGTCGGCCGACCCCATGACCGGGCGGCCTGCGGACCGGCCGACCCGCTGATCGTGAGCGACGACAGGGGCGTACGGCGTGGCAATTGCCACGCCGTACGCCCCTGCGCCCTGTCCGCGGGCATACGCCCGTACGGGTGATGCGCGCTTATGTGGTGCGCACACCGGGCGGCGTACGGTCGAGGCACTGCTCGTACGGCCGGGTGCGTAACGCCCACTCACTCGTCCGGGTAACCGTGGTCCGCCGGTGACTGCCGCGACGGCGACGGGTAGGCCTGATGTCGTGGTCCGGCCCGCTATGTTCGGTCCGTGGCATTCCGCCGTCACGCGCCGCACCGGGCCGCAACGGGCATGACGTCGAGCGCAAGGGGAGGGGCACATGGCATCGCACCAGCCGCTGCAGGAGACCGGTGACCGGTTGCGCCTGATCGCCGCCGCCAGTGTCGCGGCGCTCGCCGTGGTCCTTCCGCTGGCCGCGGCGACCGCCGGCCCGCACGGCGACGGCGTCCACCGCGGCAACGCGGGCCACAGCGCGTCGCACCATGCGTCCGGCACGGACTCGTCGGACGGCGACTGAGCTGTCCGAACCGGCTGCCGAGCCCGCTGCCGACCACTTCGTCAGCCTGCCGTCGACCGGCGCCGCAACATGAAAAACCCGGTCGCTGACGACGGGGGATGCATCAGCGACCGGGCTGAATAAACGGTAACAAGACTTCGTCCGATCGCAAATTCCCCAGCCGGGACGGGTCCGTCGAATCGTGGCGATTCCAAGGGAGTTGTGACCGGAATCACTGACCAACCGCTCAGTCGGGTGCCGCGGGTCCCGGCCGCCCGGGTGCAACCGGAACCCGCGGCACTCGCGAGCGGTCAGCTCAGGGTGATCTGCCGGTTGGTGAAGCCGCTCCTGGCCCGCCGCTCCTCCATGGTCAGCGGCTCGCCGCGGCCCAGCGTCTCGGCCAGCCGCTCGCCGAACGCCGCCGCCGGCTTCTCGACCTCGTCCGCACCCATGCCCGCCGGCAGGTCCCACACCGGCACCGTCAGCCCGTGCGCGCGGAAGGAGCCGACCAGCCGGGTCCCCTCGCCGAGCGAGGACGCGCCGGCCGCGTGCAGCCGGGCCATCGCGTCGAGCAGCGCCTCCTCCGGGTGCGGCATGACCCAGCGCAGATGGTTCTTCTCCGGCGTCTCGCACCAGTAGGCCGCGTCGACGCCGGTCAGCCGCACGGTCGGGATGGCGGCCTGGTTGGCGCGCTCCAGCGACGCGGCCACCTCGCCGGTCGCGGTCCCGGCGTCCTCCAGCCAGTATGCGAAGCCGCTGTGCACCTCGGGCACGAAAGCCGCGTCCAGGTCGAGCAGATCCTGTAGCCGCGGCCCGTCGGGGGCGGGCCTGCGGCCCTCCACCGGATTGCCCGGCTCCGCGGTGAGCGCCCGGGTCAGGGTGTCGGCGAGGTCGCGGCTGATGTCACCCGAAGCGGTGTCGCTCTGCAGACCGAGCAGCACGGCGCCGGTGTCGCGCCGCAGCCCGGGCCACGCCATCGGAAGCACCGTGGCGAGGGTGACCGAGGGCACGCCGTCGGGCAGCGGCTCCTTGAGGGTGAGCGGCACGGTCGCGGCCGGCACCAGTTCGCGCAGCGCCACCCAGTCGCACTCGCCGGGCAGGCCCTCGAAGGGCCGCCGGACCAGCTCGGTCACCGCGTGCGCCGCCTCGCGGCCGTGACACGCCTTGTAGCGGCGGCCCGAGCCGCACGGACAGGGCTCGCGTGCACCGACGACCGGCACGGCCGCCCCCTCCGCGATCCTGGTGGCCTGTGCGGCCCCCTTGTTGCTGGTGGCGGTCGCGCGCTTCTTGGCCATGGCTCGGTCTCTCCCGGTGCGGCGGTATTCCCGCCGCGAGCCTAGCGCCCGGCGGGCCCGCGGCCGGACCACGACGGGCGGGGGCGCGTACGGGCGTACGGGCGGCGCACGGTCGCGGGCCTACCTCCGGCCGTGCGGGCGCGGCCGTGGCTCGGGCCGCCACACATGGGCGGGCACCCGGCTCGGGGCGTCGGCGCTGGGACGGGTACACCCGGTTCGGACCGTCGGCGCCGCGGCGGGCGGGCACCCGGCTCGCGACGTGCTGCGACGGGCGTACACCCGGCCCGGGAAGCCGGCGCCGCCGGTTCAGCTCAGGTCGTCCAGCGACTCGGCCAGGTCCAGGGGGAGGCCGAGCGGGATGCCGCGGGGCAGGCCGATGCCCGTACCCCCGCTGCCGAGGTCGTCGCGGCGGGCGTGCCGGCCGCGGACCGGCAGCAGCGCCCAGACGGTGACCTCGCCCGGCGCGCCGTCCCGTACGCCCCAGCGCAGCGCCAGGCTGCCCACGATGCCCAGGCCCCGGCCGCCGTGCGCGGTCAGCGAGGGACTGGAAGGGCGCGGCCTGGTCGGGCCGCCGCCGTCGGTGACCTCGACCTTGAGCAGGCCGTCCGTCCCGATGGCCCACCCGGCACGTATGCCGCGGTCCTGCGCCGCGGACCGTGCGCCGACGCCCGTACCTGCGGTGTCCTCCACCACCCCGTACATTGCGTCGGCCTGGTCGCCGAGCGGCCGGGCGTGCCGGCAGGAATTGCTGAGCAGTTCGGAAAGGATCAGCACCGCGTCGTCGATCACCGTCTCCGGCACGTCCTGCGCGTACAGATCCCCGCGCATACGTCTGCGTGCTTCCGCGACGCCGGTAGGACCATGCGGCAGTGCCATGGTCGAGGACGTCGGCACTTCCTGCGCGACCATCAACGACACCCCCGTGACCTCCTTCATCCCACGCCACGGGATGGATGCCCTCTGGGACTCGACCGGAAACAGACCAACCCAGATCTGTTGGCGCACTTCATACGCCCCCCGGACGCCCGCGCGTGATAGGCGCATGCCGCGGGCATGAGCCACCCGCGCCGAGCCCGTGGCAATGTCGGCGGCAAGTCAGTCGCGGGGGCCTTTCAAGCCGCTCAACTGGGCCAGCACCTGTCGCGGCCGGTTGGTGATGATGGCGTCCACCCCGAGCCGTGCGCACAGCTCCACATCCGCGGGGTCGTCGACCGTCCATACATGGACGCGGTTTCCGGCCCGATGCAAACGCGCCACATACCCCGGATTCGCCCGCACGATGCGCATGCTCGGCCCGGCGATCCGCACCCCCGCGGGCAGCCGCCCGTCCCTGTGCCGCGGCGACACATATTGCATCAGATACACCGTCGGCAGCGCCGGTGCCGCCAGCCGTACCCGGCGCAGCGAGCGGGACGAGAAACTCATCACCCGCACCTGGGAGGCGGCACCGGGCGGCGGGGGACGGTCGAAGCCGAAGGTGCGCAGCAGGTCGATCAGCCGCTCCTCCACCTGCCCCGCCCAGCGCGTCGGGTGCTTGGTCTCGATCGCCAGCTCCACCCGGCGCTCGGTGTCCGCGACGAGTTCGAGCAGCCGCCGCAAGGTGAGGACCCGGCTGCGTTCGGCCAGGTCGTGGCGTTCGGGCGCCTCGGGGTCGGTGTGTTGGCCCTTCCACGAGCCGAAGTCGAGCGCCGCGAGGTCGGCCAGTTCGAGCGAGGAGACGGCGCCGCGGCCGTTGGACGTACGGTTCACCCGCCAGTCGTGGACGCAGACCAGCTCCCCGTCCGCGGTCAGCCGGATGTCGCACTCCAGGGCGTCGGCGCCGTCCTCGATGGCTTTCCGGTACGCGGCGAGCGTATGTTCTGGTACATCCTCGGAAGCACCCCGATGGGCGACGACCTGGACAGGTCGCCCGTCCGGGTACGCCTCCGGGACCGCGCGCGCATGTGTCACCGGTTCATGGTGCCACCGCCTCGCCGGCGGCATCGCGAACCGGGCCCCCGCGCACGCGCCACGGACATGCACAGCTACCGCTTACGGCGGTCCGACACGCCGTGGGAAATGCTGTGTTCGCCCCACTACCCTGTCCTGACCCGAGGAGAAACGCTGTGAGCACCGAGAACGAAGCCGGATCCGCCCCGGCTGCGGAGTCGGCAGCGACCGCGCCCGACGGTGCCGCGCCCGACAGTGACTCGGCGGCACAGGCCCCTGCTCCTCCGGCGGCCCCGCCGGCGCCCGCGGCATCTGCCGCGCCCGCCGACGCGCCCCGGACCGAGGTTCTTCCCGCGCAGGCGCCCCCGCCCGTGGGCCCGCCGTCGCCGTACGGCCCGCCGCCGGCCGCGCTCGGCCCGCAGACACCGCCGGTGCCTTCTGCCGCGCCCTACGAGCAGGGCGGGCACAGCGGGTACGAGGCGCCGAAGCCGGCGGCGTACGAGCCCCCGGCGCAGCCGCAGCAGCAGCCCGTGCACGACGCCCCGCCCGCCGCGCCGGTCGTACCGGCCCAGGCGCAGGCGTATCAGCAGCAGTCGGCGTACGGCAGCACCGAGCAGACGTCGCAGGCGCCCGCGTACGGGGCGGAGCAGCCGTCACAGCGGTCCGCGTACGGCGCCGAGCAGACCGCGCACGCCCCCGCGTACGGGGCGGAGCAGCCCGCGCACGCACCGGCCTACGGCGCCGAGCAGCCCGGCTACGCCTCGGACCAGCAGCAGGCGCCCCGGGACCCGTACGCGGTCCCGGCCACCCCGGCGTACGCCACCGGCGGCCAGCCGCCGCAGACCCAGCCCGGTTACGGCGGGGGCGGCCCGGAGGGCCCGGTGTGGGGCGCGCCCGTGCCGGTGCCGCCGGACGGCGGCCGCAAGCGCCGCGGCTTCGGCGGCCTGGTCGCCGCGGTATTGGTGGCGGCGCTCGTCGCCGGCGGTGTCGGCGGCGGCATCGGCTACTGGGCGGCCGAGCACAACGACAACGACACGACGTCCTCCACCACCGTCTCCGACACCGGCAGCCAGAAGGCGCTCAACCGGGCGCCCACCTCGGTGGCCGGCATCGCCAACAAGGCGCTGCCGCGCGTGGTCACCATCAAGGCCAGCGGCAGCCAGGAGAGCGGCACGGGCACCGGTTTCGTCTACGACACCGAGGGCCACATCCTCACCAACAACCACGTGGTGGCCCCCGCGGCCAACGGCGGCAAGCTGACGGTGACCTTCTCCAACGGCAAGACGTACGACGCCACCGTGGTGGGCCGCGCCCAGGGCTACGACGTGGCAGTGGTCAAGCTCAAGGACGCCTCGGGCGTCACGCTCACCCCGCTGCCGCTGGGCAACTCCGACCAGGCCGCGGTCGGCGACGCCACCATCGCGATCGGCGCGCCCTTCGGCCTGTCGGGCACGGTGACCACAGGCATCGTCAGCGCGGTCCACCGCCCGGTGGCATCCAGCGACGGCCAGGGCTCGGCGTCCTCGTACATGAGCGCCATCCAGACCGACGCGTCCATCAACCCGGGCAACTCCGGTGGCCCGCTGCTCAACGCCAACGGCGCCGTCATCGGCATCAACTCCGCGATCCAGCCCGGCGGCGCCACCCAGCCCGGCAGCCAGGGCGGCAGCGTCGGCCTCGGCTTCGCCATCCCGATCAACCAGGCCAAGCGCGTCGCCGACGAGCTCATCAAGACCGGCCAGCCGGTCTACCCGGTCATGCAGGTCAGCCTGGACGGCCAGTACCAGGGCGACGGCGCCAAGATCGGCGCGACCAGCGACTCCGTCCAGGCCGGCGGCCCCGGCGCGCTGGCCGGCCTCAAGCCCGGTGATGTGATCACCAAGTTCGACAACACGATCGTCGACAGCGACGAGACCTTGATCGGTGAGATCTGGCAGCACCAGCCCAAGGACAAGGTCACCGTCGTCTACACCCGCAACGGCACCGCCCACACCACCACGGTCACCCTCGGCGCCCGCAACGGCGACTCCCCCCAGTAAGCTGTCCCCCGCACGCCCAGGACCCCCACCCGGGGTCCCCCGGCGCTGCGGGGAGGCTTGCCCGAGCGGCCGAAGGGAACGGTCTTGAAAACCGTCGTGGCAGCGATGTCACCGTGGGTTCAAATCCCACAGCCTCCGCATAGGTAGGAAACACGCAGGTGAGGGTGGGTCTCGGAAGTCCGAGACCCACCCTCACCTGCGTGTGCGTCCCGCACCGGTGCCATTGATTCCCGCTCTGGACCAGTGCGTGTGGCCAACCTGTGGCCAGGTCCGGGGGGTCGGTCCGGGATCTACGGTCCGTTATCCCTGCTGGTCGGAGAGAGCGAGGCTGATCAGCTCGTTGGCGTGGTGCTGAACGCCGCGGAGGATCTTCGCGTAGAACCGCCAGAGCACCGCCGGACTGTGCCCGGCCCGCCTGGCGACTTCCACAGGGTCGACGCCCGCCTTGATCCACAGGGAGACCCCGGCGTGCCGGAGCGAGTACGGAACATCGGCGAGGGGCGTCTCCCGGTCCTCCGGCGGGAGGGCCTTCTCCCGGGCTTCCTGCCACATCGCCGTGTACTCGGTCGAGCGCACGCGTCCGCCGCCGGCCGCCCGGAAGAGTCGGCCGTCCGGGGCCGTCCCGTACGTCTTCCGATGCTCCCGGAGGAGGCCGACGAGTTCAGGCGGGATGGGCACGGCGCGGGTCGCCTTCCTGGCACGCCGTTTCAGGCCGCGCTTCTCGTACGAGAGCCCGTCGTCGGTCCAGCCCGAGCCGACCTCGGGGCGGCTCTCGGCGAGGACGAGTTCACCCCATGCCTCCTGCTGGGCTTCGTCCGGCAGGACGCAGGCGCTGCTACCGAGCGCGGCCACTTCCGACGGCCGCATGGCCGCGAAGTACAGGCAGCCGAAGAACGCCTTCAGGTGCTCGCCGCGTGCCCCTTGCTCCCCCACGGCGTCAATCAGGCTGCGAGCGAGAAGTGGGTCCGGCACGTAGCGGAAGTCAACCTCGTCGTCGGTGGCGGGCGGCTCCCAGTCGATCCGGGCGAGCGGGTTCGCCGTGAGGAGGCCACGCTCGACGGCATAGCGAAGGGCGTTGTTGAAGGTGGTCCGCTTCCGGCGGACGGTGTTGTCGGCGGCGGCGGTGCCGTCGAGTCTGAGAGACAGGGCCGTCAGAGCCGCGCGCAGTTTCTCCGAGTGCGGCAGGTCGGACATCTTCAACGAGTTCTCGGCGATCCACGCCAGAGCCGCCGCTTCGTCCTCCGGCACGGTCTCGGCGTCCTTGCGTGTTGCCAGGGTGCCATCGGCCGTTCGCCGAACTTGGAACGCCCGCGTACGCAGCGCGCGCCGCGAGACCTCGCGGTTCGGCACTCCTTTCTGCGAAGAGACGAGAACCGCGGTGACGGTTGCCAGCGCCTCCGCGATGCCGGCGCGGTGCTTCGCGGCGGCGCGCGGCCACTTCATGAGGGTGTACGCGCACGCGTGCTCGTACCACGTGGGCGATTTCAGTTCGCGTAACTCGCTCGCCGGAAGGCCGGTCTCGGTGTCGAACTGCTCGCCCTCACGCACGGCGGACATCAACTGCGATCGCCGAGCGTCGGCCAGAGTGTGCGTCCTGAACGGCGCCTGGTGCTTCTGAGCACCGACTCGCCAACGGAGCTGGAAGGGCGCGCTCTTGCTGTTGCGGTCCCGGATACCCCAGATCCGCACGTCGTAGGTCAACATGTGGCTCCTCCGCACGGGCGCGCGCCACGTGGACGCGCACCCGGGATCTGGGTTCAGTCGGACAGGTCCTGGCAGGTGGTCGCCCACCAGGCGTCGAGGTCGCTGCGACGCACGCGGATCTGACCATTGGGGAGGCGGACGCACCTGGGCGCCTTTCCGCGGGCGCGCATCCGGTAGAAGGCCGAGCGGGACATGCCGATCTCGTCGAGGACGTCGGGCAGCTTGAGGCTCGGCTGATGGACAGGCGGCCTTGGGCCGCCGGGCCTGCGGCTGCCCCGGGGCGGCGGGGGTGTGCTGTGGGCCATGCTGGTGGCACCTCCTGTGCCTTCGGTGGGACGGAGGGCCGGAGCAGCGGGCGTCCTTGGCCGGTTGGCCGCTGCTCCGGGCGGGGTCAGGCGGGCGGGGCGGTCCCGGGTGTCACCGTGGTCGTGGCGACCAGGGAGACGACGCCGTCCGGGTCGCCCTCGAAGACGGTCTCCATCCACTCCCAGGTCTGTTCGGCGCCGAGGGGAGTGAAGCCGAGGGAGCGGAGTGCGGCGGCGCGGTCGTTGAGGGTCGGGATGCCGGCGGCGATCGGGAACGGGACGTGCGGCCAGCGGGCTTCGTCGGGCAGGGCGACGAAGATCTGCCATTCGGTGCCGTCCCAGGAGCGGATCATGTGGGCGCGCAGCGGGGCCTGTTGTGTCATGGGTCAGCTCGCGTGCAGGAAGCCGTGGGTTTCGGCGTGGCGTATGAGGTGGCGGAGGGCGCGTTCGGCGCATTCGCCGTATGCGTAGGCCGTGTTGGCGAGGGCGGCGGGGTCGTCCTCCTGGGCACAGGCCAGGAGCCGGGCGCGGAGGTCGGCGAGGTCGCGGGCGCCGGCTGCGGTGGTGAGGGACTGGCTCAGGTCCGGTAGGTCGGCGGGGTCGAGGACGTACATGCCGTTGCGGTCGCGGGGGAGGTCGACGTGGCGGGGGTGGTCGTTGCGGAGGACGGCTTGAACCGCCGCGGCGGTGCCGTGGGCGTAGCCGAGGGCGGCGTTCTCGTACAGCTCGGCGGTGTGGTGTTCGAGGACCATGTAGAGGTCGCTGAGCTGCCAGAGGGCTTCGTCGTGCGGGCGTACGGGCTCGGCGCCGGCGGTGGTGACGTGGCCGGGCACGGGGACGATGCGGGCCGGGTCGGTGGTGCGGGCGGTGAGTTGGGCGTGCTGGTGGGCGGCGCGGAGTTCGCGGGCGGCGGCGCCGAGGGCGTACACGCTGTCGGTGAGGCTGAGGTGCCAGGCCGGTGCGGTGTCGGGCATGGGGGGTCCTCCGTTGGTTGGTGGGGGTCAGGCCAGGCTTCGCAGGGCGGCGGGGAGGTCGCCGTCGAGGGCGGCGAGGCGCTGTTCGATCGCCTGCCAGGAGTCGGCGTCGATGGCCATCAACCCGGCTATGGCGGTGGCGCTTTGGCCGAGCTGGAGAGCGGTGAGGATGTCGCGGACCTCGGCGGCGGCCATGAGGGAGATCCGGGGCGGTGCGGTGGGCATGGTGGCTCCTGTCGGGTCAGTTGCCGGAGGTGGGGATGGCGTCGCGAAGCGCGGACATGATCTGGTCGATGGACGGTGCGGCGCTGGTGCGGGCGAGGTAGAAGCCGAAGAGCAGGGCGACGATCGCGGCTCCGGCGCCAACAGCGCGGTAGCGCATGAGGAGCGCCAGGAGGGCGCCGAACAGGACGATCGCCGAGATGCTGAATGCCATGGCGGTGCCTTTCTTGACGGTCAGCGGGTGCCCTCGCGGTGGAGGCGGGTAGCGGCGTTGTAGAGGTGCCGGCCGACGCGGACGCGCTGTCCGTATCCCTTGCAGCGGCGGCACTCCCGGCCGCGGATGATCCGGCCGCGCCGGTTCTGCCGCACCTTGAAGCCGAACCCGCCGCACCTGCGGCAGACTCCGAGCGGGCTGACCGCGCAGAGAGCCGCGTAACAGAGCGTCGCCACGATGGCGAGGGCTATAGCGGAGACGAGCGGAGACATGAGAGCCCCTTCCAGGGCGGAAAGAGGGTGCGTGAAATGAGCCGCGCTAGTGACTAGTTGGCTGCTCAGGAGCGCTCTTTGGCGCTAGCGGGGGTGCTAGGTCTAGCGGGTGCCGGCGCTAGGCCACACGGCTAGGCGGCGGCGGTGCCGTCGTCACGACGGGTGATGGCGTCGAGTACGTCGGCCCGCCGGACTCCGCGGCGGTTGGCACCCTTGCCGTCCTCCGTCGTGCCCCAGACCTGGACCGTGCGGATGCCGTACGGCTTGAGCGCGGCGGCCAGTTGCTCAGGGCTCCACTGGCCGTAGACGTCCGGGCGGAGTTCGGTGAGGCGGGCGATGACGTCCTCGCTCCACGCCTTCGCCTTGCCGGACGGCAGAGCGGCGGCGACATCGGCGAGGAGGTCGTACGACGCGGACGCGTCGGGCTCGGGCCGCTCGCCCACGGCGTGACCGGTGAGCAGGCCGGCCTGCTGGCGCAGGGCGCGGACGCGCAGGGCCAAGACGTCGGCGGTAGGGGCGTTGACCTCGACGCAGCGCACGATGCGGGCGTCGGCACCTTCGCCGACGAACCACGCGATGCCCTTGTCACCCCACGCAAGCGTGTTGGCCCGGATGCCGCGCTTGTACGAGCCGGTGCCGAGGACCATGTCGTTCTCGATCTGGCCCATGACCTTGAGGCACCAACGGACCGTGGTGTTCGCGGAGATGCCGGTCGGCAGCGACTTCGAGTCGGGCCGCTGGGTGGCCAGGAGCAGCGTGATCCCCAGCGCCGGGCCGCGTTTGACCAGGTCGGTGCAGTGCTCCTCGAACTCAGGCCCGTGCTTGGGGTGTTCGAACCACTTCTGGCACTCGTCAGCCCCGACGATGATCGGGTGCAGCCCGAGCTTGCGCATGTCCGCGAGGGCGGAGGTGACCTTGGACTCCGGACACAGGTCCTTGGGCAGCTCGCGGATGACCTTCGCCCGTCGCCGCAACTCGGCGCGCAGCTCGCGCAGATCGGCGAGGGCGTACGCGATGTCCTCGTCCTCCTCGCCCGCCCGGTAGCGGTGAGCGACGTGCGCGAGCGCGGACAGGTCACCCGTGCCCTTGAGGTCGTACGCGTGGATCTCGGCCCGCAGGTCCATGCAGGCGATGAGCAGGACGAGCCGGAGCAGGAACGTCTTGCCCATCCGCGGCACGGCCCCGACGATCCCGGAGACGTACATCAGCGACTGCGACACCCATCGCCCGCGCTGGTCGGTCGCGAACGGTTGCGCCTTGAACAGGTCCAGCGGCTTGGCCTCCAGCAGCGCCCACTTCGGTTGCCGGGTCCGGGACATGTCCTGGTCGCCGACCCAGAGGCGGAGCCGTCCGGTGTGCTCGTCAGGCACGGTCTCCGGCCATACGCAGCCGAGAGGGCGCCGCAGCCCGGACGCCAGCCGTTCGCGGCGGTCGATCACGTCGGCGACGGTGACGCCGTACGGGAGGTCGCCCTCCGCGAGCCAGCCGGGGCCGTCGCGGGTGATGGGCGCGGTGAAGGCGAAACCGGGGCCGCCCTTGGACTGCGCCTGGTTGATCGCGGGGATGCCGAGCGCACCGAGGGCTCGCAGAACGATGTCGCTAGTGAGCTTGGTGGCCTTGGGGATCTCCACAGCCCTGTGGATAACCGGATCATCGGCCGGCTGCCCGAGCCTGCCGAGCCCCATGACCGCCACGGTGGCGGACGCGGCGAGCATCCAGGCCGGGGCGAGGACGTACGCCACCAGCGCGGCGACCGGCCCGAGGACGGACGCGGCGACGCCGACGACCGTGCGCCACCGCACCCGGCGATCGCGCTGGCGCGACAGTTTCAGGTACTCCTCGATGTCCTCGCGGGTGGCTGCCGCCTGCCGCAGCGGCTCCCCCTCGGCGTCGACCAGCCAGCGCAGGACGCCGCCGACGAAGCGGGCGGCGCCGCGGGGCGCGCGAAGGGTGAGCTGCAAGGCGTACCAGGGCGCGCGGGCCAGGTGGTACGCGCTGACGTGTCCGGCGTACGCGGTGACGCCCCTCGCGGCGGACTCGAACTCCTGCCGCGACCGCGCCCACGCCGGGACGACCGGCCGCCGCTTCGCGCCGCGTACACGGGCCAGCAGGCCATGTACGGTCGGCCCGGAGGCGGGCTTGTCCACCACGAGCGGAGTGCCAGGGCCGGTCGGTACCTCGTCCGGGTGCGGTAACGGGCCGCGCCCCGGGTCGTCTTGCCTGTCGTGCTTCACTGGCAGTTCCTTCCTTCGCGGGAGGTGTGCCGGGGCCTGGCCCTACCCGCCAAAGCAGCGGTCAGGCCCCGGTGTTGGAGCGGGCGGAGTTCACCGGACGCGGGCCGCGCTCGGTGTCGAGCCGTACGAACACGGTGTGGACGTAGCTCGGCGCGCGGGTCGCCCGCCGGGCTGTTTCGCGAACGGTGAGACCGTCGGCCCAGCCGGCTTCGATGGCGGCCAGGGCATCAGCGGTGTTGAGCTTGAGCCGGGGCTGTTCAGGTGATCGGGCGGTGTCGTTCACCGGCGGGAGGTCGGTGAACAGCAGCCGCGGGTACGAGCGGATGGTGGCCGTCGCTCGGGTCATCTGGTCGCGGGCCTGGTCCGCCAGCGCGGACGCGGTGGGGTCGTGCGCCAACTCGGCCCACGGCGAGGGAAGATCGACTACCGCGAGTGCGGCGGCATCGCGCCGGACGGCGAGTTGGCCCAGTAACTTGCGGCGCTGGTCGCGGTTGTCGCCGACTGATGCGCGAGCAGAGGCGACCGACAGCCGACGGGTGAGACGCCGTCGCTTGCGCCTGCGCTCCGCGCTGATCTCGGCGAGGCGCGCGGCCAGCGCGACGGCTCGTACGGTCGCCCGGTCGCGGGTGATCTGGGCCGCGTCCCGGTGTCGTTCGGCGATGCCGAGCCGGGAGAGCAGGCGTTCGCGCAACTCCCGTGTCAGCAAGGCCCCGAAGCCGCGTGTGGATGCGTCGGAGGTGCGGTGCCGTAGCTCGATGCCCATCGCGAGGTGCCAGAGCATCGCCGCCATGACCGGACCGACGAAGGCGCGTACGGTGCCGCCGACCGGACCCGACTCGGCGTACGCCGGGATGACCTGGACCGACGTGATCGCCCAGACCAGCACTCCCGGGACGCCCGGGGCGGCGTTCGGCCCGTTGAGGTTCTGCCGGGCCATGAGTGCCGTGGCGAAGAGCGCGAGTTCGGCGGCACCGAACATGGCCGCGCGTTCAGCCGTACCGGCCATGTCGAGGTAGTCGGCGGTGAACCGCCACGACGTATCGGCGCTGTATGCCGTGCACCCAACTGCCGCCAGAGCGGCGACCCTTACGGCGGGCGTTCCGCGCCTCAGCTGCTTTACGGCGTAAAGAACGACGCAGGCAGCGGCGATCGTGGCGCCGACGTACGCGAGGGCTGTGTTCATGACGCCGCCCCCGCCCCGCGGTTGCCCCGCAGCAGCGCGGCCCCGCCGAGCCGTACAGCGTGCAACGCGTCCTGCATGACGAAGTCGTCGTGCTCGCCCTCTTCCAGCAGCTCGGCGAGGACGTCGCGCGCGGCGGTCAGACGGGCGGTGCGGTGCTCGGCGGACTCGCCGGGACGGCCGAGGAAGAGGTCGCGGAAGTCCTCCGTGATCTCGGGTAAGCCGGGGCCGCCGGGTGCGGGATGGCGACCGGTGGATGGAGGCATGGCCTCTCCTGAGTCCTGAGTGGATGGGTGGTCCGGCGGACGTGTGGGCCGCCGGTGGTGCGTTCAGGTGCCCCTATGGAGTTCTCAAGCAACCGGCGCTTCCCTCCGACCCCTGTTGCGGAGCCATCCGGGCGCTGTCATGTGTGCCTCTTCAAGAGATCCTGTCCTCAGGTCCTCTTTAGGAGTAACGAGACCATGGCGTATCTGCTCTCACTCGTCAAGACCTCTTGAGGACTTGTATGCTGAAGTCGCCCGACGATCAGGACGGTGGCGCACATGGCCAAGGCATACGAGCGGATCGCTGACGATCTACGCGACCGCATCCGCGCAGGGGAGTTGGCTCCCGGCGACCAACTCCCCTCAGAGACCGCCCTCGTGGACAAGTACGGGAAGAGCCTCCCGACGCTGCGCCAGGCGCTGGGACTGCTTCAAGCCGAAGGTCTGATCGAGAAGCAGCACGGCCGCGGCAACTTCGTCCGTCGCCCTCGGACGCCCATTCGGCGCACGAACCTCCGCCACCAGTGGGAGAAGAACCGCGTCCGCGAGCCGGAGCAGCAGCGCGCCGGGACCGGGGTCACCGAGCACGACACCGGGTTGGAACTGGATGACCTGATCTTCCACGCGGCCTATCGGGAGGTCGAGGCGGAGCCGGAGATCGCCGAGGTGCTCGGCGTGGAAGTCGGCACGGCCCTGGTCGAGCGCACGTACCGGACGCGCTACCGCGTCGAGCCGGCGCCCTTCACCCTCGTGCGGTCCTTCCTGGTCCGCGACGTGGTCGCCGAGAACCCCAAGCTGCTCGACGCCGCCAACGAGCCCTGGCCCGGTGGCACGCAGAGCCAACTCTCCACTATCGGGATCGAGCTGGGCCGCATAGAGGAGCTGGTCACTGCACGGCCGCCGACCGCAGAGGAAGCCGAGGAGTTGGCCTTGCCGCCCGGCACCGCGGTGATCGTCCTACGCAAGACGTCATATGACGTCGACGGTCGGGCCGTCGAGCACTCCGACGTGATCCTCCCGGGCGACCGTACGGAAATGCTGTTCACCACCAACCTGGAAAGGTGGTGACCGGCGTGCCGGTCCGCCGCATCGATGTCGTTACGGCCGTGCACGCGCCCTCGGCGCCCTTCCTCGCGGACGCGTACAAGTCGCTGTGCGCGCAGGAGCTGCCGGACGGCTGGGAGTGGCACTGGATTATCCAGGAGGACGGCTTCGGCGACGCTGTACGCCCCCACGTCCCCGACGACCCCCGGGTGAGCTTCTCCCAGGGCCGCCCCGGCGGACCGGGCGTGGCCCGCACGATGGCGCTTGCGCGCGCGGCCGGTCCATACGTCAAAGTCCTCGACGCCGACGACCAGTTGACCCCGGGCGCCCTCGCCCGCGACCTGGCCCTCCTGGAAGCCGACCCAGCTCTCGGCTGGGCGACCTCCCGCGTCCTGGACCTGCTCCCCGACGGCTCGACGGCCGGCTTCGACGCCGACCCGGAGGACGGTCCCCTCGCTCCCGGCGTCGTCTTCGACTTCTGGAAAGCCAACGGCTACCGCGCCCAGGTCCACCCGGCAACCCTCTTCATCCGCCGTGACCTCCTCCTGGCCCTGGGCGGCTGGATGGCCCTCCCGGCATCCGAGGACACCGGCCTCCTCCTGGCCCTCAACGCGGTGGCCCCCGGCTACTTCACCCGCGAATACGGCCTGCTCTACCGCAAGTGGGAAGGCCAGGCCACGGCTCAAGGCACCCACACGGACACCGCAGAACGTGAGGCTCGCATGGACGTCGTGGCAGCCAGGGCCGAAGCTCTATCCCGTCTTGTACTCAAGAGTGGATGATGCCAACGAGAGAATACGATCTGCGCAACGGAATACCCGCAGCCATGGGCCTTCGTGGAGCCACTGTGCAGTGGCGAGCTCCTGTCCGTCACCATTGCAGTGCTTGACGCCTTCGGCCTGTGCGTGGCGTTGGATGGCGTGGCCGGCCACTCGCTCTTCTCGGCATCGGGTCAGCACTAATCCCGAACTGCTTAAACCTTGGCGTCCTTGTCCAGGCCGCCGATGGCACGGCGGGATTTGTCGACCTGCAGGTCTCCACAACCGTACCTAGGGTAGAGCCGCCAGCAGTCAGGCAAGCTGGTGAGCAAATTCCTTATCATGGCGAACGAAGCTCAAATCCCACTTTCCTGACGACAAGTCCCATTCGACCAGTAGGTGCCAGTCGAGATCACATCATCAATGGATACAAATTATCGATCCTCAGCGCTGTGGCTGACCCACGGTGTGCCAGTGCATTGGCACACCGGATGCCGTATCGGAAAAATCCTATTAGAGAAGCTCTAGAGGATCTTTCCGTGGGCCGCCAATACGATTAATTCTCAATCTCCGCTTCTTCAGTTCCTCTCTGTATCGATTGCGACTCCCGAGCCTGGATGCCTCATTGGGAAAATCCGTGTTATGAATTGCAATTTCAGCGATAAATGCGGCCAATCTATCAACTTCTTGCGGTCCGCTTTGCGAACTAAAGAAAGCAGATAGCGCCATAAATCTAACTGTCGATAGCACGACCTGCCTACCACCATGCCGCTTGAAGACTTCTTCCGCATGGTTCAGCCACTCACGCTCGCCCGTTTGATGGAGGAGTATGACGGCCATGAGCGCCTGCCCTGGCTCGGCCAGAAAGTCACTGTCCCTGAGTGCGGATTGGGTGAGCCCAGCCAACTTCTTGCTTGCCAACGAGTGCGACATGCCACCCCAGGCGACAATTATTGGCGCGTAGAGGAGAATTCGATCGACCAGTTCTTCCTTCTCGAGCTCGGGAAGCTCAATATCTTTTATCGCAGATTCAAGGATAGTTTTGGCGTAGCCTCCTGTCGCTTGTTCACTCGCTATGATTGCGGCTAGAACGCCAAAGCCGTTAAGGGCAAGTTCAAGGGTTGACCTCTTGAGGCGGATATCGCGCACTAGTTCACTGTTACGGAGGACAGACGAGAGGAGCGAGAGCCCGTCAAAGTAGGCTTCAGCGTGTGATCGAACTCGATTCCTATCAGCGCTTCTTGTCTGCTCCACTTCGCGAATTGCATCAAGCTGGTCAAGCACGTCATCCATGCGCCTGGCCAGATCCCTGTTGAGTTCTTCATCTTCGCCGAGGGCGTTTTCTGGGCTGACGGTATTAGGATCAGGGAGGAAGCCGTCGAAATCAGTACTCGGGTCCCAGCCTTCTCGATTCGTGATCACCGAAAATGGGTCCTCGCCCTCTGAACCCAATCCAGAGCGCATCGTTCTGAATTCATCTGCAATCCTCTGCAACAGAAGCGCATCGTTTCGTTGCAGTGCCGCGGCATGCCGAATTATCTCAATGTGAGAGATTGGATCTCGCAAGATCCATTCCTTGAATTCCGAGCTATCATTCATCTTCTGTGCGGCGAAAAAGTACTGCAGCATTGGCTGGCGAAATCGGACTCGCCCTGAACGTTCGAACAGGACCCGTCGTGCGGCAAATGAGTCAACAACACGACTTGAAGGCTCAGACCACCCTAGTTCGTCAAAATAGTCAAGAAGGAATCTCTCGGTTTCGACTCGGGACAATGAACTGACGCCTTCGCGCACGATTTTTTCTGCAAAGGACGAGAGGATGTCTTGGCGCTCACGGAAATCGAGTTGGAATCTACGGTCTTCGGTCGTATCTTCACGCCCAAGAAGCATTCCAGCGTAGATTTCAATCACGGCCGTGTCGTTGATCCCAGATGCCCAAGTCTCGTTATCCCCGAAGATCGAGACTAGGGCGGCCATCATAGACGGATTGCGTGGAAGCTTCTCCCGCTGCAGAATGTTGAGCACGGAGGTTACTACCCTCTCCGACTCCTCAGAATGCAAGAGCTCCACTAGGTGCCGAACTTCACGCCTACCGAATATGCCGAGGTAGCGTCTGCATACCTGATTTCCCCTTCCTTGAAGACCCGTTAGCAGTTTCGCGTCGTCAGAAGAGCTGCAGCCGAGGAAATAAATATTTCCCCGTTCTTCGGTCACAAACTTGAGGAGTTTTAGGAACTTCTTCTCGGTACTGGGGTCAATGTTATCTACAGAAAGCGCCAATCGAGGAAGCTCGTCCTTTCGACCGAACGCTACGCCGCCTTGGGCGAGTTCCTTCTTGATTGCAGCGGCGACACCGTTTGGACCGTTCTCAATCTGAGCGTAGTCGATCACTGCCGGAACGAACTGTGAATCTAAGGCGTATGCTTCGTAAGCCAGCCAGCGCAATGTACTCGTGAGGCCACTAGATTCGTCTCCGACGATTACAAAATGACCTTGCTCAGAGAATTTCTCCCTTAGGTCGTCCTTTCCTATTCGGTTCCCGTCCTCTGGGTCTCCAGCGGCTATATATTGCTCCAGTGGAAGGGGAAGAAGCGCAGGAGGGACAAGAAGATCTGCCATTCCTCGAACGTTTACGTCTGGGCTGATGAGTACACTCTCGCTGCGCACAATATCCAAGAGATACTCTGCGGCCAAGTCCGAATTTTTCGTAGGGGTGCCCGCTTCGGCATCCCGCGTATGGGGCTCTTGCCTGATGATTCCTGCAGGTATATGCACTCGACCATCTGATGCGATATCAAGGGCCGCATCAAACTCATCTCGTCTGTCGTAATAAGTACGCACTGTGGCCTCATAGGGCCTGGCATCTTTGGAGGGATCGATCTCCAAAATTGAATACGAATTAGTATACTCACGGCTCTGGTAAAGAGAACCTGCGCTACTGTGCACGATGGTTCCTGATGCCCCAGTTATTTTTTGTGGTTCGCTGAGGTGAACGTGCCCAGTGCACAAGACGTGGAAGTGATTATTCAGCTCTCTATTGACGTCGACCCTGTCGAAGTCTGCTAGCCAATCGAGCGGATGGTGCATCACGGCAACTCTAATATCGGCGCCCATGACAGCACGGGCGGCGTCTGTTATTTGGCGGTCGCCGACAATTAGAGCGGCCCTGTCGCCATCGTCGCCCGCTCCGGTAGCTCGCCACGATGAAGTAAGGCTGGCTACGGCTACTGATGAGTCTCCGGATTTCAAGCGATGTATCGCCAGTAGTGGCGATATTCGCTCTACTTCGGACTCTCTATAATATTCTGCGTGAAACTCAAGCCAGGGATTTAGTCGGTCAATTTGATTCGCGAGAGATTTCGGATCATCTAGCAGTCCGTTGACTGACTCTCGTGTTGTCAGTAGTTGCTTCAGTCCCTCTTCGGTGAAGCGATCGATCCTGCTGATGTCAATATCGTGATTGCCGGGAGATAGGACAATCTGGTTTCGTTCGAGACCCAATTCTTCTTGAAGCGGGGCAAGCAGGATATTTAGAGCGAATCGGTACTGATCTTTTGTGGCGCTGAATGCGATGTCGCCACTGAATATGACTGAGTCAATAGGCGCCTGCTGGTGCTGAACTTTTATGTCGCGCAGGAATGCCTCGATGATTTTTCGCTGATCAGACTCCCAAGTGGATCTCACGTGAAGATCGCTTATATGGAGTATGCGCATAGTCACCCCTGTCCAGAGCGCATCAATGGTGGATCATGTCATCCGAGGCATCAGCAGACGACGACACCTGTTGCGGATTCTAGCTCGAACAGGATCAGTTAGGGGGAGCCTCATAGTAAGTCGATCGTCTGATGTGGGGTGAGTAGGTGGAGCCACGCCTCTGTCGTGAACTTCTATCACTCGGTTGTCTCTGTGCTGCAGTCGTGCCGCGCTCTACGGGCTAACTGGGACCTCATAGACGATTTCGCAGATGGCTGAGGGCACAACGATGTCGGCTGTCTCCACCGGGCGGCCGTCGTCGCTGTAGTACGTCCGCTGGATGTGCGTGACCAGCGTGCCCTTCTGGACGCCCAAGAGCGTGGCCTCCTCCGGGCTCGCCGTCCGGGGCTCGGGCCGCTCCACCGCCCGCGTGACCGTGACGCCGATCTCCGCCATCCGGCGGACGACGCCGGTGCCCGCGTGCGGGCCGGCCTCCGGGAGGACGACGAGCGTGCCGGCCGTCAGGGCGTACGGCTCCCAGCTGGTCGAGAGCTGGACCGGCTTGCCGTCGGCGAGGAATTCGTAGGCCGTGCGCACGCACAAGTCGCCCTCGGCCAGGCCGAGCCGGGCGGCGATGTCAGCCGGGGCCGGGACCTTCGCGTCGGTGCGGCTCTCCCACGACCCGCGCCGCCCGAGCGCCGCCATATCCGCGGCGAAGGGCGAACCGCCTGCCTGCTCGCGGTAGATGGACCGCACCATCCGCAGCCGCTCGCGCGGCTCGGCCACGTACGTACCTGATCCGGCCCGGCCCTCCAAGGTGCCCAAGGAGATCAGCAGTTCCTGCGCCCGCCGGATGACGTTCTCGCCGACCCCGTACTCCTGGCCCAGCTCGGCGCGCGATGGCAGCCGGTCGCCCGGCGACCACTCGTGGCTCGCGATGCGCTCGCGCAGCACGTCGGCGACGCGGAGATACGGCGGCTGATCAGGCATGTGGACAATCTAGTCCACTAGCTCTAATCTAGTTAACTAGCGTCACTGAGGGTGCTCACTTGGCAACGGAGGACGCCTTGTGCCGCCACGCGACGCCCGCATCGCGGACCTCTCCGCGCGCCTGACCGCCGCAGGCCTGGCGCCTGAGCAGAAGGAGTACGCCGACCGCACGCTCATCGAGGCGCAGGTCCCGGACGAGTTCG
Organism: Streptomyces sp. NBC_01477; assembly: GCF_036227245.1. Taxonomy (GTDB): domain Bacteria; phylum Actinomycetota; class Actinomycetes; order Streptomycetales; family Streptomycetaceae; genus Actinacidiphila. Next base: position 4,676,105 of record NZ_CP109445.1, read on the forward strand.
CGGAAGAGAACTGGCCCGACATCCTCGCAGTGCTGGGAACAGCCGATTCGTTCGGCTCCACCGACCGCGGCGGGGCAGGCCAGTACCTCTGGGCCGCCTTCCACCGCACGAAAGAGTCGTAGGAGATGACCACAGTGCTCCACCACATCCGAAGAGCCGCCGCCTGGCTCGTCCGGCAGCTCTTCCCCACCACAGCCGGCACCCCCCGACGCCGGCCCTCGGCCAGGCCATTCAGCCTGGCAGCCAGTGCACCGGATCGACGGCCGTTACGGTCCCACGCACCGGCGCCGCACTTCTGGACGGACGAGGGGCCGTTGCTGCGCCCGTACGTCCTGAGCGCCGAGGAGTGGACCCGGCGCCGACGTGAGAGCCGGGCGAGGGCGGTGATCTGCCCCTCATGACCGCCCGCCACGAGCAGGTGGCCGACGACCTGCGCCGACTGATCACCGCGGGCACCTTCGCGGTGGGCGACCGCCTGCCACCCGAGACCCGGCTCGCCGGCCGGTACGGCGTCAGCACACCGACCCTCCGTGACGCGCTGGAAGTCCTGCGCGCAGAGGGCCTCATCGCCAAATTCCAGGGCCGCGGCAACTTCGTTCGCCAACCGTCCGAGCGGCTCACGTACCCGAACAGCGCCATAGCCCTCCGCACGACGACCAGTTCCGCCGACACCACGGCAACAGGTGGAGTAGCCAAGCGGCTTGGCACGCCGGAGGGCGCGCCGCTCACCGAGTACGTATGCCTGAGCCATCGCGACGACTTGCCGCAGATCCTCACGCACGTCTACGTCCCGCGCGCTGCCTCACCGTTGACCGCCGCCTCCCCCTGGGGAGACGACCTGGTCATCGCTACCGGCGCACCCGTGACGACCAGCAACGACCAGGTCACCGCGCGGTTTCCCACCACCGCGGAAGCACAGTCGCTGCGCATCAGCACCCGCACGCCCGTCCTCGCGATCGAGCGCACCTTCGCCACCGCCGACGGCCGGCCCGTCGCGTACGCGCTCCTCGTCCTTCCCGGCGATCGGGCGGAAGTCGCCCTTGCCATCCCCATCGACTCCGACCAGGAAGCTCAGCAATGACCGAAGTCCCTGAGACCCACCCCTACGTGCCACCCGAATCGCGAATCGCACCTGTTACGTCGCTGCGCCTTCTGCCGTGGCAAGATCCCGACGGACGCCCGGCCATCCTGAACGGCGACGGAGGGTACGTCTCCCGACTCGCCGACCAGATCGAGGAAGCGCAACTCGGCTCGGCCCGAGCCGTATTCGACCTCGCCCCTGTCGTTCTGGACGACATCGGAGCCAGCACTCAGGAGGTACGTTTCGCGGCGCGACGGCTCCGCGAATCTCTCGGTGACGTGCTGAAGCTCGCCGAGTGCCGGCGCCCGTGTGGTGCCGCGCAGGCCCGAAAGTTCACGTCGCCACACGTGAAGCGGTGGACCTACAACGCCCGTTGCGTCGGCGAGGCACGCCACGAACTGCGCCGCGTACTCGACGCATGGGGCCTGGGTGACCTGGCCGACCGCGCGGAACTCGTCCTCTCCGAGCTGCTCACCAACGCTGTCCGCCACACCGTCCCCCCTCCCGACTGCGAGATCGAGACACGGTACGAACTGCTGCCGGCCGGCGTACGCATCGAGGTCCACGACGCCGACGAGACCCGGCCGGCGGCGCAGATTCCGTCGGCGGACGAGGAGTGCGGGCGCGGCCTCGCCCTTGTCGACGCGCTGACCGGTGCGCGCTGGGGAGTCGGAGATCGGATGGGCATCGGAAAGCTGGTGTGGGCGGTACTGGAACGGGACGCCGACGAAGCGCCGTCCCCGCGCAAAGAGGAGATCGGAAAGTGAACAAGGCCCTGACCTGGACCATAGCCACGACGACCGGTGACACGGTCACCGGCTATCTGCCGACCTGGGCGGACGACGATCCGACCGCCACGGACGTACCCCCCGATCAACTCCCCGTCTCGCTCGCCGACGTCAGCCACCGGGCCGACTTCGACGGCCAATTCCTCGGCGTCCACAACCCCGCGTCGCCGAACGGTGACACCGAGGGGACAGAGCAGCGTGTCCTGTGGGGCGTTCTGGTCTGCGACCCCTACGCCGAAGATCCGGACCCCCGTGTACCGGTCGTCAACGTGGCGATCGTTGACGACTACTGGATCAATCACCTCGACCCGGACGGCCTCGCCGAGGTCGTCGCCAAGCTACGAGCCCAGGCGGACCGCCTCGACCACGAGATACGTCCCCAACTCGTCGCCGCCCGAGCCGATTGGGCTGCTCGCCGCACGGCCTGAACGCACCGCTCCCTCCGCCTGCCGCGCACCCCGCGCGACGTCGGAGGGTGCAGTGCGTTCAGGCGTCGGCGCTTACGGCAGCGTCTCGGCGTCGACCCGCGAGAAGATGAGGTCGCTCTCGCCGTCGACCGGCCCGCGCCAGCGGATCGGTACCGCGGCCGGCCCGCGCAGGGCTGTTGGATACGTAGCTGCCGCGTACTCATTGGCCAGCCGGTAGACGTGGAAGCCGTGTCCCCGCATCGTGTCCAGCAGCTCTTTCACCGATTCGCCGAGTTGCGCCATACGGTCGGGGGTGACCTCGACGGTGACCTCGGCGTCGGGGCGTAGCCGGTCCAGCAGTGGGGCCATGCCGCGTACGACGCTGCCCTCCGCGCCCTCGACATCCACCTTGACGACGCGGGCCGTGGCGATCTCGTCCTCTTCGAGCACGTCCGGCAGCGGGAAGGCCTCTATGTCGAAGGTCGACTCCACCGGCCCCTCCCACGGGACGATGCTGTTCGCGCCCATGTTCGCGGAGCTGGAGAGGATGAAGGTCAGCGTCTGCTGCTTGTCGGAGACCGCGGTCTGGGCGATGCGGATGTTCTCGCAGCCGTTGAGGGCGGCGTTCTGCGCCAGCCGCCGCGTGAAATCCTGTGACGCCTCGATCGCGACGACCCGTCCTTGCGGGCCGACCAGCCCGGAGGCCAGCACGCTGAAATAGCCGATGTTGGCGCCGACGTCCACGAAAGTGTCCCCGGGCTTGAGCCGGCGCCGGAGCCACTGCGTCATCCGCGGCTCCCACACCCCGAACAGGTACAGGTACCGCTGGATGAGGTCCTGCGTATCGACGGCGAAGCTCGCGCCGACTGCGGTCTCGGTCACCCGCTTCCGCGGCTCGTCGCGGAGTCGCGGATTGAGGTAGCGGCCGGCCAGCGCCCCCGCGCCGAGCGCCCCGGGCGCGTTGCGCACGTACCACCGCCCGAGCGTGACCAGGGCCTCTGATGTGGGGCTGCTCATCCGATCGCCTCTCCGCCGCCTACCTCGCCGCACGGTAGCACCGAGCCCCCACGGCCCCTCTAAAATCCTCAAGACGTCTTTACGACTCGTCGGCGGGGGATGGCCTTGGACACGTCCGATCAGCTCTTAACGATCCTGGCTGTCCTGCTCGGCGCCATGACCACGTACGTGACGAACTACTGGACCGAGCGGCAACGCATCCGCCGCGAGCTGGTGACCCGCTGGGACGGCAAGAAGCTGGACGCCTACGAGAACTACGTCGACCGCGTCCGCGCAGCAGTCTTCCTGGCCGTCGAGTTGTACGAGCACCGCGAGGGCATTCGGGCGAGCGACGACCCGGAGCCGCAGCTCCGCGTCCAGCTCATCGACGCGATCCGCCTGCAAGGCCGCGCCTTCGAGCGCATCATGCTCCTGGCCGGCGACGAGGTGATCGAGGCCGCCCACGACCTGAACGCCGCCTCCCGCGCGGTCGACTGGCAGGCGACGGGCAGGACCCCCGGCACCCTGGACGACTGGCGCGACCGCAACCGCGCGGTCTTCGCGGCGATCAACACCTTCCACGAAGCCGCCCGTGTGGACCTCGGCGTCTCCGGCTCGGTGACGGGTGGCGTCCACCCGGAGCGGGACTTGCTGCTCCCGCCAGTTCGCCAGCCCGGTGATCACTGATGCGTGGGCTCGGGGGTCGAGGGGGCCGAGCGCCCACCAACCGGGGGATGACCGAAATGCCCGAGTCTCGCAAAGTAAGTAAAAACCGCTCCTCCGCGTCGTAGAGTCCCTGGTCAGCTCCTGTGCTCCCCGCACCCGCGGGGCTGTTCCCATCGCGTTCTGTTCTCCCGAGGTGACAGTCTCGTGCTCCCCGCACCCGCGGGGCTGTTCCCGGCGAGGAAGTCCACCCCCACCCCGAGTGCACGTGCTCCCCGCACCCGCGGGGCTGTTCCCTCGACCCCGAGCAGGACCTCCCCGAGGACCAGGTGCTCCCCGCACCCGCGGGGCTGTTCCCAGCGCTGCCGCTGATGCGCGACATCGGGAACGGTGCTCCCCGCACCCGCGGGGCTGTTCCCTTCTTCCGGCTGACCCGCCGGATGTCGATCCCGTGCTCCCCGCACCCGCGGGGCTGTTCCCTTCTTCCGGCTGACCCGCCGGATGTCGATCCCGTGCTCCCCGCACCCGCGGGGCTGTTCCCGGGTTCTGTATGCGCCGATGGTTCGCCAGGTAGTGCTCCCCGCACCCGCGGGGCTGTTCCCCGCACCGCCGATCTTCGCACCGGTCGACAAGGGTGCTCCCCGCACCCGCGGGGCTGTTCCCCGGGTCGTCCGCATCCCGGATGACGACTGGAAGTGCTCCCCGCACCCGCGGGGCTGTTCCCTTCGATGCTGAGGAGCCGGCCGGTGTGTGTGAGTGCTCCTCGCACCCGCGGGGCTGTTCCCCCCGCCGCCGCCTGGTACAGCGGCCTGAACCGGTGCTCCCCGCACCCGCGGGGCTGTTCCCGAGTACGGCAACCCGGTGCTGCGCACCAGGAAGTGCTCCCCGCACCCGCGGGGCTGTTCCCCCGGCACGTCGTCACCGAGGTGCCGCCCATCGGTGCTCCCCGCACCCGCGGGGCTGTTCCCGCGCTCGGTAGCCACATGGCAAGAGTGCCGGTGTGCTCCCCGCACCCGCGGGGCTGTTCCCGCTCACGTGGAAGCGGGCCGTGCCGTGCACGAGTGCTCCCCGCACCCGCGGGGCTGTTCCCTCCGCGACGCTGATGACGTCGGCCTTAAGGGTGTGCTCCCCGCACCCGCGGGGCTGTTCCCAAGGTCACCTTCCCCTACGCCCTGCCGGGCGGGTGCTCCCCGCACCCGCGGGGCTGTTCCCTCCGGCACGGGGCATGAGCAGCGCGTCGGCCTGTGCTCCCCTCACCCGCGGGGGGCTGTTCCCATCATGCTCGACCGGCACATGCCCAAGCACAAGTGCTCCCCGCACCCGCGGGGCTGTTCCCTGTGCGTCGTCCACGGCGTTGCCGACGACGGTGTGCTCCCCGCACCCGCGGGGCTGTTCCCACCAACGCGCTCCGCCACAAGCAGTGGCGTCACGTGTTCCCCGCACCCGCGGGGCTGTTCCCGGGTCGGGGACGTAGTCGCCCTGGTGGTGCCCGTGCTCCCCGCACCCGCGGGGCTGTTCCCGGGTCGGGGACGTAGTCGCCCTGGTGGTGCCCGTGCTCCCCGCACCCGCGGGGCTGTTCCCGGGTCGGGGACGTAGTCGCCCTGGTGGTGCCCGTGCTCCCCGCACCCGCGGGGCTGTTCCCTACATGAACCGCCTGGGCCGCTGGGCGAACCAGTGCTCCCCGCACCCGCGGGGCTGTTCCCTGGCCCGCGCGCCAAGCGCCTGGCGCCAAAGAGTGCTCCCCGCACCCGCGGGGCTGTTCCCGCTGTGCCCAAAGCTGTTGCGACCTGCTGCACGTGCTCCCCGCACCCGCGGGCCTGTTCCCGGCAGTCGCAGCCCCCCGCGCGACAATCATGCGTGCTCCTCGCACCCGCGGGGCTGTTCCCGAGTTCACCGGCGAGGTCCACGCCGGGTACGAGTGCTCCCCGCACCCGCGGGGCTATTCCCTACGCCGTCTTCCGGGATGCGGCCACTGTGCTGTGCTCCCCGCGCACGCAGGGCTGTTCCCTGCGGTCAGCGCACGCTGAGTTAGCGCGGGGCGTGCTCCCCGCGCCCGCGGGGCTTCGGCGCCCGGAAGACGGTCCGAAGGCGTCGAGCCTGCGGACCGTCGGCGGTAAAGGACGGCGCGGCGGTCGAATCAGCGACGTCACAGCCTCCCGCGGCACGAGTGGTCCCCCCCACGAGATCGATTGCCGCCCTCTTTCGATCAAAAACGGTCAGTTTTGGTCACTTCGTCAGATCATCACCCCGGCCATACATCGGCGATGTCGAATATGCCAGTGACCGTGAACCACACCTCCTTTAGCGCAGCCTTCGACGGGCTGTCCGTGGCCGCGCGGCGGGCGTGGGGGAAGCACGACAGGAAGACGGATGGGTGGCTGCCGCTCAGGCAGCACATGGCGGACAGCGGTGCGGTCGCGGGGAAGCTGTGGGACGAGTGGCTGCCGGGCAACATCAAGGGGCTCATCGGCGAGGCGTTGCCTGACGGGACGGATGACGGGCGGCGGATCGTCGTCTGGTTGGCGGCTGTGCACGATGCAGGGAAGGCGACCCCGGCGTTCGCCTGTCAGGTGGAATCCCTCGCGGACGCGATGCGCGGGGTCGGGCTTGAGATGCCGTATCAGAAGCAGTTCGGCGAAAGCCGGAAGTTGGCACCGCACGGGCTGGCCGGGCAACTGCTCATCCAGGAGTGGTTGTCGGAGCGCCACGGATGGTCCGCAAGGATCAGCGGGCAGTTCGCGATCGTCGCCGGCGGCCACCACGGTGTACCCCCTGGGCACCAGAGGATTCATGACTTGCTGCTGCACCCGGAGTTGCTACGGACTCCGGGTACGAGCGAGGCTACGTGGAAAGGCCTCCAGTTCGAGTTGCTGGACGCGTGCGCGCGGGCAGCGGGAGTCGAGGGACGGTTCTGGTCGTGGAAGGCGGTGAAGCTCCCGCAGCCGGTTCAAGTGGCGCTCACGGCCATAGTGATCCTCTCCGACTGGATCGCGAGTTCCGCCGAGCTCTTCCCCTACGCATCCCTGGATGGGAAGGGCAGGGGCTCGGCCGAGGAGCGGCTGGCCGCGGCCTGGAGGGGGCTTGACCTCCCGGCGGCCTGGGCGCCCGAAGAGCCCAACGGCACAGCCGCGGAGTTGTTCGCGGCTCGGTTCGATCTCCCGGCAGGTGCTGCCATCAGGCCGGTGCAGGAAGAGGCTGTGCGGCTCGCCCGGGAGATGGACCCCGTGGGCCTGCTGATCATCGAGGCGCCGATGGGTGAAGGCAAGACGGAGGCCGCGCTCGCTGCCGCGGAGATCCTGGCCGCGCGTACGGGCGCGGGCGGCTGCCTGGTGGCGCTGCCGACGCGGGCGACCGGCGACGCGATGTTCGCCCGCCTGCTCAAGTGGCTCGACCGCCTCCCGGACGACGGCCCGCGCTCCGTGTTCCTGGCGCACGCCAAGGCTGCGCTGAACGACGCATGGGCGGGATTGGTACGCAGAGGCAACCGTACGATCGCGGCTGTCGACGCGGACGGACCGCAGAACGTGTCCGCTCCCGGCACGAGAGTACGGATCAACCCGTCGGGCCTGCAGGCGCACCAGTGGCTTCGGGGGCGCAAGAAGGGGATGCTGGCGTCGTTCTCGGTCGGCACGATCGACCAAGTGCTCTTCGCCTCGCTCAAGAGCCGCCATCTTGCGTTACGCCACCTCGCCCTCGCGGGCAAGGTGGTGGTGATCGACGAAGTCCACGCGTACGACGCCTACATGAGCAGCTACCTGGAGCGCGTACTGGAGTGGCTGGCCGCCTACCGTGTCCCGGTCATCCTGCTGTCCGCGACCCTTCCCGCGCCGCGGCGGCGTGCACTCGCCCAGGCATACGCGGGGGAGGGCGTGGCGGTCGGCGGCGTTTCCGAGGACGCGTATCCGCTGCTCACGGCTGTTTCGCGGGACGGGGGCGTACGTGAGGTGCGGCCGGCCGCCGCCTCCGGCCGCCGAGCCGATATACAACTGCAGTCCATCGACGACGACTTGACGACCCTCGTGCTCCGCCTGGAGGCGGAGCTGGCCGATGGCGGCTGCGCCCTGGTCGTACGGAACACGGTCGACCGGGTCCTGAGCGCGGCGGAGCGTCTGCAGGACCGCTTCGGCAAGGACCGGGTCACAGTCCTGCACTCCCGCTTCCTGGCCGCCGACCGGGCAGCCAAGGACGCCGAGCTGCTGGCGGTGTTCGGTCCGAACGGGCGACGGCCCGAAGGAGCGCACATCGTGGTGGCGAGCCAGGTCGTGGAGCAGTCCCTGGACATTGACTTCGACCTGCTGGTCACCGATCTGGCCCCGGTGGACCTGATGCTGCAGCGGATGGGGCGTCTGCACCGTCATCCGCGGACCAGGCCGAGCCGGCTGCGTACGCCGCGCTGCCTCGTCACCGGCACGGACTGGTCGGGTGATCCGCCGGAGCCGATACGCGGGTCGACCGGAATCTACGGCGGCTCGTACCTGCTGCTCCGGGCGCTTGCCGTCCTTCGGCCGCACCTGGAAGGGCGGCCCCTGCGGATCCCGGAGGACATCAGCCCGCTCGTCCAGGCGGCTTACGGCGAGGGCCAAGTGGGTCCGGGGGAGTGGGCCGCGGCCCTGGGCGAGAGCCGTACGGCGTATCGGGAGCTGCTGGCAGGGAAGCGCGAGCGTGCGGAGGTTTTCCGGCTCGGCCCCGTGCGACGGGCGGGGCGTCCGGTGATCGGCTGGGTCGACGCGGGAGTCGGCGATGCGGACGACACCCGAGAGGGGCGCGCCCAGGTACGGGACAGCGAGGAGAGTGTCGAGGTGCTGGTGATCCAGCGCCGCCGGGACGGGACGTTGTCCACCGTGCCCTGGCTGGACAAGGGGCGGGGCGGACTGGATCTCCCCGAGCACGCCCCGCCGTCCCCGAAAGCGGCCGGGGCCGTGGCCGCCAGCGCGCTGACACTCCCGTGGCACTTCTCCAAGCCGTGGGTCATCGACCGCACCATCGCAGAGCTGGAGCGCTTCCAGATCGACGCGTGGCAGGTCAAGGAATGCCCCTGGCTGGCCGGGGAGTTGCTGCTCGTCCTCGACGAGGACTGTCAGACCCGCCTGTCAGGCTTCGACATCCGGTACAGCCGGTCCGACGGGCTCATGGTGACGCCTGTCGGAGCACCTCACACAAGGGTGGTGGACCGCGTGTCCTCCTTCGACCTGGTCTCCCGGCCGTGGCTTCCCGTACAGCGGCAGGACGGGACGACGGTGGAGCTGTCCCTGCGGGACGTCTTCGCCGAGGCGGGACGGCTGCGGCGTCTCGTCGGGGACGTGCCCACGCAGGAATTCGCACTGCTCCGGCTGCTTCTCGCGATCCTGCACGACGCCGTGGACGGCCCGCCGGAGATCGAGGACTGGGGTGAGCTCTGGGAGTCCGACGACGCGTTCGGCGCGGTCCCGGGCTACCTCGAACGCCACCGCGACCGGTTCGACCTGCTCCACCCCCGCCACCCCTTCTTCCAAGTAGCCGATCTGCACACGGAGAAGGACGAGGTCGGGCCGTTGAACCGGATCGTCGCCGACGTCCCGAACGGTGATCCGTTCTTCAGCATGCGGCAGCCCGGCCCGGAGAGGCTGACCTTCGCGGAGGCGGCCCGATGGCTGGTGCACGCCCACGCCTTCGACCTGTCGGGTATCAAATCGGGCGCGGTCGGCGATCCGCGGGTCAAGGGCGGCAAGGGCTATCCGCAGGGAGTCGGGTGGGCGGGCAACCTCGGTGGCGTCTTCGCCGAAGGCGCCACCCTGCGGGAGACTCTGCTGCTCAACCTCATCGCCGGGGACAACGACTTCCTCCAGGCGGAGAAGGACGACAGGCCCGCGTGGCGCCGGCCCCCGTCAGGACCCGAGCCGATCGGGGCCGACCCGGACGAGCCGCGCCCGTCGGGTCCGCGGGACCTCTACACCTGGCAGAGCCGGCGCGTACGGCTGCACGCCACCGACGACGGCGTCACCGGAGCCGTCCTCGCCTACGGCGACGCCCTCGCGCCCCACAACAAGCACGGCCGCGAAGCCATGACGGGCTGGCGCCGCAGCGCGCCGCAGGAGAAGAAGCTCGGGCTGCCGAAGGTGTTCATGCCCCGGCAGCACGACCCGGCGCGCGCCGCTTGGCGCGGGCTCGCGGCGCTCCTCGGCGACCAGGGCAGGCAGCGCGAGAGCCCGGAACAGCGGCAGGACACCGAGAGGTCGCTGCCACCGGGGATCGTCGAATGGATCTCCCGGCTCGCCGTCGAGGACTACCTGCCCCAGCAGAGCCTCATCCGTACGCGGATCGTCGGCGCGAAGTACGGCACACAGCAGTCCGTCATCGACGAGATCGTGGACGACGCGGTGCTGCTCCCGGTCGTCGTGCTGCACGAGGAACGACCTCTGTACGGGCGGGCGGCGGTCGACGCCGTGGCCGACGCCGACGCAGCGGTCACCGCGCTCGGACACCTCGCGGGCAACCTGGCCCGAGCCGTCGGCACCGAACCCGGCCCCGCGACGGACACGGCGCGGGACCTCGGTTTCGCCGCGCTGGACGGCCCGTACCGCCGCTGGCTGAGCGGGCTGGGCAGGAGTTCGGACCCGCTGCGGTCCCGTGGCGACTGGCAGGAGACCGTGTCCGAAACGGTCCGCGGCCTTGGCCGCCAACTGCTCGACAGCGCGGGTCCCGCTGCGGGTGAGGGGCGGCTGTCGGAGATGCCGGACGGCAGCACCCGCTGGGTGAACGACGCACAGGCGGACCTGTGGTTCCGCATGCGTCTCAACGTCGTGCTGCCGGAAGCGACGGCCAGGCGCGCGGCGACGAGCGGGTTCGCCGCGCAGACGCCAGACGACGAAGCAACGGAGCCACCGCAATGACAGCCAACGCTGCTGCCGCACGCCCGTCCGCACCCGGCCGGCGCGAGCGCGGCCCGGTCGCCCAAGCCGCCGACCACCGCATCGAACGCCTCCAGTACGGCTACCGCGAGGACCACCCCTCCGCCGTCTCGACGCTTGCCCGACTGCGACGGGGTGCCGGCCGCCCGGCGCACGACGTACCGGACCTGTGGGGTCTGACCGGGACCGATGAGTTGTCGGACGCGCTCGGGACGCTCTCCGAGGACGAGCGGCGACGGTTCGACCACGACCGGGCCGAGGAAGCGCTGCACCTTGCGGTGACGCTGTGGGCCCTGCACCAGCAGTCCCACCGCGAGGCCGACATGCATCTGCCGGGGCGTGGTCTGGGGAGAGCGGTGCGCATCCTGATGATCCCGGTGTCCGGCAGCGCGGAGCGAGCCGTCGACGCGGGGCGCGGCATCGAAGGCAGCAAGGCGCGGGCCGAACCGGAGCTCGACGAGCCCCTGCGCAGGCGGTTCGTGCGTGCGGGTACGTCGAGTTCGTTCGACGGGCTCGCACAACGTCTGCGCGAGATCGTGCTGTTGCTGCGGCGGTCAGCCGTCGCTCTGGACTACGGGCTGCTGGCCGATCAGCTCTACCGCTGGCAGCAGCCCGCTCAGCGTGCGGAAGTCCGGCGTGAATGGGGCCGCGATTTCCACCTCGCCGGTCTGACCCGCGGTACGGACGCGCGGCCGGACTGACGTGTTCCCCGACTTCATGAACCCCCTCTTAGGAATCGATCACTCGTGACGCAATTCGACCCCGCCACCCGGACGATCCTCGACGTCCACATCCTCCAGACCGTGCCGCCGAGCAACATCAACCGGGATGACACCGGTTCGCCCAAGACCGCGGTCTACGGCGGCGTCCGCCGCTCCCGCGTCTCCAGCCAGGCCTGGAAGCGCGCGACCAGGAAGAAGTTCGAGGAACTGCTGGACCCCTCGGAACTGGGCGTCCGGACGAAGAAGGTCGCCGAGGCGCTGGCCGACCGCCTGGCCGCCCTCGACCCGTCGCTGGACCGGGCGACGGCTCTGGAACTCGCCGCCGAGTCCCTGCGCAATGCGACCGGCTCCAAGATCGAGGCGCCGAAGCGCAAGATCAAGGACGGTGAGCCGGATCCGGCGCCGGAGTCCTCCTACCTGATGTTCCTCAGCGCACAACAGCTCGATTCGCTGGCGGAGTTGACAGTGAAGGGCGCCGAGGGGAAGGGCGACATCAAGGTCCTCAAGGAGTTCTTCAAGGCAAAGGAGAACAAGGTCCGCGCCCGTCAACTGGTCGACAGCGGGCACTCGGTGGACATCGCCCTATTCGGCCGCATGGTCGCCGACGCCACCGACCTCAACGTCGAAGCGGCCACCCAGGTCGCGCATGCCCTCAGCGTGCACGCCGTCGACAACGAGTCGGACTACTACACCGCCGTCGACGACAGGAACACCGACGCAGAGACCGGGGCCGGCATGATCGGTGTCGTCGACTTCAACTCCTCCACCCTGTACCGGTACGCGGCACTCGACGTGAACCGCCTGCACGCCAACCTTGGCGCCGGACTGAGGGAGGACGAGCCGTCCGGCGCTCCGACCCGGCGCGCGGTCGAGGCCTTCCTCGAAGGCTTCATCACCTCCCTGCCCACCGGCAAGGTCAACACTTTCGGCAACCACACCCTGCCGACCGCCGTCATCGTCAAGCTCCGCACGAAGCGGCCCATCAGCTTCGTCGCCGCCTTCGAAAGGGCGGTGCCCCAGGGCCCGGAGGGCGGCTTCGTCCGGGAGGCGTGCACACGCCTGGCCCGCTTCGTACCGGACCTGGAGAAGGCGTACGGCGTCGCGGACGCCGACAGCACCTGGGTCGTACGGGTCGGCGAGGACGCCGAACCGCTGACCGGGCTCGGACAGGAAACGGACATCGCCGGACTCGTCTCGTCGGTGGGCGCGGCGGTGGCGGACCGGCTGGGGCCCGGGGCATGAGCGTGCTCCTGCTGCGACTGGCCGGCCCTCTCCAGGCCTGGGGATCGGCGGCCCGCTTCGTGCGCCGCACCACCGAGAACGCGCCCACCAAGAGCGGTGTTCTCGGCCTGCTCGCCGCCGCCGAAGGCCGTCCTCGTGAGGCGGACCTCTCCGACCTGGCCGCGCTGCGCTACGGCGTACGTGTCGACCAGCCCGGAACGCGCACAAGGGACTTCCAGACGGCGCGCCATTTCGTCAGCGGCAAGTCCATGCCGCTGTCCGAGCGCTTCTACCTGGCCGACGCCGTGTTCGTGGCGGCCGTCGAGGGCGACCGGGACGACATCCACCGCCTGCACGCTGCCGTTCAGGAACCGGTGTATCTGCCGTACCTGGGGCGCCGGTCGTGTCCCCCGGCGGCGCCCCTCGACCTGGGCGTACGTGACGACGTCGACCTAATCGGTGCGATGGAGCAGGCTCCGTGGCAGGCCTCCCCCTGGTACCGGGCCAGGACGCGTACGCAGGGTGAACTCACCCTGCTCGTCGACAGCCTGCCGGGCGAGACGCCGGAACTCAGCCTGCGCGACGAGCCGCTCAGCTTCGATCCGCGGCACCGGCGGTACGGACTTCGCGGTATCTCCTCGCGGCCGGTGACCGCCCCGGATCCGGGGCCGGCCCGACAGCCGTACGACCACGATCCGACCTCCGTCCTGGGAACCGCGTGATGTACCTGACCCGCTTCCGTATCAACACCGCCCGCCGCGAGGGGCGGGGACTGCTCGGCTCCCCGCACCGCATGCATGCCGCGGTGAACATGTCCTTCCCCGACCTGCCGGCACGTGAGGGAACGGGTCCGCGAGTGCTGTGGCGCGTCGACCGGAACTCCGCCGCCGAAGTGCTGCTGTTCGTCGTCAGCCCCTCACGCCCCGACCTCACACACCTCGTGGAGCAGGCGGGTTGGCCCGCCGCCTCCGAGACACCGGGCTGGCAGACGTACGACTACGGTTCGTTCCTGGACCGGATCACCGCGGGCAGCACGTGGTCCTTTCGCCTCACCGCCAACCCGGTGCACTCCATCCGCCGCAAGGAAGGGGAACCCACCAAGCGCACGGCGCACATCACGGCCCGGCACCAGACGGCGTGGCTGCTCGACCGGCAGATCGACGCGGGATTCACCGTTGCGGCGAAGGAACCGGCCGCGCGGCTTCTGGAGCGCGGCGACGAGCACCAGTTGGTCATCCGCGACAAGCGGGACCTGCAGTTCGCCAAGGCGTCCGAGCGCCGGACCGTCACGCTCACCGCCGTCACGTACGACGGTCGGCTCACCGTCACCGACCCCGATGTCCTGCGCCGCACCCTCACCCAGGGGCTCGGCAAGGCGAAGGCGTACGGCTGCGGTCTCATGACGCTCGCGCCGGTGCGGTGACCGGTGGCCACCGTCGGCCGGCGGGGGGCTGCCACCCCGCGTGAACTCACCCGGGTCGGTGACCGGATCTCCTTCGTCTACCTGGAGCGATGTGTCGTCCATCGCGACGACAACGCGATCACTGCCGAGGACGCGGACGGGGTCACCCACATTCCGTCCGCGACGATCGGCACGCTGCTGCTCGGCCCCGGTACCCGCATCACCCACCAGGCGATGACCGTTCTCGGCGACTCCGGCGCCGGGGTCGTGTGGGTCGGCGAGCACGGCGTCCGCTTCTACGCCGGCGGCCGGGCGTTGACCCGCTCGTCGGGCCTGGTCGAGGCGCAGGCACTTGCATGGGCCAACCCCCGCAGGCGGCTTGACGTCGCCCGCGCGATGTATCGGCTGCGCTTCCCCGACGAGGACCCATCCGGGCACACCCGGCAGGAACTGCTGAGCATGGAAGGGCGGCGGTTGAAGCGCTGCTATCGCGACGAGTCCGTCAGGACCGGCGTTCCCTGGCAGCGGCGCGACTACCACCGCGACGACTTCTCCGCCGGTGACGCCCCCAACCAGGGCGTGACGGCAGCCGCCCAGTGCATGTACGGCATCGCCCACGCCGTCGTGGCTGCCCTCGGCTGCTCACCCGGGCTCGGATTCGTCCACTCCGGCCACGAACGCTCCTTCGTCCTCGACATCGCCGACCTGTACAAGACCGATGTCGCCATACCGGCCGCATTCGACGCGGCCAGCGAAGGCCCCGAGGACGTCACGGCGCGTACTCGTCGCGCGCTGCGCGACCGCGTCAACAAGGGCCGTCTGCTGGACCGTTGCGTGCAGGACATCAAGGACCTGCTCGGCTACGACGGCATGCGTGACACCTCCGGAGACGCGGGGTCGGACCGCGTCACCCTCCAGTCCGACCACGGCGTCGAGGTCGAGGGCGGCCGCAACTACGACTCCGAGATCATCTGGTGAGGCCGCACCGATGACCGTCATCATCCTCACCAACTGCCCGGCCGGCCTGCGCGGCTTCCTCACCCGCTGGCTGCTGGAGATCTCCCCGGGCGTCTTCATCGGTACCCCCACGGCCCGCCTCCGCGACATCCTCTGGTCGGAAGTCCGCCAGTACGCCAATCAGGGCCGCGCTCTGCTCGCCTACCAGACGGACACGGAACAGGGCTACACCTTCCGCACCCACGACCACGCCTGGCACCCCATCGACCATGAGGGCCTCACCCTCATCCACCGCCCCAACCCGAACCGCCCCCGCGGCACCCAACAGCCCCCGGGCACGCCCCGGACAGGCTGGAGCAAGGCCGCGAAGCGGCGGAAGTTCGGGAACCGGTGAGGGGCGCGGCGGCTCGGGGTGGGGCCCCTTCCCGGCACCAGGGGGAGTGGGTGTAATGCTGGATATGCCCGAGTCGGCGAAAGTAAGTAAAATCCGCTGCCCGGCCTGGTAAACCCGCAGGTCGCGCCCTGTGCTCCCCGCGCCCGCGGGGCTGTTCCCACCTACACACCCGTGTTCTACGACGGGGACGTGTGCTCCCCGCGCCCGCGGGGCTGTTCCCGCCGAGGCGATGCCGCGGCTCACCGCGCCCGCGTGCTCCCCGCGCCCGCGGGGCTGTTCCCCCGGGGTTGTCACGCACCGCGGCCACCAACCCGTGCTCCCCGCGCCCGCGGGGCTGTTCCCCCCGCCACAACCATCACCAAGGGGGAAGAACGGTGCTCCCCGCGCCCGCGGGGCTGTTCCCCCGGAGACGGGTCAGATCCGGGTGGACCGGGAGTGCTCCCCGCGCCCGCGGGGCTGTTCCCGAGCAGTTCGTCCGGCCGCCCTCGCACCAGATGTGCTCCCCGCGCCCGCGGGGCTGTTCCCGGTTTCGCCACGTGGGTCGGCGACCCCACCGAGTGCTCCCCGCGCCCGCGGGGCTGTTCCCCCGATCACGCTGATCATCATCGGCGTCCTGGCGTGCTCCCCGCGCCCGCGGGGCTGTTCCCGGGCGTTGCTGGGGATCCCCGAGGCCTTCGTGGTGCTCCCCGCGCCCGCGGGGCTGTTCCCAAACGAGCCGAGGGGGGGGTGACCCATGCCGAAGTGCTCCCCGCGCCCGCGGGGCTGTTCCCCCACCGCGCCCGCGGGCCGCGAGCTGGCGAGTGTGCTCCCCGCGCCCGCGGGGCTGTTCCCCGTGTACGAGCTGATCATTGAACCGCCCAACCGTGCTCCCCGCGCCCGCGGGGCTGTTCCCAACCGGGAGAGACGATGGCGGTTGATGACCCGGTGCTCCCCGCGCCCGCGGGGCTGTTCCCTCTGTGGTGACGGTCGGCCCGAGGTCGCAGAAGTGCTCCCCGCGCCCGCGGGGCTGTTCCCGCCTTCGGGCCGGCCACCCTTCGCCACGGCGTGTGCTCCCCGCGCCCGCGGGGCTGTTCCCGCCCGGCGACGGGCACCGCTGGGTGCCCTCCGGTGCTCCCCGCGCCCGCGGGCTGTTCCCGGCGGCTTGACCGCTGCCGAGATCACCGCGGCGTGCTCCCCGCGCCCGCGGGGCTGTTCCCGACGCACCCACCCCGAGCTTGTCGGCCTTGCTGTGCTCCTCGCGCCCGCGGGGCTGTTCCCGACCGGGGAGCACTCGGGGCAGGCCCACACTGGTGCTCCCCGCGCCCGCGAAGCTGTTCCCCTCGGCCTGAACGCCGTCGAGGTCGGCAAGGAGTGCTCCTCGCGCCCGCGGGGCTGTTCCCCGGATCGGGCAGCGCTACCGTCTGGCCGCCGAGTGCTCCCCGCACCCGCGGGGCTGTTTGCATTCACTCCGCCTGCCACGGTGTGGCTGCCACGTGCTCCCCCCGCTTGCAGGTGCGTGCTTCCCGGTCCTGTGGTCAACCTGTGGCCCGGACCCCGTTCCGCCAAGCGGCACATGCGGTATCGCGGCAGGTCACCGACTGCGTGCTGGCGCTCAGCTGGGCGGTCTTGAAAACCGTCGTGGCAGCGATGTCACCGTGGGTTCAAATCCCACAGCCTCCGCCAGGTCAGCGAAGTAGCTGGTAGATGGGGTGCCCCGGAATCCGGGGCACCCCATCGGTGTGTCCGGCGTCTCGCGTACGGCCGCCCGTATCCCGCCGTCGTTCTCGGCGTCTGGACCGGGTGTGGACCGGATTCGGCGCGCGGTCTGGTTCCGGGGCGCTGGGGGCGTGCGGGGAGGGGAGATGAGGGCGTCGCCCTGTGTCAGTCGACCGTGGCTTTCGGTGGAGAGCGGCACGCTGCTGGGGGCGCAGCGCCCGGCACCGAGGGGGTACCGCGGGGCGCGGGCAGGGCGCGGCGGTGGTGACGAAGGGGCGGCGTACCGGTCAGCCGACGTCCGACCTGCGCCAAGGGGTCTGATGACCGTGGTCGCGGAGGGGCCCTGACGGCTGTCGTGGTGGCAGCGACACTGGCGCGTTACCCGCGAGACACCCGAGGCTGCCCGACGTGCTACCCGTCGTCCAGCGACCGCCCATGGAGACCGCGCGCTGCGGGCTGCGCGAACGCTTCGGGCCGGGGCGGCAAGTAGAGGGTGTGGCTGGGACACCGGCCGGATGCGGAGAGGTGATGCACAAGGACATCAGGGGGAGCGGGGCCGACTGCCCCGGGGGCGGTCCGGGGCCGGGGGACGACGACGCCGTACTCGCCGCGTCGGCCGGGGACCCGGCGGCCTTCGAACCGCTGGTCGCGCGTCATTCGGCGGCCCTGCACGGCTATCTGGCCCGGCGGGCGCCCGCCGCCGCGGACGACCTGCTGGCCGAGGTGTGGCTGCGGGCCTTCGCGGGGCGGGCGGGCTTCGACCCGGACCGCGGTACGGCCAGGGCCTGGTTGTTCGGGGTCGCCCGGCACGTGCTGACCGCGCACTGGCGGGCCGCGGAACCGCTGACCGGGTCAACCGGCGCCGAACCGGCCGCCGATCAGGGCGCCGACCCCTGGCAGGCGGTCGACCAGCGTCTCGACGCGGCTGCGGTCGCGCCGTTGATCCGGCGGATTCTGCGCGAACTCCCCTCCGTGGAGCGGGAGCTGCTGCTGCTGGTGATCTGGGAGGAGCTCACCCCGGCGGAGGCCGCCGCCGTCGTCGGCATACCCCAGGGCACCGCCCGCTCCCGGCTGCACCGCGCCCGCGCCCGCCTGCGCGACGCCCTCGCCCCGGCCATGGCGGCCGGCCCGACCCCCCGTCTGACAGGAGACCCGGCATGACCGACAAGACCCATGGGCGTACGGCCACCGACCACGCGAGCGACGCCGAGTTCGGTCTCGGCCGCCACCTGCCGGGAGCCGACCGGCTCACCGCGGCCGGGAACGTACCGCCGCCGGCGCAGTCCGTCGTCGCGGCGGCCCAGGCGGCGATCCGCGCCGCCGTCGAACGCGAGGAGATCCCCGGGGCCGCCGTCCCTGTGCGGCGCGCTTTCCGTCGGCGCTGGATCGCGGCTGCCGCCACGGTGGCCGCGGTGGCGATCGGCGCGGCGGTGCTGCCCGCGGTCAGCGTCGGCGGCAAGCCGCCGGCGGCGACGGCCGACGCGGCCGCGTTCCTGCACGCGGTGGCGGACAAGTCCGCTGCGGCGCCCGGCGACGGTGAGGGGGGCAAGAACATGGTCTGGAAGGTGGTCACACGCGGTTTCGTGCCCGGGGCGATGTCCCAGCCGCAGACCGGGTCATCGACGATGTCCCAAGGGCACACCGGGAGAGTTGCCAACCCCTGGACTCCCCCCTTCGGTCCCTTCGGCCGTGTAGATCTGGACGACCTCCCGACCGACCCGGCGGAATTGCGGGACCGGCTGACCAGGGGGATCACGGATGCGCAGGCGTTCGTCAACGTGTCCATGGTGCTGGGTGGTTCCCCGCTGAGCCCGCAGCAGCGGACCGCGATCTACCGGGTGCTCGCCGACTTCGACGGCGTGCGGGTGGACGGTACGCGCAAGGACGCGCTGGGCCGCAGCGGCACGGAGATCAGTTCAACGGTGGACTCGATGACCACGCGGCTCCTGATCGACCCGGCATCCGGCGTCCTGCTCCAGGTGGACCTGGTGACCGGCAAGGACATCGCGGCGACCCGCTGCGGGTCACCGTTGCACTGCTGGCCCGCCTTCAAGGCGGGGGGCCTGGTCAGCCGTATCACCTTCGTGTCCAGCAGTTGGGTGCCCTGGGAGTAGCGCCCCGCCCGCGCGGCATCCTCAACCGGTGCCGCGTGGGGCGTACACCGTCCGTCCGGCCTGCGGCGCCTGCTCCGGGAAGGCCCGTGCTGACGCGGTCAGGCCCCGCCACCTGGCGGGGCCGTGGCACACTCCGCCCCAAGGCCGTTCGAAAAAGGGGAAGGCGCCGTGGGCGGTGAGAGGTGTGTGGCGTGTGACCTTACGGCAGGGGTCGTGGACCTGCCAGGGGGGACGGTGGTGCGGGGCGGGACTTGGGTGGTGGAGCACTGCGTCGGGCCGTTGGGAGTGGGGACGCTCGTCGTCAAGCCGGTCAGGCATGTGCTGCACATTGCGGAATTGACGCCGGACGAGGCCGCCGAGTTGGGGCCGTTGCTGGCTCGGGTCAGCGCCGCGGTCACTGCCGTGATGGAGCCCGAGCAGGTCTACGTCTGTCTCTGGTCGCACGCCGGCGCGGTTCCCGGGCACATTCACTTCGTCGTGCAGCCCGCCCTCGCGCCGGACATGGCCGAGCACGACGCCTACGGGCCCGCGCTGCAAATGGCCATGTTCAACCGCGGCCTGCTCCCGGACAAGGCCGAGGTCGAGACGGTGTGTGACCGGCTGAGAGCAGTCCTCAGCCGTTAGGACCGCGTACGCCCCTCATCGCCAGGGCCACTGACAGCGGCTCAGGGCGCCGCGGGCGGCGGGTGGGACAGCCAGGTGCCGATGCCCGTCATCGTCGCGGGCCCGTAGTCGCCGGTGACGCTCGCGGCGAGGTCGGCGATGGATATGGCCCGCAGGGCGTCGCGCCAGGCGGCCTCCGCGGTGGCCATCGCGCGGGAGATGGCGCAGGGGCGGGAGCAGGCTTCGGGGGGTGCGGCCAGGGGGCCGCGCTGGCGGATCTCGGTGCAGGTGAAGGCGGGTTGGGGGCCGTCGACGGCCTGGACGACGTCGAGGACGGTGATCCGGTCGGCGGCCCTGGTCAGGACGTATCCGCCCGCCTTGCCCTGGACGGAGTCCACGAGGCCGGCGCGGGAGAGCGCCTGGAGCTGCTTGGCCAGGTAGCTGGCCGAGACGTCGTGCAGCTCCGCGAGGCGCGCCGCGGGGACCGGGTCCGTTGCCGCGGTCAGGACGGTGCAGCAGTGCAGCGCCCACTCGACTCCGCCGGACAACTTCATGGCCGCACCACTCCCTCCGCTCGGCTCGGCTCGGAGCCTGACTCGGTCCTCGACCAGGTCCTCGACCAGGTCCTCGACCAGGTCCTCGACCAGGTCCTCGACCAGGTCCTCGACCGGCACCCTGCCCCGGAGCTTGACTCGGGCAAAGACTATCCGACTATTATCCCGGATAAGAAGTGTCCGAGTTGAAGAGTCCTCGACCCCGGCGGGCCCGGCGGCACGCCGTGAAAGGTGGCAGCAATGAAGCTCACCGTCATCGGCGGTACCGGACTGATCGGCTCGCAGGTGGTCAGGAGGCTCACCGAGGCCGGGCACCAGGCCACGCCCGCGGCGCAGTCCACCGGGGTCGACCTGATCACCGGGAAGGGCCTGGACCAGGCACTGGAAGGTGCCGACACCGTGGTCAACCTGTCGAACTCACCGACCTTCGACGAGGCGTCGCTGGACTTCTTCCGCACCTCGGTGGACAACCTGCTCGCCGCGGGCGAGAAGGCCGGCGTCCGGCACCAGGTCGTCCTGTCGATCGTCGGCGTGGACCAGGTGCCCGCGCTGGACTACTACCGGGCCAAGACCTTGCAGGAGGACCTGCTCCGGCAGGGGCCGACGCCGTACTCCATTGTGCGCGCGACGCAGTTCTTCGAGTTCATCGACGCGGTCCTGTCCTGGACCGCCGACGCCCGGACCGTACGGCTGCCCGCGACCCGTATCCAGCCGATCGCCGCGGCTGACGTCGTCGCCGCGGTCGTCGAGGTCGCCACCGGTACGCCGCTGCGGGGCATCCGTGACATCGCGGGTCCTGATGTCTTCCGGCTCGACGAACTGGGCAAGGTCACGCTGGCGGCGCAGGGCGACGGCCGGGAGGTCGTCACCGACGACCAGGCCGGGATGTTCGCGGCGGTCGGCGGCGACGCCCTCATCGCGGGGCCCGACGCGCACCTCGCGCCCACGCACTACCGGGACTGGCTCCAGCAGGCCCGCTGACCGGGCGGCTCTGCCGTAACGCGCCGGCCTCCCGTGTGGCGGACCCGGCAGGCCGGGCTCGGAACCCGCCACGGGAGGCGTGCGGCGGGTGCCTCAGTGCGACGAGTGCCACGAAAAAGGGCACCGCGGAGGTTTGTCGACAGATCGTCACGCGTGCGGGGGAAGCGGATCAACCAGGCGCGTCCGGCACGGAGGTGATGGGCAAGTCTGGATTCGGCGACGCCGTCAGAGCGACAGGTGGGGTGGCCGGCCGGCCACCCCACCGCAGACAGCAGGTCCGAGTTCGGAAACTCTGTCTCCTGGGAGGGAACACCATGGCAAGCATCCGTGGCGTCCGTGTCCTGGCCGCCGTGGCGGTACTGCCTTTCGCGGCGGTGCTGTTCGCGGGCGCGGCCGTGGCTGACGACGGCGCTTTCGCGGGTGGCGATTCGAACGCGGCAGTGGTCAGCAACTCCGGTGGCGACGCGGGCGGGACCGACCTCGGCAATGTGACGACGACTCAGCAGGGCGCCACCGGCGCCGGTGCGTCGAACCAGAACAACACGGCGAGCGTCGCCGGTGCCGGCTTCACGGCCATCGACCAGGGTGCCGCCGACATCCATTTCTCGCCGCTCTGGTGACCCTCAGGAGAAGCCGCTGCCGACGCGCCGGACGGCTGAACCCCGAAGCAGGGCGCGCGACGGCATCCCCGTGCTGTCGCGCGCCCGTCGTCGTCCGGGCGTTCCGCAGCTGCCGAGAAGTTATCCACAGGCTGTGGACGGTTGTCCTCGGCCTGGATCCGGGACCGCCCACCCGAACCCGGTCCGGCGGGACGCTGGTCCGGAAGACCGCCGCGGACGGGTGTCCGGCGGCGTGTCTCCGCGATACGGGACTGTTCGCCCCGTTCACTCAATGAATGAGCGAAAAAAGTATCCTTATCCGTTATGTGCATCGCCTGCTGGCCGCCACCCTGACGCTGATCGGTCTGCTGGTCCCCGTGGCGAGCGCCGCCGCCGAATCCGGCGTCGTCGCCGCGGACCGGGGGGACACCGCACCCCGTATTTTCCAGGGCCGCGGCTTCGACACCTGCCAGGCCCCGGACCTCGCGACGATGCGGGCGTGGCGGGCGTCCTCCGCCTACGGGGCCGTCGGCATCTACTTCGGCGGGCGGGCCCGCGCGTGCAGCAGCCAGGCCAACCTGACCACCGACTGGGTGCGGCAGACCACCGACGCGGGATGGAGCCTGCTGCCGATCTACGTCGGCTCGCAGAGCCCCTGCGTCAACGGTTCCAACAAGAACCCCTACCGCATCGACCCGGACCGGGCCGCGGACCAGGGCGGCACCGAGGGCGAGGACGCGGTCAGCAGCGCCAAGGCGCTGGGCCTGGGCAAGGGCAGCGCGCTCTACCTCGACATGGAGGCGTACGACATCGGCGACACGAGCTGCGCCGCCGCGACCCTGACCTTCCTGCGCGGCTGGGACCGCCAGGTGCGGGCCGCGGGCTATCTGGCCGGCTTCTACAGCAGCGCCGACTCCGGCATCAAGCACCTGGAGACCGCCCGCGAGGCCGGCACCGCCGACCTGCCGGACGCCGTCTGGTACGCCCGCTGGGGCGTCAGCGCCACGCTGACGAACGAACCGGCGCTCAGCGACAGCGCGTGGGCGTCGCACGCCCGTATCCACCAGTACGCCGGCAGCGTCACCGAGTCGTACGGCGGCAAGAAGCTGACCATCGACCGCGACCTGCTCGACGCCCCGGTCGCCGTCGTCGACTGACGGGCTGACGGCAGGGCGGGCCGGCGGCTTAAGGTGACGGCTGGCGGGCTGGCGGGCTGGCGGGCTGGCGGGCTGGCGGGCTGGCGGGCTGGCGGGCTGGCGGGCTGCCGGACTGCCCGACGTGCGGACCGACGACCGGGCAGACCCTGCGGCCGGAGCGCGGGCGTACCCTTCCCCGGGAGGGCAGGCATCCGGGCCGGATATACCGTCCCCCGGACGACCTCAGGTGCATCCCCTGCGGGACACCGCCCCGCGGCTCCCCCCTCGGGAGGTGGGGAAAGCCCCCGCCCTACGACCTGAGAGTGATCCCGCTTCGGCACCTGCGGCCGATCCGCTGATGTCCCGCGCCTTCTAGCGTGGAGCCATGACCACGCCTGTGTGCCCCAGCGCCAGCACGAAGCAGTTCACGACCTACGTACGCACCAAGGGCCCGACGCTGCTGCGCACCGCGCGCTCCCTGACCCCCAACCCCGCCGACGCGGAGGACCTGCTGCAGACCGCGCTGACCAAGACGTATCTGGCCTGGGACCGGATCGACGACCACCGGGCCGTCGACGGCTACGTGCGCCGCACCCTGGTCAACACCAGGACGTCGCAGTGGCGCAAGCGCAAGGTCGACGAATTCAGCACCGACGAGCTGCCCGAGCCGCCGGCCGGCGGCGCCCCCGACCTCACCGAGCAGCAGGCGCAGCGCGACGCCCTGCTGCGCGCGATAGCCCGGCTCCCCCCGCGCCAGCGCGCCATGGTGGTGCTCCGCTACTACGAGGACATGAGCGAGGCGCAGACCGCCGAGGCGATGGGCGTCTCGATCGGCACCGTCAAGAGCGCGGTGTCGCGCGCCCTGGGCAAGCTGCGCGACGACCCCGAGCTGGAGCTGTGCGTGGCCTGACCGCCCGGCCCCGCTGAGGGTCTGGTCGCCCCCGGCCCCGCTGAGCGTCTGCCGCCAAGCCCGGCAAGGGTCCGCGCGGACGTCGGTGCGGGCGGTCGTGCGGGGTAGTGACATACCGACCGGCATGCCACCACAATCGCGGGATACCGACCTCGCCGACCTCATGTAGCCGCCGGAGGCCCGCTGTGCTGAGCACCATGCAGGACGTACCGCTGACCGTGACCCGCATCCTCGTGCACGGGACGCTGGTGCACGGCAGGTCCCGGGTGACGACCTGGACCGGGGACGGCGAACCGCAGCGCCGCACCTTCCGCGAGGTGGGCGTCCGCGCGGTCCAGCTGGCGAACGCCCTGCGCGACGGGCTCGGCGTGTCCGAGGGCGACCGGGTGGCCACCTTGATGTGGAACAACGCGGAGCACCTGGAGGCGTATCTGGCCATCCCCTCCATGGGCGCGGTCCTGCACACCCTCAATCTGCGGCTGCCCGCCGACCAGCTGGCCTGGATCGTCAACCACGCCGCCGACCGCGTGGTCCTGGTCAACGGGTCCCTGCTGCCGCTGCTCGCCCCGCTGCTGCCGCGCCTGGAGCCGCTGGAGCACATCGTGGTCGTCGGCCCGGGCGACCGCGCCCTGCTGGACGGCTGCCGCCCCGCCGTGCACGACTACGAGGAGCTGCTGGCCGGCCGCCCGGACACGTACGCGTGGCCTGAGCTGGACGAACTCACCGCCGCCGCCATGTGCTACACCTCGGGCACCACCGGTGACCCGAAGGGCGTGGTCTATTCGCACCGCTCGGTCTACCTGCACTCGATGCAGGTCAACTCCGTGGAGTCGATGGGTCTCACCGACCACGACACGACGCTGCCGGTCGTCCCGATGTTCCACGTCAACGCGTGGGGGCTGCCGCACGCGGCCTTCATGAGCGGGGTCAATCTGCTGATGCCCGACCGGTTCCTCCAGCCGGCCCCGCTCGCCGAGATGATCGAGAGCGAGCGGCCCACGCACTCCGCGGCGGTGCCCACCATCTGGCAGGGACTGCTGGCCGAGCTGACCGCCAAGCCGCGCGATGTCAGCTCGCTGAAGCGGGTGACCATCGGCGGCTCCGCCTGCCCGCCCGCGCTGATGAAGGCCTTCGACGAGCAGCTGGGCGTGCAGCTCTGCCACGCCTGGGGCATGACCGAGACGTCGCCGCTGGGCACGGTCGCGCTGCCGCCCGCCGGTGCCAGCGACGAGGAGGAGTGGGCGTACCGCTTCTCGCAGGGCCGCTTCCCGGCCTCCGTCGAGCCCCGCCTGATCGGCCCCGACGGCTCGGTGATGCCCTGGGACAACAAGTCCGCCGGCGAACTGGAGGTCCGCGGCCCGTGGATCGCCGGGGCGTACTACGGCGGCGCCGGCGAGGAGCCGCTGCGCCCCGACGACAAGTTCAGCCCGGACGGCTGGCTGCGTACCGGCGACGTCGGCGTCATCTCGCCCAACGGCTTCCTCACCCTCACCGACCGCGCCAAGGACGTCATCAAGTCCGGCGGCGAGTGGATCTCCTCGGTCGAGCTGGAGAACGAGCTGATGGCCCACCCCGACGTCGCCGAAGCGGCGGTCGTGGCCGTGCCCGACGACAAGTGGGGCGAGCGCCCGCTGGCCACCGTCGTCCTGCGCGAGGGCGCGACCACCGGTTACGCCGAGCTGCGCGACTTCCTCGCCACCCGGATCGCCCGCTGGCAGGTCCCCGAGCGCTGGGCGGTCATTCCGACGGTGCCGAAGACCAGCGTCGGCAAATTCGACAAGAAGGTCATCCGTAAGTCCTACGCGGACGGCGAGCTGGACGTCACGCAGCTCTAGGCGGGTGTTGGCCCTTCACCCGTACGCGGCCGGCGGTCCGCCGCGTACGGGTACGGGTACGTCCCAGGCCACGGCCCGGTACGGCGGACCGACGCGCGGGCCGGGGCGTACGGACCGGGCCGCTCAGGTGCCGATCTTGCCGAGCAGGTCCACGATCCTGGACTGCACATCCGTGCTGGTCGAGCGCTCCGCGAGGAAGAGCACCGTCTCGCCGGACGCCAGCCGCGGCAGTTCCGCCGGGTCTATGTCGGCGGAGGTGTAGACGACCAGCGGGGTGTTGTTCAGCCGGGAGTGCCCGCGCAGCCAGTCCACGATGCCCTGCCTGCGGCGGCGGATCAGCATCAGGTCCATCACCACCAGATTCGGGTGGACCTGCGCCGCCTTCGTCATCGCCTCGGCCTCGGAACTCGCGTGCGCGACCTGCATCCCGCGCCGCTCGAGCGTCGCCGCGAAGGCCTGCGCGATCGGCTCGTGGCCCTCGACCAGCAGCACCCGCGGCGGATGCTGCTCGCTGTCGCGCGGCGCCAGCGCCTTGAGCAGGACAGCCGGGTCGGCGCCATAGGCGGCCTCCCTGGTCGCCTGCCCGAGCCCCGCGGTCACCAGGACGGGTACGTCAGCCGCCGCGGCGGCCTGCCGCAGCGCCTGGAGCGCGGTCCTGGTGATCGGCCCGGTCAGCGGGTCCACGAACAGCGCGGCCGGCGGCTCCGCGACCTGCGCGTCGACCTCCTCGCGCGACCGTACGATCACCGGACGATAGCCGCGATCGGTCAGCGCCTGCCGGGTCGAGACGTCCGGCTCGGGCCATACGAGCAGCCGGCGCGGCTCGTCCAGCGGCTCCTCGACGCGGTCGTCGGGCGCGTCGGGCACATCAGTGACGTCGACGGCGCCGTTCGGCCCGTCGAGCGGCTCGGGGCCCTCGTCGGCGCCCTCCGCCGGCGCGCCTATCGCGTACGACCTGCCGGGCGCCTGCGCGGGCTCCGGCGGGACCGGGCGCAGCAGGGCCGTCTCCTCCTCGGGGGCCGTCGGCGCCTCCGGGCGCCGTACCGGCAACTGCCCGCTGTCCGGGTCCGCCTGCGGGTGCTGGCGGGCCTGCGTCTCGCCGCCGGGGCCGGGCGCCTGGGGCTGGCTCGGCACCTGCTGGATCAGGCTGCGGCTCGACGGCTCGCCGTCGGCGCCCACCCGGTCCGGGTTGAGCCTGCGGCGGCGCCCGGAACCGCCCGCCGCGACCTGCGCGGGCAGACCCTGCGGGCTGTGCGCCTCGACCGCCTGCGTCTGGGTCTGCGGGTCCTGCGCGCCCTCGGGCCGGTGCGAGAAGGGGGCGCCCTGGCCGAGGGTGCGCACGCTTATGGCACGGCCGTACGTGCTGTGCGACGGATCCTGCTGCGGGACACCCGGCGCGGTGGGCGGCGGCGGGGGCGTCGCCGGAGCCGGGCGGGTGCCCTGGGCGGGCGGCCAGTCGGTGGCCGGGGGAAGGGCGGGGCGGGACGTGCCGCCCGAGCCCGAACCCGGCTCCGCGCGGCCCTCGGGCGCCGCGGGCTGTGCCGGTGACGGGGCCTGCGGTGCGGGCGGGGCCGGCGGGGTGGCCGCGCTCGGCCAGGCCTGCGGGTTGGGCGGTGCGGTGCGGCCGGCGTCCGGCCAGGACTGCGGCGCGGGCTGGACCGGCTGCTGGGGCTGGACCGGCTGGGGCTGCGGCTGCGGCTGGGCCGGTGCGGCGGGGGGTTCGACGGCACGGCGGACCGCCCGGCGCCCGGTGCCCTCGGGGGCGGCGTCGGCGCCGGCCGGCGGGAGGGCGTTGGGGATGGGCACGGCGGGCAGTTCGGCGCGCTCTGGGGCCCGGCCCTGGGGCTCGTCGCTACGGGCCCGGCGGCGTCCTGTGGGCTGCTGGGGCGCTGGCGCCGCCTCCACGGGGGCGGGGCGGCCCTCGGGCCTGCGCAGCGCGCGCCGGCGCCCGGTCGGCGCGCCGGAGGCGTCCTGGTCGTCGGTCCTGCCGCCCTGGTCCGGGGTGCCGGGTGCGGGCCAGGACGCGGCGTCGTCGGCCGGCTTGCGGGCGCCGGGCGCCTCCTGGCCCTGCGTGCCGCGAGCGGGCTGCGACGGCAGCGGCATCACGGTGGTCTCGGAGTCGCGGGCCTGCTCGCCCGTGTCGGCCGCCCGCGCGCCGCCGCCCGTACGCGTACCGCCCTGGTCCTCGGCGCCCGGGGCGTCGTCCTTCTCGCGTGCCTGCCGCGTACGGCCGCCGCCGCCCTTGCCGGCCGGCACCTCCAGGACGTAGGCGCTGCCCTGGCCGGGCACCTCGTGGGTCTGCAGCACACCGCCGTGCCGCTCCACGATGCCGCGGGCCAGCGGCAGATGCACCGGGTCGCCGCCGGCGTGCGGGCCGCGTACGTCGATCCGTATCACGTCACCGCGCTGGGCCGCGGCCACCACGATCGTGGAGTCGCCCGCGTAGGCGATGGCGTTGCCCGCCGAGTCGACGCCGGCGACGTCCGCGACCAGGTGGGCGAGGGCCTGCGCCATCCGCTCGCCGTCCACCGACGCCTCGATCGGCGGCGCGTGCACCGCGAACTGCGCCCGCCCCGGCCCGATCAGCTCGGTCGCGCCATCGATGGCCGCAGCGATCACCTGGTCGAGCCCGATGTCCTCGCGGTGCAGCTTGTCCTCGCCGCGGTCGAGCCGCTGGAAGGCCAGCACATTGTCGATGAGGGTGGTGATCCGGGCGTAGCCGGCGGACAGGTGGTGCAGAATCTGGTTGGCCTCGGGCCACAACTGCCCGGCCGGGTCGGCGGCGAGCCCGGTCAGCTCGCTCCGCAGCTCGGCCAGCGGCCCGCGCAGCGAGGTGTCGAGCAGCGCGCTCAACTGCCCGCTGCGGGCGGCCAGCGCGTCGTACGCCGAACGGTCGGTGAAGGTCATCACCGCGCCGACCAGCTGGTCGCCGTCCCGCACCGGCGCCGTCGTCAGATCGACCGGCACCGGTCTGCCGTCCTTGCGCCACAGCACCTGCCCGCGCACCCGGTGCTTGCGCCCGCTGCGCAGCGTGTCGGCGAGCGGGGTCTCCTCGTACGCCAGCGGGCTGCCGTCCGGCCGCGAATGGTGCACCAGCGGGTGCAGTTCCTTGCCGCCCAGGTCGGTGGCCCGGTAGCCGAGGATCTGCGCGGCTGACGGATTGACCAGGACGACCTTGCCGGCCGTGTCGACCCCGACGACGCCTTCGGCCGCGGCCCGCAGGATCATCTCGGTCTGCCGCTGCTGGCGGGCGAGTTCGGCCTCGGTGTCCATCGTCCCGGTCAGGTCGCGGACCACCAGCATGAGCAGTTCGTCGCCGGTGTAGTGCGGCACCCCGTCGCCGTAGTCGGCGTACGGGCTGCGGCCGTTCTCCAGGTTGGCGCTGGTCACCTCGACCGGGAATTCCGTCCCGTCGGTGCGCCGCGCGACCATCCGGGTCGGCTTCGTGCGGGTGTCCTCGGCGGCTTCGCGCGGGCTGCGCATCGACCCGGGGATGCGCTTGGAGTCGAACGACGGCAACAGGTCGAGCAGGCCCCGCCCGACCAGGCCGGTCCCGGGCGACTCGAAGGTCTCCAGCGCTATCGCGTTCGCGTTCACCACAGTGCCGTTGACGTCGACCAGCAGCAGCGCGTCGGGGAGGGCGTCGAGTATGGAAGCGAGGCGAGCAGCGCCTCTGGATGGCCTGCTGCTCACGAGACGCGTCCTCTCTGCTTACCGCTGCTGTTCTTGCCCCGGGCGGCCTGCCGCGCACGGCGTACTCCCGCCGGCGCCGTCGGCTGTCTTCACGGGCGGCCCATCTTGCCGCCACCCCCGGGACATGTCACTAGACCGAGTGTACGGGTCGGGCTCCCGGGCGCGGTCTCGGATGCCCATGTGGGGCTGTGCGTATAGGGGTTCGGATATGTGCGGGGTTTGTGTGGTGTGCGTCACGGGTGGGACGGACCGTCCCGTGACCGGGCGGGCGGGCCCGGTCACGGGACGGCGCTTCGGGGTTCGCGGGGGCACTTGGCCCGGGCCGGGCTTGGGCGGTGGCGCGGCCCGGATGGACGCCGGCCCTCGCGGGGGCGCGCCCTGGCCACGCGTTGCTTGCGGCCGCGCGGCGCGATCCCGGCCGGATGCAGGTAGCGGACCTCGTGGGGCACGCCCTTGGCCGCCGGCTCGGTTCGGGCCGCGGGCCGTGCCTCGAACCCGGTTGGGCTTGCGCCGCGAGGGTCGGGCTTACGCCGCGAGCGCGGGCGGGCCGCCGGGGACGCCGGAGGTGGGGGAGGGGAGCGCGGGCATCATGCGGTTCCAGCGGGCGACCTCGCAGCCGTCGGTCCTGCGGTACGACTCGTCGACGGGCCTGCCGTGCCAGCTGCCGGTGACGTGGGCGGTCTGGGGGCCGCCGTAGATCATCGAGCACATCTGCCCGGTCCGTACGGGCGCCAGCGGGCCGCCCAGCTCGTCGAGCCGCCCGCAGGCGTTCTGCTCCTCCGCGCTGGCCTCCGTCCGCCAGAGGGCGCCGCAGTGCAGGGTGCGGGTGGCGGGCTGCCCGTCGCCGCTGTCATACGTGACGGTGAGGCGGTCCGCGAGGCCGACGTAGCCGGGCCGGGGCAGGCCGATGGCCCCGGCGGTCCCTGCGGCCAGCAGCAGGCCGAGGGCGGCGAGGCCGAGGGCGCCGACGGCGAGGCCGGTGCGGCGGGGGGTGTGGCGGCGCGCGGGGTGACGCGCGGGGCCGGGGCTGGAGCTGGGGCCGGCGGGAGTGCCGGCCAGGGGGCGGGCCTGGCGGCGCTGGGAACTGACGCGGGGGCTGACTGGAAGCATGCCTCTCCTTATCGTGCGAGAGCACCGCAACCTGCCCATTTCACCCATTCGTGGGCGCGCCGCCCCCGCCCGGGCCCCACTTCCTCCGCTCCGCCCGGGCCAACCCCTTTGCTCTCCCGACCGGCGGCCTTGTACCGTAGTCTGCGATTGGTCGCAGCCCGCAGGGCTGTGCCATCATCTGCACACGCACCCGCTCACCCGGGTTGCACCAGGAGGCGTCGCCTAGTCCGGTCTATGGCGCCGCACTGCTAATGCGGTTTGGGCTTTACCGTCCATCGAGGGTTCAAATCCCTCCGCCTCCGCCACCTTCTCCGGAGCCCCGCTCGTCCCCTCGGACGGCGGGGTTTCCCCGTTCCCGGCCCCTTTCCCCGCCCGCCCCGTTTACCGATTTCACGTCCCGCCCGACCTCATGTAATGTTGTCACCGCAACGCCGACCGGCCCAAACCGCCGCGAAGCAGCCCCGCACTCGTAGCTCAACGGATAGAGCATCTGACTACGGATCAGAAGGTTGCAGGTTCGAATCCTGCCGAGTGCACAGCACGTCAGAGCCCCGCCCGGGTCACCCGGAGCGGGGCTCTTTCGTGGTGCTGACGGCGACGCTGACGCCAACCGTCCAGGGTGCGGCGGCTTGAACGGTCAGGTTTCGAGAAGCGTGCGGCACGGTGCCGCGCATAGCTTCGGGGCATGACCTCCATCGAATCCGTCACCCTTGACGCGGCCGACCCTGCGGCCGCCGGCCACTTCTACAAAACCGCCTTCGGGCTCGGCGACGAGCTGCGCGTGCGGGCCGGGGAGGCGGCGTCGACCGGCTTCCGCGGGTTCACGCTGTCGCTCACCGCGGCCCAGCCGGGCAACGTCAACGCGCTCATCAATGCCGCCCTCGACGCCGGCGCCACCGCGGTGAAGCCGGCCGCGAAGTCGTTCTGGGGCTACGGGGGCGTCGTACGGGCGCCGGACGGGGCGCTGTGGAAGATCGCCACCTCGGCGAAGAAGGACAAGGAGCCGGTCACCCGGGAGATCGAGCAGTTCGTACTGCTGCTCGGGGTCGACGACGTGATCGCGACCAAGAAGTTCTACGTCGAGCACGGCCTCACCGTGGGGAAGAGCTTCGGCCGCAAGTACGTGGAATTCGTGACGCCGCCCTCCGGCCCGGTCAAGCTCGCGCTCTACGGCCGTCGCGCCCTCGCCAAGGACGCGGGCGTCTCCTACGAGGGCACCGGATCGCACCGGCTCACGATCGACAGCGACGCCGAGCCCTTCACCGACCTCGACGGCTTCGCCTGGCAGACCGCGTCCCGCTGAAGCACCCCAGGCGGTGCCCCCCTGGCGCTCACAGGCCCCGCCCGGGCCACCGGCGAAGTCCAGCACCGGTGAAGCCCGGGCCAGCGGCGGAGCCCCGGCCACCGACGAAGCTCGGCCACCGACGAAGCCCGGCCACCGACGAAGCCCGGCCGCCGGGGGAGACCCTGGCCGCCCCCTGGCGAGGCACCGCGCCGGACCGCGTTGCCGGACCGGCAACAACAGTCGCCGCCCCGCACCACCCCCGGCATGATCGGAACCCGGTCTCAGCGCACCGCGGATCGGAAGCTCGGGAGGAATCATGGCGCACACGGAGGCCACGCACCGGTCGGTCCCCTCGCCCGCCGGCCGGATCCACCTCGTGGAGCAGGGCGCCGGCCCCCTGGTGCTGCTCGTGCACGGCTTTCCCGAGTCCTGGTACTCCTGGCGCCGCCAGTTGCCGGCGCTGGCCGCCGCCGGATACCGCGTGGCCGCCATCGACGTCCGCGGCTACGGGCGTTCCTCCAAGCCCGGCGCCGTCGACGCGTACCGGATGCTCGATCTGGTGGAGGACAACGTCGCGGTCGTGCACGCGCTGGGCGAGCGGTCCGCCGTGGTCGTCGGGCACGACGTGGGCGCGGCCGTCGCCGCCAACTCCGCCCTGGCCAGGCCGGATGTCTTCCGCGCTGTGGGGCTGCTCAGCGTGCCCTACGCGCCGCGCGGCGGACCGCGGCCCGGCGAGATCTTCGCGCACATGGGCGGGGACGAGGAATTCTACGTCTCCTACTTCCAGCAACCCGGCCGCGCCGAGGCCGAGATCGAGCCCGACGTGCGCGGCTGGCTCGCCGGTTTCTACGCCGCCCTGTCCGCGGACACCATGCCCTCGTCCGACGCCCCGGACCCGCATTTCGTCAGCCGGGGCGGGCAGTTGCGCGACCGCCTTCCCACCGGACCGCGGCCCGGATGGCTCGGCGAGGACGATCTCGACGTCTACGCGGGGGAGTTCGAGCGGACCGGCCTGAGCGGGGCGCTCAACCGCTACCGGAACATGGACCGGGACTGGGAGGACCTCGCCGGCTTCGACGGCGCCCCGATCACCCAGCCGTCGCTCTTCGCCGGCGGCAGCCTGGACGCCTCCACCACCTGGCTGGCCGACGCGATCGAGGCCTATCCACGTACGCTGCCCGGCCTGGTCTCCTCCCACATCCTCGACGGCTGCGGCCACTGGATCCAGCAGGAGCGCCCCGCCGAGGTCAACCGCCTGCTGACGGACTGGCTCGCCGCCCTGCCGGCCTGACAGCCCTCGGCCATCACCGCTGCATCCTCATGCGCGTCAGCGTACGGCTATGCAAGGGCCGCTCTCGGGGCGAGTGTCAGACCCCCGCTCTACGGTGGTCGGTATGGAAGAAGCGCGCGGTCCGCAGGTCGAGCTGGTGGCGTGGGGAGAGGGGGATTTCTGGTTGCTGGAACGGGTCAACGCGGTGGAGATGACGGACCACCTCGGTGGGCCGGAGAGCGCGGAGCAGCTGGTGGCGCGGCACCAGCGGTACGTCGCGCTGGACCCCGGGGGGATGTTCCGGGTCGTGGCGGCGGGGAGCGGGGAGACCGTCGGGTCGATCGGGTATTGGGAGCGGGAGTGGCAGGGCGGCACGGTGTGGGAGACCGGGTGGGGCGTGCTGCCGGAGTTCCAGGGGCGGGGGCTGGCCGTGGCGGCGGCCAGGGAGCTGATCGCGGTGGCGCGGGAAGCGAAGAGGCACCGGTATCTGCACGCGTTTCCCGGGTCCGACCACCCGGCGTCGAACGCGGTGTGCCGCAAGGCGGGATTCGAGCAGCGGGGGGAGGTCCCGTTCGAGTATCCGAAGGGGAATTGGATGACGTCGTACGACTGGCGGGTGGACCTCATAGCCGGCTGAGCACCGGGTGAACGGGACGGCCGGGGGCCGGAAAACGGGTCGCCGCGTGCGGCGGGGGCGGGGGAGCATGCGGGGGTGGAATATTCAGGACCGCCGCAGGGTGACGTGCCGGTGCCCGCGCCGATTGCCGCGGGTGCAGGCGGGCGGCCCGTGCTGCCGGTGTGGGTCAACAGGCTGGGCGGTGTGACCTTCCGGCTGGGGGACGGAGAGGGGCGGCGGTTCGCCAAGTGGGCGCCGGCCGGGTCCGGGCTGGACCTCGGGGCGGAGGCGATGCGGCTGCGGTGGGCCGTGGACTTCACGCCGGTCCCGCGGGTGCTGGAGCACGGAGTGGACTGCGACGGGGAGTGGCTGCTCACGGAGGGGCTGCCGGGGGACAGCGCGGTGAGCCCGCGCTGGAAGGCCGACCCTGGGACCGCCGTGCGGGCGCTGGGCGCGGGGCTGCGGGCGCTGCACGACCGGCTGCCGGTCGACGACTGCCCGTTCAGCTGGTCGGTGGAGCGGCGCCGGGCCACGGACCCGGAGCTGGCCTTCGACCTGCCCGCGGCGCCGCCGGTCGACCGGCTCGTCGTCTGCCACGGCGACGCGTGTGCCCCCAACACCCTGCTGGACGAGGACGGTTCGTGGTCCGCCCACGTCGACCTCGGCGCCCTCGGGGCCGCCGACCGCTGGGCCGACCTCGCCGTCGGCTCCTGGAACCTGGGCTTCAACTACGGGCCGGGCTGGGAGGACGTGTACTTCGACGCGTACGGCGTCACGCCTGATCCGGAGCGGATCGCCTTCTACCGGCGGCTGGGCGGCGTCAGCCGCTGACGCCGCCGGCGGGCGCCGGGTGGTGCCAGGCCGTGCGGTAGGCGGACGGGGGCAGGCCGGTGCGCCGGGTGAGGTGGTGGCGCAGCGAGTCGGGGGTCGACAGGCCGCTGAGCCGGGCCACCTGGGGGATCGGCAGGTCGGTGGTCTCCAGGAGTTCCTGGGCGCGGTTGATGCGCTGGTGCAGCAGCCACTGGAGCGGGCTCAGGCCGGTCTCGGCGTGGAAGCGGCGGGTCAGCGTACGGACGCTGGTGCGGGCGTGGGCGGCCAGGTCGGCGCGGGTCAGCGGCCGGTCGAGGCAGGTCAGCGCCCAGGCGCGGGTCGGGGCGAGCGAGGTGCCGTTCTCCGGCGGCAGCGGACTGTCGATGAACTGCGCCTGCCCGCCCGGGCGTACGGGCGCGGCCACCACCAGCCGGGCGGCCGAGTTCGCCGTGGCGGCGCCGTAGTCGAGGCGGATCAGGTGCAGGCACAGGTCTATCCCCGCGGAGAGCCCGGCGGAGGTGAGGATCCGGCCGTCGTCGACGTAGAGCACGCCGGGGCGCAGCTCCACCCGGGGGTAACGGGCGCGGAATTCGGCGGACTTCGCCCAATACGTCGTCGCGGGGCGGCCGTCCAGCAGGCCCGCCTCGGCCAGCACGAAGGCCCCGGTGCAGATCGACACGACCCGCCGGCCGGCGGCGCAGGCGGTGCGCAGCACGTCGAGGACCAGCGGGTCGAGGCCGTCGCGGGCGCCGGTGCCGGTGACGATCACCGTGTCGGCGGCGGCGACGGCGTCCAGGCCGTGGGGGACGGCGATCTCCAGGCCGCCGCCGTCGGTGACCGGGCGGCCGGGCGCCGCGGTGCAGACGCGGACGTCGTAGCCGGGGCCGCCGCGTACGGTCATCCCGCCCAGCACCAGGCCGGGGATCGTCAGGTCGAAGGCGGTGACCGGCGGGACCGCGATGACGGCGACCCGGATCGGGGCTTTCACCGGTGCGGCGGGGGCCGAAGCGGGCATGGCCCGAACCTCCGTAGGTTTGGCATCCGGGCCACTACTCTACCGGCGGCCGGAGGCGGAGGGTGGAGCGCGAACCACCCACCGATGAGGAGCGAACACCGTGTCGCAGCACGTCAACACCGCCGTCGTGGTCGGGGCCGGCGCCACCGGCTCCGCCACCGCCCTGCTGCTCGCCGAGGCGGGCGGCCGGGTCCTGCTGGTCACCCGCAGCGGCGCCGGCCCCGACCACCCCCGGATCGAACGCGTCACCGCCGACGCCACCGACCCCGTACGCCTGGCCGAGATCGCCGCGGGCGCCGACGTCCTCTTCAACTGCGCGATGCCGCCGTACGACCGCTGGCCGGCCGAATTCCCGCCGCTGGCGGCCTCGTTGCTCAGCGCGGCGGAGGCCACCGGGGCCGGGTACGTGATGCTCGGCAACGTCTACGGCTACGGTCCGGTGGACGGCCCGTTCACCGACGACCTGCCGCTCGCCCCGAGCAGCGTCAAGGGCCGGGTCAGGGCCCGGATGTGGCAGGACGCGCTCGCGTCGTACGAGGCGGGCCGGGCGCGCGTCACCGAGGTGCGGGCCAGCGACTTCCTCGGCGGCGGCGCCTACTCGCCGTTCACGGTCCTGGTCGGCGACGCGGTCCTGGCGGGGCGGCCGGCGGCCTACCCCGGCGACCTCGACGTCCCGCACAGCTGGTGCTACGTGGCGGACGTGGCCCGCACCCTTGTCGCCATGGCCGGGCACGAGGACTCCTGGGGGCGGGCCTGGCACGTGCCGCCCACCTCGGACCTGCCCGTGCGCGACCTCGCGGCCCGGCTCGCCGCCCGGGCCGGCCTGCCCGCGCCCCGGCTCGGCCGGATGACCGGGGAGGAGCTCGCGGCGGCGGGCCGCGCCGACCCGATCGCGGCCGAATTCCCCGAGGTGCTCTATCTGCTGGAGCGGCCGCTGCTGCTCGACGCGAGTGCGACCGTGGCGAAGCTGGGCGTGACGGCGACCCCGCTGGAGGAGGTACTGGACAGCATGGTGCCGCCCGCGGCCTGAGACCGCTCGCGGCCTGAGACCGCCCGGGGTCTCGCCGCCCCCGGTCGGCACGGCGGCCCGCGCGCCTGCGGACCGCACAGCGTCCCGGTCGGCATGGCGGAGGACCCGCCCCCGGATCACGAGGCACCGCCGGATCACAAAGCGCCCGCGGACCGCACCGCGCCCGTAAGCCG
The DNA here is from genome assembly GCF_036227245.1 of Streptomyces sp. NBC_01477. Taxonomy (GTDB): domain Bacteria; phylum Actinomycetota; class Actinomycetes; order Streptomycetales; family Streptomycetaceae; genus Actinacidiphila. The sequence goes on from NZ_CP109445.1 coordinate 4,713,052, forward strand.
CCCCACGCGGAGTGCTATGCAGGGGCCGTGACCACGAACCCGCTGATCCGCCCCTTCGACGCCGTCCTGTGCGACATCGACAACGTCATCCGGCACTACGACCCCGCCCCGCTCGCCGCGCTGGAGAAGGCCGCGGGGGTGGCCGAGGGCACCACGGCGCGGATAGCCTTCGCGCCGGAGGTGGACCTGCCGATGCTGGTCGGGACGATCACCCCGCGCGAGTGGGTGGAGGTGATCACGGCGGCCTTCGTACGCCAGGACGTGCTCACCGAGGCGGCGGCCAGGCCGCTGGCCGCCGCGCTCGCCTCGTCGCCCTTCGCCGCCGACGAGGCCGTCGTCGCCCTGCTGCGGCGGATACGCGACGAGGCCCGGCTGCCGCTGGTGCTGGTCAGCAACGCCTCGGTCGACCTGGAGGACGACCTCGCCGCGCTCGGGCTCACCGCGCTGGCCGACCACGTGGTCAGCAGCGCCCGGGTCGGGGTGGCCAAGCCCGACCCGCGGATCTACGCGATAGCCGTCGAGCACGCCGGGGTCGCCGCCGAGCGCTGCCTGTTCGTGGACGACTCGCGCGAGAACATCGACGCGGCACTCGCCCTGGGCATGAGCGTGCTGCACTACCGCGAGCCGGGCGGCCTGCGCGCGGCGCTGGAACCGGCCTTCGCGGCGATCCGGCCGCCTGCCGTACCGTAGCGGCACCCCGCGAAAGCCCCGCGAACCCCGCGACGGGCCGGGAAAGGCCCCGCGAGACGGAGCGAGCCACTCCGCACACCACCCGCCCCGCTTTCTCAGACGATTCACAGAATCGGCCAAGACTGCTCTCATAGCGCCCGCACAGGCTGATGTGCATGACGACGACACCCACCGTTCCCGCCGCCGCGAACCGCGCCGCGAGGCCCGCCCCGGCCGCCGCTCCCGCCACCGACCTGGCCCGTCCCGACGGCTCGCCGGTGCGCGTCCTCGTCGTGGACGACGAGACCCCGCTCGCCGACCTGCTCTCGATGGCCCTGCGCTACGAGGGCTGGCAGGTGCGCACCGAGGGCGACGGCGCGAGCGCGCTGCGCGCCGCCCGCGAGTCGCGGCCCGACGCGGTCGTGCTCGACGTGATGCTGCCCGACATGGACGGCCTCGAAGTGCTGGCCAGGCTCCGCCGCGAGACCCCGGACGTGCCCGTGCTCTTCCTGACCGCCAAGGACGCGGTCGAGGACCGTATCGCCGGGCTGACGGCGGGCGGCGACGACTACGTGACCAAGCCGTTCAGCCTGGAGGAGGTCGTCGCCCGGCTGCGCGGGCTGCTGCGCCGCTCGGGCGCCGCCGCCGTACGCAACGAGTCGCTGCTGACCGTCGGCGACCTCGTACTGAACGAGGACAGCCACGAGGTCAGCCGCGGCGGCGTCAACATCCACCTGACCGCGACGGAGTTCGAGCTGCTGCGCTACCTGATGCGCAACCCGCGCCGGGTGCTGAGCAAGGCGCAGATACTGGACCGCGTGTGGTCGTACGACTTCGGCGGGCAGGCCAACGTCGTCGAGCTGTACATCTCCTACCTCCGCCGCAAGATCGACGTCGGGCGCCCGCCGATGATCCACACCCGGCGCGGCGCGGGCTACCTGATCAAGCCGGGGGAGCCCGCGTGACCCTGCCGCACCGGCGGTGGGTACGTTCCTGGCGCAGCCGGAGCACCTGGTCGCTGCGCCGCCGGCTCGTCGCGTCCTGCGTGATCCTGGTCGCCGTGGTCTGCACGGTGATCGGCTCGGTCACCATCTTCGCGCTGCACGACTTCCTCTACGGCCAGCTGGACGGCAAGGTGCGCGATCTGGCGGTACGCGCGGCCGGCCCGCACGGCGGCCCCGACGCGCCCGGATCGCCCGGCGCGGGGACCCCCCGCGGCAGCCGCCCCGACGGCGTACCGCTGAACTTCCTGATCGGCGGCGGACAGCCCGGCGAGACCGTCGGCGCCGTCGTCACCGCGTCCGGCCGGGTCGGGCAGGCCGCGGTCAGCGCCACCGGGTCCTCCGGCTCCGGCGGCCTGATCGCGGAACCGCTCACCACCGCGCAGGCCGCCGCCTTCACGCACGTACCGCTGGACGGCCGACCGCACACCCTCGACGTGCCGGGCCTCGGCGGCTTCCGGGTGGAGGCCGCGCAGCCGGACACGGACAGCACCACCGTGCTGGTCGGGCTGTCCACGAAGGGCACCGAGGACACCCTGTCGACCCTGATCTGGGTCGAGGTGTCGGTGTCGGCCGCCGGACTGGTGGCCGCGGGCCTCGCGGGCGCCGCCCTGATGCGGATCGCCCTGCACCCGCTGCGCCGGGTCGCCGCGACCGCCACCCGGGTCTCCGAACTCCCGCTGGACCGCGGCGAGGTGGCGCTGCACGACCGGGTCCCCGACTCCGACACCGACCCGCGCACCGAGGTCGGCCAGGTCGGAGCCGCGCTCAACCGCATGCTGGGGCACGTCGGTTCCGCACTGCACGCCCGGCAGCAGAGCGAGACCCGGGTCAGGCGCTTCGTCGCCGACGCCAGCCACGAGCTGCGCACCCCGCTCGCCTCGATCCGCGGCTACGCCGAACTCACCCGCCGCGGCCACGAATCCGTCGGCCCCGACACCCGGCACGCGCTGGGGCGTATCGAGTCGGAGGCAGCGCGGATGACCACCCTGGTCGAGGACCTGCTGCTGCTCGCCCGGCTCGACGCGGGCCGACCGCTCTCCCCCGCCCCGACCGACCTGTCCCCGCTGGTCGTCGACGCCGTCAGCGACGCCCGTGCGGCCGGCGGCGGCCATGTGTGGCGGCTGGACCTGCCCGACGACCCGGCCGTCGTGCACGGCGACCCGCAGCGCCTGCACCAGGTGCTGACCAATCTGCTGGCCAACGCCCGCACCCACACCCCGCCCGGCACCACCGTCACCGCCCGGGTGGCCGCGGACCCGGCAGCGGGCGTACGGCTCCAGGTCGAGGACGACGGCCCCGGCATCCCCGCCGAGCTGCAGACCGTCGTCTTCGAACGCTTCGCCCGCGGCGACGCCTCCCGCGCGCGTACGGCCGACTCCGGCGGCAGCACGGGCCTGGGCCTGGCGATCGTGCGGTCCGTGGTGGCCGCGCACGGCGGCACCGTCGGGCTGGAGAGCGCCCCGGGGCGCACCGTCTTCACCGTCACACTGCCCCCGGCACACTCACAGCCCCTCCCCAGCCTCAGCACAACGTCGTGACAGGGCGGTTGCCGAGTGTCGTCGTATGCGAACCCCACTCGGCAATCTGCCCGCCCGGCAGCACCTGCCGGTCACGGCCGCAGCGCTCGCGGCCGGCACCCCGGTGCTGGACGTCGTCATTCCCGTTCACAACGAGGAGGACGACCTGGAGCCCTGCGTCCGCCGCCTGCACGCGCACCTGTCGGACACCTTCCCCTACCCCTTCCGCATCACCGTCGCGGACAACGCCAGCACCGACCTGACCTCGGCGGTCGCCGCCTCGCTCGCCGACGAGATCCCCGAGGTCACCTCCTTCCGGCTTGAGCAGAAGGGCCGCGGACGCGCCCTGCGCAGCGTCTGGACCGCGTCGGAGGCGCCCGTACTGGCGTACATGGACGTGGACCTGTCCACCGACCTCAACGCGCTGCTGCCGCTGGTCGCCCCGCTGATCTCCGGGCACTCCGACCTGGCGATCGGCTCCCGGCTGGCCCGCTCCTCGCGGGTGGTGCGCGGCGCGAAGCGGGAGTTCATCTCCCGCGCCTACAACCTGATCCTGCGCGGCTCGCTCGCCGCCCGCTTCTCCGACGCCCAGTGCGGCTTCAAGGCGATCCGCGGGGACGTGGCGCAGCGGCTGCTGCCGATGGTCGAGGACACCGGCTGGTTCTTCGACACCGAGATGCTGGTGCTCGCGGAACGCGCGGGCCTGCGGATCCACGAGGTGCCGGTCGACTGGGTCGACGACCCCGACAGCAGCGTCGACCTCGTTCGGACCGCGAGCGACGACCTGCGGGGCGTCTGGCGGGTCGGACGCGCCCTGGCCACCGGGCAGTTGGCGCTCGACCGGCTGCGGCGGCCCTTCGGCGACGACCCGCGGGACCGCGAACTGTCCGGTGTGCCTGCGGGACTCGCCCGCCAGCTGGTCGGCTTCTGCGTCGTCGGCGTCCTGAGCACCCTGGTCTACCTCGCGCTCTTCTCGCTCTTCCGGCTCGGCACCGGCTCCCAGGTCGCCAACGCGCTGGCCCTGCTGCTGTCCGCGCTGGGCAACACCGCGGCCAACCGGCGGCTCACCTTCGGGGTGCGCGGCCGCGACCGCGCGATGCGCCACCAGGCGCAGGGCCTGGTGGTCTTCGCCATCGGCCTCGCCCTGACCAGCGGTTCGCTCGCCGCCCTGCACACCGCGACCGCCACGCCCTCGCACAGCAGCGAGCTGGCGGTGCTCGTCGCGGCCAACCTGGCGGCGACCGTGCTGCGCTTCCTGCTCTTCCGGGCCTGGGTCTTCCCCGGGCCCGAGTCCGGACCCGTTCCAGCGTCCCCTGCCTCCCCCACCTCCGACAGGAGTGCGCGATGACCGCGCTGACCCATGCGCCGACCGCCGCCACCGCCGACCCGGGCTCGCTCGCCCGGCGCGCCTGGCGCGGGCGCCCCGACGACCCCGCCTGGGCACGGCCCGCCCTGCTCGCCCTGCTGGTCGGCACGCTGGTCCTGTACCTCTACGACCTCGGCGCGTCCGGCTACGCCAACTCCTTCTACTCCGCGGCCGTCCAGGCCGGCAGCGAGAGCTGGAAGGCCTTCTTCTTCGGCTCCTCCGACGCCGCCAACTCCATCACCGTCGACAAGCCGCCCGCCGCACTGTGGCCGATGGCGCTGTCCGTACGGCTCTTCGGCCTCGGCTCCTGGCAGATCCTGGTGCCCGAGGCGCTGATGGGCGTCGGCACGGTGGCGCTGCTGTACGCGGCCGTACGCCGCCGCTTCGGCGCCGCCGCCGGGCTCATCGCCGGTGCGGTGCTGGCACTGACGCCGGTCGCCGCGCTGATGTTCCGCTTCAACAACCCCGACGCGCTGCTGGCGTTGCTCATGGTCGCGACCCTCTACAGCGTGCAGCGCGCCCTGGAGGACGCCCGCACCAAGTGGCTGCTGACCGCCGGCGGACTGCTCGGCCTCGCCTTCCTGACCAAGACCCTCCAGGCCTGGCTGATCGTCCCCGCGCTCACCGCCGTCTACGCGGTCTGCGCCCCCACCCGGCTGAGCCGCCGGCTGCTCCAGCTCCTCTACGCCGGCGGTGCGATGCTGCTGGCCGGCGGCTGGTGGGTGGCCATCGTCGATCTGTGGCCCGCCTCCTCACGCCCCTACATCGGCGGCTCGCAGGACAACAGCTTCCTCAACCTGACCTTCGGCTACAACGGCTTCGGCCGCATCACCGGCGATGAGACCGGCAGTGTCGGCGGCGGTGGCGGCGGCCGGGGTGGCGGCGGCGGGCAGTGGGGCGCCACCGGGATCGGCCGGCTCTTCAACGCGGAGATGGGCGGGCAGATCGCCTGGCTGCTGCCGGCCGCGTTCGCGCTGCTGCTGGCGGGGCTGTGGTTCACCCGGCGCGCCCGGCGCACCGACCTCGAACGCGCCGCGTTCCTGGTCTGGGGCGGCTCGCTGCTCATCACCTTCGTGACGTTCAGCTTCATGTCCGGGATCTTCCACCAGTACTACAACATCGCGCTGGCGCCGTACATTGCGGCGGTCACCGGTATGGGCGCGGTATTGCTGTGGCGCCGCCGCACCTTGCCGCTCGCCGCGGCCGTGCTCGCCGCGACCGTCGCGGGCACCGGGGCCGTGTCGTACGTACTGCTCGACCGCTCGCCGTCCTGGCACCCGTGGCTGCGGTACGCCGTCCTGATCGCCGGCATCGTCGCCGCGGTGGCCCTGCTGGCGGCGCCCTACGTGCCCTTCGCCGCGCTGGCCCGCGCCGCGGGCGTACTCGGCCTGGTGGCGGCCCTCGGCGGTCCCGTCGCCTACACCCTCGACACGGTGACGACCCCGCACCAGGGCTCCATTGTGACGGCCGGGCCTGCGGTGGCCTCCGGCGGCTTCCCCGGGGGCGGCGGTGGCGGCGGTGGCCCGCGCGGGGGCATGGGCGGCAACGGTGCGCCGCCGACCGGCACGTTCCCGGGTGCCCCGGGGGCCGGGGGGACGCAGGGCGGCGGCACCGGTGCGCAGGGGCAGGCGCCGACCCAGGGGCAGGGCCAGGCTCCGACCCAGGGCCAGGGCGGTTTCCGTCCCGGCGGCGGCGGCGGCGGTGCGGGCGCTGGTGCCGGCGGCGGCGGTATGGGCGGGCTGCTGAACGGCGCCCAGGTCAGTTCGGCGATGACGTCGCTGCTCAAGGCCGACGCGGGCCACTACACATGGGTCGCCGCCGCGGTCGGCTCGCAGAACCAGGCCAGCTACCAGCTGGCCAGCGGTGAGCCGGTGATGTCCATCGGCGGCTTCAACGGCAGCGATCCGTCGCCGACGCTGACCCAGTTCAAGCAGTACGTGGCCGCGGGCCGCATCCACTACTACATCGCCGGGGGCGGCATGGGCGGCGGCGGTATGGGCGGCTCCGGTACCGCGTCCCAGATCACGTCCTGGGTCGAGGCGACGTTCACCGCGAAGACGGTGGGCTCGACGACGGTCTACGACCTGACGTAGCCGTCCCGCCTGCCGCACGATTCCCCGCGCCCCTCGCGATCGCCCTGTGGAAGAGGGCGCCGCACAGGGGCGCGGGGAACTGGGTGCGCAGCCACAACGGCGTGGAGAAGAGCGACGCCAACCGCGAGATCGCCCGTGGGCGCGGGGAACTGCGTCACCGGACGCAGACCGGGAGAGTTCCCGGGACCGGGGACGGGTCAGGCCGGGGGGACGCAGGCCGGTCGTCAGGCCAGCCGCGCGGGGAAGCCGCCCGTGGCCAGCGGTCCCCACCGTTCCGGGGTGATCCGGATGATCGACTTGCCCTGCCGGAGCATCGCTTCGCGGTACTCCGCCCAGTCGGGGTGCTCACCGCTGATGTTGCGGAAGTATTCGACCAGCGGCTCGACCGCCTCCGGCACGTCGAGCACCTCCGCGGTGCCGTCCACCTGCACCCACGGCCCGTCCCACGCGTCGGACAGGACGACCACGCTCACCCGGGGGTCGCGCCGGGCGTTGCGCGTCTTGGCCCGTTCGGGGTAGGTCGACACGACGATACGGCCGCTGTCGTCCACGCCGCAGGTCAGCGGCGAGCCCTGGGGCCGGCCGTCCGCGCGGGTTGTGAGGAGGATCGCCCGGTGCCTGGGGCGTACGAAGTCGAGGAGCTCTTCCCGCGAGACCGCGGTGTTCGTGGCGATGTTGGGAGCCATGCCCGCACTCTAGGGCCTGTCGTCCCGGCCTCCGTGGAGACCCGGGACACAGGCCCCGCGTCGATGGTTTCGCGGGTCCCGGCGGGCGGCCTCGGCCGTCCCCTGCTCCGGCCGTCGCCGGGACCCCTACCCGTACCTCCGGTGCCTGGACCTCTCCGCTGTGGCACAGGCCGGGTGGACGGGAGTCCCGGCGGTCACTCCTCGGGCCTCGCCGTACCCGGTGCGCTCTGCTGCAAACCGCTGCGGTTGCCCAGGGCGACCTCCTTGACGAAGACGACCAGCAGGAAGGACAGCAGCGCGAACGGCGCCGCGTAGAGGAAGACGTCGCCGATGCCGTGCCCGTACGCGCTCTCGACCACGCCGCGGACCGGCGCCGGCAGGGTCGCGACATCGGGGATGCCGCCGCTGTCGCCCGCCGAGGCCTTGACGTGGAGCGAGGCCAGGCCGTCGGAGACGAAGTGGGTGACGCGGTTGCCGAGGACCGCGCCGAGCGCCGTGACGCCGATCGCGCCGCCCAGCGAGCGGAAGAAGGTCACCAGGGAGCTGGCGGCGCCGAGGTCGGCGGTGGAGACCTGGTTCTGCACGGCGAGGACCAGGTTCTGCATCATCATGCCGACACCGAGGCCGAGCAGCGCCATGTAGACGGCGACCTGCCAGTACGGGGTGTCGTAGCGGATCAGGCCGAGGGTCGCCGAGCCCGCGGTGAGCAGCAGGCCGCCGGAGACCAGGAACGCCTTCCAGCGCCCGGTGCGGGTGATGATCTGACCGGTCGCGGTCGAGGCGACGAAGAGCCCGGCGATCAGCGGGATCGTCATGATGCCCGACATCGTGGGCGTACGGCCGCGGGCCAGCTGGAAGTACTGGCTGAGGAAGACCGTGCCGGCGAACATCGCGACGCCTACGAAAAGGCTGGCCAGCGAGGCGAGGGTGATCGTCTTGTTGCGGAACAGCCGCAGCGGCACGATCGGCTCCGCGGCCCGCGACTCGACGTAGAGGAAGACGCAGCCGAGCAGCAGGGCGGCGGGCACCATCACGTATGTCTGCCAGGACAGCCAGGCGTAGTTCTGGCCGGCCAGCGACACCCAGATCATCAGCAGCGACACGGCCGCGGTGATGAAGGAGGCGCCCGCCCAGTCGATGGACACCTTCCGCCTGACCACGGGCAGGTGCAGCGTCTTCTGGAGCACGATCAGCGCGATGATTGCGAAGGGCACGCCGACGTAGAAGCACCAGCGCCAGCCGAGCGACGAGTCGACGATGACGCCGCCGACCAGCGGGCCGCCGACGGTGGCGACGGCGAAGGTGGCGCCGAGGTAGCCGCTGTAGCGGCCGCGCTGGCGGGGCGAGATCATCGCGGCCATGATCACCTGGGTGAGCGCGGAGAGTCCGCCCGCGCCGACACCCTGGACCAGCCGGCAGCCGATGAGCATGCCGGGGCTGGTGGAGAAGCCGGCCACGACCGAGCCGGCGACGTAGATCACCAGCGCCAGCTGGATCAGCAGCTTCTTGCTGAACAGGTCGGAGAGCTTGCCCCAGATCGGGGTGGTGGCCGTGACCGCGAGCAGCGAGGCGGTGACGACCCAGGTGTACGCGCTCTGGCCGCCGCCGATGTCGCCGAGGATGCGGGGCAGGGCGTTGGAGACGATGGTGGACGACAGGATCGCCACGAACAGCCCGAGCAGCAGCCCGGAGAGGGCTTCCATGATCTGCCGGTGCGACATCGCCGCTCCGCCCGGGCTGTCGGGCGGAGCGGTGTGTGCTGCGTGCCGGGGCTTGCCGGGGTTGTCGGGGAGCGCGTCGCTCCGGGTTGACGGGGTCGCCATCAGGCCTCCACTTAATTGCCTCAAGCAACCATAAGAGGAGATGGTTGTATAGGGCAAGCGCTGTGGGCCCGCTGTGGTGTACGCCACGGCCCGCCCTGGACCTGCGGAGCTGTGGATCAGCCGCAGATGAGGGGCCTGTGGGGGGTGCGGGGTATTCCGCCGACACGCTAGGGTCAGGCGGCATGTCGAACAACCCTGAGAACAACTACGACCCGGCCGGCAGTACGCAGATGTTCCGCGCCTTCGTGGACGAGCAGCCGGCCCCCGTCGAGGTGCAGCGGGCGCAGGCCCGGCCCAGGACCGGACTGATCATCGGACTGGTCGTCGCGCTGGTCGTCATTGTCGGAGTGGTCGCGCTCGCCCTGAAGTAAGGCGCGCCCCGACCACTCCGTCCCGTCGTCACGCCTCCGCGGTGAGGCCCTCGCGCAGCTGTGCCAGCGTGCGGGTCAGCAGCCGGGAGACGTGCATCTGCGAGATGCCGACCTCCTCGCCGATCTGTGACTGCGTCATGTTGGCGAAGAAGCGCAGCATGATGATCTGGCGCTCGCGCGGCGGCAGTTGGGCCAGCAGCGGCTTCAGCGACTCGCGGTACTCGACGCCTTCGAGCGCCGCGTCCTCGTAGCCGAGCCGGTCGGCGAGGGTGCCCTCGCCGCCGTCGTCCTCGGGCGGCGGGGAGTCGAGGGAGCTGGCCGTGTAGGCGTTGCCCACCGCCAGGCCGTCGACCACGTCCTCCTCGGACACACCGAGGCACACGGCGAGTTCGGCGACGGTCGGCGAGCGGTCGAGCCGCTGGGACAGCTCGTCGCTGGCCTTGGTGAGGGCCAGCCGCAGCTCCTGGAGCCGCCGGGGGACCCGTACCGACCAGGAGGTGTCGCGGAAGAAGCGCTTCACCTCACCGACGATGGTCGGCATCGCGAAGGTGGGGAATTCCACCCCGCGCTCGCAGTCGAAGCGGTCGATCGCTTTGATCAGGCCGATCGTGCCGACCTGGACGATGTCCTCCATCGGCTCGTTGCGGCTGCGGAAGCGGGCCGCCGCGTAACGCACGAGCGGGAGGTTCAGCTCGATCAGCGTGTCGCGTACGTAGGTGCGTTCCGGGCTGTCCACCGGCACTTCCGCAAGGCGCAGGAAGAGCGAGCGGGACAGCGTGCGGGTGTCGATGGCCTCACTGTGAAGAGCATCGTGCGGTGCGACGGTGGTACGGAGCACCTTGGGACTGCCCACCTGTACGGACATGCCACCCCCTTGAGGTCGCGGACGGGTGTCGCGAGCGACGTTGTTCCTCCACTGGAATACCGGAGGTGTGCTCGCGACAAACGCGGTATCCGCAGAATGTCACATGTCGGCAACACGCTGTAGCGCCAAGTCGACATATCTGCGCAGGTGGCTTCATCCCTTTCGGTTACGCTTCGAGCTGGTTTGCGGACCTCAGCCGGGCGAAGCTGCGGGACAGCAGCCTGGACACATGCATCTGGGAAACCCCCAGCTCAGCACTGATCTGGGACTGCGTCAGGTTGCCGAAGTAGCGGAGCAGTAGGATGCGGCGCTCCCGCTCGGGCAGTTGCACCAGAAGATGCCGGACCAGGTCGCGGTGCTCGACGCCGGACAGCGCCGGGTCCTCGTAGCCGAGCCGGTCCAGCAGGCCCGGGGCGCCGTCGCCCTCCTGGGCCGCCTCCAGCGAGGTCGCGTGGTAGGCGCGGCCCGCCTCCAGGCAGGCCAGCACCTCGTCCTCGGACAGCTTGAGCCGCTCGGCGATCTCGGCGGTGGTGGGGGACCTCCCGTGCAGCACGGTGAGGTCCTCGATGGCGCCGCTGACCTGCACCCACAGCTCGTGCAGCCGGCGCGGTACGTGCACGGTCCGCACGTTGTCGCGGAAGTAACGTTTGATCTCGCCGACCACCGTCGGCATCGCGAAGGTGGGGAACTGCACCCCCCGCTCGGGGTCGAAGCGGTCGATCGCGTTGATCAGCCCGATCGTGCCGACCTGGACGACGTCCTCCATCGGCTCGTTGCGGCTGCGGAAGCGTGCCGCCGCGTACCGCACCAGCGGCAGGTTGACCTCGATCAGCGCCGCGCGGACCCGGGTGTGCTCGGAAGTGCCGGGTTCCAATGTGCGGATCTGTTCGAACAGCACCTGGGTGAGTGCCCGCGCGTCCGCCGCGTTGGTGCTGGGAGTCCGCGTCCTGCCCCGGGGATACGTCGTTGACGCCGTACGGGCCGGCACCGGCACATCACACCCCACACTGTTGACTCATCCGGCAAAAGCGGTCATAGCATCACAATTCATGTGCGGGGTGCGCAAGCACCGCATATTGCCGTGTTGTACAACCGCAGCCCCGCCCGGGCACGGAGAAGCCCCCCGCCAGAACCGGCGGGGGGCGCGCTGCCGGCCCGTACGCGAGGCGGGTCCGCGGCTCAGATCTCGTAGTCGGCGATCACCCAGGTGGCGAATTCTGCCCACGGCGCGACCGCGGCCTTGTGCGCCGGGTGTTCGAGATACCGCGTCAGGGCGGCGGTGTCCGCGACCGACGAGGCGATCGCGAAGTCGTAGGCGATCGGGCGGTCGGAGATGTTCCACCCGCACTCCCAGGTCCCGACCTCCGGCACCAGCGCCCCCAGCTCGGCGAACCCCCGCGCGCCCGCGGCCACCCGGGGCTCGTCGCGCGTGACGCCCTCGTTGAGCTTGAACAGCACCAGATGCCGGATCATGCCACCCTCATTCGCCCTTGTGCCGTACCGCGCCGGGCGCGGCCGCCGTGCCGTGTCAGTTGGCCAGATCGTGCATGAACTTGCCGATGCTCTTGGCCGCGTTCGATATCCCCTCGAACCCTACTTGCACGAGATCGGCGGCCCGGGCCGGCTGGTTGATGATCGTGTAGAGCACGAAGATCACCAGCACGTACGTGGCGATCTTCCTCGCCTGCGCCATGCTCCTTGCCCTCCCCAGCCGCAGCCACGCACTAACGGTCACAAGTGTGCAATCAGCGAAGTGTATCCATCAGTTGGCGCAATCCGTGGGCTGCCCATCCCTTTGATCGGATCAACGCCACCACCTGCCCGTTCCCGCCCCCGGGACTCCCCCGTCCCGGGGGCGGGGCCTACCCGCCCCGCTGCCCGCCCCGCTGCCCGCGCCTCGGCCAGGTCCGGCCCCGGACAGCACAAAGCCCCACCTGCTCCATTGAGTAGGTGGGGCGTTCGTGCTGCTCGTGGCGGTAGCGGTGGGATTTGAACCCACGGAGGAGTTGCCCCCTCACACGCTTTCGAGGCGTGCTCCTTAGGCCGCTCGGACACGCTACCGAGACAGATCCTAGCCCACCTCGGGGGGTGGGTCGAAATCCTCAGGGGATGGCGGTACGGAAGAAGTGGGTCAGGAGGGCGGCGGCCGGGGCGGGCAGGACGCCGGTGATCACCTCGGGGCGGTGGTTGAGGCGGCGGTCGCGCAGGAGGTCCCACAGGGAGCCGGCCGCCCCCGCCTTGGAGTCGGTGGCCGCGTAGACGACGCGGTCCAGGCGGGACTGGACGATGGCGCCCGCGCACATCGAGCAGGGTTCGAGGGTGACCACCAGCGTGCAGCCGGTCAGCCGCCACCGGCCGGTGACGGCCGCGGCCCTGCGGATGGCCAGCACCTCGGCGTGGGCGGTCGGGTCGCCGGTGGCCTCGCGTTCGTTGCGGGCGCGCGCGAGCACGGTCGTGCCGTCCGCGGACAGCACGACCGCGCCCACCGGGACATCGCCGGTGAGCGGGGCGTGTTCTGCCTCCGCCAAGGCCAGCCGCATGGCGGCGGCCCACGGGTCGCGGACCGGGTCGGCCGGCTCTGCCGCGCCCCCTGGCGGAGGCTCCGATGCCGGTGGGTGTGCTGTCAGCGGACCGCCTCCAGCACATCGGCACAACCCAGCGCCTCGGCGATCTCGCCCAGCGCCTCACCGGTGAGCGCCCCGTCGCCGCTGAGTGCCAGCAGCTCCGTGGTGCTCATCCCCAGGTCCACCAGCACGTCGGTCTCGCCGAGCGGGCCGGCCGGCACATGGTCGTCGGAGGCGCCCGCCACGGCGTCCTCGTCATCGTCGGTTTCGCCGTCCTCGGTGCCGTCGAGGTCGACCAGGTCGTCGAGGTCCTCCGGGTCGCGGCCCAGCACCTCGTCCGTGAGCAGGATCTCTCCGTACGAGCTGCGGGCGGCGGCTGCCGCGTCGGACACATAGATGCGTGGATCCTCTTCACCATCGACACGGACGACGCCGAACCAGGCGTCCTCCTGCTCGATGAAGACCAGAACCGTTTCCTCCTCGTCGCCGGCCGCGCGGGCCAGATCGCTCAGATCGGCGAGGGTTTCCACATTGTCGAGATCGGGTTCGCTCGCGTGCCAACCGTCCTCGGTGCGCGCGAGCAGTGCGGCGAAGTACACCGTGACTCTCCCACTGGTCTCAGGCCGTCCGGACCGGGTGGGGGCCGCTTTCGACTTCCGTCGCGGCCCCGCCCATCGGCATCGTGGCAGAAACCGGGGCGTTGCGAGAGGTCTTCGGCACTGCGACGTGCCAGGTCTTCGTCACTTCTGCGAGATTCGGCGATCTTGTACGGCCATTGTGGGGGTGCGCCGGTCACTCGGAGGTCATCGAACGATCACGCTGTGCTCGCATCACGCTCGGGGGAGAATACGGACATTCACCAGCGGAAGGTCCGCATCCGCATCTGCTGCCGCATCCGTGCGGCGCGGGCCTTGCGGGGCTGTACGCGGTCGCGCAGTTCCTTGGCCTCGTTCAGTTCGCGCAGGAACAAGGCACGCTTGCGCCGGCGTTCCAGATCGCGTTCGTCGTGGTCCGCCATGGGCGCCCACCATCCCTGGATTCGGTTCACCCGGGTGACGCGCCGGGCGTACAGACCCAGTTTCCCCCTAACGGGCGGTTTACCCCACCGGCCGCGTACAAGCCGCGGGTGAAGCGCGCCGGCGGAGCCGTCCGCGGCGGCGGTTACCCTCATCGGTATGCGTCTCCACGTTGTCGACCACCCGCTGGTCGCGCACAAGCTCACCACCCTGCGCGACGAGCGCACGGACTCGCCGACCTTCCGCCGGCTCGCCGACGAATTGGTCACCCTGCTCGCCTACGAGGCGACCCGTGACGTCAGGACGGAACAGGTCGACATCCGCACCCCCGTCGCGCCCACCACCGGGGTGCGGCTGTCCTACCCGCGCCCCCTGGTGGTGCCGATCCTGCGCGCCGGGCTCGGCATGCTCGACGGCATGGTGCGGCTGCTGCCCACCGCCGAGGTCGGCTTCCTCGGCATGGTCCGCGACGAGCACACCCTGGAGGCGACGACGTACGCCACCCGGATGCCCGACGACTTGTCAGGCCGCCAGGTCTACGTCGTCGACCCGATGCTGGCCACCGGCGGCACCCTGGTCGCGGCGATCAACCTGCTGATCGACCTGGGCGCCGACGACGTCACCGCGCTGTGCCTGCTCGCGGCGCCCGAGGGCGTGGAGCTGATGGAGCGCGAACTGGCGGGCAAGCCGGTCACCGTGGTCACCGCGGCGGTGGACGAGCGGCTCAATGAGCACGGCTTCATCGTCCCCGGCCTCGGCGACGCAGGCGACCGGCTGTACGGCACCGTCGGCTAGACCCGCCGGGCACGCCGACTGCCGGGGCGGCTACGGGCATCCGTCGGCCGCCTGCGCCAGGGAGTGGACCGGTGCTCGGGCCGGGGACGGTCCGCCGTTTCCGGCGGGCGCCCCCGGGCGGTCAGCGGGCGGCCGGAGCCGACGCGGCGCAGGTGGGCTTCGCCGCGGGCGGGTTGGCCGCGGCGACCCGGGCCTTGGCCGCGTCCGCCGGGCTGGACAGCGCTTTGAAAGCCGTACCGATCATCAGATCGACACTCTTGTCCTTACGGGTCGGGTCGATCTTCACCGTCGAGCCCGCCACTTGGGTGCCTGCCTCCCGGGCGGCGGCCTCGGCGGCGGGACCCGCCACGATCAGCGCCGTCTGGGTGACCTTCTTGTCGTAGGGCACCGGTGCGTTACCGAATTTGCCCACCTTGAAGCCACGTTTGGCCAGCTCGTCCGCGGTGGACTTGGCGAGGCCGCCTCTCGGCGTGGCGTTGTAGACGTTCATCGTCACGGCGGCCGGCTGCGGCAGCGCCATCGGCTTCAGCGGGGGCGTCGACGGGCTGACCAGGGTGCAGGGTCGGTTCTGCGGGGCCGCGTTCGCCTTGGTGTCGCCGTCGTCACCGCTGAAGACATGGAAGAGCTGCAGCGCGCCCCAGCCGAACAGGCTCAGCACGACGACCGAAGCGACGAGCGCGGCCACAATACGGCCGCGCTTTCTGGGCCGCCGCATCCGCGGATATGTGTCCCCGGTGACTCGGTACTTCCCGCCCATCCCAGAGGGCGTCAGCATGCTCATGAGCGCAGCGTAAGCGGATTGTCAGTCCATCTCCAGGACCCGGGCGTGGAGCACTTGACGCTGCTGCAGTGCGGCGCGTACCGCTCGGTGCAGGCCGTCTTCCAGATAGAGATCACCCTGCCATTTGACGACATGTGCGAAGAGGTCGCCATAGAAGGTGGAGTCCTCGGCGAGCAGCGTCTCCAGGTCGAGCTGTCCCTTGGTGGTCACCAACTGGTCCAGCCGCACGGGTCGGGGGGCGACGTCCGCCCACTCACGCGTACTCACCCGGCCGTGGTCCGGGTACGGCCGAGTGCTTCCGATGCGCTTGAAGATCACACGGAAAGCCTACCGGTCCGGCTTGTGCGGGCGCAGCAGTGGCGGTGTGATGGGGCGGCACCGAATAGCCCATAAGTGGCCATAACGCGCGCTCCGCGCCGGAAGCCACGACGCTGACCCCTCCTGGGGGTTCCCCTCGGTAAGCCCCGGCCACCTCGCTGGCGCGTGCCGAGGGGTGCCGGCTGCGCCGCCGGACACGCTTCCCCCGGGCGGCGGGGTGCCGCGGCTCCCCTTGCGGCAGGGGGCGCCCACTCCGCTGGCGCGGGGCCGGGGTGCCGCTGCGTCGGCGGGCGCGCTTCCCGCGGGCGCGGGGGTGGTGCGGCTCCCTGCGGCAGGGGGGTGCCCTGTCCAGGGGGCGCGGGGGGTGTGCGGTGCCCTGCGGCAGGGGGTGCCCACCCAGGGGCGCGGGGAACTGCGCGCTCAGCCGGCCACCGGCCGGTGGTCCGGATCGGACCGAAGAGGCCTTTTGGGCCGGTGGCGACCCGCGCCCCGGTGGGGGCTGGTCGCGCCGTTCCCCGCGCCCCTGGGGCGGTGCGGTCCGTCCGCACACGACGGTGAGTGGTGGGTTGCTCGCGCCGTTCCCCGCGCCCTGGGGCGGTGCGGTCCGCCCGTACACGACGGTGCGTCGTGGCTGGTCGCGCAGTTCCTCGCGCTCCCCGGGGCACGTACGGTGCGTCGTCACGTGACGGTGCGTGGGGGTTGCTCGCGCCGTTCCTCGCGCCCCCAGGGGCGCTACGCGCTGGCCGCGTAGAGAAGTGCTCGGGTCGCCGGGTGGGTGGGGTCGGAGGGGGGCCAGGTCAGGCGGAGGTGGAGGGTGGGGAGAGGCAGGCGGAGGGCGACCAGCGAGCCCGCAGCCAGATCGGGCGCCACCGCGAACGCGGGCAGCAGGGCCATGCCCACGCCCTGCCTGGCCCACGCGCGCATCACGGCGACGCTGCCGGCCTGGACGCGTTCGACGGCCGGGCCGAAAAGCCGGTCGGCGGCGAGCGCGAAGGAGCAGGACGACGCGGTGTTGACCAGCAGCCGCAGCCCGTCGAAGTCCGCCGGGACCAGACCGTCCGCGCCGGCCTGCGGATGGGCGGGGGAGCCGACCAGGACCAGCGGGACCGGATCGAGGTCGAGGAAGTCCAGCGGGCCGACCGAGGGAACGGGGAAGCCCAGGTCACCCAGGGCCTTTCCGGTGTCGAGCACCAGCGCGGCGTCGAGCTCGCCCGCGCCCACCGCGGTGAGCAGCGCGTCACGCGACGGGTCGGAGCGGACCTCGACCCGCAGCCCGGGCCGCCGTGCGGCGAGCCTGGCCAGGATCGCCGGAACGATCTCCGCGGCGATCGACTCCAGCGCGCCGAGCCGTACGGTCGTCACCTCGCGGGCCGCGGCATCGGCGGCGACCACCTCGCGGCGGGCCTGTTCGGCCTGGTCGAGCAGGCGCCCTGCCCAGGTCAGCAATTGCTCACCGGCGGCGGTGGTGCGCATGCCGCGCGGGTCGCGGACGAAGAGCTGTACGCCCAGGGACCGCTCCAGCGTGCGTACTGCCTGCGACACCGAGGAAGGCGCCAGGCCGAGGGCGACCGCCGCGTCCGTGACGCTCCCCTCGCGGACGACGGCCTCGAAGGTCCGCAGCTGACGCAGTTCCATCGCTCACTTCCCGTTCGGTGCGTTCGGCGCGGCCGAACGCGGCGTGCGGCTGTGCCGGTGGAGGCGCTGTTCCGCCCGGCCGCACTCTGACAGGCGTTCCCCGTAAACCTGCGATCCGGGTGAAACCGGACGACCGGAGTGGTGATGTCTGGCGTGTCCCCCGCCCCGAAACCGTACGCGCTGTTCGGTATCGCGCTCGGCTACTTCATGGTGCTCCTCGACATGACCGTGCTGTCGGTCGCGGAGCCCGACCTTTCGCATGCGCTGGGCGGCTCGGTCGCCGGGCTCCAGTGGGCGGTGACCGGCTACACCGTGGCCTTCGGCGCGCTGCTCCTGTCGGCGGGGGCGGCGGCCGACCGCTACGGCGCGCACCGGCTCTTCCGCGGCGGGGTCGCCGTCTTCGGGGCCGGATCGCTGCTCTGCGCGGTCGCGCCGAACCTCTGGACGCTGGTCGTGCTGCGCGCGGTGCTCGGCGCGGCTGCCGCGGCCTGCGTGCCCAGCTCGATGGCCCTGATCACCCGGCTCTACCCGGAACCGCGCAGGCGGGCCCGGGCGGTCGCGGTGTGGGCCGCGGTCAGCGGGGCCGCGCTCGCCGCCGGGCCGATCGCGGGCGGCCTGCTGGTCGGCCTCGCGGGCTGGCGGGCCGTCTTCCTAGTCAATGTGCCGATCGCCGCGCTCACCCTCGCCCTGGTGTCGGGAAGCACCGTGCGCTGCCCGGCCGCGCCCGCCCGGCGCATCGATTACGCGGGGCAGGCACTCGGCTGCGTGGCCGTCGCGCTGGGCACGGATGCGCTGATCGCGCTGGGCGGGCGGAACTGGGCGCACACGGTGTGGGCCTTCGGCGCGGCAATTGCGGCGGGCGCGCTGTTCGCCGCGCGGGAGCGCCGCAGTGCCTCGCCGGTCCTGTCCCGGGCGGTGCTGCGGGCGCCGGGCATGGGCGCGATGCTGCTGGCCGGTGCGGCGGTCGGCTTCACTTTGAGCGGTGCGCTGTTCGTGCTGCCGCTGCTGCTTCAGCAGCGGCTCGGCTACAGCGCGGTCGGCACCGGCCTGGCGTTCCTGCCGATGACGCTGCCTACCGCCTTCAACCCGCTGCTCACCGGCCGCATCGTCGCCCGTACCGGGCCGCGCGGGCCGGTTCTGGCCGGGCTGTGCCTGCTTGCCGCCGGGGCCGGCGCCATGGGGGCCGTCGTATGGGCCGGGGCGCCCTACGCTCTGCTCGCGGCCGGGCTCGCCGCGGCCGGGTTCGGCGTCTCCTTCGCGCTGCCCGCGCTGACCACCGCGATCATCGCTCTCGCTCCGGAGGGTGCCGCGGGTGCCGCGGGAGGCCTCTTCAACGCGCTGCGGCAGCTCGGCGCCACCATGGGTGTCGCCGTCCTGGGCGCCTTCGTCACGGTCGTTCCGCACCGGGGCGCGGGCCGCGCCGACCAAGGCGTGGCGTGGGCGCTGCTGCTGGCCGCCGGGGTCTGCGCACTTGCCGCGGCCAGTGCGGCGTGGCGCAGGCCTGAGGGGGTGCCTCTTTCGGTACGTGCGTATCCGACCCGCCGTCGTGGCTTGTCGCGCAGTTCCTCGCGCCCCTGAGGAGCTGCCCCTTGCGGTGGCACCTCCCACTTGCGGCGCGTCCCGGCCGCCCGCGCAGTTCCCCGCCGCGTCCCACAACCCCGGCCACCACGCCACCCCCTGGCCGGAAGACTGCGCCCCGCACGGGGAGCGCATCCCCTGGCGGCCCGAGCCCCCGCAGGGGCGCGAGGAACTGCGCGCCCAGCCCCCATGGCGCCGCAGCCAGGCATGTAGCGCGCTGTCCGCCCGGCGGGACGTGCCTTGAAGAGGCGCGAGGAACTGCGTGCGCAACCACAGCGGCGCCGCAGGCAAGCACGCACCGCAAGGTGCACCCCCGGAACGCGGGAACCGCGCGGTCGGCCCCGGGCGTGGCGCGCTGTCCGCACGGCGGCCCGAGCCTCCCAGGGGCGCGGGGAACTGCGCCCGCAACCGAGACGCAGGGTCGGCCGATCACCTACCGCAAGGGGCACCCCCCAGCGCCGCGGGGAACTGCGCGCCCAGCCCCGACGGCGCCGCAGGCAATCACGTACCGCAAGGGGCACCCCCCAGGGGCGCGGGGAACTGCGCGCCCAGCCACGGTGCCGCCGCGGACAAGGACGTACCGCAAGGGCACCCCCCAAGCACGCGGCCCGGCGAACGCGCACCCCCAACAGCCACGCGACCAGCGAATAGGTGCGGTTCGGGCACGTGGCGCGCATCGTGGAACGTAGCTGGGTGACGGCCGGAACGGGCAGGAGGGACGGGGATGCACGACGACCCTCCGGCGGAAGCCGGTGCATGGGCGTGGGACGCCCTGCTCAACGGCACAGCGGCCGGCGTCGCCGTACTGGACACCGACCTGCGCTATGTGTACGTCAACCCGGCGCTCGCGCTCATGAACGGGCTCGACGCGGACGCGCACCTCGGGCGGACGATCGCCGAGATCATCCCCCGGGTGGACGCGGGCGTCGAGACCTTGCGCCAGGTGCTGGCGGACGGCCGCACCCGCGAGGTCGTGTCGAGCGGGCAGACCCGGGCGGAGTCGGCGCACCGGCTGCGGGTGTGGCGCGGCAGCTACCACCGGCTGGTGGACGCGGAGGGCCGGGTGCGCGGGCTGGGCGCGGTGGTCTTCGAGGTGAGCGCTGACCGCGAGGTGCGGGCGGAGCTGGAGCGGACCAGGGAGCGGCTCCAGTTGCTGGACGCGGCCGCGGTGCGGATCGGCCGGACGCTGGAGATCGACCGCACCTGCCAGGAGCTGTGCGACCTGCTGGTCGAGGTGATCGCGGACGTGGCGACGGTGGAGCTGCTGGCGATGACCGGTGCCGAGGGCCGCCGGCCGCCACCCGGCGGGACGGTGCGGCTGCGCCGGGCCGCGATGGTGGCGGTGCCGCGGCTGCGGGAGTCGGTGCAGCAGTTCGGCGTGCCGGGCGAGTACATCGACTACCAGGCGGGCTCGGCGATTCCGCGCTGTCTGGAGACGGGCCGCGCGATGACGTACAACGTGCCGGCCGACCCCGACCTGCGCAAGTCCGCGCCGAACGCGGCCCGGGTGGCGGCGTACCGCGCGGCGGGCATCCACTCGGGGCTGGTGGTGCCGCTGGCGGCGCGCGGGGTGCAGCTCGGCACGGTCACGCTGATCAGGGCCGGCTCCTCGCCGGCCTTCGGCGAGGAGGACGTGGCGGTGGCGACGGCGCTCGCCGACCGGGCGGCGATCAGTATGGACAACGCCCGCCGCTACAGCCGCGAGCACGGCATCGCCGTGGACTTGCAGCGGGCACTGCTGGCCGCGCCCGGCACCCCGCATCCGCAGATCGACGTCGCGAGCCGCTATCTGCCGGCCGGGGCGACGGATCTGGTGGGCGGCGACTGGTTCGACACGCGGGCGCTGCCCCACGGGATCACCCTGCTGGCGATGGGCGACGTGATGGGCCACGGCGTCGAGGCGGCCGTGGAGATGAGCCACTACCGCTCGATGCTGCGGGTGGTCGCGGGCGAGGGCGACCCGCCGGACCGCATCCTGCGCCGGATGGACACGCTGCTGGCCGCGGCGGGCACCGAGCGCCCCGCCACCTGCCTGCTGGCGCTGGCCGACCCCGTACGCGGCGGCTGCTGGTTCGCCAACGCCGGCCATCTGCCGCCCGCCATGATCACCCCTGACGGCCGGGTACGGCTGCTGGACGTCCCGCCGGGGCCGCCGCTCGGCGCGGACCTGCGCGGCCGGTACGAGACCGTGTACGTACCCTGGCCGGCCGGCGACACCCTGCTGCTGTACACCGACGGCCTGGTCGAGCGGCGCACCGAGGACATCGACACGTCGCTGGCCAGGCTCGCGGCGCTGGAGCTCCAGCACCCGGCCGGGCCGCTCGACGCGCTGCTCGCCCGTATCGTGCACCGGCTCGCGCCGTCCGTGGCGGAGGACGACGTGGCGCTGCTGGCCGCCCGCGCCCGGCCGCCGTTCGGGTCCCGCTTGTAACCTGGGGGCCAGCGCCGTCGTCGTACGGGCCCTGTGGGCGGGCCGTGCGGGAGCGGGAGGAGTACGGCATGACCGAGCGCAAGCCGCCCGGCGTCTCCTTCGAGACCTGGGCCGACAAGCAGATACGCGACGCCGAGCGCCGCGGGGATTTCGCGGCCCTGCCGGGAGCGGGCAAACCGCTGCCGTCGCTGGACGCCCCCTATGACGAGCTGTGGTGGATCCGCGGCAAAATGCAGCGCGAAGGACTGTCCGCGCTGCCGCCGTCGCTGGTGCTGCGCAAGGAGGCGGAGGACGCGATGGAGGCCGTCGCCGCGGCGGCCACCGAGGCGCAGGTCCTGCGGATCGTCGCGGCGATCAACGACAAGCTGCGCGACGCGCTGCGGCGGCCCCCCGAGGGACCGCCGCTGGGCCGCGGGCTCTTCGACGCAGAGCAGGTCCTCGCGGACTGGCGGGCCGCCAGGGCCGCGGAGGCGGCGGCGAGGGAGGAAGCGGCTCCGGCGCAGGAGCCGCCCGTTTCCGAGTCGCAGGGCAGGGGCGGCTGGGGGCGGCTGTTCCGCAGGTCCCGCTCCTCCTGATAGGCAGGGCGGGTGCGTTTCGAATCCGTTCCCATGCCGCAGTCCGTCGACGCCAGGCCGCGCGATGTGCGCGGCTATCCCGTGCCCGCCATCACCCCGTGGGAGGGCGACCAGCCGCAGTTCGCGCTGACCGACTACGAGCGCAGCGCGAACTGCGCCCGGGAGCGGCTGTGCTCCGTCTGCAATGTGCTGATGCCGCGCGGCCCGGTCTGGCGGGTGGTGGGCGCAGGCGAGAGCGCCGCGATAGCCGAGGCGCTGGCCGCCGGGCGGCCGTACCGCAATCTCGCGGCCACCCTCGAGGGGCCGGGGCACCGGGCGTGCATGCTCTACGCCTCGATGGTGTGCCCGTATCTGGCCAGGCCCAACGCCCGGCGCGGTACCAGCGCGCGTACCCCGGACGACATGACGGCGCATGTGGTCCGGGGCGCGGTGCGGGGCTCCATGGGTGCGGTGGTCGGCTTCGCCGACTACGAGTTCGCGGTGACCGCCTCGCAGGTGGTCTTCCGCTTCGTCGACGTGGTGGAATTCCTGCCGCACGACGTCGCCGACGCCCATCTCGACACGCTGCGGGCGGAGCTGGCCGACCGCCCGTAGCGCGGCGCGGGTCAGCCGCGGTAGGCGGGCAGGCCCACGTAGCCGGACACCTTGACCGGCGCCTTGGAGCCGTTGGCGGGCAGCGTCACGATGCCGTTCGGGGTGCGGGCGGCGACGGTGCGGCCGTCGGGGGAGAAGGCCGGCTCGGTGTAGTCGGTGGTGGCGTTCGGCGTGAGGTCCTTGAAGACCGGGCCGTTGTTGCCGGACGTCTCCCGGAAGAGGTGGTCGTGGCCGCCGACGGAGCGGACGAAGACGAAGCCCTCGTCGTCGCCCGGCGCGAACGCGGGCTCGGAGCCCTTGGTGATCGCGGAGCCCTGCTGCCGCAGGTAGTCGTCGCGGATGTAGACCTGCCCGTCGGCGGTGTTGGCGTAGACGGAGGTGCCGTGGGTGCCTGCGGCGCTAGGCCACACATTGCCGGTCTGCGGCAGCTGCTTGATGTCCTCACCGGAGTAGTGGTTCAGGCTGAGCACGGAGGGCTTGGCATTGTGGCCGGTCGCGGGGACGCCGTAGAGCTTGGCCACGCCGTCCTTGCGGCCGGCGAAGATCAGCTCGTTCAGCCGCGGAAGGCCGTTGTCCGGGTCGGCGGGCCGCACCTGCCAGGTGGGGTGGGACCAGGTCTGGCCGCCCGGGTTCTTCGCGACGACCGTACGGCCGCTGCCGTCCGGGTCGCTGACGGCGAGGTCGCCGTCGCCGTCCACGAAGGCCGCCTTCCTGCCGTCGGGCGACCAGGCCAGGTCGCGTACGGCGGTGCCGAAGTCGACCCGGGTGCCGTTCATCACGACGAAGCGGGTGCCGTCGCTGATCGTCAGGCCGTTGTGGGCGGTGCCGTTGAGCGGCGGCGCGGACGCCGGCGCCTTGCTGACGACGGGCGTGGCGGTGGCTCCCCCGCCGCTGGTGCCGCCACTGCCGTTCGGGGTGCCGGTGCTGGTGCCGCCGGTGCCGTTCGCGGTGCTCGTCGCCGACGGGTTGGGGTCGTCGGCGCCGGTGGCGTCCTCGGGCCCGCAGCCGGTCAGCAGAAGGCCGAGCCCCGCGGTGATGCTCGCGGTGAGGGCGATGGCGGTGGCAGTGGCGCGGCGTCCGGCGCGAACGGTCATGACGGCTTCCCCCGGTAAAAGATGACGTGTCATGCTGCGGCGCGGTCCGCGCCGGCGGTGAGTCATACGATGCCCGTGCAACGTCCCTCCCCTGTCCGGCCGTTGTCACGCCCGTGCAACAGCCGGACCGCGCTCTGTCACCATCGCCCCGGCCGGCATTCCGGTGGCCATGGGCGGCGCGGCACGGGAAGCCGTCGCAATGGACCGCGGGTTCGCCATTACGCTGACCGTCCCGACGACCCCGAGCCGCAGGAGACGCCGAACCATGCAGGCGCACGACCGGCCGGGGCTGATGCACGACCAGTGGCTTGTCGTCGGCGCGGTCGCGGCCGGCGGTGTCGGCGGGGCCTGCGCCCGTTACGGCGCCGCCCTGCGGTGGCCGCAGACGCCCGGCACATTCCCGTGGACGACGTTCTGGGTGAACGTCACCGGATGCGCGGTCATCGGCGTCCTCATGGTGCTGATCACCGAGGTGTGGGCCGCGCACCGCCTCGTACGGCCGTTCTTCGGCACCGGTGTGCTCGGCGGCTACACCACCTTCTCCGCGTACGCCGTCGAGACCCGCCGCCTGGTCGACGCCCATCAGGCGGGCACCGCCCTCTGCTACGCCGCCGCGGCCCTCGTGGCGGCCCTCGCCGCGGTATGGGCCGCGGCGTGGGCGACCCGCGGGGTCCTGGCCCGCAGGGCACGATGAGACATGTGACGATCAGTGAGACGGACGACGGCGGCGGGCATCGGCGGCTCTCGGGCGCCGCGCTGCGGATGACGGTCCTGCTCGGCGAGAGCGACCGGTGGCACCACAAGCCGGTCTACACCGAGATCGTGCACCGGGCGAAGCGCGCCGGGCTCGCCGGGGCCAGCGTCTTCCACGGCATCGAGGGCTTCGGCGGCTCCTCGCTGATCCACACCTCCCGGCTGCTCTCGCTCAGCGAGGACCTGCCGGTGGCCGTGGTCATCGTGGACACCGAGGAGCGCGTCCGCGGCTTCCTGCCCGAGCTGGACGAACTCGTCGACGAGGGACTGGTGGTCCTGGACGCCTGCGAGGTCGTCCGGCACACCGCCAGGACCGGCGGCGCCGCGTCATGAACTGGCTGCTGGTCATCGCCGGCGCGGCCGTCGGGGCGCCGGTGCGCTACCTGACCGACCGGGCGGTCCAGTCCCGGCACGCCTCGGTCTTCCCCTGGGGCACCCTCACGGTCAACGTCGTCGGCTGCCTGGTCCTCGGCGCCCTCACCGGCGCCGCCGCCGAGGGCGCCGCGTCCGCACGGCTGCACCTGCTGATCGGCACGGGGCTGTGCGGGGCGCTGACCACGTACTCGACCTTCTCGTACGAGACGCTGCGGCTCGCGGAGAGCGGCGCGAAGGCGTACGCGGCCGGGAACGTGCTGCTCAGCGTGGCTGCCGGGCTCGGTGCCGCGTTCGCGGGGGTGACGCTGGGCACCACCTTGTGGGGGTGACCCGGCGTGCCCTGGCGGGCGGTCACTCGTTGTCAGCAACATGAACGTACGCCGATTCCTCAGCAAGGCGGCGGCAGGCTCGGTCCTGCTCGCCGCAGCCACGTCCGCGACCGCGACGGCTCAGGCCGCCGACCTCGCCGGCACCCTCACCGGTACCGCCGTGACCGCCCAGGCCGCAGGTGAGCAGGCCGCGACCGCGACACACGGAGTGCTCGCGCAGACCGGCGTCGACAAGAAGGTCTCCGCCGTCAAGAAAGCCGTACAGGCCGGGTCTGACGCCGTCAGCGCCGGCAACGAACTCGTGAACTCGTAAGCCGCCGCCACCGGTCCCCGCACGACACCCGTCGTGCGGGGACCGCCGGTCTCCGCCGGGGCCGTCAGGACGTCAGCGTGCCCACCGGGACCAGGCAGTGCGCGGCCGTGCGGAGTACAGCCTCGTCCGCCGCGAAGGCCTGCAGCGCGGCCTCGGTGACCGCCCGGCCGGGTACGGCCTCGGGCCACGGCCGGCTGGCGAGGATGACATAGACCGCCCCGCGGTCGCGCGCGGCCGCGACCCACTGCTCGGGGACGGGGCAGGCCACATGCAGATACGGCATCGTCAGGACCGCCTTGCCGCCTTCGACCAGCACCTTCACCGGGGATTTCGGCACCTGGGCGACATCGAGGACGGCGCCGCCGACCGGCAGCCCGGCCTCTTCCGCGACGGTGAGCGCGGCGGCTTCCGAGCCCTCGCGGCCCGCGACGCCGTCACCGAGGGTGTAGGCCATCAGGAATGCCATGTCGTTGCCGTCTTCGAGGTGTTCGCCTGCCCACGGAATCACCACGAGGGTGCCGAGACGGCTCATCAGTGACGTGGCGGACGCGGTATTGGTCTGGGTCATGCGCCGGACCCTAACGGCCGGAAGCGGTGGCCCGCCTCGCCTGTCACTCCATCGGCGTAATCCGATACCGAATCACTGGTTCAGCTCAACTTGCGTGACTATTGGTGATCTCCTCCCGTTGCGCATTGCGTCAAAGCCGCAGCTGTTTGCGGCTGCTTTTTTCGTCTCAGGGAGATCTTGATGTCGCGTATCGCAAAGGCTGCGGCTGTCACCGCCGCTGCGGGTGCCGTGCTTGCCGGCGGAGCCGGGATGGCCGCCGCCGACGCCGGCGCCGCGGGTGCTGCGGTCGGTTCCCCGGGTGTGCTGTCCGGCAACCTGCTCCAGGTTCCGGTGCACATTCCGGTCAACCTCTGCGGCAACACCATCGACGTGATCGGCCTGCTGAACCCCGCGTTCGGCAACACGTGCGAGAACATCTCGGCCCCGATCGTGCCCCTGCAGGGCGCGGACGCGTACTAAACCCGCACCGGCGCGGCCTCCCGTCACCTCGCGTACGGGAGGCCGTCTTGCGTTGCGCGCGTGCCCGGGCCGACCACTGCGGTCGCTCGTGCGTCAGCCTTCTGGGTTGTGGGTCGGTCTTCCTGCTCGCGTCCTTCGTGGGCGGCCTCGTTCCTCGGCCGACCACTGCGGTCGCTCGTGCGTCAGCCCTCCTCGTACGTGTAGAACTTCCGGTGGTCCAAGACCGCCGACGGCTTCACCCTGAAGGGCGGCATCAGCTCGTCCGCGCTGATCACCCGGGCATGTTGCCGGTCGTTCGCCGGCAGGGGTCTGCTCGGCAGGTAGGACGACTTCGGGTGCTGGCGCTGCCAGTGCACCCAGATCAGGTCGATGAAGGAGTGGTGCAGCCAGAAGACCGGGTCGTTCGGCGAGGCGGCGCCGACCATGTGGCCGCCGACCCACTGGTGCACCCGGTTGTGCAGATAGCCGCCCTTGGTCTCGCTGACCGTCCAGCCCTCGATCTTGTTGCGGAAGCCCTGCGTGGCCGGCGCGGAATTCCACGGCGCCGTGTCGTACGCGGCCAGTGCCAGCGCTCCGCGCAGCTCGGCCTTGGTGGGCAGTGCGATGGGGCGGTCGGGCCGGCCCATGTTGCGGGTCAGGTACTTCTCCCTGGTGACGCCGTAGTTGATCGGCCAGTTGCCCGTCCGGTGCGCGAAGGGACCGGTCATCACCTGTCCGTCGCTGCGCCGCCCGTTGCCGCCCATGAAGTCGTCCGCCCACAGCGCGGACGTCGTCTTGTTGTCGGTGGTCCAGTCCCAGTACGGGACGGTGACCCCGCGATCGATGGTCTGCAGCTCACGTTCGAAGACCAGCAGGAACTGCCGGTGCCAGGGGAAGAAGGTCGGCGACATGTGCGCCACCCGCAGCCCGCTCTCGCCGTCCGCGGCGAAGTATTCGGCGTGCAGCCGGACGTACTTGTCGTAGCGGCCCGAGCGCTTGAGCTCGATGACCGCCTTGACGAAGCGGGTGCGCTGGCTGCTGGTCAGATTCCGCTGATTGACGCGGGTGTACACGGGTGGCGGCCCCGATCGGTGAGAGTGCTCGGATCAGTGGTGGTGCTCGGCGGTCATGGACAGCTCGGCGCGGCCGATGACGTCGACCGCGCCCTTGGCGGTGGCCAGCGGCGTCGTATAGGGCTGGTAGTGGTTGGCCACGCTGATCCAGCTGCCGTCCACCCGCCGCATGAGCTGCAACGGCTGCCCGTCGACCGTGATGGCCACGCCCTCCTCCCCCGGGTCGGGGAAGCCCTGGATGCGGCGGCCCCGGTAGACCTCGTCGAAGAGCGCGGGAGCGGTACCCGGCGCGAGCGGTGCCCGCGGTGACCCGTCGGCCCCGGCGCCGGCTGCGGAGCCGCCAGGGGCGCCGTCAGAGCGTTCCTGACCTGCCGTCAGCACCGGCCGCAGCGCCACCGCGGTCCCCGACACCGCGGCGGCGGCCGTCACGCCCGACGTGATCACCCGCCTGCGGGTCACCGCGGGGCGCGAAGCCGTCCTGCGGCCTTTCTCCGTGGCATCGCTTTCGCCCATGACCGACTCCTCTCGTTCGGTTGTGACCGATCGGCTGCCGGGCAATCATGCAGCCGTAGGGGTGAGAAACTGCGGATTATCGGTGAGCGGTGACCGGAAATTCATCCGCCCGAGTGATGCCCACATCGGCTTTCTGCCGCTATGGGACGGCGGTATTGACGAAACGTCGGAGAGTCGCGCCAGGCCGTAATCCGTCATACGTATGGCGCCTGACGCCGCGTATGGACCACTTCCGAGCGCGCGCTCATTCCTCATACGTTATGACTGGCCGTGAGGAGGCACGCTCACCCCTTTGTGCCTGTGTGTGTACGTGTCCCCGCGTTCGCGTCCGACGAGCAAGGAGTGACCATGGCCCACCGACGGCACTGGATGGCCGGAGCGGGTGTCGGAGCCGCCGCGGCCGCGCTGCTGGTGACCGGTCCGGCGACCAGCGCGCTCGGCTCCGCCTTCACGGGCGGCCGAGCCTCGTCCGGCGCGACGTCGGCCCAGGCCGGCACCGTGAACCTCCCGTACATGGGCGCGTTCACCGACTCAGGGGCCGAGGGCGTCCAGCACATCGCCGACCTGGAGACCTGGCTCGGCGGTACGCCGATGCGGGTCGGCCACACCTATCTGCCCGGCGGCAGCTGGGACGGCATCGAGGGCGAGCAGGACCTGCTCCAGCCGTGGGCCGACTGGCGGCGGGCCGACCCGGGCCGGATGTTCGTGCTCAATGTGCCGATGCAGGAGCGCAACGAGGACCACCTCGGCGACAGCCAGGTGCGCTCGCTGATCCGGCAGGGCGCGAGCGGCGCCTTCGACGAGCACTTCACCCGGCTGGCGCAGCACCTGGTGGAACTGGGCGTGCCCGACACCATGATCGTGCTCGGCTGGGAGATGAACGGCACCACCTATTCCCACCGCTGCGGTCCCGACCCCGAGGACTGGAAGACGTACTGGAACCGCATCGTCGCCGCGATGCGGGCGGTGCCTGGCCAGGAGTTCCGCTTCGACTTCGCGCCGAGCCGCGGTACGGACGACGTCCCGTGGACCGAGTGCTACCCCGGCGACGACACGGTCGACGTCATCGGCATGGACTCCTACGACCAGCTGTCGGAGGAGTCCTTCGACGAGCAGGTCAGCGAGCCGTACGGGCTCCAGGCGCAGGTCGATTTCGCGGCCGGGCACGGCAAGGAGATCTCCTACCCGGAGTGGGGCCTGTTCAGGAACGGCGACGACCCCGACTACGTCGCCCTGATGCTGCGCTGGATGACCGACCACCACGCGCTCTACGAGACCATCACCGACTACTGCCCGCACGGCGTGTGGCAGTGCGAGGACAACCCGCTGTCCTCCAAGGTCTTCCGCGCGATGCTCTACGACACCGATACGCAGCCCGAGCCGCTGCCCGAGCCCACGGATCCGGTGACGCCGACCCCGACGGTGACGCCCGCGCCCACTGCGACGCCGACGCCCATTGCCACGCCGGCGTCCACAGAGACGCCGGACCCGATCACTGTCACGCCGACGACCGCGCCGACCGCCGTACCGACCGCGCCGGGGGCCGGGTCCGTACCGAAGCCGTCACCCGTGGTCGAGGGTTGCGTGTCGCTTGGGCTGAGCGCCGGGACGAAGAAGCAGTACCAGAGCGGCGAGGCGTGCGTCCGCCTCAAGTCGAAGGGGTAGCCGGCGCCGAAGAAGAGGGCGTGAGCGGTGGTCCCGCGTCATGTCCGGCGCGCCCGCAGGTCGTTCAGTCGGGCGCGCCAGGCCCGGAGCGCGGGCAGCCGGGCCGCGGCTGTACGGACCAGGCGGGTGCGGGCGGCGGCCAGGGCGTGGCGGCCGTGCAGGACGGGCGCGAGCGGGCGGTTCGCCAGCAGAAGGCGCTGGTTTGCCATGCGCTCGGGCCGCCAGTGGAATTTGTGCGGCTCCGCGCCCCGCAGCAGGGTCAGCACCGGCCGCCCGGCGCCCGCCGCGTGGCGTACTCCGTGCCGCATCAGCAGCGTCGTCACATCGACCTTCGCGGCGCGCAGGTCCGGGTGGGCGCCGTAGAGGTAGCCGCCGGCCAGGGCGGGTGACAGGACGGTCAGATTCGCCGCGACCACTGTGCCGCCGACGCTGAATTCGGTGAGCACCGCCTCTCCCGCCGCCACCATGGCGGTCGCCGCCCGCGCCAGGTGTTCGGCGAAGCGCGGTCGTGCGTGCTCCGGTGTCACCCCGCGGCCCTGCCACTGCATATGGTGCAGCCGCAGCATGGTGGCCACCGCGTCCCGCACCTCGTGCGCGCCGACGTCGCGCTCCTCCACCCCTGCCGCGTCCAGCCTGCGCAGATCGGCCCGGATGCGCTGCCCGCGCGAACTCCCGACCCGCGCGATCAGCCCGTCCATCGGCAGCCCCGGCAGCTCCAGGCACACCGAGCCGGGCACCCGCCGCTTCGGCCCGTGCCACGCGTCGTACAGCGCCATGGCCGCGCCCCCGGGCCGTACCTCCCGCAGGTCGACCACCGCACCCCGCGCGGCCCGCCGCAGCCCCGCGGCAAGGGCGGCGGCCACGTCGGCTGACGCGGTGTCGGCGGCCAGCAGGACGTCCGCGTAGTCGGTGATGCCGCCGCCGAGCGGCAGCAGCACCGGCAGCGGACGGTACGTGCGCAGCAGCGGGGCCGCGCCCACCAGGACGCCCTGGCGGTGCACCAGGACCACCCGGAGGCGGTCGCGGCGCGTGGCGTAGGACAACCACCAGGAGTGCAGCCAGGCGTGGCTCTGGAAGGGCGTCGCCTGCGGGCAGCGCCGGTGCAGGTCCGTCCACTCGCCGGCGAGCGCGGCGAATTCCCGCGGGTCGCGGCACATGGTGACGGACAGGCCGGGGGCCAGGGCGGCGATCACACGGTTTCCCGGGCGGTGAGGGCGTGCGCCGGTGCCGGTACGGCCGCCGCGTCGTCCGCGTCCTCGCGCCGTGGCGCGGGCCGTACGAGCAGCGCGAGCGCGCCCAGCAGCCCGCCCGCGCTCGCGCCCACCGCCGCGGACAGGGCCGCGGACGGCGAGGCAGGGGAGGCGGGCGCGGACGCGGGCGAGAAGACGAGCAGCCGGACGCCGGTACTCGGCGCGCTGCGGTTGCCGGTCGCGGTGAGGGACTGGGCCACGGCGTTGGCGTAACGCGCCGCAGCGGACCCGCTCGACGCCGTACCGGTCACCGAGATCATCGGCGCGTCCGGCGACGTCTGCGCCTGTACGTGCCCGCGCAGGCTGTCGGCGGGCGTCCCGGCGGCGGCCTGCGCCCCCGCCAGCACCGCGGAGCCGGTCACCACCCGGCCGTACGCCTGCGCGAAGCCCAGCGCCGTCGGTGAGTCCGCCTGCTGCGGTACGACCATCACATAACTGGTTGCGGCATATTGCGGCGCCGCGGCAAGGGCGTAGCCGAGGCCGCCGAGCAGGCCGACGCCGAGGCCCAACGGCAGCGGGATCCAGCGGGGTGCCTTCATGCGCGTGCTCATTTCTTCCGGGCGGACGCGAGGGCCGAGGCGTACAGGGCCATGACGCGGTCCGCGGTATGGGCGATGTGGTAGTGCTCGACGGCCGCCGCGACCGGCAGCCGTACGTGGCCCGCCCGGCGCTGCCGGCCGATCGCCGCGGCCAATTGCGCCGGGTCGCCGCCGATCCGGAGCGCGCCGGGCGCGTCCTGCGGCGGCAGGTCCTCGATCGCCGGGCAGGCCGCGTACAGCACCGGCAGCCCGGCAGCCAGCGCCTCCACCACGGCCAGCCCGAAGGCCTCCTCGGGGCTCGGCGACACGAACAGGTCGGCTGCGGCCAGCACGGCGGGCACATCGGGTCCGCCGTCCGCGCCGCTCACCACCGCGACGCGGTCCGCCGTGCCGAGGCCCGCGGCAAGTCGCAGCAGGTTGCCGCGCTCCGGGCCCGTTCCCGTGAGCAGCAGACGCGTGCCGGGATTCGCGGCGGTCGCGCGGATGAGCAGGTCGAAGCGCTTTTCCGGCACAAGGCGGCCGACGCCGACGACGGCGTAGGCCGCGGGCGGCAGACCGAGGCGCTCGCGCGCCGTCGCACGTACTGCGGCGTCGTAGCGGAACCGCTCCGGGTCGATGCCGTTCGGCACCACATGGATGCGGTCGTCCGCGACGCCCCAGGCGCGCAGCCGGTGCGCGACGGTCGCGGACACCGCGGCGGTGCCCGCGCCCATCCGCTCCGTCACGCGGTAGAGCGCCCGCGTGCCCGCGCTCAGCGGCCTGCCCTCGATCTGCGAGTCCCCGAGCGAATGCTCCGTCGCCACCACCGCCCGCACTCCCGCCAGGCGGGCGGCGACCCTGCCGTACACGCAGGCGCGGTAGAGGTGGGTGTGCACCAGGTCGAATCCCCCCGACCTGATCAGCGCCGCCAGCCGCGGCAATACGCTCAGGTCCCGGTTGCCCGCCATGCCCAGGTGGGTGACCGCCGTGCCGTCCGACCTGATCCCGTCCGCGACGGGGCCGGGATTCGTCAGCGTCACGACGTGGCACGACGCCTTGTCGGGCGGCAGGTGCCGCAGCAGGAGCCGCAGTTGCTGTTCGGCTCCGCCGATGCCGAGGCCGGTGATGACGTGCACGATTTTCACCGGGCCTCACCGCTTGGGGGCTGCGTCGGTGCCGCCGCGCCGCCATGCGCCGCCCCGCTCGGCGAGGGGGCTTTTCCGGGCCGTGCCCGCACGCCGGTCCGTCGTGACTGGTCGCGCAGTTCCTCGCGCCCCTCGGGGGCGATTGCGGTCTGTTTCCACGGGACGGTCCGTCGTGGTTGCGCGCGCAGTTTCCCACGCCCCTTTGGGGTGGTGGTTGGCCGTGGCCTTGTGGCGGTGCGTTGTGGTTCCCCGCGCCCCTCGGGTGGGGGCTGTACCTGGTCACGTGTCGGTTTGGTGGGGCTGGGGGCGCCGCTCTTGGCGGCCCTCGTGAGGGTCTCGCCGTTGACATGGGTGTGGTCGAGCGGTGCGGGAGAGGGTGCCGTCCAGGGGCGCGGGGAACTGCGCGCGCAACCACGACGAACCGTTGGACGGCAGCGGGCACCTGCCACCCCAGGGGCGCGGGGAACCGCGCGACCAGCCACGACGAACCGTCGGAAGGTCACCGGCCGGCACCCACCCCCACCGCGGCAGCGGCTACGCATGGAGCGCCCGCAACCTCCGCAAGGGCACGCGCCCCGCGGGAAAGGCGTGAAGCAGGCGCTTCACCCGCAGCCGCGCGGGCGAATCGCGGTCGCCGACGTAGGTGCGGGGCAGGGCGAAGGGCCCGGCGAGCGGCCCGGGCGCGACCCCGCAGGCGTAGCGGTAACCCGCCGCACGCACCGCGAGGACAGCGCGGGAGTCGACCGCACCGTACGGGTAGCAGAAGCCGTCCGGCGCCCGCCCGGTGACGTCGGTGAGCAGGGCCCGGCTGTCGGCGGCCTCGGCGGCGAGCCGACCCTCGTCGGCCGACGTGAGGTCGGTGTGGACGAGCCCGTGCGACCCCACCTCCATCCCGGCGGAGCCGACCGAACGGATGCCCTGGGCGGTGAGCAGCCGCTTGCTCGGCCCGTCCGCGTCCCACGCGTTGGTGCCGCCGAGCCGACCCGGCAGGACGAAGACGGTGGCGCGGTGGCCGTAATGGAGCAGCAACGGCACCGCGTTGGTGAGGAAGTCGGCGTAACCGTCGTCGAAGGTGAGCCCGACGAGCCCGCGCCCGCGGCCTTCCGCGCGGGCCCGCAGGAGTTCGCCGACGCCGACGCCGGTCAGCCCGTTCCGCCGCAGCCAGGCGAGTTGCCCGGCGAGCCGCCGCGGGCTGACGGTGACCAGGTACGGGTCGTCGCGGCAGTCTGCGACGGAGTGGTACATGAGCACCCAAGGCCAAGGCGCGGGTTCAGGCGGCATGAGGCAGGCTCCGTACGGGAGCGCCGACCGCGGCAGCCGCGGCGGCGAAGGCGAACGGGACGGTGAGGCAGCAGGCAGCCGCGACGAGCGCGGCGGGCCCGGGGAGCAGCCGGGCGGTGCACCACCCGGCACCGGTGGCCGCGGCGGCGGCGAGCACGTACCGGGACACGGCCGCGACAAGGGCCGGCACGCGGACGGGGACGGCGCGGGTGGCCAGGCCGCGCAGCAGCAGTACGGCCGTGAGGCTGATGCCCGCGGCATTGCCGGCGGCGATGCCGTACGCACCCCACCCGGTGACGGCGGCGGCGTCCACCGCGACGGTGACGCCGAGGCCCGCGGCCATGGCGGCGACGGGGTACCAGGTGGGCCGGGCGGCCGAGAAGTACGGCCGGATGAGCGCCCCGACCAGGCTCTGGCCGAGCAGCCCGAGGGCGTAGACCCGCATGACGGAGGCGGTCGCGGCGGTGTCGGCCGCGTCGAAGGCGCCGCGCTGGAAGAGGGTGTGAACGATCTGCGGCGCGCAGGCGATCACATAGGCGGTGCCGAGCAGGACGACGACGCACGCGAGGGTGAGGTCGCGCTCGACCCGCTGCCTGGCGCGTTCGCGGTCGCCCGCGGCGAGGGCGCGCGCGACGACGGGGAAGGTGACCGTGCAGACCATGAGCGACAGTGCCATCGGCAGCTGTGCCACCTTCTGCGCGTAGTTGAGATGCGAGATCGCCCCCGCGGGCAGCCCGGCCGCGAAGAACCGCTCGACGAGCACCTGCGTCTGCCGCCCGACAGCGAACAGCACAACAGGCACGACCAGGCCGAGCCCCACCGAAACCCGCGCCGCCCCCGGCACCGGGCGGGACGTCGGCGCGCCGTCGGCGGGGACGTGGACCATGGCGCCTCCATCCGCCGTGGCGCCCGGCGGTGCGGGCACGGGCGGATCCCCGGCAGGAGAGCCGACCTCAGCGGTGGTATCCGCCGCGTCGCTCTGCCGGACGCAGGGCGGGGACGGCTCGCCTACGTAGACGCGGTCTACAGCAGCCGGATCTACCGCCGCTTCCGCCGCAGGTGAGGGCGCGGTCGGACTACTGCCGGGGACGTGGACCACGGCGACCACCTCCGCCGCCGGAGCCGGGCCTGCGCAAGGCGTCGGCCGACCACCGGCAGCGCAGCCCGCGGTCCCGGAACCGCCCCTGCGGGCCGCAGGCAGGGCGCCAGGGGGCCGACCCGTGGGGCTCGGCCGGGGGGAGGTCACGAGGGCCGGACGGTCCGCGCCAGCGGAGGCCCGCGGGCGCAGTGCTCGGACGAAGGACGGCAGCTGGACCAGGACCATCAAGGCGCCGCCCACTGCCACTCCGGCCGCCGCGGCCTGGACGCCGAGTCGGCCGTGCAGGGCGAGCAGCGTGGTGACGATGCCGACGTTGTAGGCGACGTAGACGGTCGCCGGGGGGAGGAAGCGGTGGTGGGCGCGGAGAGCTGCGCTGAGGTAGCCGGTCAGGCCGAAGGTGAAGACCGTGGCGGCGGTCAGCCGGGTGCAGGCGATGGCGAGGCGCGGGTCGGCGAGGCCCGGGGCGAGGAGGTGGACGACAAGGGGGGCCGCGGCAAGGAGGGCGGCGGTGGCCGCGGCGAGCAGGGCGGCGAGGCGCGGCAATGTGCCCCGGACCAGCGCGCCCGCGCCCCCCTTGGCCAGGGCCGCGCTGAACGCCGGGACGAGCAGCAGCGCCATCGCGTCCTCGATGAGTACGGTCGCGGCCAGCTCCGGCACCGTCCAGGCGACGAGGAAGGCGTCGCTGCCCGCGCCCGCGCCGTAGAGCCGCGCGATGACCTGGTCGCGCACCAGTCCGAGCGCGGAGCCCGCCACGCTCAGCCCCGCGGTCAGGGCGGCGGCCCGGGCCACGAAACCGCGCGGCGGTGCCGCATGCCGCGGCAGCGGCGGCAGGCGTACGAAATCGGTCACCGCGCGCCGCCGTCCTCCGTGTGCAGCGCCCACCACGCGGCCAGGCCGAGGAGCAGCGCGGTCAGTACGGTCGACGGGCCGCCGATGTCGGCGTAGAGGAAGTCGACGCACTGCCACAGCAGCAGTCCGACCGCCGCCATGCCGGGTCCCAGGCCCTGCCCGGTGGACGGCACCGCGCCACGAGGCGCGGTCGGACCGTCCGAGGACGGCCCGGTGCAAACCCCGCCGGGGGAGCTCCGCAGGACCGGCCTGCGGCGCCCCGCGCCGGCCCGCAGGCGGCGCAGGCCGAGCACGAGGAGGGCCGCCCAGCCGCCGGCCAGCAGGGTGCAGCCGAGCAGGCCCTGCTCGCTCAGCGCGAGCAGGTACATGTTGTGCGGGGAGAGCAGCGGCTCGCGCGTGAACGCCTGCCCGGCCCCCGCGGTGTCGCTCCCCGACGACAGTGCGAGGGCGGCGTGGCCGTCGCGTTCCGCGGGGAAGCGTTTGAGGCCGACGCCGGTGACGGGGTGTTCGCGCCACATGCCGAGGGCGGCGGACCAGAGGGTGTAGCGGTCGGTGACGGAGGGGTCGGGGGCGTCGGTCACCTGGGTGATGCTGGCGGCGCGTTCGCCGATCATCTGGGACCCGACGCCGAGGCCGCCGACGATGACGACGGCGCTCGCGGCGAGTGCGGCCAGCACGCGCAGCGCCTGGCGGCGGCCCGCGAGCAGGATCATCGCGGTGCAGGCGACGGCGGTGGCGATCCACGTACCGCGGCTGAAGGACACCGCGAGCGGGACGACGAGCAGCGCGGCGCAGCCCATTGCCGCGGGCCGCAGCCAGCGTGGGTCACTTGCCGGCGGCGGCACGAGGGCGTAGCCGGCGGCGATCACCAGGCCGTACGCGACGACCGTTGCCATGCCCATCACGTCGGACGGGCCGAAGGTGCCGACCGCGCGGATGTCCTCGCCCATGTACGACGCGCCGGTCGCCGTCGCGTATTGCCACGTGCCGACCGCGCCCTGGACGAGGGCGAGCAGCACGATCGCGCCGGCGACGACGGTGAAGTCGCGGCGGTCCCGCAGCAGCAGGACCACGGCCGCGGGCACGGCCACGAAGACCTGCACATAGCGCAGGAATCCGGCCAGCCCCGCGCCCGGGTCGAGGGAGGTCACGGCGGCCGCGGCGAAGCCGAGCGCGGGCGCGCCGAGCACGACGGCCGCGGCCGGGGTGAGCGGCCGGGAGCGCTCGCGCAGCAGCCGGACCGCGGCGGTCACCACGAGCACCGCGGAGGCCGCGTCGGCCGGGGTGACCTTGCCCGAGGCGCTGACGTCGCCGGTCGTGACGGGCGCGGCCAGCAGCAGGACGGTGGCCAGCGCCGGCAGCAGCGGGGCGTAGTGCCGCAGCCGGCGCAGGCGGAGGGTGAGCGGCGGGAGGGCCGCCGTCGCAAGGGCCATGGGCCGGTCAGCTCCCGCCGCAGCGGAACAGCGTGGCGGCGGTCCGCAGCAGGATCGACACGTCCTGCCACAGCGTCCAGCTGTCGATGTAGTGGTTGTCGAAGCGCGCCCGGTCGGCGATCGAGGTGTCGCCGCGCAGACCGTGTACCTGGGCGAGCCCGGTGATGCCGGCGGGCATCCGGTGCCGGTCGGCGTAGCCGGGCAGTGTCCGGCTGAACTGCGCGACGAAGTGCGGGCGTTCGGGGCGCGGGCCGACCAGGCTCATGTCGCCGCGCAGCACATTCCACAGCTGCGGCAGCTCGTCGAGCGAGGTGCGCCGCAGCAGGCGTCCCGCGCGGCTCATCCGCTGGTCGTGGGCGACGCTCCACCGCGTCGCCGACTCGTGCGCGTCGGCGGGGCGCAGCGTACGGAATTTCAGCAGCGTGAAGGTCCGCCCGTGCAGCCCGATCCGCTCCTGCCGGAACAGCACCCCCGGGCCGTCCGCCAGCTGCACGGCGAGCGCGCACACGGCGAATACCGGCGCCAGGCACAGCAGGGCGGTGGCGGCCACAGCCGCGTCCAGGGCGCGCTTCACGCCGCGGGCAACGCGACCCGCGGTCGGCGGGTACGGATCGAGCCGGCGGCACGCGTAGCCCCACAGATGGCCGGCCCCGTCGCCCTTGCCGCGCCTTTCCCCGCCGACCTGCCACAGCAGGCAGCCCTGCGCGGCCAGCAGCCGCACGGTCGCGGCCGTCCGGGCGTCCAGCGTCGCGGGACCCGCGACGACGGCGTGCCGTACGGCGTTCTGGATCACCGCCCGGGTGACGTCGCCTGGCGACGGCAGAACGGGCAGCACCGGCGGCGGCATGTACTGCGGCGGCACGGGCCGGTCCCCGCGGGCGGGCGGTTCCGGGGGCGCGGGGCGCACGGGGGCCGGCGCCGCGAGGCCGACCGGGCGCATCCCGTACTCCGGGCGGGCGTGCAGGACCGCGGCGATCCAGGCCGCGGACGCCGCGTCGGCGCCGACGACGAGCGTCGAGGCGGGGCGCCTGCGGGCCATCCGGCGGCGCGACCGGTAGACCGCTGCCCGCAGCCCGCCCGCGACGGCCGCGGTCAGCGTCGCCGCGGCCGGCAGTTCCGCCCAGCCCGGCGCGCCCGGAGCGGCCACGACCGCGAGCACCACCCAGGCCAGGACCGTGCGCCAGGCCAGCCCGGGGAGTTCGGCGAAAGCTCCGGGAGCGAAGCCCGGCCGGTAGAGCCCTGCCCTGTGCTGCGTGACCAGCAGGCACCCGGCGACCACGCACCCGGCGAGCACCACGCGCGGCGCCGTGACCGCGGCTCCGACGACCGCTCCTGCGCAGTCCGCCGCCGCCAGCACTCCCCCGACCCGCTCCCGTACCGCCCGGCGCCGCGGCTGCCCGGCGCGGTGGTGAACCCGGGTGCCGTACGCGGGCGGGTCGCCGGCGGTGCCGGGCGCGTAAGCGCGAGGTCCGCCGTTCGCCGCCGCGTCCGTGCGGACCGCGGCCGTGGCGCCGGCCGGGCCGGGCTCGGACAGGCGCGGGCCGCCCGCCCGTTCGATGTCGGGGCGCGGCCGGTCGTGCGCCCGGGCGCCGTCCTGCCGGTTCGGTTCGTACGTCTGCGGTGCCGCCACCCGTTCGGCGTCGGCGCGGGTCGGGTCGCAGGTGCGGGGGGCGGGGTCGGGCGTCACCGGGGGAGCCGCCGGGGGCGTACGGGGTGGGGGAGCGCCAGGACGTCGCGATAGACCGCGGCGACATCTGCCGCGGCTCTTGCCACGTCGTGCTGGGCGCGGGCATGGGCGAGGGCGCGCAAGGACGCGGCCGTACGCAGCGGCCGGTCGGTGAGCAGCCGTACCAGGGCCGCGGACAGAGCGGCGGCGTCCGCGACCGGGACGACGCAGGCCTCGGCGTCGTCAGGGTGGAGGCTTTCGCGGGCGCCGCTCACGTCGGTGGTCACCACCGGGCGTCCGCAGGCCATCGCCTCCAGTGGTGCCAGCGCCATGCCCTCCCACCGCGAGGGCAGCACGACCACGTCCGCGGCCTGATACCACGGCACGGTGTCGCGGGCGGTGCCCGCGAGCAGTACGCCGGGGGGCGCGTCGAGCAGCAGCCGCCGGTGGTCGGGCCCTTCGCCGACCAGCACGAGCCGGGCCGCGGGAAGTGCCGCGGCGACCGCGGGCCAGGCGCGCAGCAGCACGTCCTGGCCCTTTTGCGGGCACAGCCGTCCGACGCACACCACCAGCGGCGTATCGGGCCCGGCGTCGGACAGCGCGGGCAGCGCGGCCCTGACGCCGTCGCGGTCGGCGGTGGGCCTGAAACGGGCGAGGTCGACACCGTTGCGCACCACCGCCCAGCGGGCGCGTACCCCGGCCTGCCGTCCAACCCTGCGCTCGGCGTCGCTCACGCACAGCACCCGGTCCGCCCAGCGAGCGGCGTGCCGCTCCCAGGCGCGCGCGGCCTCGGCGGTGGCGCCGCCGACCGCGTCGAAGGACCAGGCGTGCGGCTGGAAGACGGTGGGCACGCCGCCGCGGACGGCGAGGCGGGCCGCGAGGCCGGCCTTGGCACTGTGCAGGTGCAGCAGGTCGGGCCGGACCGCGCGCACCAGCCGGGCCGCCGCCGCGGCCTCGCGGGGGAGCCCGGGGCCGGGAGCTCGGCGGGCGGACCAGTGCACGACCTCCGCGCCGGCGCGCGCGGCGGCCTGCGGCAGCGTGTCGGGCGGGGGGACCCCGGGGCCGGACGAGCCGGGGGCCGTGAAGCCGCGGCCAGGCAGCGCCCGCCCGGCGGCAGGGGCCGGGCAGCCGACGACGACCCGGGCGCCCGCCCGTACCTGCGCGCGGACCAGGTCCGCCACGACGCGGGCCACCCCGCCCTCGACGGGCTGGGCCATATGCAGCACCGTCAACCCGGCGAGTCCGTCCTGCTGTTGCGGCATCGCGCGCCGATCTCCCTCTGCGAGCCCGTCAAACCCCGCCACCCGGTCCCGCGGAAGGCCGCCCGGTCGACGAATGCCGAGCCGGTCGGTCAATCCCCGGGAAACAGAAATGCACCGTCGCAGAAGGCGCGTCGAAAATCACGCAAGCCGCGCGCACGAGGGAGCCGTTGGCGGTCTCTTACGACGATCACACCGCAGCGGGTTGACATGGCGTCAATCCGCCGCCCGTACGCTCACCCGCACGCCTGATGCGGGGCGAACACGACGGGCACCACTATCCATTCGGGTGAAACGGCATTACTAAACGCCGATGCCGGGGGTTGGACAGTCCGACCCGTCTTCCGGGGGCAATCCCACTCCAGTCAAGAAGGTCCCACCGTGATCAAGAAGTTCCTCGCCACGGCAGCCGTGGCCGCCTCCATCGCGGGCGTCTCGGCGACGGTCGCCCCGCAGGCGATGGCCATCGGTGACAGCAGCGGAACCACGACCGCCAACGGCAACGGTTCCCAGCAGAGCTACGGCAACACCTACACCGGCGGCTACATGAGCCCGTCGTTCGCGCTGATCTCGGGCTCGCTCAACAAGCCCTGCATCGCGCTGCCCGCCAAGGCGAACCTCGGCTCGCTCATCGGCCTGGTCCCGATCAGCGTCCAGGACATCAACGTCCTGTCGTCGCCGCAGAACCAGCAGTGCACCGAGAACTCGACCCAGTCGAAGGGCGACGAGCCGCTGTCGCACCTCCTGGACAACATCCCGATCCTCTCCGGCAACGGCGCGGGCAACAGCTGAGCCCAGATTTCCTGAGGGTCTGCCGGGTACCCCCCTCGCGGTTCCGACCGCCGGTGAGAAGCCGGCGGACGGAGTCGTTCCCGCGCAACCGGACTGCAAATATGCAAATTTTGCCGCCCATCCGAGTGGATGATGCCGTTCGAAGACGGGCGGGGAGTCACCTATCGGCATCAATCATCGTTGAATGGACCGCGCGGTAGCAGGGTTCCGAGATGACGGGACCTGTCGGCACGAAATCCGTGACGGCAGAATATGCCACCGCCGCTGGAAAAGGAGTAGAACCGTGAAGAAGCTCACCAAGGCCGCGGCATTCGCCGCCGGAACCGTTATGGCGATGGGCGTCGCCACCCCGGCGTTCGCCAGCTCCGACGCGACCGGTGCCGCCATCGGCTCCCCGGGCGTGCTGTCCGGCAACCTGATCCAGGTGCCGGTGCACGTGCCGCTCAACCTGTGCGGCAACACCGTCAACATCATCGCGCTGCTGAACCCGACGTTCGGCAACACCTGCGTCAACGCCGACTGACGACGAACGACGCCGACAGGTCGGACAGCACGCTCCGACCAGGTACCGCCCCGGGCCGAGTGCGCCGCACTCCGGGGCGGTCCGTCATCTGCACCACCCTTGCACGACCTTGCACGAGCGGAGAAATGAGTCGATGCGACGACAGATTCTGAGCCGGAGTCTGCTCACCGTTGCTGCCGCGAGCAGCATCCTCGCCGTGACGGGAGGCTATGCGAACGCGGACTCCGACGCACAGGGCGCCCTGAACGGATCACCCCATTCGGCCGACGCCCATTCGCCGGAAGCCGATGTGCCGGCCGGTACCCATTCGTACGGAGCCACCGCGGAAAGCGACACGCACGGCTCGCCGGGAGTGCTGTCGGGAAACAGTGTGAATATCCCGGTCCAGGCGCCGGTGAACGTGTGCGGGAACTCCGTGGACGTGGCCGCGCTGCTCAATGCCGTGAGCGGGAATTCCTGTGCCAACGGCGAGGTGCCCGCCACCCCCGTGGTGCCGGGACCGCGGCACGCCAAGCCCCCCGTCACCACGCCCGAGGTGCACACACAGCTCGCGGAGACCGGCGCGTCGCGGGGCGCGGTGGGCGCGGCGACCGGCGCGGGAGCCGCGCTCCTGCTCAGCGGCGCGATGCTCTATCGGCGTTCGACCCGTACCGCGCGTATTCAGCGCACGTATTCCTGAGCGATTTCCGACCGTTTCCTTGCCCGGGCCCGGAAAGTCAAGCCGCCGCACTATCGGGTGATTGTCAGGCGGCGGGTCCGCACACAGTTTCCGTTGCACTCCGTAGTCGTTGTTCATGTCGACAGACATTCCGGCGCTACCGAAAGGGTGGCAAGTGAAGTACTCGAAGGTTGCAGCGGTCGTGGCCGGCTCCATGATGGCGGTCGGTGTGGCGGCGCCCGCATTCGCCGACGCCGCGAGCGCCGACAACATGAGCACGATGCCGACCAGCATCGACAGCGGGATCAACCAGGCG
Organism: Streptomyces sp. NBC_01477; assembly: GCF_036227245.1. Taxonomy (GTDB): domain Bacteria; phylum Actinomycetota; class Actinomycetes; order Streptomycetales; family Streptomycetaceae; genus Actinacidiphila. The sequence continues at coordinate 4,755,643 of NZ_CP109445.1, forward strand.
CTCAATGAGCAGCCGCTGCAGAAGCTCGGCGACAGCGCCCCGCTCGGTCCCGTTCTGAGCACCCTCGGCAAGACGACCGACAACCTCCGGGGCAACACCTCGACCGACGCCCTCCTGGGGCAGGCGAGCACGGCCACCCAGGGTGTCGCCAAGTCCGGCCTGGACGGTGCCGTACCCGGCGCGTCGCTGCTCGGCGGGCTGCCGCTGGGCGGGCTGCCGCTCGGCGGTCTGGGCGGCGTGCTCGGCGGACTCGGCGGCTGACGCCCCGTCACTTTCCCGGCGGCCCGACTCCACCATCGGAGTGAAACGCCGGAACCAAACCCGTCATGAGCGGTTGATCAGATCGCTCAGACCTTCCTTCCAGAACCGCGCAATCCCGCATCGCAAAAGGACACACAATGATCAAGAAGATGCTGGCCGGAGCCGCCCTCGCCGCTTCGGTCGTCGCAGTCGGCGCCGCCGCCGCCCCGGCCATGGCCATCGGCAACGACACCGGCACCACCACGGTGAACGGCAACGGCGCCGTGCAGGCTTACGGCAACACCGTCACCGGCGGCACCCAGAGCCCGCAGCTCGGCCTCATCCAGGGCACCCTGAACAAGCCCTGCATCGGCCTGCCCGTCAAGGCGAACGTCGGCTCGCTGATCGGCCTCATCCCGATCACCGTCCAGGACGTCAACGTGCTGTCGTCGCCGCAGAACCAGCAGTGCGCCGAGAACTCCACCCAGGCCAAGGGTGACGAGCCGCTGTCGCACATCCTGGACAACATCCCGGTCCTGTCCGGCAACGGTGCCGCCAACCACTGACGTTCCGCTCGCTCCACCTGCTCCACCCGGGCCGCCGGCGATCTCGTGCCGGCGGCCCCTCCGCCTTTTCCGGGCCGCCCCGCGGTCCGCCCCCCGGCAGCCGCTGCCGCGCCGAGCCGGGGTCAGGTACGGCCGATCTCCGCGGCCTGCTCGCTGCCGACCTCGGCGGCGGCGCGGAAATAGCGGCGGATCACGGTGAGGTCGGCGTCACTGAACGAGCCGAGCATCGTGTCGTACGCGTCCCCCGGCCCTTCCCAGGCGTCGCCCAGGCCCTCCAGGGCGCCCGGCGTCAGCGCCACCAGCGATCTGCGGCGGTCGGCCGGATCCGCGCGGCGCTCCACCAGGCCCGCCGCGACCAGCCGGTCGACCAGCCGGGTCGCGGAGCCGGGGGTCAGTCCGGTCAGCACCGCGATCTGGCCGGTGGTCAGCGGGTCGGGCTCCAGGTCGAGCAGATTGAGGCACTGCACATCGGTGGGGTGCAGGCCGAGCCGGTCGGCCATCCGCTGGTTGAACAGCGTCCAGGCCGCGTAATGGCGCCGGGCCTCCGTGACGACCTGGTCGAGCAACTCCTCGCGGTCGGGCATGCGGCCGTCTCCGTCCCTCATCATTTGCGTGACGCAAAGATTGTGTCGCACAATATCTGCGTGGCGCAGTAGCTGTGTCGCGCTCCCAGTCTAGGGATTCCGCTGCGTGCGCCCGCTTTCGCCGACCCACGTCTTCGCAGGAGAACCCATGACCATCCTCGTCACCGGCAGCCGCGGACGCGTCGCCCGTACGCTCATCGACCTGCTGCACGCGCAGGGCCGCTCCCTGCGGGCCGGGTCGAGCGACCCCGGCGCATCGGACCCGCCCGGCGGCATACCGGCGGTACGGTGCGTGCTCGACGACCCCGGCACATTTCGCTCCGCCCTGGAGGGGGTGTGCTCGGTCTTCCTCTACGCCGGGCGCTCCGCCGACGCCGCCACCTCCTTCGCCGAGGCAGCCGCGGCGGCGGGGGTGCGGCACATTGTGCTGCTGTCCTCCTCCGCGGTCCTGGAGCCCGGCGCCGCGGACGATCTGCTGGCCGGGCACCATGCCGCCGTCGAGGCGGCCCTGCGCGGCGGGCCCGTCCCGGCGACATTTCTGCGGCCAGGAGACTTCGCGGGCAACGCCCTGCAATGGGCGCGGCCCATCGCGGCGACCGATACCGTGCGGCTGCCGTACCCGGACGCGCACACGGTGCCGCTGCACGAGGACGACCTCGCGGCGGCAGCCGCTGCCGTGCTGACGGCGCCCGAGCGGTACTCGGCTCCGGCGTACACCCTCACGGGGCCGCAGTCCCTCACCTTCCGTGAGCAGGCCGAACTCATCGGGGCGGCCCGGGGGCGCCCCGTGCGGGTCGAGCCGGTCAGCCGTGCCGGGTGGATGGCGGAGACGAGTATTCCGGCGTCCTACGCCGAAGCCCTCCTCGACCACTGGCGGAACCACGACGGCACGCCGGTCGCGACCACTGCCACTGTCGCTGCCCTCACGGGCCGCCCGGCCCGCCCGTTCGCGGCATGGGCGGCGACGCATGCGGCGGCATTTTCCTGAGGCTTTCCGCTCGCCCAGCCGCGCGGCCCCGGACCTTCCCCGGCGGACAGCCGCAGTTACCCGCCCCTCGAACGGCCTGCCCGCCGCGCCGGAGGGCGCCCCAAAAGGGCGCGGAGAACTGCGCGCCCGGCCACAACCGTGGGAAAGAGGCGCCGCCACCGCAGGTGGCGTCCGCCCTCAGGGGCACGGGCAAGTACGCGACCGGTTTCCCCGCAGCGCCACCGTGGGATCGTAGAAGCAACCCCGCGGGGGCTCGGCTCACAGGGATCCGGCAACCTGTGTGCAGAGGGTGTAACCGCGGGCGGCCCGCGGGGTGACCGCGGCGTAATCGCGGGTTCGTAGCGTCGGGCGGGTGCGGCCGCGGGGGCCGCGGGGGGAGGACCCGCAGGTGGGGACGACGACGGTACGGACGGTGTGCTCGTACTGCGGCGTCGGCTGCGGCCTCCTGCTGGACGTCGGAGCCGGTCCCGACGGGCGCCGCACCGTACTGAAGGCCGTCGGCGACAAGGCGCACCCGGCCAACCGCGGCCGGCTCTGCACGAAGGGCGCGACGACCGCGGACATGCTGGCGGCGCCCGGCCGGCTGGCGAGCGCGCTGGTCCGCGAGGAGCGCGGCGCCGAAGCCGTACCGTCGCCCGCCGCCGAGGCGATCGCGGAGACCGGCCGCCGGCTGCGGGCGGTCGTGGACGAGCACGGACCGGACGCGGTGGCGCTGTACGTGTCGGGCCAACTGAGCCTGGAGGCGCAGTATCTGGCGAACAAGCTCGCCAAGGGGTTCATCGGCACCAACCAGATCGAGTCCAACTCCCGCCTGTGCATGGCCAGCGCGGGCAGCGGCTACAAGCTGTCGCTCGGCGCGGACGGCCCACCCGGCTCGTACGAGGACCTCGACCACGCCGACGTCTTCCTCGTGATCGGCGCGAACATGGCCGACTGCCACCCGATCCTCTTCCTGCGGATGATGGAACGGGTCAAGGCGGGCGCCAAGCTGATCGTGGTGGACCCGCGCCGCAATGCGACGGCCGCGAAGGCGGATCTGTTCCTGCAGATCCGCCCCGGCACCGATCTGGCGCTGCTGAACGGCCTGTTGCACCTGCTGCACGCCAACGGCCGTACCGATCGGGACTTCATCGCCCGCTGGACCGAGGGCTGGGAGGCGATGCCGGGCTTCCTCGCCGACTACCCGCCGGCGGCCGTCGCCGGGATCACCGGCATACCCGAGGCCGACCTGCGGCGGGCCGCCGACCTGATCGGCGGGGCGGCCGAATGGACGAGTTGCTGGACGATGGGCCTCAACCAGTCCACGCACGGCACCTGGAACACCAACGCCCTGATCAACCTGCATCTTGCGACCGGCGCGATCTGCCGCCCGGGCAGCGGCCCGTTCTCGCTCACCGGCCAGCCGAACGCCATGGGCGGCCGGGAGATGGGCTACATGGGTCCCGGTCTGCCCGGGCAGCGCTCGGTGCTGGTGGCCGAGGACCGGGCCTTTGCCGAGGACTTGTGGGGGCTGCCGCCCGGCACCGTGCGGGCGGACGGCGTCGGGCGCGGCACGGTGGAGATGTTCCGGCGGATGGCCGACGGCGAGATCAAGGCCTGCTGGATCATCTGCACCAACCCGGTGGCGTCGGTCGCGAACCGCCGTACCGTCATCGAGGGCCTGGAGGCGGCCGAATTCGTCGTCACCCAGGACGTGTTCGCCGACACCGAGACCAACGCCTACGCCGACATCGTGCTGCCCGGCGCGATGTGGACCGAGTCCGAGGGCGTCCTGATCAACAGCGAGCGCAACCTCACCCTCGCCCGGCAGGCCGTCGACCCGCCCGGCGAGGCGCTGCCCGACTGGCGGATCATCGCCGAGGTGGCGCGCGCGATGGGCTACGGGGCCGCGTTCGACTACGCGGGACCCGAGGAGGTCTTCGACGAGATACGCCGGGCCTGGAATCCGGTCACCGGCTACGACCTGCGGGGCGTGACGTACGAGCGGCTGCGGGACACGCCCGTGCAGTGGCCGGCCCCCACCGAGGACGGCCCCGACCGCAACCCGATCCGCTACGTCGAGGGCGACGGGCTGCGCTTCCCGACCGCGAGCGGGCGGGCCGTCTTCCACCCCAGGCCGCATGTGCCGCCCGCCGAGATGCCCGACGACGACTTTCCCTTCGTGCTCAACACCGGCCGGTTGCAGCACCAGTGGCACACCCTGACCAAGACCGGCAAGGTCGCCAAGCTCAACAGGCTCAACCCCGGGCCGTTCGTGGAACTGCACCCGCGGGACGCCGCCGGCCTGGGCATCGCCGAGGGCGACCCGGTGGAGGTCGCCTCACGGCGCGGCCGTGCGGTGCTGCCCGCGGTGCTGACCGACCGGGTACTGCCTGGCTGCTGCTTCGCGCCTTTCCACTGGAACGACCTGTTCGGCGAGTACCTGAGCGTCAACGCCGTCACCAGCGACGCGATCGACCCGGTGTCCTTCCAGCCGGAGTTCAAGGTGTGCGCGGTGTCGCTGACGAGAGTCGCCGCGCCGATCGAGGCGGGACAGAGCGAGCCCGGGCCCGCGGAGAGCACGCAGTCCGAGTCCGTACCGGTCGAGTCCGCGTCGGCCGGGACCGCGTCGTCCGAGCCCGCACCGGTGGAGGCCGTACCGGCCGAGGCCGCGCCCGGCGACGTCTTCGGCATACCGGACCTCGCACCGCCCTCGCTGGCCGAGCACGAACAGACGTATCTGGCCGGCTTCCTGGCAGGCCTCGGCCCGGACGTGACCGGTGTGCCCGTCCTCCCGCCGCAAGCGCCCCTCACGCCCGGGCACGCGCTGTGGGTCAACGGGGCACTGGCAGGCAGGTATTCGCGGCTGCCCGCAGCCCTCGAACCCGTACCGCACACCGAAATGCCGCAGTCCGGGCGGGAGGTGGTGGTGCTGTGGGCGTCGCAGACCGGCAATGCCGAGGGCTTCGCCGCGGCCGCCGTCCAGCGCCTCACCGGCACCGGCCACCGGGCCACGCTGCTCGGCATGGCCGACGCCTCCCCCGCCGCGCTCCCGGCCACCGCCGACCTGCTGCTGATCACCAGCACGTTCGGCGACGGCGAGGCCCCCGACAACGGCGCCGGCTTCTGGGACGCCCTCACCGCGCCGGGCGCCCCGCGGCTCGACGGCCGCCGTTACGCCGTCCTGGCCCTCGGCGACTCCTCCTACGCCGAATTCTGCGGCCACGGACGCCGGTTGGACGAACGCCTCGGCGAACTCGGCGGCGTACGCCTCGCGCCGCGTACGGACTGCGAGCCCGACTACGAACCGTCCGCGCTCGCCTGGCTCGACCAGGTGCTCGGCGCTCTGGCGCAGCCGCCGCCGGCCGAAACCGCCGCACAGCCGCCCGCCGAAGCCGCCGAAGCCACCGAAGCCGCCGAGGCCGCCGAAGCCGCCGCGCCGAACGCCCCGGTCCCCGCGCCCGCCGGGCCCGTACGGCGGCCCGCAGGCGGCACCGCCCGGCTCACCGGCAACCGGCTGCTCGGACGGCCGGGCGCCGCCAAGGAAGTCCGCCGCTTCACCTTCGACACCCGCGACAGCGCCGTCCCGCTGCCCTACGAGGCCGGCGACGCGCTCGGCGTCCTGCCCGTCAACTCCCCCGCTCTGGTGGCCGAATGGCTCGCCGTGACCGGTCTCGACCCGTACACCGGCGTCACCGTCCCCGGTATCGGCGACGTCCCGCTGGGCGAAGCGCTGCGCCAGTACCTGGAGATCACCAGGATCACCCCCGACCTGCTGCGCTTCATCGCCGACCGCACGCACGACCGGGCGCTCAGGAAGCTGCTGCGGCCCGACAACAAGGACGAACTCGCCCGGTGGTCATGGAGCAGGCACGCGGTGGACGTCATCGCGGAACACGCCGTCCGGGCCGGCGCGGACGAGTGGACCGGGGTGCTCAAGAAGCTCCAGCCGCGGCTGTACTCCATATCGTCCAGCCCGCTCACCGACCCGCGGCGGATCTCGCTGACCGTCTCCGTCGTCCGCTACGACAACCCCGACGGCCGGCCGCGCGGCGGCGTCTGCACGCCCTTCCTCGCCGACGCCGAGCCGGGTACGACCGTGCCCGTGCACGTCCGGCGCTCCCCGGACTTCCGGCCGCCCGCCGACCCCGCCACCCCCATGATCATGGTCGGCCCCGGCACCGGCGTGGCCCCCTTCGTCGGCTTCCTCGACGAGCGCCGCGCCCGCGGCCACCGCGGCCCGAACTGGCTCTTCTTCGGCGAGCAGCACCGGGCCACCGACTTCTACTACGAGGACGACCTCGCCGCCCGCCTCGCCGACGGCACCCTCACCCGCCTCGACACCGCCTTCTCCCGCGACCAGCGGGCCAAGGTCTACGTCCAGGACCGGATGCGCGAGCACGGCCCGCTGCTGTGGTCCTGGCTCCAGGACGGCGCGCACTTCTACGTCTGCGGTGACGCCGCCCGCATGGCGAAGGACGTCGACCGGGCGCTGCGCGACATCGCCACCGCACACGGCGGGCTGCCGCCCGACGCGGCGACGGCGTACGTCAAGCAACTCGCCGCGGAGAAACGATACGTCCGCGACGTCTACTAGCCGCCGCCTTCCTCCCCCGAGGGGGCGCCATCCCAGGGACGCGAGGAACCGCGCGCAACCACAACTCAGCGGCACCGCGACCGCCACCGCACGTGGCACCCGCCCGGGAGCGCGAGGAACCGCGCGACCGGCCGCCCACCGGGGCGTACCCGGGGAGACGGGCGGGCTCTCAGCCGAGGATCTTCTCCTTCGCCCGCTGGAACTCCTGCTCGGAGAGGTGCCCCGCGGTCTTCATCTCGGCCAGCTTGGCCAACTCGTCGGCCGAACTCCCCGAGCCGCCAGGGCCGCCCGAACCCCCCGCCCCAGAACCGGCGGTCTTGCGAATGTACTCATCGATGTCCTGCTGATGCGCCTTCGAGTGCTGCGCCTCCCGCCGCCCCATGCCGGCGCCGCGCACACAGACGTAGACGAAGACGCCCAGGAAGGGCAGCACCAGGACGAACAGCAGCCAGGCGGCCTTGACCCAGCCGCTCATCGAGTCGTCGCGGAAGAGGTCGACGACGATCCGGAAGAGCAGGAAGACCCACAGCACCCACAGGAAGACCCACATCGCGGTCCAGAAGGCACCCAGGACAGGGTAGTCGTAGGCGAGGTAGACGGTGTTGCTCATGACGGGCCTCCGGTTCAGCCGGGAGAGGGAGCGACGGGGACGCGGCCGTCCGCCGCCGCGGTGGCGAGGGCCTGGTGGTCGAAGGCGTTGCGGTCGGCGTAGGCCTCGGCGAATTCGGCGAGGGCGCGGTCGAGCGCGTCCCCGCCGCCCGCGTATGCCGCGAGCGCGATGGGGTCGCCGGAGCGGGCGTGCGCGCGGGCCAGGGAGGCGCCGCAGACCCGGGCGAAGAGCCGCAGCATCGTCGGGGACATGGTGTCGGGCTGCGCGATTCCCTTCCAGTCGCGCAACTGCCTTATGTAGAAGTCGCGTTGCTGCCCGTCGATGCCGATGACGCGTTCCCAGCCGAGCAGAATGTCCCCGGCGGACTGCATCAACCGCTGTCCGGCGACGACGCGTTGGCCCTGGTTGTCGTGGACGGCGGCGCCGGCGTAGGGGGCGAGGACCGAGGGCCCCGCCTCCTTGGCCTGCAACAGCAGCGGGTCCTGGTCGTCGCGGCCGATGGCGAGGATCACCCAGCACCGGGTGCCGACGCTGCCCACGCCCACGACCTTGCGCGCCATGTCCACCACTTGGAAGCGGCTCAGCAGCATCCGCCGCTCCGCCGACAGGCTGTCGCTGTAGTTGCGCAGCAACTCACGCAGCTTCGACTCCAGTTCGACGCGCTGGTCGTCCGGAAGCAGCTCGCGCAGCGGGGTGATCAGCGGCGGGTCCGAGGCGATCCTGCGCCGCCCGTCGACCACGGTGGTCAGCTTGTCGAAGGCCTGCGCGGTGGTCCTGGTGCGGGCTTTCGCCAGCGCCTTGGCCGTCCGGCGCCTGACGGTCCTGTCCGGTTGCTCGGCGGGCAGCAGCGCCGCGAGCTGGTCGGCGTCGTCCTGCGCGTACCAGACGTCGAGGGTGCCCATGCCGGCGAAGAGCCGCATCCGCTCGCGGTACGCCTCGACCGCCCCGCGGACGATCGCGGTGCGCCGCCGGGCGTCGAGGCCGCGGGCGCGGGCGGCGATCTCCAGGCTGGTCGCGAGGCGTTTGAGGTCCCACTCGAACGGGCCTGGCAGCGTCTCGTCGAAGTCGTTGATGTCGAAGACGAGGCGGCGCTCGGGGGAGGCGAGCAGCCGGAAGTTCAGCAGGTGCGCGTCCCCGCACAACTGGGTGGTGAGCCCGGTGTGCGGCGCCTGGCCGAGGTCCGCGGCCATGATGCCCGCGGCGCCCCGGTAGAAGCGGAAGGGCGACTCCAGCATGCGTCCGTAGCGGATCGGCACGAGTTCCCGCACCCGGTCGGCGGACTGCTGTTCCAGCAGCTCGACCGGGTCGAAGCGCTTCTTGCCCGGCTCGAAGCGGGCTTGCGCGGACCGCGGTACGCGACGGCGTGCCGCCTTGCCGTCCGCCGCTCGCTGCGCGGGGTCGCGCCGCGGACCACCCGCCGCCGGCCCCGGGGCCTTGTCCTGTTCACGCATGGGCTCACCGCCCTCCGATGCCTCCATCGTGACCCCGGCCCGCCGCCCCCGCCACGCGAGCACTGTCCCCGCACCGGTCACGTACGGTGAGCTGTCGTGACGGGACGGGCGTCCACCGATCGGTGGACGGGAGTGTGGCCGTACGGCCGTTCCCGGCGCCGGGACGCCCGCGGGATCGTGGGTTTCATGACGGACGACGTGGTGAAAGTGCGCGGGCTGCGCAAGAGGTACGGCGAGGTCGACGCGGTCGACGGGGTGGACCTCGGCATCAGGCGCGGTGAGGTCTTCGGCATCCTGGGGCCGAACGGCGCCGGCAAGAGCACGACCGTGGAGATCCTCCAGGGCCACCGGCGGCGCGACAGCGGCGAGGTGGCCGTACTGGGGCAGGACCCGGGCCGGGCCGACCGCGCCTGGCAGGCCAGGGTCGGGATCGTGTGGCAGGACGAGTCCGCGGCGGCCGAACTGACCGTGGCCGAGACCGTACGGCACTTCGCGCGCTACTACCCCGCGCCGCGCGACCCCGCCGAGGTCATCGAGCTGGTGGGCCTGACCGGGAAGGCGGACAGCCGCACCAAGTCGCTGTCCGGCGGGCAGCGCAGGCGGCTCGACGTGGCGCTCGGCGTGATCGGCGGTCCCGAACTGCTGCTGCTCGACGAGCCGACGACCGGCTTCGACCCGGCGGCCAGGCGGCGGTTCTGGTCGCTGATCCGCAGCCTTGCCGACGAGGGCACCACGATCATCCTCACCACCCACTACCTGGACGAGGCCGAGGCGCTGACCGACCGGCTCGCCGTGATCGCGGCCGGCAAGGTCGTCGCGGAGGGCGAACCCGGTTCGCTGGCCGGGCGCGCACGGGCCGGAGCGACCGTGCACTGGGCGGATCCCGACGGCACCGCACGCAGCGAGGAGACCGACACCCCGACCCGTACGGTCGCGGAGCTGACCCGCCGCTTCGACGGTGAGATCCCCGAACTCCGGGTCACCCGGCCCACGCTGGAGGACATCTACCTGCGGCTCATCGGATCGGAGGACCTGTGATGGCCGGCACCACCGCCGCGACGGCGCCCACCCGGGTGAAGGGCCAGCGCACCCCGCGGCTGCCCGGGGCGTGGCGACTCGGCCTGCTGCGCGGGGCGATGGAGATCAGGCTGTTCTTCCGGCTGCGCGAACAGGTGATCTTCACCTTCGCCTTCCCCATCGTCTTCCTCTTCCTCTTCGCCTCGATCTTCCACGACGACATGGCGGACTCCGGCTCCACCGCGTCGCAGTACTACGTGGCGTCGATGATCGCGGCCGGCATCATGTCCACCAGCTTCCAGTCGCTGGGCATCTCCATCGCGATCGAGCGCGACGACAAGGTGCTGCGCCGGCTGCGCGGCACCCCGATGCCGCCGGCCGCGTACTTCCTCGGCAAGATCTGGCTGGTGCTGGTCACCGGACTGCTGGAGACGGCCGCGCTGCTGGTCTTCGGCACCGCCGTCTACGACGTCGACCTGCCCTCCGACGCGGCCGGCTGGCTCACCTTCGGCTGGATCTTCGTGCTCGGCATCACCGGCTGCGCGCTGCTCGGCATCGCGATCAGCAGTGTGCCGAAGTCCGGCAAGAGCGCCACCTCGGTGGTCGTACTCCCCTTCCTGGTGCTCCAGTTCATCTCCGGGGTGTACATCCTCATCGACACCGTGCCCGACTGGATGCTGACCATCGGCTCGTTCTTCCCGCTCAAGTGGATGTGCCAGGGCCTGCGCGGGGTGTTCCTGCCGGAGGCCGCCGCCGCGCTGGAACCGGCGGGCAGTTGGGAGTACGGATGTATCGCGCTGGTACTGGGCGCCTGGTGCATCGGAGGATTGGTGCTGTGTCTGCTGACCTTCCGCTGGAAGAGCCGCAACGACGGCTGACCGGCCCACCGCTGCCCGCCGCGGGACCTCGCGGCGGGCACGTCTGGGAGCGCTCGTTCCTGCCGTGGGACCTGTACTTCGCGGTCGTGTCGGTGGCCACCGTCCTCTTCGCGCTCGCCGCGGAAAGCCCCGGGCTCCGCGTACGCGTCCTCGCCGCCTGCCTGTTCTGCCTGCCGGTGCTCTGGTACGTGGGGGCCGGCCGTCCGCTGCTGGTCGCGCAGGCCACCGGCTCCGGGGCGGCCGTACGGTATCTGACCGGCCTGGTCGTGCTGTTCCTGCCGCCCGCGGCACTCGTCGGCGAGACCCGGCTGGCGACCTTCGCCCTCGTACCCCAGTGCTTCATGCTGCTACGGGTGCGGGGCGCGCTCACCGCCGTCGCCGTCATCAACATCACGCCGGTCGCGGCCTGGGCGCTGGTCTGGCGGCCCGACACCCACGACCTCTACTACAACTCCGTCTTCGCGGTCGTCACCCTCGCCTTCTCCGCGGTGATCGGCAGCTGGATCATCCGCATCATCGAGCAGAGCACGGAACGGGCCGACCTCGTCGCCGAGCTGGACGCCAGCCGCGGCGAAGTCGCCCGCCTGTCCGCGGAGAGCGGCGCCCTCGCCGAACGCGAGCGGCTCTCCCGTGAGATCCACGACACCCTCGCGCAGGGCTTCACCAGCGTCCTGATGCTGGTCCAGGCCGTCGAGACCGAACTCGACACCGACCCGGCGCGGGCCCGCCGCCACCTCGCGCTCATGGCGGGCACCGCGCGGGAGAACCTGGCGGAGGCCCGTGCCCTCGTCGCCGGCAACGCCCCCGCGGGCCTCGACGGCGGCTCCCTGCCCGACGCTTTGCGCCGCCTCGCCGCCCGGCACACAGAACAGACCGGCGCGCCCGCCACCGTCGACATCGCAGGGGCCGTACGCGCCCTGCCCGCGGCCGTCGAGGTCGTCGTCCTGCGCAGCTGCCAGGAAGCCCTGGCCAATGCCCGCCGCCACGCGGGCGAGGCCGTCCCCGTCGCCCTCGACCTGCGCTATGCCGAGGACACCCTGCGGGTCGCCGTACGCGACACCGGCTGCGGCTTCGACCCCGCCGGGCCGCGGGGCACCGGCTACGGACTGCCCGGGCTGCGCGCCAGGGCGGCCGAGATGGGCGGCACCGCCACCGTCGACAGCGCGCCGGGCCGCGGCACCGCGATCACCGTCACCCTGCCGCTCGCGGCCGCCCGGAGGAGCACCCCGTGATCCGCATCCTGCTCGCCGACGACCACCCGGTGGTCCGCGAAGGCCTCCGCGCGATGCTCGACGCGGAGGCCGACCTCGACGTCGTCGGTGAGGCCTCCAGCGGCCCGCAGGCCGAGGCGCTGGCCGCCGCGCTGCGGCCCGACATCGTGCTGATGGACCTGCGGATGCCGGACGGCGGCGGCGTCGAGTCGACCCTGCGCATGACCGCTGCCGGGCTGCCGTGCCGGGTCATCGTGCTCACCACGTACGAGACCGACGGCGACATCCTGCGCGCCGTCGAGGCGGGCGCGGCCGGCTACCTCCTCAAGGACCTCGCCCGCGGTGAACTCGCCGACGCCGTGCGGGCCGCCGCCCGCGGGGAGACGGTCCTCGCCCCGACCGTCGCGGCCCGCCTCGTCGACCGCCTCCGCGTCCGTCCAGAACGCCCCCACCTGTCCGACCGCGAGACCGCGGTCCTCCGCCTGGTCGCCGAGGGCTGCACCAACGCGGAGATCGGCCGCCGCCTCTTCATCGGCGAGTCCACGGTCAAGACCCATCTGCTCCGCACCTTCACCAAGCTGGCGGTCACGGACCGCACGGCAGCGGTGACCTCGGCAATGCGCCACGGTTTGCTCTGAGCCACCGCCCCTTGCGGTGCCCCCGGGCGGGCGCGGGGAACTGCGCGCTCAGCCACGAGGCGCCGCAGGTGAGCAACGCACCGCAAGGGGCTTTCACCTGGGGGCGCGGGGAACTGCGCGACAGGCCACGATCCGCCGCGGACAGACGCGTACCAGCAAGTGCCACTCCGCCCCGGCGAGTACGAGGAAGTGCCCGTCCAGCCACGTCGCACCGCCCCGGCGAGTACGAGGAAGTGCGCGTCCAGCCACGACCCACCGCCCCCGCCGTCCGCTGTCACAATGGAAGCGCACCCCGCAACGACTCCGCGTAAGCGGAAAGGCCCCGGGCGCCCCGCCCGACAAGATCCGGCACCGCCGAGGTGACCACCGCATTCCCCCCGCCCCGCATATAGCGGAAAAGCGCCACCTGCCACTCCACCACCCGCTCGGGAAGCCCGCGCCCGCGAAGCCCCGCCGCGAAGTCGTCAGGGTCGAGCGGCACGTACCGCAGCTCGCGCCCGGCGGCGGCGCCGAGCACGCCCAGCGCCTCCTCGTGGGTGAGCGCCTCAGGACCCGTCAGGTCGTAGACCTGGCCGCCGTGTCCGCCCGACGTGAGGGCAACCGCGGCGGCCTCCCCGACATCCCTGGTGTCGACGAAGCTCACGGCCGCGTCCCCGGCCGGAAGCTCCAGCACGCCCCGCTCCCGCAGCGGCCCGGCGAATCCCGCGCCGAAATTCTGCTGGAACCAGTTGGGCCGCAGCACGGTCCACTCCCGCCCCGACATCCGTACGTCGTGCTCCCAGCTCGCCATCGGGACGAGCGGCGGCAGCCGGTCCGCGCCGAGCACGGAGAGCAGCACCACCCGCCGTATTGCGTCGGCGTCGGCGAGCAGCTGGTGCATGAGCAGTTCCGGCTCGGGCTGTCCGACCGGCCCGACCACGTAAAGCCCCTCCGCCCCTTCCAGCGCCGGGCGCCATGTGCCGCGTTCGGCCCAGTCGAAGCGGACCGGCTCGACGCCGGGCGACGTCGCGGACCCCGGTGTGCGGCTGCCCGCACGGACCTTCGCGCCGCGCGCGACCAGCGCGTCCACCACCGGCCGTCCGGTCTTCCCGGTCGCACCGATCACCAGCACGTTCATCACATCAGCCCCTCGCTCGTGTGCCCAAGTGTGTTCCGGACGAGGACGACACTATGTACCGCGGTCCGGATGATGAATGCCGCAGGATCCGGAATTCATGTCCGTACGTCCTGTCGCGACGGCGACGCTGCCGTAGACTCCCACGCATGGACGTACTGGCCGACGCACTCGCGGCAATGCGCACCGGCCGTACGCGTTCGGCCCGCACCGAGGTCCGCGCCCCCTGGGGGCTGCGCTTTCCCGCGGTCGGCGGCGCGACCTTCCACGTCGTCCTGGAGGGCGAGTGCTGGCTGCTCCCGCCGGAGGGCGCCGCGGACGAGCCCGCCGCGGACGCGGTACGGCTCGGCCCGGGCGACGCCGTGTTCCTGCGACGTGGCAGCCCGATGGGCCTCGCGGACGACCCGGCGACCGCGCTGACCGACTTCGTGCCGCACGACTGGGACCCGGGCGAGACGATCGGCCGGGTCGACATCGACGGGCCGGGCCCGCGCACCCGGCTGCTGTGCGGCGCGTATCCGCTGGGCCGGGGACGGCCGCACCCGCTGATGGCCGAGCTGCCCGACATTCTGCGCCTGCCGCCGAGCCGCGAGCGGCACCCGGCGCTGCACGCGGCGATCGGCCTGCTCAATGCCGAGCTCGAGGAGCGCAGACCCGGCAGGGACGGCATCGTGCCCGCCTTGGTGGACGCCCTGCTGCTGTACATACTGCGCGGCTGGCTGGCGGACAGGTCGGCCGCCGAGGCGCAGGGCCTGGCCCGCCCCGGGTGGGCGACAGCGCTGACCGACCCGGTGGTCGGCCCGGCGCTCGAAGGGATCCACGCCGACCCGGGCCGCGCCTGGACGGTGGAGGAGCTGGCCGCCTGCGGCGGCCTGTCGCGCTCGGCGTTCGCACAGCGTTTCACCGCCCTGGTGGGCACACCCCCGCTGACGTATCTGACCTGGTGGCGTATGACGGCGGCGGGCCGACTGCTGCTGTCGGGCGACGCACCGCTCCGGGTGGTGGCGGAACAGGTCGGCTACCGCGCCGAATTCGCCTTCGCCAAGGCCTTCAAACGCGAGTACGGCGTCGCGCCCGGCCGCTACCGCAGGTCCGCCCCGGGCGCGCCGCCCCCCTCCCCGGCCGTGGCGGGCCGCTGAACTCCGCAGTCGGGGTCGTCCTCGCCTCCGCCAGTCCGCGGGTTCGCCGACCGGCGCGGGCCACGGTGAATCCGGCGTACATGGCGGCGGGGTGCGGGGCGTCCCTGAACGGCGGTGAGCCGCCTCGTGCGGACGAGGCGGCTCACCGGTGGGGCGGGACGGGTCACAGACCGCCGGTGTAGAGCAGCCGGTTGGGCGAACCCGCGCTGACGGTGAGCACGTTGGCGGTGGCCTGGCTCGCGATCCAGCTGCTCACGTCGGACGCGCCGGCGGCGGGGTTCGCCGCCTTGTAGAGCAGCGCGACACCGGTCGCGTGCGGGCTGGCCATCGAGGTGCCGTCCAAGGCGATGCTGCCGCCGCCGAGCTTGGCCGAGACGATGTCCTGGCCGGGGGCGTAGAGCGTCAGGCACGCGCCGTAGTTGCTGAAGTCGGTCTGGTGGTCGGCGGAGTCGGTCGCCCCGACGGTGAGCGCGCCCGGGGCGCTGGCGGGCGAGACGTCGCACGCGTCCTCGGAGCTGTTGCCGGCCGCCACCACCGGCAGCACCCCTGCGTCGGCGAGCGCTGTGGCCGCGTCGTTGACCGCGGGGGAGTAGCCGCCGCCCAGCGACGCGTTCAGCACGGCGGGCTGCTTGGCGTTCTTCGCCACCCAGTCGAAGCCGGCGATGATCCCGGCCCAGCTGCCCTTGCCGTCGCAGCCCAGCACCCTGACGCTGACCAGGTTCGCCTTCGGGGCGACACCATAGGTGGCGCCGCCGACCGTACCCGCGACATGGGTGCCGTGACCGGCGCAGTCCTGTCCGTTGCGGCCGTCGCCGATCGCGTCGAAGCCGGGTACGGCCCGCCCGCCGAATTCGCTGTGGCCGAAGTCGATGCCGGTGTCCATGATGTAGGCGGTCGCGCCCGCGCCCTTGCCGACGGTGGTGAACTGCCCGTCGAGCGGCAGATTGCGCTGGTCGATCCGGTCGAGGCCCCAGGTGCCGGCCGCAGCCCTGACGACGCCGTCGACCGCGGGGACCGCGGGGACGGTCGTGCCCGCCAGGTCGTAGGCGGTCACCGACGCGTTCTCCTCCACGGCCTCGACGCCCGGCGTCCTGCGGACCGTGTCGAGCTGCGCCGGGTCGAGCGTGATGGCGAAGCCGCGCAGGGCCCTGCTGTAGGTGAAGAACGGCTTGAGGCCGATGCTCTGGGCGATCGACGACGGGTCGAGGGTCTTCTGCACGGTGACGATGTACTGCCCGGCGACGGCGTCGTCGTGCGTCCGCAGCGGGGCGAGCGCGGTGGCGGGCGTGGGGAGCGGGATGGCGGCAACGGCAGGAGTGCCTGCCACGGTCAGCGGTGCGAGGACCAGGGCGGCGGCGGACAGGCCGCGCGCGAACAAGCGCATGTCGGACTCCGGTGGGGACGGTGGCGATCGGTGGGGGCCCGCGCCGCGGTGTGCCCGTCCTCGGGCGCGACGGCCGGGGCGGACAGCGCGCGTGCGGACCAACGATCCGACGATCAGCCACGTCTGCGACCCCGACACACGTGCGAGGCGAGCCGCGTCAGCCGAATGGGCGCGGCATCCGGCGCGGGGGGCGGGCGTACGGCTCGCGCCGCGGCAGTGTGCCGCACTTTTCGGGCGGCCGGTGCGGGTGAGGGCTCGGCGCGGCAATGTACCGGGGCCTTCATCGGGGTGGGGCCGGGACGTCAGGGCGCGGGAGACCTGGAGGCCGCCGCGTGCAGCAGCAGTTCGGAGCCCAGCGCGGTGAGCGTGTGGTGGCTGAACCGGCCGCTGCGCCGGGTGGCGACAAGACCTGCCCGCCGCAGGACGCCGGCGTGCTCGCTGGCCGACGCGGGCGACAGGCCCACCCGGCGGGCCAGCTGGCCGGTCGTCACACCGTCGGCGATCACTTCGAGCACCGCCGCCCTGCTGTGCCCGAGCAGCGCGGCCAGACCCCCGTGCGGGCCGCCCAGCGGGGCGAGGAGGGGATGGCGGTCGCTGTCGGGGGCCACCTCGTAGTAGAGCGTCGGCTGCTCCTCGTCCGGGTCGCAGGGCACGTACGAGCTGAACGCGCCCGGCGCCAGCACCAGGCCGCGCCCGCCGAGGTGGTAGTCGTACTCGACCTCCGCCCGGGTCTGCACCTCGAGCACCGGGGGCCGCCAGCGCATCCGGGGGCCGAGCGCGTGCAGCACCTCCTCGATGCCGCCGTCCCCCAACTGCCGGGTGCGGGCCGCCCGGTCGGCGGCGAGCAGCGCGGCCAGCCCGGGCCAGTACGGCGCCACGGCCACCCGGTGGTAGTCGCGTACCGCCGCGGCCAGCCCGTTCGCCGCGGCAAGGTCGCCGTCGGCCAGGTCCCGGGTCCAGCGGGGCAGCGGGCGGTGCCTGCCGACGTAGTCCAGGTCGGCCCGCAGGGCCCGCTGAGGGGTGCTCAGCAGCCGCTCCAGTTCGTCGTCCAGGGTCCGCAGCCCGATGTGCGGGCGCAGGAAGCGCGGGATGGGGTGCGCGGGGTCGCGAGGGGCGAGCTGCGCGAAGTACGGCTTCTGCGGCGCCGGCCGGTCAACGCCGTCACCAGGCGCTGCCAAGCCCGCCCGTACCTGCCGCCGCCAGCCGTCGAGACCGGGTGCGCCGGCCCGCTGCACCAGGCGGAAGGCGCTGAAAGTGGTGACCGCGAGCGGGCTCGGGCGGGCCGCCAGCCGGGTGCGGGCCAGGTCGGTGAGCGTGAAGTGAATGCGCACGGGCTCCCCCATTTGCTTCGGCCAGGGCCGAAACGTGTCGCCGTGGTCCTTTCTACACGGCACGGTGGTGTCCGTGGGGCGCCCCGGACGTACGGGGGGCGGCCGGGTGGCGCCCCGCCCACACAGCCGGTCATGCGGTCGCTTCACGGAACGGGAGGACGTGGGATGAGGACACGGCAGCGGAGTACGGGGCGCCGGGCGCGGCACAGGGCGCGAGGCGCGGCAGTTGGCGCGGGACCGGCCGCGCGGCGGGCCGCGAGCGCGGCCCTGGTGGTGGGCGCGGTCGCCGTCCTGCTGGCGGCGCCGGCCGGCGCGAGTGCCGCGACACCGGCGGACGGCGTCCCGGTCCTGCCGGGTGTGCCGGCGGACGTGTCGGGTCTGCGGGGACCTGTCGTCACCCACCCGGTGCAGGAGCCGTTCGACTACGCCGCGGGCGTGGTGTGCGCCTTCCCCTCGCGCGCCGACTTCCCGGTCAGCGATCTGACCATCAGGACCTGGAGCGACGCGGCCGGCAACCCGGTCGTCGCGGTCGAGACCGGCCCGCTGATCATGCGGGTCACCAATCTGACCACCGGGAGATCCGTCCAGCGCGACATCTCGGGCAGCGGCGTGCTCACGTACCCCGACCCGGACTCGTACATCCTCAGCGGCAACGACTGGTCGGCCGGCTTCCACACCGGCGACCGGCCGCAGAACCGGTGGATCGTGGCCAGCACCTTCATGTCGGTCAGGATCAGCACGGTGGCGGGGAAGACCAGCAAAACGTTGCTGGCGCTCGCGGGCCCGTACGAGGACCTCTGCAAGACACTGGCCTGAGGCCGCGCGTCCGGCACCATGCGCCGCGGCGCATGGTGCCGGACGCGCCGTCAGACTTCTCGGACCGGCATCGGCTCCCGCCACATCGGCCACATCTGCGGGCCGTCCGGAAGGTCGACGGTGCGGCCGGGCGAGACGAAGCCGAGGCGGGCGTAGAGCGCGCGGCTGCGGGCCGTACTGGCCTCCAGATAGGCCGCGCGGCCCTCGCGGTCGCAGCGGGCCAGCACGGACGTGATCAGCTCGGTGCCCCGCCCCTGGCTGCGGGCCGCGGAGTCCACCGCGATGAGCATCAGATATTCGTGCGCCCGCTCCGTGGGGTGGGCGGCGTCGAGGATCCGGGCGATGGTCTCGACGCGTTCGTTGGTCGGGTCGACGGCCCGGCGGAAGGCCGCGGGACCGTCCTCGTCGGCCGGGTGGCCGCCGGCCGGCACCGACAGCCACAGCGCCGCCGCCGAGCCGTCCACCGCCACGTCGACGTAGCCCTCGGTGAGCGCGGTGTCGAGGAAGGCGCCCATCAGCGCACCGTGCCTGCGCCGCCGGTAGGCCGGGTCGGGAAAAACCCAGCTGCTGACCGGGTCGTCCCGGAAGACCTCGTCCAGCAGGGCGTTCACCGCCGGCCTGTCGTCCTGCCCGGCCTGTCGGATCGCCACACCCATCCGCTCGTCCTCCGCTTGTCCGCTGGTCGTATCAACTGATCGTGCCCGTGGGGCGGTTGCAGCCTAGGCCTTTCCGGAGGGCCGTGCTCCGCCGGTGCGGGCCTCGATCGCGTGCAGCACCGCGACCATGTCGGCGCCGCCGTGGCCGAGTGCCACGGTCTCGTCGAACAGCGCGTGGCAGACGTCCAGCAACGGCGACGCAAGGCCGGCCTCCCGGGCCGCCTCGGCAATGAGCCGGTTGTTCTTGAGCACGTCCAGGGCGGCCGCCTGGACCGCGAAGTCGCGGTCCCTCAGCAGGGGCGCCTTCATCCGGGACACCGCGCTGGCCATCGGCCCGGCGTCGAGCACGGCCAGGAAGCGGTCGCGGTCGAGACCGTGCCGGTCGGCGAAGTGGAAGGCCTCGGTGAGCCCGGTGACCATGGTGATCAGGAAGAGGTTCACCGACAGCTTCGTCAGCAGCGCGTTCGGGACCGGGCCGCACTCGAACGCCTCCCGGCACATGGGAACCAGCAGCGGCCGTACGGTGTCCACCGCCTGCTGCTCCCCGGCCAGCATCGCCACCAACTGCCCGGCCTCCGCCGGCCCGCGGGACCCCGACACCGGCGCCTCGACGTAGTGGCCGCCCGCGGCCAGGACGTCGGCCGCCAGCGCCCGCGAGTAGTCGGGCGAGGTCGTGCCCATGTGCACGAGTGTCCGGCCTGCGACGTGCCCGGCGAAGGCGGCGGTGCCGCGCGCCAGGGTGGCGTCGATCGCCCGGCCGTCGGCCAGCATCAGGAAGACGACGTCGCTCGTACGCAGCACGTCACCTGGCGCGTCCGCGACCAGGGCGCCCGCGGCACGCAGCGGCACGCTCCTCCCGGGTGTCCTGTTCCACACAGTCAGCGGCGGCCCGTCCGCCATCTGCCGCGCCAGGTTGAGGGCCATGGGCTGCCCCATGACGCCGAGACCGAGGAAGCCTGCTGTCGGCATGCCGTCGGGTCCTTTCCTGCGGTAGCCGTGATGACGGCATTGCGATCTATGACAGTCGTCATAATACTGGTCGCTATGACCACTGTCATAGAGCAGGTCGCGCCACCCCGGCCGATGCCCGCGGCGGCCCTCCACGGCTGGCAGGTCGCGGTTGTCCGGCCCGCCGACGCCGCCGCCCTGCACGGCCTGTTCGCCGCCTGCTCCGAGGACACCGTCAGACGGCGCTTCTTCGGCCGCCTCCGCGCGTTTCCCGCGGACTACCTGGCACATGTGCTGGCCGGCCGTGCCGAGGTCCATGACGCGGTGGTGGCCTACGGCGCTGACAGGGCGCGGCTGGTCGGCCTCGCCAGCCTCGCCCTCCCCCCGGGCTCCCCGGTCGCGGAGCTGGGCGTCCTCGTCGGCGACGCCTGGCAGCGGCAGGGCGTGGGCCGCGCCATGCTCGACGTGCTGCTCGCCCGCGCCCGTGACCGCGGCGTCCTCCGTGTCAGCGCCGCTGTACTGCCCGGCCGGTCCGCCCTGCTCGGCGCACTGGGCCGCCACCTGCCCGCGGAGCACCTCGCGCACTCCGCGGACGGCCCCAGCGGCGTCTATAAGCTGGACCGGACCTGAGGAGGCGGCGATGACTGGACCCCGCACACACGGTCCGCGGGAGCGGATGGTCTTCGCCGCGGCCCAGCTCATCCGCCGCGACGGCGTCGGCGCGACGGGCATGCGCGACGTCGCCGCCCAGGCGGGGGCGCCCCGCGGCTCCCTCCAGCACTACTTCCCCGGCGGCAAGGAACAACTGGTCAACGAGGCCGTCGCCTGGGCCGGCCAGTACGCGGGCAGACGCGTCGCCCGCTACCTCGCCGACCTCCCCGAGCCCACTCCCGGCGCCCTCTTCGCCTCGATGACCCGGCAATGGATCGACGAGTTCGAGTCCACCGGCTTCGGCACCGGCTGCCCTGTTGTCGCCGCCACCGTCGACTCGACGGCTTCCACCCCCTCGGCCCGCGAGGCCACCGCGTCCGCCTTCACCGCCTGGACCACGCCCCTCGCGGACGCCCTGACCACCCTCCGCGTCCCCCCCACCCGCGCCACCGCCCTGGCCACCTTGATGATCTCCGCCCTGGAGGGCGCCATCCTGATGGCCCGCGCCCACGAGTCCACGACCCCGCTGACCACGATCACCGAAGAACTCACCCCCCTCCTCAACGCAGCCGCCACCGCCTGACCGGCGGCGGGTCGCCGCCCCGACCGGGACGCCGCCGAGGTCGCAGGGCCACAGCAAGCGGCACTCACCCAGGGATGCGAGCACCCGGCCCCGACGGACCGCCGCGTCCGTCCCTGCCGCAAGCACCCATCCCGGTCCGGGCCAGGCGCAGCCCGGCGCACCGTCGTGCGAAGACCCCCCACCCTGCTTAAGGTGCGAAGAGGCGGGCACCCGACTTCCGCGACACCGCGCGAAGCCCCGCACGACACGTGACGAAGCAAGACGTAAGGCGTGGAGCCCGATGGCAAACGGCACGATCGTGGTCGGCGTCGACGGCTCGACGCCCGCGCTGCAAGCGCTGCGCTGGGCAGGCCGCCAGGCCGGGATGACCGGCGCGACGCTCGTCGCGGTCATGGCCTGGGAGCTGCCCGGAGCATTCGGCTGGGCAGGCATGCCGGAGCTGCCGGAAGACCTGGACCTGGAACAGCCTGTCGCCCGGGTCCTGGCGGAGACGGTCAGCGAGGCATTCCCGCCGGAGCAGGCGGCAGCCGTCCAGCAGGTGGTCGTGCTGGGCAACCCGGCCCAGGCCATCCTGGACCAGGCCCAGGACGCCGACCTGATCGTGGTCGGCGTGCGCGGCCAGGGAACCTTCCGCGCGACGTTGCTCGGCTCGGTAAGTCATACCGTCACACTTCACGCGACCTGCCCGGTCGTGGTCGTGCGGGGGACGACGGAAGTGCCGGGACAGCCGCACTTCGTCGCGCATCGCCCAGAGTTATCCACAGGCTGTGACGACAGACGCTCCTGAGGTGTGCTCGGCGGAGCATCATGGGGGCATGAACGAAACGACCGGATCCGCCAGCGGGTCCACGCCCGAATCCGACGCCGTGCCGGCCGTGCCCGCACCCTCCCCCCTCCCGCCGGAGAGCCTGCCCGGCTCGACCGCCTCGGCCCCGGACGCCCTCCCGGGATCCCTCCCCGACTGGGAGAAGAGGTACCGCGCACCCCGGGTCGGCCTGCCGGAGTGGGCGGAGGACGCCCCCGACCACAGCCTGTTCGTCTCGGACGTCACCGGCACGTACGAGCTGTACGCGTGGAATCGGACGACGGGCGAGCGCCGCCAGGTCACCGACCGGCCGAACGGCACGACGGACGGCACCCTCAGCCGCGACGGCGCCTGGGTGTGGTGGTTCTCCGACACCAACGGCGACGAGTTCGGCGTGTGGATGCGCCAGCCGTTCGACGGCGGCGAGGACATACCGGCCGCCCCCGGCCTCGCCCCCTCCTATCCGGCGGGCGTCGCGCTCGGCGTCGGCGGCCTCGCGGTCGTCGGCCGCTCCACCGACGACGAGGGCACGACCGTGCACGTGGTGCCGCCGGACGGCGCGGAGCCTTACGAGATCTACCGGCACGAGGAGTCCGCCGGCGTCGGCGACCTCTCGGAGGACGGCACGCTGGTCGTCATCGAGCACACCGAGCACGGCGACGCGATGCACAGCGCGCTGCGGGTGCTGCGGGTCGCGGACGGCTCCGTGGTGGCGGAGCTGGACGACACCGAGGGCGGCACCCGGGAGCTGGGCCTCGACAGCCTCGGCTTCGCCCCCGTGCCCGGCGACACCCGGCTGCTGGTCGGCCATCAGCGGGCCGACCGCTGGCTGCCGATGATCTGGGACGTGGCCGGCGGCGAGCAGATCACCCCGGCGATCGACCTGCCCGGCGATGTGCAGGCCGAGTGGTATCCGGACGGCAGCGCACTGCTGGTGGTGCACGACTTCCGGGCCCGCAGCGAGATGTTCCGGTACGACCTGGCGGCCGGCACGCTGACCGCGCTCGACACCCCGCGGGGTTCGGTGAGCGGCGCCACCGCCAGGCCGGACGGCACGGTCGAGTATCTGTGGTCGTCGGCCGCACGGCCCCCGGCGGTGCGCTCGACCACCGGCGCGACCGTGCTGGAGGCCCCGGGGCTGCGGGCGCCCGACTCGGTTCCGGTGGAGGACGTGTGGGTGGACGGCCCCGGCGGCCGGATCCACGCCCTGGTGCAGCGGCCCCCCGCCGCCGCGGCCCGGGGCAAGGGCCCGCTGCCGACGGTCTTCGAAATACACGGCGGCCCGACCTGGCACGAGTCGGACTCCTTCGCGGCGGGTCCCGCGGCCTGGCTGGACCACGGTTTCGTGGTGGTGCGGGTCAACTACCGCGGGTCGACCGGCTACGGCCGCGAGTGGACGGACGCGCTCAAGCACCGAGTCGGCCTGATCGAGCTGGAGGACATAGCCGCGGTCCGCGAGTGGGCGGTGTCGTCGGGACTTGCCGACCCGGCGCGGCTGGTGCTCACCGGCGGCTCCTGGGGCGGCTATCTGACCCTGCTGGGCCTCGGCACCCAGCCCGGTGCCTGGGCGGTGGGCATCGCGGCGGTCCCGGTCGCCGACTACCCGACCGCGTACGCCGACGAGATGGAGGCGCTGAAATCGCTCGACCGCACCCTCTTCGGCGGCTCCCCGGCCGACGTGCCGGAGCGCTATGCGGCCTCGTCCCCGCTGACCTACGTGGACAAGGTCACCGCCCCGGTCTACATCAGCGCGGGGATGAACGACCCACGCTGTCCGATACGCCAGATCGACAACTACGTGGAGCGGCTGCGGGCGCTCGACAAGCCGCACGAGGTGTACCGCTACGACGCGGGCCACGGCTCCCTCGTCGTGGAGGAGCGCATCAAGCAGGTCCGGCTGGAGCTGGCCTTCGCCCTACGCCACGTGGGCGGCTGACCCGGCCGGCTCGTCGGTAGCGCCCGCCGGGTCCGGGTCCGGCTCGGGGCCCGGGCCCGGCGGGGGCAGCAGGCCGAGCGCGGCGTCGGCCTGCGCCTCGGCCTCCCGGCGGGCCAGCCGGAAGTACATGAAGACCACGAAGCCGGCGAAGACGAACCACTCACCGGTGTAGCCGAGGTTCTGGAAGGCCTTGAGGTCCAGGCCGCTGCCCGGGGGCGCCACCGGGGGCACCGGCTTCAGCGGTGCGGCGGAGTGGGTGGCGGTGATCCAGCCGCTGTAGACGGGATAAGGGAGGACATTGACGAGAGCGGCGGCACTGATGATGCCGAGCTGCCCGGCCGGCAGCGCGCCGGGAGCGGCGGGCACCCCGTTGGTGCCCGCGGTCTCGGGGTATTGAAGCGCGCCGGTCACGGTGACCTCGCCGGCCGGAGCCGGCGGCACCGCGCCGAGGTCGGTGGCGGCCGGGACATCACCGGGCAGCCAGCCGCGCACCACGGGCAGCGCGGCACCGCTGTCGAGCCGGAGGGGAGTCAGGACGTAGTAGCCGTTGCGGCCGTCGAGCAGGCGGTCGGGGACGAGGAGCTGGCGGGCGGTGTCGTAGCGGCCGGTCGCGGTGACCGGGCGGCCCGAGCCGTCCGAGGGTACCTGGGTCCTGGTGTCGGGCAGCAGCCCGGCCAGCGGCACCGGCGCCCGGCCGGCCGTCTGCACCTCGGTGTGCTTGGCGTCCTTGTGCTGGTCCACCCGGCTCTCGAAGCGGCTCAGCTGCCAACTGCCCATGAAGACGCAGAAGGGCACAGCGAGCAGTACGAGCACGCCGACCGCCAGCCAGCGCGGGGTGAGCAGGAACCGGTACACACCTCCACGGTACGGGGGTGCCTGCGACGGTCCGTCACCGGGACCGCCGTAGCAGGCGGCACCCCCGCGCCGCCTGCTACGACGGTGGGGTGTCCGACGGGGCCGCGGCCATCGGCGCCGTCGTGTAGATGGTGCCGGCGCAGGCCCCCTGGAGGGTCGGGCCGGCGATCACCGGGGCGCCGGCCGCCGGGGTGTGGGTGAGCGAGATGGCGGCGGGCTGCGTCGGGCCCGAGGGACCGCCGGGCGGCGGGGTCTGCGACATCGGGCTGTCGGCGGAGTTCGAGCCGCCCGGATCGGGCACGGAGGTGTCCGTCGGGGTGTCGCTCGGGCTCGGGGTGACCGGCGGGGAGCTGGGCGGCGGACAGCCGCCGGGTCCCGCGGCGGAGGGCACCCAGGCGAAGGCGACCTCGTAGTTCTCGCCGGGGGCGAGCACGACGGGGACGTCGTCGGCGGTGGCGGGCAGCCCGGTCGCGGGGTCGCCGGAGGTGTGGTTGACCACGGTGATCTGCGAGGGGTCGGCGGGGCCATACACGGTCACGTCCACCTGCCCGGGGGCGGGCGGCACGGCGCAGGCGGCGGTGGAGACGTTGGCGACCCGGAACCAGCCGTAGATCCGGCCGCCGGAGTCGGGGGAGCCGGCCTTGCTGCGGCCCTGGCCGAGCTGGCTGCTCGAACAGGCGGGTGCGTCGATCGACGGCAGCCCGCCCGGGCTGGTGGCCATGCTGGACGGGCCGCCGGTGCCGCCCGCGGCCGGGGACCGGCGGTCCGGGCCGTCACCGTCCGGCCCGCGGCCGGCCTGCCCGGAATCGCCCGCGGCGCCCCAGGAGTTGAGGCGGCCGTCCTCGCCCGGCTGGGCGGTGTGCGCGCTGGCCACGTTGGCCGGGGCGGCAGCCGCGCCGCCCCGTGAGCCGGCGGCGTGGATCAGCGCGGGCACCGCCGTGCCGACGAGCAGTACCGCGGCCGCGCTGCCGGCCAGCGCCTGCCGACGGTGCTGGCGGCGGGCCGGCACGGCACGCCGCAGGTGGTCGAGCGCGTCCGGGGTGGGCTTGAGGTCACGGACGGCCTCACGCATGAGGTCGCGCAGCGCCGCCTCCTCGTCGGTCTCGCCGAACAGTTCGCCGGTCAGGCCGAGCGTGTCGGCCGCGCGGCGCCCGCTGTCGGCACGGTCCGCTCGGTCCGCTCGGTCCGCGTCATCCGTATCGCCCGCGTCGGGCGGCCCGGCGTGCCCGGCCGAGGCGGCCGGTTCGGCCACGGGGGTCGATGAGGGTGCCGAGGGCGCCGGGGGAGACGAGGGTTCCCGGTGGGCTGCGGGTGCCGGGGAGACCGGGGGCTGCTCGGGGGAGTCGTGTCGGTCCATGCTGTGTGCGTCGTCCGGGGCGTCGGGGGTGGTCATGCCGTTGCCTCCATCGCGATCCGCAGGGCGGCGATGCCCCGCGAACCGTACGCCTTCACCGAGCCGAGCGAGATACCGAGCGTCTCGGCGACCTGCGCCTCGGTCATGTCGGCGAAGTAGCGCAGCACCAGCACCTCGCGCTGCCTGCGCTGCAACGCGCGCATCGCGGTTTTGAGCTGGTCGCGCTCCAGCAGCTCGTAAGCGCCTTCCTCCGCGCTGGCCATGTCGGGCATGGGCTTGGAGAGGAGCTTCAGGCCGAGTATTCGGCGGCGCAGGGCGGAACGGGAGAGGTTGACCACCGTCTGGCGGAGGTAGGCGAGGGTCTTTTCCGGGTCGCGCACCCGGCTGCGTGCGGAGTGCACCCGTATGAAGGCCTCCTGGACGACGTCCTCGCAGGACGCGGTGTCGTCCAGCAGCAGGGCGGCCAGGCCCAGCAGGGCGCGGTAGTGGGCGCGGTAGGTCTCGGTGAGGTGGTCGACCGTGGTGCCGACAGCCATCGCGGGGTCAGTTTCCTCGCGGTCGACAGTGGCTCCTTGTGCCGGGTCCACCCGTGCCACCGGCCAGGGGGCGATCACCGGCAGCCCTCCGTAAGGCAGCCCGGTCCGCGACGGGCGCGGTGTACGCACCGGGCGTGCCGGACGTACGGGAGCGATCGTCCCCTGTCGCCCGAATGCCGTCTCGATACCCAGTGCCTCCGCCACGTCTGTTGGACACGCATCCCCCCGTCAGGGTTGTACGCGCAAGGCATACCGCCCGACGGAGCGTCATATATCCCCATGCGCACCAGCTCTTCCTCAGCGCCCCATTTGCACCGATGGCCCCCGTCCACATTCGGTGTGCAGCACCCCAGGACAGCACCCCGGCAGTGCGCTGACACAAAGACGCTCCCCCGCGGCAGGCGGTTGCGGCCACGGGGGAGCAAATTCTCCATGAGTCAGGCAGTCGGATTCAAGTGGTCCAGACCAAAATCCGGCCAGTTTCCGTCGTATTCGGCCTGATTCGCCCGGAATCAGCGCACAGAATCGGCCCCGGATTCAGCGCCCGGTACCGCCGTAGACGACCGCCTCGTCGCTGTCGCTGTCGAGGCCGAACGCCGAGTGCACCGCCTGCACGGCCGGGTTCACGTCGTCCGCGCGGGTGACGACCGAGATGCGGATCTCGGAGGTCGAGATCAGCTCGATGTTCACCCCGGCGTTGGACAGCGCCTCGAAGAACGTCGCCGTCACACCGGGGTTGGTCTTCATCCCGGCGCCGACCAGCGAGATCTTGCCGATCTGGTCGTCGTAGCGCAGCGAGTCGAAGCCGATCACCGACTGCGCCCTGGTCAGCGCCTCCATCGCCTTGTGCCCCTCGGACTTCGGGAGCGTGAAGGAGATGTCGGTCAGCGCGGTGGCCGCGGCCGACACGTTCTGCACGATCATGTCGATGTTGATCTCGGCGTCCGCGATGGCCCGGAAGATCGTCGCGGCCTCACCCGGCTTGTCCGGTACTCCGACGACGGTGATCTTCGCCTCGGACGTGTCGTGCGAGACGCCGGAGATGATCGCCTGCTCCACTGGGCTGTCTCCTTGCGATGCGAGGTGCTGCGCGAGCCGCGGTGCGAGTTCCGCGAGGCCTTCCGGCCGTTCACTGCTGACCCAGGTGCCCGGAAGTCCGGAGAACGACGAGCGCACATGGATCGGGATGTTGTACCGCCGCGCGTATTCCACGCACCGGTGCAGGAGCACCTTCGAACCGGAACTGGCCAGCTCCAGCATGTCCTCGAAGGCGATCCAGTCCATCTTGCGGGCTTTCTTCACCACCCGCGGATCCGCGGTGAAGACCCCGTCGACATCGGTGTAGATCTCGCACACCCCGGCGTCGAGCGCCGCGGCCAGCGCGACCGCCGTGGTGTCGGAACCGCCCCGCCCGAGCGTGGTGATGTCCTTCTTGTCCTGCGACACGCCCTGGAAGCCGGCCACGATCGCGATGTTGCCCTCGTCGAGCGCGGTACGGATCCGGCCCGGCGTCACATCGATGATCCGCGCCTTGTTGTGCACCGAGTCGGTGATCACACCGGCCTGGCTGCCCGTGAACGACTGCGCCTCGTGGCCGAGGTTTTTGATCGCCATCGCCAGCAGTGCCATGGAGATCCGCTCTCCTGCGGTCAGCAGCATGTCGAACTCGCGGCCCGCCGGAATCGGCGAGACCTGCTCCGCGAGATCGATGAGCTCGTCCGTCGTATCGCCCATCGCCGACACCACGACGACGACCTGGTTGCCGCCCTTCTTGGTGTCCACGATCCTTCGGGCGACGCGCTTGATGCCTTCGGCATCGGCGACGGAGGAGCCGCCGTACTTCTGCACGACAAGGCCCACGTGCGCTCCTCGCTCAGGGGTGAATCGGTCGGCCCAGTTTAACGAGCAGGACCGATCCGCCCGGAACGTATCGCATGGTGAGATGTGCCGCTCAAAGAATGATCACTACGCCGGGCCATCGCGCCCGGTCGTTGCCCCCGGATCGCCGGATCGCCGGATCGCCGGATCGCCGGATCGCCGGATCGCCGGACCCCCGGATCACTGAGCCGGGCGCAGCCCCATCGTCCCCAGCTCGGCCTCCATCACCCGGCCGGCCTCCTCCGCCAACTCGTCGTCGTCATCGGCGTCCCCACCGGTGTCCAGGCCGTTCAGCTCGCCCAGCGGACTGTCGAGGCGTACGTGCGCGACCAGCGACTGCAGCGCCCGCAGGCTCGCGCTCGCCGTCGAACCCCAGTTGGACAGGTACGAGAACTGCCACCACCACAGCGCCTCCGACACCCGCCCCGCCGCGAAGTGCGTCATCCCGTGCGTGAGATCGGCCACCACATCGGCCATGTCGTCCGAGATCCGGCAGGCCACCGGCGCCGACCGCGGCACGTACGGGTCGAAGACCTCCGAGTAGACGTCGATCGGCTCCAGCAGGGCCGCCAGCCGCTGGCGCAGGTCGTCCTCGTCGGGCTCGGGGCCCGCGTCCGGCTCGTAGCGCTCGTCGGGTACGAAGTCCTCGTGCGCGCCCAGCCGGCCGCCGGCCAGCAGCAGCTGCGAGACCTCCAGCAGCAGATACGGCACCGCGCTGTCCGGGTCGTCGCCCTTGGCCACTTCGCGGACCGCGAGGATGAAGCTCTCGATCTGGTCGGAGATCTGGACGGCGAACTCGTCCGGCTCCTGCGGGACGAACGGCTCGGCCTGCGGCCCCGCCGCGCCGGCTCCCGCGCTCTTGTTCACCACGGTGTCAGACATCGAGCAACCGCCTCCCTTCGAAGGCCCGCCCCAGCGTGACCTCGTCCGCGTATTCCAAGTCGCCACCCACCGGCAGGCCGCTGGCCAGGCGCGTCACGCGCAGTCCCATGGGTTTCACCGTCCGGGCGAGATACGTCGCTGTGGCCTCGCCCTCCAGATTCGGGTCCGTCGCCAGGATCAGCTCGGTGACGGTGCCGTCGGCCAGCCGGCGGAGCAGTTCGGCGATCCGCAGATCGTCCGGGCCGACACCGTCGATCGGGCTGATCGCCCCGCCCAGCACGTGGTATTTCCCGCGGAACTCGCGGGTCCGCTCGATCGCGACCACGTCCTTGGACTCCTCCACCACGCAGATCACCGCCGGGTCGCGGCGCGGATCGCGGCACACCCGGCACAGCTCGTCCTGCGCGACATTGCCGCACACCTTGCAGAAGCGGACCTTCGCCTTCACCTCGGACAGCACGTGCGCGAGGCGGCGCACGTCCGCGGGGTCGGCCTGCAGGATGTGGAAGGCGATGCGCTGCGCGCTCTTGGGACCCACGCCGGGCAGCCTGCCCAGTTCGTCGATCAGGTCCTGAACCACGCCTTCGTACACGCCGGCACGCCTTCCAGGGGTAGGGGCAGAGTCAGAAGAGGCCCGGCAGACCGCCGCCGAGCCCCTGGGTGAGCGGGCCGAGCTTGCGCTGCTGCAGTTCCTGTGCCGCGTCGGTCGCATTGTGGACGGCGGCGACCACCAGGTCGGCCAGCGTCTCGGTGTCGTCCGGGTCGACGGCCTTCGGGTCGATCACCAGCGCCCGCAGCTCGCCGGCGCCGGACACCGTCGCGGTCACCAGACCACCGCCCGCCGTGCCCTCGACCTCGGTCTCGGCCAGCTCCTGCTGGGCCGCAGCCAGGTCCTGCTGCATCTTCTGCGCCTGCTGGAGCAGTGCCTGCATATTCGGCTGACCACCGGGATTCACGGTTCGCTCCTGCCTCGCGACTGCCTGGGTGTGCTGCTGTTCGGTCCGTGCCGCCCGGTCCGCTGCTGACGTCGGCTGTTCTTCAGCCGGCCTCAGCTGCTTTCCGATGCTTTCTGATGCTTTCCGAGCGCCACATTTCACTGACACGCCGAGCCTACGTGCTCGTACGGTGGTGCGCCCTACGCCGTACGGAGGATCGCTGGGCCGCGGTCTCCACCCGGAGTAGCGGGTGGCTCTGCCGTAGGGAGGACGCGGCCAGGTCCGCCCGCATCACCGCAGGTCAGTCGTGCCGGATCTCCTCGATCACGGTGGCCCCCAACTCGCGGATGAACAGATCGTGACCGCTGAGTGCCGAATCGACGAGATCGGCGTCGTCGTCCTCGGGGATGTCGTCCTCGATCGGGGGCGGCGGTGTCTCGTCGGTGAAGCGCCGCGGCTCCTGCCGGGGCGCGTCGGCGGGCGCGGATCTGGGCCCCGGGGGCGCGGCGGTCGCGGTGGCGGAACCGCCGGGGCGGGCCGACTGGGCCGGCGCCATGGCGTGGGTCACGGCCTGCGCGGAGCCGTACGCGTCCGGGCTCGCCGCGCCGCCGCCGTATGCCTGGGGCGCGGCCGGGGACTGCGGCGGCGCGGGCGGTCGCGAGGAGCCGCCGCCACCGAAGCCGCCTGTGCCGGAGCCGCCCGTGCCGGGACCGCTGCCGCCCGACGGGTCGACGATGGCCTCGATGCGCCACTGCACGCCGAGCGCGTCGTTGATCGCCTGCTTGAGTACGTCCTCGCTGCCGCTGTTGGTGAAGCTGTTGCGGGCGCCGGGGTTGTCGAACCCGACCTGCAGCGTCTCGCCGTCGAAGCCGGCGACCTGGGCGTTGTTGAACAGCAGCATCCAGGTGAGCCGGCGCCGGTTCTTGACCGCGTCGAGGATCTGCGGCCACATCTGCCGGACCCGGGAGGGGTCGCCGACGACGCCCCCGGCCTGGGCGGGGGGTGCGCTCTGAGCGGCCGCGGGCGCCTGGGCCGGCGCAGGGGCCTGCGTCGGCGCCGCGGTCGGCCAGGCCCCCGGCCGGGCGGGCGCCTGCGGCGCGGGATCGGGCGGGCGTACGGGCTCCGGCGGGGCTACGGGCGTGGGTGGCGGCTGCCCGGGCGCGCGCGTGGGTTCCGGCGCGGCGCGTACGGGCTCGGGCGACTGGCTGCGTGCCGCTGCGCGGGCGGCGGCGGCCCCGGCGGGAGCGTCACCGGGCGGCCCGGCGACGGGGGGAACCGCGACGGCCGGCCCTGCGACCGGCGCACCGCCGACGGGAGCGGCGCTCGTACCCGGAGGCGGGCCGCCGACGACACCCCCCCGTTCCAGCCGTTCCAGCCGGGCCTGCAGCGACCGCTCGTCGTCGTACGCCGCGGGCAGCAGCACGCGGGCGCAGATCAGTTCCAGTTGCAGCCGGGGCGAGGTCGCCCCGCGCATCTCGGTCAACCCGGTGTTGACGATGTCGGCGGCGCGGCTCAGTTCGGCGGCCCCGAACACCGCCGCCTGCGCCTGCATGCGCTCGACCACGTCGCGGGGCGCGTCGATCAGGCCCTTGTCCATCGCGTCCGGCACGGCGGCGAGGATGACCAGGTCGCGGAGCCGTTCCAGCAGGTCGGCCACGAAGCGGCGCGGGTCGTGCCCGCCCTCGATGACCCGGTCCACCATCCCGAAGACCGCGGCGCCGTCCCCGGCGGCGAAGCCGTCCACCACGTCGTCGAGCAGGGCGGCGTCCGTGTAGCCGAGCAGGGCGGTGGCCATGGCGTACGTCACACCGTCGGCCGCCGCCCCGGCCAGCAGCTGGTCCATCACCGACATCGAGTCCCGCACGGACCCGGCCCCGGCCCGTACGACCAGCGGATACACCCCGTCCTCGACGGCGATGGCCTCCCGCTGGCAGACCTCGGCGAGATGATCACGCAGCGTCCCCGGCGGCACCAGCCGGAAGGGATAGTGGTGCGTGCGCGACCGGATGGTGCCGATGACCTTTTCCGGCTCGGTCGTCGCGAAGATGAACTTCAGGTGCTCCGGCGGCTCCTCGACCACTTTGAGCAGCGCGTTGAAGCCGGCGGAGGTGACCATGTGGGCTTCGTCGATGATGTAGATCTTGTAGCGGCTGCCGGCGGGCCCGAAGAACGCCTTCTCGCGCAGGTCACGGGCGTCGTCCACGCCGCCGTGCGATGCCGCGTCGATCTCGATCACGTCGATCGACCCCGGCCCGTTCCTGGCCAGGTCCTGGCACGACTGGCACTCCCCGCAGGGCGTGGGCGTCGGCCCCTGCTCGCAGTTCAGGCAGCGGGCCAGAATCCGCGCACTCGTCGTCTTCCCGCACCCGCGCGGCCCGCTGAACAGGTACGCATGGTTGACCCGGTTGTTGCGCAGCGCCTGCTGCAACGGGTCGGTGACATGCTCCTGCCCGATGACCTCGGCGAAGGTCTCGGGGCGATAGCGGCGGTACAGAGCGAGGGACACACCACCGAGCCTATCCGCGCCCACCGACAACCGGCCCCCACCCACGCGAAGACCCCCCACGCACCCGCCAGAGCCCACCTACCCTTGCTGCCTTCCGGCCCTGGGGGAGTTCAGCGAGATAGCGCCACGTGAGGGGCTGCTCCCCACCCTACCCGATCCCCGCACCCCCCATCGAGTTCGCAACCACCCCTCCGCGTCTTGTACTGTTTGCGGCGGAGGATTCGCCTAGTGGCCTAGGGCGCACGCTTGGAAAGCGTGTTGGGGGCAACCCCTCACGAGTTCGAATCTCGTATCCTCCGCCAGTGCCTCACCGGGCACGACGTCGAAGGGCCCACCGTCCGCGGTAGGGCCCTTCGACGTCGAGGGTTGCAGTTTGGGTTGCAGTCCTTGAGACCGGCGGCTGAGGGCGATCCCGCCGAAGATCAGTCGACTACCGAGGACGCTGCTGCCAGCGATTCGCCTTGTCGAGACGGGAAGCGCTCGAACCCGCAGCCCCACGAGACTCACACTTGTCGGAAGCTCCTTTGCCTACCTTCTAGGGGCTCCTTCGCCGTCCGCCAGGCGGCGCTTCTCTACCTTGGAGCTCATCGGCGAGCCCAGAAGGCAAGTAGCATTGTCTGCTTGAAGGAGCGGGTCCTCGTTCGACCCGCGGCGAGAAGGTAGGGGAACGTGGCAGCTGAGCCGATGCCCACGAAGCCGATCAGTCCGGCCGCGTATGGTGCGCTCGCAACCGCCCTCAAACACATCTTCTGGTATAAGGATGACCTCGCGGGCTTCATCCGACGGTGGGCAAAGGGTTGCCCGGAACTTCTGGCTGGGCTCAACTTCTCTGGATACAAATGGCAGACCGCCGAGGAGTTCGTCGACCGGCTACAGGCGGACGAGGATCGGTACGGCAAATTGGCGTTCAACCTCATGATCGAGGTTGCGGAGATGCCGAGCTTCCCCAAGCTCAAGCGGCACGAGGATGCCGATGCTCTGATCGCCGAAGCGCGGGACGCAGTAGCAGCGCTGAAGGGCTGCGTCGACAGGCATCGGGGCCTCATCGCGGACGAGGCCCGCTTCACGAGCGACTTGGCAGACCACCGCGCCGTGGTGGAGAGCCGCCGCAGTTTCGCCCAGCGGCTTTCGGATCTGAAGGACGAGTTCCTGCGCCTGGAGAGCGAACCCAACCGGCAAAAAGCCGGACGTGAGTTCGAGCCATTCCTCAATCAGCTCTTCCGTCTGTTTGACCTCGACCCTCGGCTGTCCTACAGCCTGCCGTACGAACAAATCGACGGTTCCATCACCTACGACACCGACGTCTACATCGTGGAAGCGAAGTGGTTGAAGGAGCCGGTCGAGGTCCATTACCTCGGCAGTTTCGTCGAGAAGGTGCGGCACAAGGGAAAGAACGCGCTCGGCTTGTACATCAGCGTGCACGGGTTCACACGAGGCGCCAAGGAGCGCTACGCCGAGGGAACGTGCTTCATCACGATGGAGGGCATCGACCTCTTTGCCGTGCTCGACGGGCACACCACGCTCGATGAGCTGTTGAGCCGCAAGAAACGGCACGCCAACGACACCGGCAGTTGCTACTACCCTGCCTCCTTGATGATGAGCGAATGAACAGTTGCGACTCGCCCGTGGCCTGCGCTGCACTTGCCGAACTCGGCCGGCAAGACGCTCGCGTCAGGGGGCGAGGGCTCGGTGGCTGACCGTGCCCTCGCCCCCACGGGTTGCCCCTAACAATCAGCAGGCGCTGCCCAAAGCAGTTCGCCGACCTTGGCTGCCGTGTCCTTGAGGACGCGGTTGGTCAGGTGCTGGTAGCGGCGGCGCATGTGGGCGGACTGGCCGGGTTCCCAGCCCATGATCGCGTCTACGACGGTGTCGGGCACGCTGAGGATGAGCAGGATGGTGCCCGCGGTGTGCCGGGCGTCGTGGAGCCGGCCATCGCGCAGGCCAGCGGCCTCCAGTAGTTCCTTCCACTTATGGTGGTCGGTATTGGGGTTGAGCGGCTCCCCCATCGGCGAGGTGAAGACGTAGCCCTTCTCCACCCAGAGGTCGCGGGCAAGGATGCGTTCGCGGTCCTGCTCGTCTCGGTGTTGCGCAAGGAGCTTCATCAGCTCGTCAGGGACACCGATGGGGCGCCGTCCGGCGCGGGACTTGGTCTCCTTGGTCTCGCGACGGACGTTGACTTTCTGCGGACAGTAGCCGGGCTTGCGGCCGCACGTGTCTCCGCAGCCGTGCTGGTACCGGGGCCGCAGGCGGCCACGGTGGACGACGAGCACTCCGTGATGGAAGTCGACGTCCGTCCACTTGAGGCCGAGCACCTCGCCCTGCCGGAGGCCGAGCGCCAGGGCGATCACCCACCGCGCAGCGTTCCGCTCGCGGCTGGCCACCTCCAAGATGCGCCGCACCTCCTCGACCGTGTAAGGCACCACCTCTTCCTCTACCAGCCGGGGCGCCTTGGCGATGGTGGCTGGGTTCTCGGTGAGGTGGCGGCGGCGCTTGGCCTCGTTGAGGGCGGCTCGGACGGTGCGGTGGGCCTGGTGGGCGGTTCCGGCTGAACTGCCGTTGCCCTGCATCTTCTTGTAGAAGCGCTCCAGGTGCTCGGGCTCCAGCTTCGTCAGGCGATGCGCGCCGAGTCCGGGTATGAGGTGGTGGTAAACGGCGACGCGGTAGCCGTCGATGGTGTTCTCGGAGACGTGCAGGGCCGCGATGTTCTCGACCCAATGGGTCAGCCAGGACTCGACAGTCCAGGCCTGGCCGGCCTTGCGGACGCGGCCGGCGTCGCGCTCTCGCTCCAAGGCGCGGACGGCCTTGGTGGTCTCGGCTCGAGTCTTCCGCTTGACGTGGCGGCGGTCGGGCTTGCCGTTGTCCTTGATGCCGACGGTGACGTAGCCGTGCCACTTCCCGTCTTTGCCTAGGTAGATCGAGGAGGCGCCGTTGGGCTGCCGGGACTTTGCCATGTCAGCTCCCTCAGGCCGCGAGAGCGACGGTCGAGCGGGTGAGCGGGGTGCGGGCGGCGAGGTAGTCGTTGAGCGCCTCGGCGGGGATGCGGCGCAGGCGGCCGACGGCGACGGACGGGATTTCGCCGGAGGCGAGCAGCGCGTACATGGTGGTCCGGCCGACGCTGAGGCGCCGGGCGGCTTCCTCGACGGTGAGCGCGACCAGCGTGGGGTCGTACGCGGTCGATGTGCTGGCGTGAAGGGCTTGCCGAAGGTCTTGCTCGCTGACGCCGAGTGCGTCCGCGAGCAAGGCAATGGGCGTGGGTGTTGCAGGCATGGAGTTCCTCTCGGCGGCGCGGGGCAACGCGCTGCCGTGCTGACTGGTGGGATGGGCGGTAGGTGATGCGATCCCGCTTGGCCGTCCTCGGCGTTGGTAGCGCCGGGGCACTGCGGGTGTTCTATCCAGGGGCTGGTCCGGTGCGAGGCGGCGACAGGCCGATGGCCTACGCCGTGCGGAGGGCAGGGCATGCCGACGGCAGCGGAGGGACGGGGCTCCCTCTACTGGCCGTCGGACGGTTCCTTGCGCAGCGGGTCCCAGGTCGAGTTGGGGGCGGGGTACCACTCGGGTCCGGTGTCCTGGCCGATGTTCACGCCCTGGGCCGCGAGGCGGTCGGCGATTTCGTCGTACTCGCGCTCGGCCTCTTCGAGCCGGGCTCTGGCGCCCTGCTCGATGTCGTGGGCGGTCTTCCACTCCTGCTCGGCCTTCTGGACGCGGTAGCCGGCCTCCTGCAGTTCGTAGTCCGGCTCGTCGGGGCCGGCGACTGCTTCGGTCATGAAGTGGGCGGCGGGGACGTTGAGGGCCTTGGCCAGGGCGACGACCTCGTCGAAGCGCAGCAGGCGGGTGCCGTTCTCGATCTTGGCGATCTGGGTCTGGTGGAACTTGAATCCGAGCCGGGTCATGCGCTCGGCCAGGTCCTCCTGGGACAGGCGTGCGGCTTTGCGCAGGACCTTCATGTTGTGCGCCACCAGGGCTTCGCCCTCCAGGGGCGTGTAGCGGTGCGCGTGCGGACTGGACATGTCGACCTCCCTTCGGCCCGGTCTCGACGCGCCGGGATGAAATAAAACGGTACCGCATGAAGAATCCATGCCGCAAGCGGTTGAGTCGTTCGTTATGGAATTGTGATCACCTCCGACCAGCCAACATGCTGGAATCGCATGCTCTAACAATACCAGGAGCGCTTGACTGGCAGGCGGGCGCCGTGGTATCAATGTTCTCATCCCGCATTGCGATCCCAACCCGGAGGAGGTTGAGCGCCTGTCAAGACTGGCGCCGCACAGCACAAAGCCCCCGGCGCTACCAACACCGGGGGCCTGACGGAAACCACGCCACCGCCCATCCCTGGACAGTCAGCCAACGGCGGACCGGGTTGCCCCCCGGAACCCGCCGAGCAAGGAGTCTCCGTGAACGAGGGTACTGCCTCCATCCCCGAGCCCGCAGCCCCGGACCTGAACCCACCGGCCGGCACCTGGCCAACCGTCGCACAGCCAGGCAGCGGCCACCGGCCACGCCAACCCGACGCCGTATCCCCGCTCCGCGCCCCCGAGCCGGCACCCGCACCGGACCGGCCGCAGGAGCCGACCAGCCCGCCGGAGATACCCGACGTACCGCAGACCGAGGGCGACGAACTGCTGGCGCGGCTGCGGGCGCTGATCGCCAGGTTCGTGGTCCTGCCCTCCGAGGCGGCGCTGGACGCGACCACGCTGTGGGTCGCCGCATCCCATCTCCAGGCTGCCTGGCAGCACGCCCCGCGCCTGGCGGTGGTGGGACCTGCCAAGCGGTGCGGCAAGTCGAGGTTGCTGGACGTGCTCGCCGAGACCGTCCACAGCCCGGTGCTGACCGTGAACTCCACCCCGGCCGCGGTCTTCCGCTCGATCACCGAGGACCCGCCCACCCTCCTGGTGGACGAGGCCGACACCATCTTCGGCAGCCCGAAGATGGCGGAGAAGAACGAGGAGATGCGCGGCCTGCTCAACGCCGGGCACCAGCGCGACCGCTACGTCCTGCGCGTGGTCGGCAACGACCACACCCCGCACCGGTTCCACACCTTCGCCATGGCCGCCATCGCCGGCATCGGCGACCTCCCCGACACGATCATGGACCGCTCCATCGTGATCCGGATGCGCCGCCGAGCCGAAGGCGAACGCGTCTCGCCCTACCGCACCAAACGCGACAGCCCCGCCCTACGGGCCATGCGTACTGAATTGGCGCGCTGGACCAAGCCCCTGGCCGACCAGGCCCTGCACCTGGAACCGCAGATGCCGGTCGAAGACCGCGCCGCCGACACCTGGGAACCGCTGATCATCATCGCCGACCTCGCCGGCGGCCCATGGCCCCGCCGGGCACGGCAGGCATGCACACGCCTCGTCACCGCCGAGGCCGAGTCCGAGGACGACCAGCCCAACGGCGCACGCATCCTGGCCGACATCCGACGGATCTTCCACGCCGCCGGCGACCCCGACAGCATCGCCACCGACCAGCTCCTGTTCTCCCTCAACGGCGACCCCGAAGCCCCCTGGGCCGAATGGGGGCGAAGCGGCCTGACCCCGCGCGGCCTCGCCAGCATGCTGCGCGAATTCGGCATCTCCTCCGGCAACGTCCGCATCAGCGACCACACCCAGCGCAAGGGCTACATGCGCAACAAGTTCGCCGACGCCTGGCGCCGCTACTGCCCCACCGTCCACCCCCTCGGCCCACCCCCGAGACAGGGCACCTCACGCTGACCTGGCAGCCGCAGGACGCGTTCCAGCCGTCCCAGCGTTAAGGCCGCGGACTGCCACACGGTGTTCAGAAACCGAGCAGACCGCTGTTCAGCCGCTGAGCAAGGTGCCTGTTCAGCCACGGAACAGGCACCGCACCACGCGCGTGAGCGGCACGCCAGACCGTGACGGCAGACAGGTCCGTCTCGTGCCGTCCCAACCGTCCCTGCCGCATAACCGCAGCTCAGGGCGCCTTCCGTCGAGACGGCTCAGCGTCCCAAGACGGAACCGGTTCCGTACCGGTACGGCAGCAGCCCCTACCCGCGACGGCACGCACCCGCCGGGCATGCACCTGCCGTACCCGCCCTGACCTGCGGCTGCAACGGCCAAGACGCCAAGACGGATCTTCCAGCACACCCCTCGCCCGTAAGGACGTCCTCCCGCATGCCCACCACCCCCACCGGCGCGCACCCCGCCGCCACGGGAACCTTCGCCCGCACCACGATCACGGTCGTGATGGCGGTCATCGCCGCGCTCGCCTTCGTGTTCTCCTTCGGCAACGTCTGGGCCCTGGCCCTGCGACTCGGCGTGCCCCGCCCGATCGCGCCCCTGATTGCCCCGATGGTCGACCTGTCCGTCGTCGGCCTGCTCGTCGCCCTCCACCACCTCGCCGTCCACGGCACCGACCCCGCCCACCTGCGCTCCGCCACCCGCCTGATGCACCTGTGCGGCCTGCTCACCCTCGCCCTCAACACCGCCCAGCCCCTGCTCGCCAGGCACTACGGCCGCGCCGCCATCGACACCGTCGCCCCCGCGCTCCTGCTCGGCTGGGGAACCGTAGGCCCCACCCTCCTCCGCCACCTCCACACACCACCCCATCAGACGCAGGAGCGCCCAGGCCCTACACCACCGGCAGAGGCCACCGCCCTGCCAGCCCAGCGAACAACGCCCACAGCAGCCATCCCAGCTCGGACTCCGCCGCCTGGGCAAGCCGATCGGGAGGACGCGCGCCCCGCTGCTCCGAGCAAGCGCACCGGACGACCGCCCGCCGCAACCATGGACCAGCTGATCGGCATAGCCCGCCCCGCCGTCGTCGAGCACGGCGTCAGCACCGCCGTGGTCAAGAAGGCCCTGAAGGACGCCGGCACACCCGTCGCCAGCGCCCGCTTCACCGCACTGATGCAGCACCTCAGGGACGAACACGCCTCCACCGCAGGTGTTCCGCAGCCGGAGCCCGAGCCAGCACGAGACCACCCTGCCGACGCCTGACGACAGCCACGTAGCCCTGCCCGCCCCGACTTGGCCTGGTCGGCCGAGTCGGGTGGGCGGCCACGTACGGCGCCGCCCGATCCGGATGTGCGGATCTCCCCAACCCGGGGATTTCCGCACATCCGGGCGCCGCTCTTCTACACCCCGAACGCGGCTCGGCCAAACGGCCACCCGCCCGGACCATGACCCGTGCAACGAGAGGACCCGCACCGTCATCCGCCACACCGAAAACGCCCCGCTGGAGACCGCCGTGAAGCCCACCCCCGACACCGGCACAGACGCCGAGGAAAGCCCCGGACCCGCCGCCAAGTCCCTTAAGCTGGCTGGTCTGTGGCGGCGGGCCTTCAGCAGCACGGCTCCTGGCGGAGCCAGTTGTACCCAGTCTCCGACTGTTGGCCGGAGTCTGGGGTCCTCCGCCCCGGGGGTGGCGGAGGGGGCCCGGCGCGAGGGCGCGCCGGGCGGAGAAGCAGGCGCCGCCAGCGGCCCCGACACGGACCAGCTCACCACCGTGCAGCGCGCCGTCCTCGCGACCGCACACGCCGATGAGCGCCCCCACACCATGCCGACCAGCACCCCCGGCCCGGCCGCCAAGGCGGCCAGGCTCGACAGCGACAGCGACGGCGAGGTCCGTGAGACAGTCGCCGCGTTCGTCCACGACAAGGTCCCCGCACTCGACGTGCCACCGCTACCGACCCACCCCCAGGCCCAGGTGATGCCGAAGGGCAAGATCCGCCGGTTCAACGGCAAGCGCCGCACGCTCCGCGTCGGGCCGGTGGGCTTCACGGAGTCCGAGCACGCCGACCTTCTGGCGGCGGCTGAGCGGCACGGCTACGAGGGCACCCTGTCGGGCTACCTGGCGGATATCGCGCTGGCGTTCATCCGGGGCGCGTTCACCGTCGATCTTCCGCTGCACACCGACAGGCAAGCGGTGCAGGAGTTCCGCGCGCAGATCCGGTACGAGATCAACCGGATCGGGGTCAACATCAACCAGATGGTCTACGTGCTGCACCGCGACGACCGCATCGAACCGGACATCCGCGAACGCCTTGAGCATCTGGACCTGCTGCTGACCCGTATCGCCCGCGCCCTGCTCCTACCCGCCGAGGCCGCCAGCCGCACGGACGGGGAGGACGCGTGATCCCCTCGGTGAAGAAGCCCGGCGGCAACACCCGCGGGCTGCTGGCCTACCTCTACGGGCCCGGCCGGCACGACGAACACCACGACCCGCACATCGTGGCCTCCTTCAGCCCCCGCGGCCTGCCCGACCCCGGCCGCGACCCTGACGCCACTCTCACCGCTCTCGGCAAGGTTCTCGACGTCCCCGTCCGCCTCCGCAACGAGGGCTTCGGAAGGAAGGTCACCGATCACGTGTGGCACTGCCCCGTGCGCGCCGCGCCCGGCGACCGCTACCTGTCGGATGCCGAGTGGGGTGAGATCGCCCGCCGTATCGTCCACGCCGCGGGCATCGCCCCCGACGGTGACCCGCTGGCCTGCCGGTGGATCGCCGTGCGCCACGCGGACGACCACATCCACATCCTGGCCACCACCGTCCGCGAGGACGGCCGCCGCCCCAAGCTCCACAACTGTGGCATGCGCGCCCAGGCCGAGGCCCGCCTGATCGAGACCGAACTCGGCCTCCACCAGGTCGCGCCCGGCGACCGGACCGGGGAGCGCCGCCCCACCCAGGCCGAGATGCACAAGGCCGACCGCCTCGGCTGGCAGCAGACCAGCCGCCAGTGGCTGCAGGAGCGCATCCGGGCAGCCATCCCGCACGCCGCCAGCGTGGAGGAGCTGTTCGCCTACCTTGAGGCCGACGGTGTCGAGGTCAAGGTCCGGACTCTGCCCTCCGGCGACCTTCAGGGCTACAGCGTCGGCCGTCCCGGCGACCTGAAAGCCGACGGCACCCAGCTCTTCATCTCCGGCGGTAAGGTCGCCCCCGATCTGACCCTGCCCCAGCTCCGCGACCGCCTCGCGGGGAGCGCGCCGGAGGAGCAGCCGACGGCCCGCCGCAACCGGCCCAGTACGAGCTGGCAGCGCACCACCAGCGCCCTCGACACCCTCCACGACCACCTCACCCAGCACCCGGACGCCTGGGAGGACCGGCGGGCGCAGGCGCAGATCACCGCGCTCGGCGAGATCATCGACGCCACCGCCCAGACCGGACCCGCCGAACTGCGCAACCAACTGCGCTCCGCCAGCCGGGAGTTCGCCCGCGCCCAGCGCTCCCGCATCCGCGCCGACCACCACACCGCAACCGGCCTGCGCCAGGCCGCCCGTGACATCGCCCACGCCGGCGACGGCCCCGACGGCAGCACCTTCGCCGTCCTGCTCACCGCCCTGGTCTGGTCAGCGATCCTCGCGGCCCGCTGGCACCAAGCCCGCTGCCACCGCCAACAGGCCGAAGCAGCCCGTACCGCGGTGATCCATCTGCAAGCCGCCTACGACCAGGCCGCCGCCCCGCACCTCGCAGCCCTCACCCACCGACAGCCCACCATGGAGATCAGCCACACCCTCGCCGGACAAGTCCGCACCGCCGTCCCCGACCACGCCGACCGCATCCTCACCGACCCCACCTGGCCAGCCCTCGCAACCGTCCTCGCCGACGCCCAAACAGGCGGCCACCGCCCTCGCACCCTCCTGGCCGAAGCCGCCGCCCGCCGCGAACTCACCACAGCCCGCCAACCCGCCCGCGTCCTCCTCGGCCGCATTCAGCACACCGCCCGCAACCCCGCACCCAACCCGCGGGCCGAAGCCGCCCGGCTCCGCTCCCACGCCGCAGGACACCTTCCCCGATCCCACAACCCCCAGCCCGCCGCACCCGCGGCCAGCCCCATAACCGAACCGCGTCAGCACCGCGGGCGCTGAAGCACCCACGCTCCCGAGGCAGATCACAGAGTTGGCGCCGTATCGAACCGGTGGTCACTCGACGCTTCTTCGTGCCCTGCTCCGGGGGGGCAGGGCACGATGCCTCGCAGTTCAGGCGGTCTGGGAGAAGGTCACCCGTTGCGCCGCGCCGCGCCGGCCGGCCAGACGACCGTTACGGGCAGGCCGAGGGCACGCGCCTCCTCGACGACGTCGGCGGTGCCTCCGCCTTTGGTGCCGGGCGGCATCCCGTTCCAGACGGCCACGAGCCGGTCGGCACGGCGCAGCAGCTCGCTGTTGGCGGCTTCGTACGCCTCCCGGCCGGCGGTGGCGTGGTCCATCACCACCACCTCGGCGGCAGCGGCCAGGAGCCGGTCGAATTGCGCGGCGTGGGCGGCCTTGACCTTCGTCTCACGGTAGTCGCGGGAAGGGATCACGGCGACGAGGCTTCCGTCGGCGTCCAGAACGGCCTCGGCAAACAAGGAGTCCGAGCCGGCAGCGATGCATGAGACGCCGACGAGTTCCCCGTCCACCGCCGCCTCACGCATCAACTCATCGAGGGCTGCGCGGACCAGGGGGACAGAAGCA
Source organism: Streptomyces sp. NBC_01477 (assembly GCF_036227245.1). Classification (GTDB taxonomy): domain Bacteria; phylum Actinomycetota; class Actinomycetes; order Streptomycetales; family Streptomycetaceae; genus Actinacidiphila. The sequence goes on from NZ_CP109445.1 coordinate 4,799,117, forward strand.
TCGGTGAGGTCCATGTGGCCGGTCACGGCGAGGATGGTCACAGCGTTCCTTGTCAGTCGGCGAGTTGCTCGCGGAGCCTAGCGCGCGCTTCCCGTACCGGTGCCGACGTCCCGTGCCCCACTGTGTAGGCGTACAGCTCGGCCATGCCTTCTCGCACGCGTCCGGAATGGACGCGTTCGGCGACATCGCAGGCCGCGTGGGTCTCGGCGACGGCCGCGGTAAGGTCGCCAGAGAGGAAGTAGACCTCGGCCAGACCGAGGCGGTCCAGCGCGTGCGATCTGCCTGCCTCTGGTCCCCGGCGGGTGAGCGCGGTGCGGATCTGTTCTTCGGCCTGCCCTGCGTGTAGCCGGGGATCGTGTCGGGCAAGCTCCAGGAAGCGACCGCCGGTGACGCCTGCCAGTTCTGCTTCGTCGAAGTAGCCGATCCAGTACGGCTCATCGAGACCGCCATCAGCAAGTGCGTGGCGGGCTTGTTCGGTGGCCCGGTTGAACGCCGCGGTCCTGCCCAATGCGGCCAGGGCCCATGCCTCTCGCGTGTGGAGCATCGCACGGAGCCGTGGTCCGGCTTCGTCACGGACACCCTCCTGCGCGAAGCGGACGAGTTCCAGGGCATCAGTCGGTCGGGCCGCGTACAGCAACTGGCGAGCCATGCCGGCCAGAGTGTTGGCACCCCAGAGGCGGTCGCCAGCAGCGTGAGCTGCCCGCAGGCTGAGCCGGTAGTAGTCCTGTGCTCGCCGTTGCAGTCCGGCATCCCATGCCATGCCCGCCGCGGTACCGGCCAGTTGCGCCAGCACTGCGTACAACCGCTGCTCAACGAGCGGTGCTTGGTGTTCCTGGAGGAGTGCGGCCACCTCTTGCAGTTGGCCGAGGACCGCGCGGCGCCGCAGTCCGCCGCCGTACTTGTGGTTCCAGGTGCGGAACGCCTTCGCTGTCTCTTCAAGCTGCTCGACGTCGCGCACCCCCAGTCGGCCGGGGCGGTTTCGGCGGGAGCCCTTCTCACCGGGCAGCATCCAGCCTTCCAGCGAGTCGAGCAGGAGCGGTCCGGTCATCACGGTGGCCGCGATCGCTCGGGTGAGCGCGCGTCGGTCCATGGCGAGGTCGGCGCGGGTGAGTTGGTCCGCCAGCTCGACTGTGCCGACGTTCTGCCACGGACTGTCCATGCGGGCTGTCACCTCGGGAGCTTCGGGGCGAGCCGGTTCGGCCTCCTCCGTTTCCCAGGGACGGGTGGCGAGACCGATGAGCTCGCCAGGAATGTGCAGGCCGTCGGCGATGCGGCTCAGCACGTCGTACGAGACGACGCGCGTCTGCCCGTTCATGATGGTGGATACCTTGCCCGGGGTTAGTCCGCACGCCAGTGCGATGCGGTTCTGGGACAGGCCACCATGCTTCTTTAAGAGCCTGAACACCTCGGCGAAGTCGTGTTCAGCCAGCGCCTGACGCATATCGACCCTGGTCAGAATATCCACGGACATCGGTGTGGCGTTCACCAGCCACCTCCAGAGGTGTGCGGCATCCCGACTCCCGCGCCGGGACAGCGGTGTTACCGCTTCGGTAATCCCCAACGGTCATGGTGGCGAAGCGGTGTGAGCGCAACGCTACTCACAGACACCGATCGCCGAAACCGAGTGGGGAAATCACATGCCCAGCCCGCCTTGTCATGTACCGCCTTCATTCCGCGGGCCGCGCCAACAGGACCGCACCGGTCAGGTGAACGGCCAGTGAGAGTCACTCCTAACGGCCGGGCCGTCGAACGGCAGCAGGGCGCGGGCGCGTACGCACTGGGTGTCGTTCCGACCGTCGTCGACGCGGATGCGGAGGGTGCAAGCGGCTTCGCCCTTCGTCGCGCTACGGCGCTGACGCCGGGACTCGTCCGCGCCCGAGGAGAGAGGCCGGTCACGTGACCAAGGAACCGAACGCGATCATGGAGTTCACGCCTACAGCTCCCGTTCCGACGCCGTCCGAGCCCATCTGCGACGAGTTCGCGGTACGTGTCTCCAGCACTGCCGCGACGGGCGGCGCCCTTGAACGGGATCTCGATGGCCGATGGGTAGGGCGGCTTCGGCGTATCAGTGTCGCCAAGTTGCGCGCCTGGGGCTTGGCCGCGCTCATGGACGACGTCCAACTCCTGGTCAGCGAGCTGGTCACCAACGCTCTGCGATACGGCGAGGACGGCGAGATCACGTTCCGCCTCGTGATCACCCTCCAGGGAGTGCTGATCGCGGTGAACGACGGTTCCAGCCGCCGCCCGCGGCTGAGCGTCGTCGACGAGGAGAGCGAAACCGGCCGCGGCCTCTTCCTCGTCGCCGCGATCGCCCACGACTGGGGAGTGAGCCCCGACGGTACGACGACGTGGTGCACGTTGCGTGTCGCGGAACCGCAATGAGGACGGTGCAGACCCGTCCACCCTTCGGGTCATCCGTCATGCGCGACTACCCCCCGCACGCGTAACGAGACGTTGCTTCGCACGCGAAGCGTGACCCCCCGGCCCAGCCCGAGCACTCCAACGTGCAGGCACTGCACGGGACGCCCAACGAGGCAAGGGTGAGGCGGGATTCCCCGCCTCCAGCCCGACGGTGCGGAGCCGCAACCACCAGTGATTACCTTCCCGTAGGAGACCGCGATCAACGAGGAACATGCCGTCCCGGCTCTGCAGCCTGGGGCCGCAGTCGAGCAGCCGAAGCCGTGGAGCACCCCGGGTTCATGGACGATCACCACGACGGTCGGCGCCGTGATGTCCGGCTACCTGCCCGACTGGGCGGAGGACGACCCCAGCGAGGCCGGCGTGCCGCTCGACCTGCTGCCGGTACGGCTCGGCGGAATCAACCACCGGACCTTCTTCGAAGGCCCGCTGATGCACCTCACCGCGACGAACAGCAGGGACGACGCGGAGGAGGACGTGATCTTCGCGGGAAGCATCGACTGCAACCCCTACGACACCGACACCCGCCTGCGCAAACCCGTCGTGAACATCCAAGCCAGTCCCCACCACTGGATCCTCGGCCTCGACCCGGGCGAACTCGCCGACGTCGCATCGAAGCTGCGCGCCCAGGCCGACTTACTCCGCGACGAAGTCCTGCCCGCACTCATCGCCGCCCGTGAGGACTGGTCCGCCCACCATCCGGAGCAACCGCTCACCACGTCAGCCCTGCCGCCAGGGCTGGCCCAGGCAGAGGCCACCGCACGGCCCTCATTGCCGCCCCACCCTGTCCGTCACACCGATCACCCCGAGGGACGTTGAGGTGCCCGCCCGCCGCCGTAACCGGCCGAGCAGGCTCCACCAGGAGCCCGAGGCAGTCACATGGGCACGCGAGAAAGCCGGCCTGACCAAGCGGGCGGCTGCCGACAGGGTAGGCATCAGCGAGCAGTTGATGGGCGAGATCGAATCCGGCTGGCGCAGCGCCACCCCAGCCAACCTGATCAAGATCACCGCCGCGCTGAACTGCCCACTTGTCATGGTGGAAGGCAAACGCACGGCGGCCGTGGAGTGATCACGCAGAACGCCAGCTTGCGCCGACGGCTCCGATTGACTGCCCTCGGTGGACACATCGCCACTCGGACGTGACGCCGTCTACCAACCGACGGAAATACAAGCAGCTTCGGGAAGCGCCCACCTAGCGTTCCTGCGCTGCGTTGACCTCCCGGTACACCAGGGACTGGAGGGCGTCGCGGAAGGCTGAGAAGTCGGCGATCTCCTCCAGCGGCTCTTCGTCGAGTGCGAAGTCCCGATGAAGCGTTCTGATCTGCCGGCTGAAGTCTTCGGCGTCTAGCGATGTATCCAAGGCCGAATCGATCTCCTCCAGGAGCAGAGTGGCCTGCTCACGAGTGGCACTTGCAGGGTGGTCCTGCAGGAACGATTTCCTCAGCCTCTTGATCTTTGATCCGGTCTTCTCCGTGGTCAGCTCGCGCAGGGCGCTGCGCTGGCGACGTCCCAACTCCCTGAAGAGGACGCGAAAATTGCTGTCCAGGCCCTCTGCGGCTTGCGCGTGAGCATCGTGCTGCTTGTTCACGACTTCCATGACGCTTCTGGCGAAGCCGACCTTGTCGAGATGGAAGCCTGGGACGAGGGCTGCGGCTGCTTGCTGCAATGCTGCGTGCGTGCCCTGATTCTCGGTGAAGGACACGTGCTGGGCGGTCAGTGAGTTTAGGGGCGCGGCTTGTGCGGGGCCGAGAAAGTCGGCGGCGTAACCTTTGACTGCGGCCACTCCAATTTCCAGTGGGATTAGGTCCTCAATCTCATCTGCTCCAGCCCCGCGTCCGAGGACGAGTGTGTCGGTCGGCAGTTCGGCCAGCTGCAGGACGTACGTTGGTGCGATCAGGGGTTTTCCGTCTCGGCCGTGGGCAAGTGCCGCACGGGCCTTGTTGCCGGCGCCGTCGCTGTCAAGCAGGACGATGACCGCGGGTCGGTCGATGTCGCGCCCGCGGGCCAGGTAGACCATGTACGGGATGTGCGAGGCGGAGCCTGCTGGAACCAGGGTGAGGGCGTTAAGGTCGAGGTGGTCCAACGACGGGGCCCCGTTGCGACGTAGCCGTGCTGACATGCCTGCCAGCAGGATCTGGTCGGACATCCCCTCAAGCATCAGGTTGCAGGTGCTGATGAAGGTGGTCTCGCCGACGAAGCTACCGAAGGCCGAGCGCAGTGGCTCGTAGTGGTTGCGGGCAGCGTTATGAACGACGCGGGTTCCCTCGTCGCCATCGCCCTTCTCCAGGACCCGAAGCCGTTCCCCGTGATTCTTGTCGATCAGGAACGGGGAATGCGTCACGTACACGACCTGGCACGGCCGACGGACAGGGTCGGAGGGGACGGCAAAGTCCTGGAATATACGAAGCAGGTCCTGCTGGCCGGTGCTCGATAGGTAGGCGTCGGGCTCGTCCATTAGCAACACTTCGTGGGCACCGGAACTGGGGGGTTCGTGGGCGAGGTACTGCACAAAGTAGCTCAGGAAGTACCTGAGGCCCCCACTGCGTTCGATGGCTGAGTACTCTGTGCCGGTGCGGTCTCGCACGGTGAAGACAAGGTCTTGGTCTCGCAGAGTCATACGCAGCTGGAACTGGTTGTCCTGCGACCACCACTTGGGGAAGTTCAGCGTGTGGGCCAGCTGTGCGTTCATCTTCTCAACGATGCCGTTGGCGAAGCCGTCCTGGTCGGATTCGACGGCCGTGAGCAGCTCCTGGAACGCGGTTCGGTCTATCTGGGCAACTTTGAGCAGCAAGTCATCCACCAGGGCGAGTTGCTTGTCATGCTCTACGTCGGGTTGCCTGGCCGTGGAGTATGCACTCAACAGGTCCGAGCCTGCGGCGGTCAGTGTGTCGGCGCTATCGAACCAGCCGTCGTTGCCAAAAAGAGTCTTCAGCAGGGACTGTCGACGGCTTCTTGGGCCGGCACGCAGCGATCCGGCAGCGCCGGCCAGGTGCGCCAGGGGAACGCTCTGCGGCAGCGCAACGTGGGCATCGATTTCGAACCAGACGGGCAGTACGCTTTCCAGCGCGGACGAGTCCGTAACTGCTGTCGAGATCCACCCGTCGTCCGTGGGCAGGTAGAGGATCGGGGTGCCGCTACCGATGCGGAACAACAAGAAGCGATCGGTGCTGGCGTCCAAGGTCTTCCCGCAGGCCTTGCCCACAGCTGCGCGGTCTTCTGCGTCCAGGCCCTTGAACTTCAGTCCGAAGTCCGGGTAGGCCATGGCCTTGTTCACCGCGAAGAACTGCGAGTAGCGGCAGAAGTCTCCGCGAGCGATGTTCCGGCCGGTCAGTGCACGCTTGACTGCGTGCAGCAACTGACTCTTGCCGGATTCGTTCGCGCCCACCACGGTAGTGACGCCTGGTTCCAGGGATACCTTCACGAACGGATACTGCAAATCCTTGTTGTCCAGCAGGTCCCACGGATCGGCTTTGAAGTCGGGATGCGCCTTGCGCAGATAGTCGTAGTTGAACGAGCGGAAGAAGCGGATGTAGACGGTCGAGATGAACATGCCGACACCGTTCCGGTCACCAGGGTATGCGGACAAACGAAGGCTAGTGCCCGGGTACGACAGCCGCGCAGGTTGTGAGGGAATCGGTGCGGTGGCAAGGCGACCCAGTGCGCGTTTGAGGTCGGCTCAGGGACTCGTCGTAGGGGTTTGGGGCCAGGTTGGGTGGCGGGTGAGTCGGCGGAGTATCACGTCGGTCATGGCCCAGCGGATCGTGAACTCGGCGTGGGCGGGTTTGCGTTCGTAGTCGCAGGCCATGCGTCGGCGCATGGAGATCCAGGCGAAGGTGCGCTCGACCGCCCAGCGGTCAGGCTGGACGTGGAAGCCGCGTTGTCCTGGCTGTTTGCACACCGGTTAGCCAGCTGCGGTCAGCGAGCGGCGCCAGCCAAACCCGCCTGGAGTGTGGGCCACCGCTGGAGCGCTGGAAGGTGCGAGCGTTCCGATCCTGTCGGTCCGACCGCCTACGCTTGGTGCCCTTGTACGTCACCGCCCTCCGGAGCACTTGGATGGGGATGCTCTGTGCCCAATGTTCATTCCACCCACCTGGTCGACCGGGCCGGTGTGTCCCGAGCCGCCTACCTGGTGTCCACGCAACTGGGCTGGCTCTTCCGGGAACAGGAGACGAGCGACATCGGGGTCGACGCGCACCTTGAGGTGGTGGACAACGCTGACTTGAGCCTCGGCAACGTCGGCCTTGGCACCGGTCGCCTCCTTGCCGTTCAGCTCAAGTCGGGGGTCAGTCAGTTTACTTCTCCTGGGGAGGGTGGTTGGTGGTACTACTGCGACACGCGCCACGTCGTGTACTGGCACAAGCACTCCCTCCCAGTCGTCATCATGCTGTTCAATCCCGTCGCTGAGCAGATTTTTTGGCAGCACGTCAACGCCGAGACTCTCGAACTCGCTGGTCAGAACTACAAGATTTTCGTCCCTGAGACTCAGCAGTTGAACGAATCCTGCGCCGAGGCACTCAGCGAACCCGCACGACACCACAATCAGGCGAGCGGCTCTCCGACGAAGCCGGATCGGCCGAAGGAGACCCGAAGGAAGTCCATACGGCTCGCGGACTATGAACTGGCGGGCTCCATCGATCTGCTCTCGGCAGGCTCAGAGGAAGGTGTCGCCGGGGCGAGCCCGCGCGACTTCCGGGCGGCCTTCGCGAACCGGCTCCGCTCCCTGCTTCGCCTTGCCGGTTCGCCTAGTGCGGAGTTCCTCTCGGCTAAGACCGGGTATGAAGAGGACAAGATCGCCGCCTACTTGGCAGGGAGTGCTCTTCCCGGGCGCGGCCGAATGGTTGCGATCGTCACAACGCTCATCGAGTATGCCCGCAACCGGGGCGTCGAAGTGCCCGACCACTTCCAGGACCTCCAGGCATGGGGACGGATGCAGCGGGTCGCGAGAAAGCCGGGGATGCAGAAGATCGTGAAGAACAAGGCAGGCGCAGGATCGTCGGTTTCCCAATCCACAGCCGCAGGCTAGACGGCGTCACTGACACTCAGCGCAGAAGCAGGGTCAACACGCAGGCCCAGGGGTGCCCATGTGGTTGGCTCGGAATGCCTCCGGCCGTGCCTTGGCTGACGTCCGCCGCCAGGGGCTTTGGGTCAGCCGCATTGCTGGCGGCCGGTCTGACGCGTATGGCGACGAACATCAAAGCTGCGAATGGACTGCACTTCCCCGGCAATCCAAGTCAATTGCTTAATTGACTAATACTCCAGCTGTAGATCGTGATCTTCATGTCTGGGACGTGGCTTGTCGCCGGTAGTGACTGGTGCGTGATCGTGCTTGGTGGCGGCGGCGCCAGTCGGACCAGGCAAGCCGGTGGGCTGCGTCGCGGACGGGCCGGACGACGAGCGTGATGAACAGGCGGCAGATCTCGTTGCAGGACAGCGGGATCAGGTCGTCCGGCGTGGGTCGGTGCGTGTGTTCGGCGGCGCGGACGACGGCGAGGAAGGCGTGGGCCAGCATCGCGAGGGTGACCCAGCGGGCCCACGAGGGGTAGCGGCGGACCTGGTGCTCATCCAGCCCGGCCAGTCCCTTCTCACTCTGGAAGGTCTCCTCCACCCGCCATCTGGAACCTGCGACCTTGACCAGGGTGGCCAGGGATGCCGGCATGGTGGAGTGACAGCGGTAGTAGGCGAGTTCACCGGTGCTGCGGTTGCGGCGGATCAGCAGCTGGTGGCGGCCCGGGGCCGGCTCGGCGAGGTCGACGACGGCCCAGTCGTAGAACCGCTGCCCCTTCGCACCGCGCCCGGCCGAGAGCTTCTGCCAGGCCCGCTTCGGCACCTTCTTCACCAGGGCATCGGCGCGGAATTTGCCTGCACCAGTGGGCACTTCGGTCGAGCAGGCCACCGCGAGGACATAGCCGATGCCGCGCTCCTCCAGAGCCGTACGGAGTCTTGGGTTTCCTCCGTAAACCTCGTCCCCGGCGACCCAGCCGACGTGGTGTCCGGCGTCGAGGAACCGTTCGATCATCGTGCGGGCCAGGTCCGGCTTGGTCGCGAAGACGGTGTCCTCGCCCAGCCCCGCGGCCCGGCAGCGGTCCGGGTCGCACGTCCAGGAGCGCGGGATGTACAGCTCCCGGTCCACCGCCGCGTGCCCGCGCATCCCGGCGTAGACCAGGTAGACCGCGACCTGGGAGTTCTCGATCCGTCCAGCCGTGCCGGTGTACTGGCGCTGGACGCCGACGGTATGGGTGCCCTTCTTCACGTCGCCGGTCTCGTCGACGACCAGCACCGCGGCCTCGTCGTGGAGATGCTCGACGACGTATTCGCGCACGTCGTCACGGACCGCATCGGCGTCCCATTTGGCCCGGCCGAGCAGGTGCTGCATGCCATGTGGGCTGGCCTCCCCGACCCACTCCGCGATGGTCCAGCAGTTCTTGCGCGGCCGGTCGGACAACAGTCCCAGCACCAACCGCCCGGCCCGCAGGCGGGGTTCGACCCGGGCGAACCGGGCAGCGATCCGGCCCGTGGCCACCTCGAACGCCTCCCGCCAGCGGGCGGGATCTATGCTGTGACCTGCGGCCACCGTCTCTTCGTAAGTCCACACAACTCACGATGGTCAACGGTGGCCGCACCTGTCTTCGCACCCGCCCCAGCCCAGCGAGATCACGACCTACGAGCGTGGGGTGAGCAACTCCGCCAGGCGGTCGGCGAATTCGGTGAGCCAGTCCAACTGTGGTCCGCTGCGAGCGATGCGGAATCCGTGGCGACGGCCCCAGAACGCAGCCTGGACGGCATGGAACTGGGCCCACCGCTGGACGCGTTCGCGATCGACTTCCGCGGCCTCGGCGAAGACGTCCAGGGTGCGGTGGACCGCCTTGCACAGGTCGTCCGCGTCGAGGAGCGTCAACGCGCGTGACTTGAGCAGCGTGCCGCCGTCGTAAGCGGGATCTCCTGCATATCCCTTGGGGTCGACGGCCAGCCATGGCTCACGGTCGGCGCGCAGGATGTTCCTGGCGTGGAGGTCACCGTGGATGAGGGTGTCCGGCTGGACGCGGCCTAGCTCGCGGACGGTCGCCGCGGCGGCGTCCACCACGTAGCGCGACAGTGCGTGCGTGAGCTCCTCAGCGTCCTTGCGCAGCTGCTCCTCCCAGACATTGGCCTGCTCCCTCAGCCGGGGCAGGCCCGGGGGCGCGGGAATGGCCAGCCGGCGACTGATCCGCCCCGCGACCGTCACAACCTCGTCGCCGTCTTCGACTCCGGCCAGGGTTGACGCCTGGACCCGCTCAAGAAGCATCGCGAACCGCTCATCGTCGCGCTCGTGCAGCAAGACCGCTCCGCGCCCGCCCCACGCCGCGAAAGCCTCGGGCTCGTGGACGTTGCCGGGGTGCGGAAACGACACCTTCAGCACAGCAGTACCTTCGGCCCGCTGCCGCACGGGGATGATCACCCCGACGCCTCCGTGCATGAGCTTCCCGTCCGGCACGCACTCCCAGCGCCCCAGCAGCTCTTCCACGATCCTGGCCAGTTCGCCGAGCCACGCCGCTCCGGGCTCTCCTTCGCGCTCAATGGTGCTCTGCGCGAACGCCTCTGGTATCTCGATCACTCGGGCACCTTACGCGTCGGCCTGACGCCGCCATCAAGCCTGAGCCAGCTACTTCTGCCGCCAGGCAGCGCCCCGACCATGAAGATCACGATCTACAGCTGGAGTACTAAGGAGCATTTCCCAACCTTTGAGCAAGCAATGCGTCTTTCTCTTCCTCGGTCATGAAAGTCAGATTGTACAAATGCTCAACCGTCGCCACGAAGCCGACCTTCAACTTTTTCGAGATGAACGTTATTCCCTCGGAGGAGTTGATTGGATCTGGGCAAGCGGAAATTGCGCTTTGGACGAGCGGGGGAGGCATTAGGAACATCGCAGCGAATGCGTTGGCGCGACGCTCAATTCCGGCTGGTGCCCATGGGCCGCTGGCGATTGCCAGTCGTTGCCCGTGCGCTCGATCATAAAGCAAGTGGCAGAGCTCATGGGCAAGCGAAAAACGTTGAACACTGTGCGATTTCCCGCGAATGTACGCAGTATTCAGCGCGATTGTTGGAATGTGCTGCGGGCCAACTAGACTACATGCTCGAATCGTCATGTCATCTAGACGAATCGACTTCCGGCTGATTCCGAGCCGCTCGACGAACGAGTCAATGTCAACGTATTCGCTGGGCCGAATTACGTCATGTAGGGCTTCGGCTAGCTCGTACCCTTGTTCCCATGGTGGAGAATGCAGACCGACGGGTTGATCATCTGCATACTCCAAGAGCCGAGAATATGCTTCGCCTTGCGCATCGTATTGATCCACGAGGAGACGGGCCAGTCCCTGTACATCGGGTTCGGAGACGTTGGGAGCGACGCTTCCAAAGAGCATAGCCGCCTGGCAGGAGCCGCTGACAACAAGCGAGTTGGTCGTTCCCGGCGTGAGTGCCGCGATGGCAGCAGCAGGGTTAATGTCTGTCAAAGTATTTCGAATCTTTTCCCACGAGATAGAGACTCTCCCCCCGATCTCACTCACCATTTGACCGACGCTAGAAGGACGTAGCCCAGCTAGCCAGGCGAGCCGAGATTGATCCTGTCCTGTGTCTAGCAGGCTATCTAGCGCTTCCCTCATCTTCCGAATCCGTGCGCTCTCCGGATGTAGTGAGGTAAGATGTTCAACGGCTGCGAGCGTGACTTCAAATAGAGACTTGGCGACCTGGTCTGGTGAGACTGTAGCGGCTCCGTTGTTAGAGCTGTATTTGAAGCCAATTGGCGAACCGGCGAGAGGTTCGTCGTCCCAACTGATCTCGATGGAATCGCGCAACCTTCGAATCACAGCATTCGGGAACATGCCACCGGCGCGGGCGGCGCGAAGTGAATGACGCTGGCGCCATTCAAACCATTCTTCTTCCCAAGGGAGGATCTCGTCTTCGCTTGCAAGTGGAGGAGCGATCCGCGTTCTGCTCAGTGAGGCGACAGCTGTTTCACCTGCATTCCGATTGGGGAGGCGTTCTTCATGAAGCAAAGGGTTCCAATTGCCTGCGACCCACTCGAGGAATGGTAGAAGATACCAATGAGATGCTTGTAGGACCTCGCCTTGATCGACGTGCGCACACAGGTTTTGCCCGGCAACCCAGATTTGCAGGGCACCCCACGTCGCGCTCTCATCAGGCTCAGCTCCGACCCCGTGATCTGGATCGGGCATGAATGAGAGGCGAACGGCAAAGGTATCTGTCGACCCGCTAAACCGTTCCCAGGTCACAGCCATCTTTAGTCTCGCCTCCTCATTGCTCTGCGGACAGTCCTACGTTCGACCTTTGCTTCTGACACCCACTTCGAGACCAGCTTTGGTGGTACTTCCTCCCATCCGACAGGGTATCCGTGCCAGGCGTTTCGATTCGAATCATGACATTGAGCCGCGTACGCCTGTTCACCATCGGTTGCGTAGCGCCGGTTGTCTACTTGGTCGCTCAGCGGAAGTAGACCGGGGCCGCTGGCGCCGGGAGGGCATATCGAGCCATGTCTCCCCGGCTGTGGAATCGGCTTGTGCTTCGGGTTCGGCTCGTACACCGGCTCGGGCGCTTCGTCACCATCTTCGAGTTGCCCGGGCATGCTGCACCCCTCACTCTTTCGAAACCGCACAGCCGATCACGACCTTCGTAGCATGGCAGAGCAAGTAGTGTCTGGACAGGCCGATCAGAGTCGTAAGCTTCGAGCCGGTCACCTAGTAGTCCAACAGGACTTCGGTGTTTTTCCTGCTCAGAGGCTCGCGTGGTGAGTGTAGTGGGCGGATCGCGGATCAGGGGGATCTTGATGGGACCGCCCTCCGGACGGGTGCGGCCCACGCTCATAGAGGCAACGACGGGCGACAGCTTGTCGGCGTCAGCCAGGTGGACCAGTTCAGCGCGCGAGCACAGAGGCGGTCGCGGGCCGCAGGTGCAGCCAACTGCCAAGAGACGCCGGATCTCCGCGACGGTAAGGTCGACCAGGGTGCCGGAACCATTTCCGCCGCCTCCTTGGACGCCGCGGCAGCTGCCAGCGTCGCCAGGATGTATGCGCGAGCCTGGCGAGGGTGATGTGCCGCAACCAGCCGGTGTAACAGCGGACCCCGTACTGATCCAGGCCGGCAACGTCCAGACCTATGGCAAGGTCGATGAACGCAGCGGGTCATGGCCTCAGTTCTGGTCTCATTCGCGTCCGTCCAGGCCCGTCCCCACGGCGCCGACCTGAACGCTCCACCGCAGGTCATGACCCCCACGGCCCCCGCCGGACCCCCCGTACGAACAGCTGGAAAGCGTGTTGGGGGCAACCCTCACGAGTTCGAATCTCGTATCCTCCGCACTCCGCCTTACCAGTTGAAACGGGGTGTCGAACCGCTCCTGCGGTTCGCCCCCCCGCCATGGTGTGGATTGCCGGTTGGGTTGCATTTATGTCGCCGTAATTAAGGCATTCAGGGCCAACATCTTTATCCCCGGCCTCGATATCACACAAGCTGTGGCCGCAGGGTGGACCAGTCGTCCAGTCGCGCGGCCAGCAGTGGGTCCCGAAGGCGGCTGCGGTGTTGCTCCGCGGCCCGGATGAGGTTCCTGGCGTGGCGTGAGCGGAGCAGCTCGGCGCGGGAGCAGGAGTGGAGGTCGTGGCGGCGGGCGAGATCCGCCGCCGTGCCAGGGATCGCTTCCAGGCAGTCGCGGACCAGAGTGTCGGCCTCCGGGAGCACGGTCCGGTCGGGCAGCAAGGGGTACCGGTCATGGAGCGCCGCGACGAACCAGGCGCGCGATTCCACCGTCGCCGCGGTGGTGAACAGCCCCTGCCGCTCGCCCTGGTCGAGGAGCCAGAGTTTGAGTTCAATCCAGGAAACCTGGCTCTCCCGCTGCTGGGCGATGCGGAAGTCGATGACTTGCAGGTGATAGAGCCACCAGTTGGTCCGTCCCGCTTCCGGCGCGGGTCCGCGACGGGCGAGCCAGTCCAACCGCTCCTCCGGGGTGGCCCTGAGTAGGTGGTCGAGACGGTCCAGCGCCGGGCTGCGACTGGTAAAGCCTTGGGAGCGTACGACTGCTTGCCCAACGGTGAGCGGTGCTCCGATCCGGTAGACGGGCAGGTCATCTGTGCTTGAGGACAGAATGTTCCTTCGCGGGCCGGTCAGGACGGAGACCTCGCTTTCGGGCTGCCACAGCTCACGGAAGTCCGGATCGGCGCCGGGGACATCCCGCAGCGGCCACCGCTCGGCATCCAGCAGCGCCCTCAGCTCCTCGAGGCGGGGCGGCGCGGAGGGGAACATGCCGTAGGCCGCCCTGATCGCAGGGCTGACCGCTTCCGCGCCGGCCGTCTCCAGCCGGTGGACCTGAACGGCGAAACCCACTCCCCGCCACGTCCGGTCGGCCCGCCGACGCTCCCACGTGAACTCGATCAGCCCGAAATCCCAGATCATCGCACCGCGCGACCGGTACTCACCGAAGTCCGTTCCCAGCACGGCAGTCACCTGCTCCGGCGTGCTGTGCGCATCGAGGCCCAGAACGGCGCCCGAGCAAAGCACATCGGCGTAGAACTCAACATCGCTCACCGGCCGCATTCTCCCCTCACCTGCCGCCGGAGCCGTCGGGATGTTCGTCGTCCAGCGGACGTCATAGGGACGTGGCGCCGATGCAGGACGCGAGTGCCCCGGTCAACGGGTAGCGGCGTTCGACCGGCAACAGCCGTGCGGCCTCCGCCGTCAGACCGTCACCGGTCAATGCGCGGACCGCATGGCTGAGTTCGGTGACGTCGTCGATGCCCACGACCCACTCGTCGACGTAGCGGTGAACGGCCTCGCCGCGCAGGCCGATCTGGAGGGAACGATCCGGCATCGGCTGCATTCGGAGGTCCCGCTCCGGGTCCCACTGGATGCGCACGGAACTGCGGCGCATCTCGCGTTTCCACTCGTCGCGGGACGTGTGCACCCGGCCGTCGTACCCGGACAACACGCTGTGGGCGAGAGCCCACTCGAACCCCTCTCGGCGGATCCGAATTGCCAGCACCCGCTCCTGCCCCACCGCCGAACCCCAGGAACTGCGGTACATCATCCACAGGAACGAGGGCTTTATCCACGTCATCCGCCCGCGGTCGTAGCCATCGGAAAACCGTCCCGCGGCAGCCGCCGGGTAGGCAATCTCCGGCGAATAAGCCTGGCAGACCGTGATCGTCTCGGCGGAATAGAGGGCGCGGATCTCGCGCGTCACGACAGACACAGGTGCCATGCTCGCCATCGATGCCGTCACGGGCCACCGGGTTTTCACCGCCGGGCCGGCGCTCATGATCGTGGTCTCCGGCTCGGCTACGGTGATGCGGTCGACGATCACGGGTGGCTGACGCCAACGCCGGAACGCGGGCTGGCCGAGCGGCTTGTGGCGTCGGTGACCGCCAGGGACGCCGGCGCGGTCACAGCTCTTCTCGAAGCCGGGCGCCGACCCCGATACCCCGGGTACGCCTCGTCAACGACGACCGGTAGTCGGACGTCGAGGAGGTCTCCCTCGGCGGGCGCAGCGTCCGCGCCGACACAGCGCGATCCAATTGAAGACCTCCGGCCCGCCTCTGAGCCCCTCCACCCATCCGGTATCGCTGAGGGTACGGACGGAAGGGTTGCAGTTCGGGTTGCATTCACCTCCGTTCAGCGACGTCCGTTAATCGTCGGAGACGCACATCGGCACAGGTCAGGATGCTCACGAACCCGCCAGAACCCCAGGACGGGCAGTTGGAAAGCGTGTTGGGGGCAACCCCTCACGAGTTCGAATCTCGTATCCTCCGCCAGTGCCTCACCGGGCACGACTCGTAGGGCCCCGCAGCTTGCTGCGGGGCCCTACGACGTGCGTGGTTGCAGTTGCGGCCTCACCGGTCGGCAAGGCGATGGTCTCAACCGCAAGCCGCAAGCCAGCCCCCACCCAGGCCGAGATGCACCAGGCCACCCGCCTCGGCTGGGAGCAGACCAGCCGCGCCTGGCTCCAGGACCGCATCCGCGCCGCCATCCCCCACGCCACCACCGCCGAAGAACTCCTCGCCTACCTCGAAGCCAGCGACGTCATGGTCAAACCGCGACGCGGCCCGTCCGGCGACCTCCTCGGCTACTCCGCCGGCCGCCCCGGCGACCTCAACAAGGACGGCGAGCAGATCTACCACCCCGGAGGGAAGATCGCCCCCGACCTCACCCTGCCCAAGCTGAAAGCACGCCTGGAAACCGGCACCCCCGAGGAACACCCCACCGCCCGCCGCAACCGCCCCGGCACCCCCTGGCAGCACGCCACCGAAGCCCTCGACACCCTCACCGCAGAGATCACCGGCGACGGCAGCGACTCACGCGGACAGGCCCACATCGCCGCACTGGGCGAACTCATCGAAGCCACCGCCCAGTCGGCTCCGTCGGAACTCCGGGCCGAACTCCGGTCAGCAGCCAGGACCTTCGCCCATGCCCCGCGCTCCCAGATCCGCGCCGAACACAGCGGCGCCGCAGGCTTGCGCACCGCAGCACGCGACATCGTCAACGCAGGCACCGGCAAGGACGGCAGCGCCCTCGCCGTCCTGCTCTCCGCCCTCATCTGGTCCGCGATCCTCGCCAACCGCTGGCACCAGGCCCGAGGCCACGCCCAACAGGCCGCCACCGCCCGCCAAGCCGTCCAGCACCTGGAAGCTGCCCACGACCAGGCCAACGTCGGGCAGCTCGCCGCACTCACCCAGCGCCAGCCCACCCCGGACACCCGCGCCACCCTCGCCAACGACCTGCGCGCCGCCATCCCCAGCCACGCCACCCGCATCCTCGCCGACCCCGACTGGCCCGCCCTCACCACCGTCCTCGCCGACGCTGAAGGCGGCGGCCACAAGCCCATCCGGCTCCTGCAGGAAGCCGCAGAACAACGCGAACTCCACACCGCCCGCAAGCCGGCCCGCGTCCTCCTGGCCCGCATCCAACACACCAGCCGTAATCCCGTACCGAACCCGGTAGCGGAAGCAGCACGCCTACGGTCACCAGTCGCTGCGTCTCTTCACTTCGGGCAGGGACAGGCACCAGGGCATGCGCCCCAAGTCAGCCCGCCCGAGGCGCATAAGCCCCAGCATCGACGTTGAGAATCGTTCGCCGAAACCCGCCGAGGACAATGATCGCGCAGAAGCGCGTAGCTCGCATCCGCCTCTGCCGCGCGAGCTTGCCGTCAGCTCGCCAACGCCTCACCGAGTCTGGCATGGGCGGAACCGGGGAGCAGTTGGTGCAGTGCTTCGACCCGTGATCGGACCAGCCCGTCGCGGTACGCCTCCGGCAGCCGCTCCCAGATGTCAACGGCCTTGTCTGCTGCGGCAGTCGGGTCTCCGTCGGTGTGCAGGCAGGTCGCTGCGTCCATCTCCAGCAGGGCGCGGGTCATGACCGACGGGGACCGGGTGAGGGCGAGCGCGGCTTCCTGCTCGGCATACGCCTCACGCGTACGGCCCAGGAGCGTGAACGCCTGGGACAGGTGGACGTGGTGCTTCTGTTGCGGGTAGCCGAACCAGGTGTCGGCGGCCTGGGCGCCGTCCAGGTGCTCGGCGATGATGCGGGCGTCGGCGACGGCGCGAAGTGCACCTTGCAGGTCGCCTGTTGACGCGAAGGCTCGGGCGGTGACAGCCGCGGCCAGTGCAGCCGCGGCGGACGGCTTCTGCCCGGCTTCGGCCCGAGCCCGGATGGCGAGGTCCGCGGCGGCCTTGGGGGCGCCGTAGTTGAGGGGGACCATCGCGTGCCGGGCCAGTGCCCAGGCGAGCATCTGCCGGTCACCTGATTCGCGGGCGGCCTGCTGCGCGGTGGTGAACCAGCCGTGGGAGTCGCGCTGGTCGCTGCGGTCATGCTGGATGATCGCCACCAGTCCGGTGATTCCGGCGGCCGTACGGGCCAGGTCGGCACGTACGGCAGCGGCATGCGGGCGGCTGAGCACATCCCGCAGCAGGTCGAGGTCACCGCGCATCTGCGCCAGGACAAGAGTCGGGGGCCGGCCGCGGTAGCCGCCGCGGTGCCGCTCGAACGCCCCGTCCAGGTACGCGAGATCGCCGGCATCGGAACCGGACAGTGCGGCGTCGATGCCCTGCCGCGCTTCGGCGATGCCGGGCAGCGCCACCGCACCGGTCGCAGCAGCAGCCGCCGCGCCGAGGAACCGTCGTCGGTCCACCTCCGTACCCTCCTCTCCCGTATCCGCTCCCGCCAGACGCTGAAGGCGGCGCCGCTGCCTGCTCGCTTTCACCGCCTGGGCGATGTCCTCCACCGGCACGCCGTACGCCTGGGCCAGCAGCGGGTGCCAGGCGGGAATCGGTAAGCGGCGCTCGGTCTCCCAGCGCTTCAGGTTCTCCGGGTCGAACCAACGTCCGCCCTGGGAGTCTTGCAGGACCAGTGCCTGTTCCTCGCGGGTCCGGCCTGCCGACTCACGCGCCGTCCGCAGCATGGCGCCGATGCCATCTGGTGCCATCATGCCCGCCTCCCCAGTGTCTCAAAGTCCCGCAGCGAATCCTGGCCCCCCAAAGCGGCCCCCCGGCGGAAAACGCACCCTCTGCCGGCACCGGCAACCATGCCCAGCCGACAGTTGACTGAGGGCTCGAACCACAGCAACAGCACGCGATCGGACGACTTCCCATCATCCCCCTCGCGCGCCGCTCCCACGCCTCCATGACGGCCTGACACCGGTCGAAGGGTCCTTCGCCATGCGCGCCAACACCACCAGCTTCTCCATGATCCGCGATCCGGCATCGGTACCGGCCGCCCGCCGGCGCGTCAACGAACTGACCACCGGCTGGGGTCTGCGCCTGGACGAGGACAGCAGCACCGCGCTGACGACGGTGGTGTCCGAGATGGTCACCAACGCGCTTCAGCACAGCGGCGGACAGGAGTTCACCGTCAAGGTGAAGGCCAGTCCGGCGACCCGGCGCATCCTCGTCGAGGTCCACGACGACTCCTCCGCCCTGCCGCGCACCCTCCCCGCCACGGACGACGCGGAATACGGCCGGGGAATGTGGCTGATCAACCAACTGGCCGCCACGAGCGGCGCGGAACTCACCAAGCACGGCAAGCGCGTCTGGGCCTCCGTCGCCATTCCCCAACAGCCCTTCACCCGCCGACAGTTCCTCCTCCGCCCCGGTCGGGCGGCCCGGGCCATCGCCCGCCGACTGGCTCGGCCCCGTCGTCGCCCGATAGCGACCACCGTGCATTCCCGCTGAGCTTGCGGGCGCTTTGCCGACCTGACCAGCAACGACGTACCGCACCAGTGAAACGCATCCGCTCAGAAAGCAACCCACAATGACGCACGCCCAGCCGCCGTTCCCCACTTGCGGCCGGACCACCCGGCTCCCGGGGCCTCTCGGCCGCGAGGCCCTGCGCCTCGCCGGACCCCACGCGACGCTGGACGAGGCCGAAGTAGAACGGGAGTTGTGGTGCCACCTCCAGGCCCACGACAGCGATCACCACTTCGCCCTCGTCATGGACCTCGCCAGTATGACCACCGGTGCCATTTGGGCCCGCTGGGCAGACGACGCCTCCCCCGCCTTGTACATCCTGCCGGACTGCCCCCATGTCGACCCCGAGTCGCGTGAGCCGTGCAGCGAGTTCGCCAACCACCCCGGCGCTCACACCCGCGACCTCACCGCCCCGCCCGCCGAAACCCCCTGACGCCTCCCCGGCCAACGCGCCGTGCAGAGCGATCCGTGCGTACCGGCCTCCGATAGGCGCCACGGGTCCGATCGTCCGCGCACGCAGGCGATCCACGACGTCCGAGAAGACCTGCCCCTCCCACCCCGACCCCAGACAAGGAGCACAAGCCTTGACCACCACGTCAACGACCACGAGGCCCGCCTTCGTCTCGTCCCCCACCGCCCCCGAGCCGGCCACCGCCGAACCCGCCCCGCCGGACCACCAAACCTGGTCCATCAGCACCACGGGCGGCCTCACCATCACCGGCCACCTCCCGCCCTGGGCCGAACAGGATCCCAGCGACACCAACATCCCGCTGGGAAGGCTCTCCCTCGCGCTGACCGATGTCGTGCACACGCAGCCCTTCGACGGCCAGACCACGCGCGTCCACCACCCCGCCCACGCCGACGGCAACCCCGGCGAAAGCGAAGACATCCTCCTCAACGGCAACATCACCTGCTACCCCTACAGCGACGACCCCGCCGAACGGACCCCCTTCGCCAACGTCCGTATCATCGACGACTTCTGGATCAACAACCTCACCCCCGACGACCTCACCCACCTCGCCACCCAACTCCGCGCCCAGGCCGACCGCCTCGACAACCAAATACGCCCCACCCTCACCACCGCCCGCACCGACTGGGCCGCACACGGGACGGCCACCAGCAGCACGAGCGGCTGAGCCGCAGAAACAACATCGCGGGGCGCTGCCGGGCCGAGCACGGAAGCGGTCCAGGGCTCAGTCCCGCACAGACCCACGACAGGCCGACCGTCAGGTCCCTCCAGCAGCCACCAAAGGGCAGTCCAACAACCGGCACCACAAACATGCCGATGCCGACGTCCACGACGGCCAGCTACGGGATGAGCAGGCCGTCCGACCAGCTCGGCCCGGCTACGGGGCCTCGGGCAGCACCAGGACATCCCCAACGTCCAAGACCCGCTGTGGTCGGCGCCACCAACGCCCACAGGTCTCTCCACCTACGCAGACGTGCTGCTGCCAGGTGACCCGGCCAGCAGTCGGGTCACCTGGCACAGCACGGCCACGGCAGTGGTCGGTGTTCGGGTTCAGCGGTTCGCCGGTCAGCGAGGTGAAGACGTAGTACTTCTCCGTCCAGAGGCCCCCGGCCCGGCGGCGCTGGTGTTCCTGCTGCTCGCGGTGGTGGAGCAGGAGGGCGAGCAGCGAGTCGGGATGCCGATGGGGCGGCGGCCGACGCGGGACTTGGTGTCCTTGGTCTCGCGGCGGATGTTGACCTTCCGCGGGCAGTAGCCGGGCTTCCGGCCGCAGGGGTGTCCGGCGCAGCCGTGCTGGTACCGGGGTCGCAGCCGGTTCCGGCGGACTGTCAGGACCCGCAGATCGAAGTCGATGTCCATCCACTTGAGGCCGAGGGCCTCGCCTTGGCGCAGGCCGAGTGCGAGCGCGATGGCCCAGCGCGCGGGGCGGAGTGTCTCGTTGGCCTGGTCGAGGAGCCGCTGCACCTCTTCGACGGTGTAGGGCTCGACCTCTTCCTCTTCGAGGCGCGGGGCCTTGGCGATCGACGCCGGGTTGACCGCGAGGTGGCCCCGGCGCACCGCTCCGTTCAGCGCGCCGCGGACCGTGCGGTGGACTTGGTGCGCGGTACCGGCGGCGCTGCCGGCCGTCAGCATCTTCCGGTAGAAACGCTCCAGGTGCTCCGGCTCCAACTTGACGAGCCGATGGGCTCCCAGGCCGGGGATCAGGTGGTGGCAGACGGCGACGCGGTAGCCGTCGATGGTGTTCTTGCTCACGTAAGGGACGGCGATGTTCTCGACCCAGTGGGTCAGCCAAGTCTTGACGGTCCAGGTCTGTCTGGCCTTGGGGATCAGGCCGGCGTCGCGCTTCTTCTCCAGCTCGCGCACGGCCTTGGTGACGTCGGGGCGGCTCTTGCGCATGACATGGCGGCGGTCGGGCTTGCCGTCGTCCTTGACGCCCACGGTCACGTAGCCGTGCCAGTAGCCGTCCTTGCCGAAGAACATTTCTTCCGGGGCTGCCGTCACCTGCCGCGTCCGGCTGACCGCGCCGCCGCGCGGTCAGCCGGTCAGGCCAACTGGCGGGCTGCGCTGCCAGAATGAGGCCACGCTCAGCGAGGAGCGCGCGCTTCGTGACTGCAGGGTGGGTTCGAGCGCTGCGGAGACGGTCCGCGCAACCAGCAGCAGCCCGTCTGCAAGGCCTTCACCTCACGGTGGGGGCACGGGAGGGCTCGGGGCGGAGGTGCTGCCAGGCTGTTCCAGGGCGAGGCCGGCCTGCCCCAGCTGCCGGTACTGGACCATGGCCTGGACGCGCTTCTCAGCGTCGGGGATCTGCCGGACCATGGTCATGAACTCCTGGTCGAACCGTCCCTCGCGGCGGTCCCTGAGCGCGGCCCGCACCTGCGTGATCAGTGGTACAGCCCCTCCCGTCAGCGCGGCCGCGACCAGGGCCACCCACCAGGGTGCCCCGGCCGCCACCGTGGGCAGGCTGATGGCGCTGGCTGTGATTGAGGAAGCGACAGTGGACTTCACGGCTGGGCCTTTCCGGCAAGCCGCGGCTGCGCCGCTCCCTGCCGCCATGGGAGTCGACGCTGAAGGTCGAAGGTGCGGTGGGGAAACGGTGCGCAGCGCCATCCGGAGCCTGCCGCGGCCGTGGCCGCGGAGGCTGGTGCCCAGTGGTGCTGGCCAGGCTGTTTCAGGGCATGGCGAGCCGCCCAAGGATTTCCAGGAAAAGGAAGTCCGAGGGTTTTTCTGGAGCTGATCTCAGCCTTTAGATAAACAGAGAGAAAGGTGGCAGTTAGCGGGCCTGGTGGCCGATTTTCGGCAGGCTGGAACCAATACCTTTGCAAAACAAAGGCGAGCTAATGAAGCCCTTCCTGTGCCGTTTCATCGGCCCTGCGCGGTCCTCCTCAACCACTCGGCGCGGGCAGTCCGCGCCGCGCACAGTCTCGCGCGCCCGGGTGACCACGTGCAAGCCCGCCCCGCACAACCTCAACAGTGACCCCGCAGCCGCCCCGGATGCCCGACAAGACAGGCGGCTCCGCATCCCAGCCGGCACCTCACCGCGTGGTGCAGGCACCGCAACCGACTCCGCCCGCAGGCCACGACCAAAGCGCACCTCGACGAGGCGTCAACCACGCGCCAAGGCATGCGTGCCAGCAGTTCCCGAAGATCACCGAACCACAGCTATCGCCTGAGGGGTGCGCCGGCCGCCCTTCCGGCGCACCCCTCAGTTGCACGAGCGCAGGAAGTTCGCCTCCAACTCACTCCACTGCACCTCGGTATGAAGGTGCTCGTCGCTGAACTCCACGATCTGGCGGCTGCGTTGCAGGAACGATCTGACCTCACCGCGGTCGAACCGCATCAGCGCGTCTCCAACTGGCGAGGACAGCGAGAGGTAGAGGAACCCCCTGTTCTTTCCCCCGGTGCGGCCTCGGCTCCAGACCCGCACATCGGCCTCGCCGACCGCGCGATGGCCCAATCCATCGAGGAGAAGGTCCCTGCCCAGCATCCAGACGCCTTCGTCCTCGCCACCACCGGAGTGGAACTTGAGCTCGACCGCGTACGGGTCACTCGCCCGGCAGGTGGCCCTGGTGGGAACAGGCAACGCCGAGGCGCCTGTCTCGCTGCCGTCCGCGATGGAGACGCGGAGATCGGCCAGTAGCACGGTGCCGTCTTGGCCGTCTCCCCTATGGCAGGTCAGTGCCGGTCCAAGGCGTGGCTTCCTCAGCGACGCCTTCGCAGGTGTCTGGGACCCTGGCGCTGACGTACACGACGGGCTGCTGGTCGGGGCCTGGCTCAGGTCCGTCCGGTACTACTGCGTGGACAGGTGCTGGTGCCGCTCCCGTTCCCCCTGGGTCCTGTTTGTCCAGTCGTCCGCCCCGGATCAGGTCGCCCATGTCAGCGCACGTCGTCGTGCCAGTCGCAGTTCTGGCGTAGGTAGCGGTAGGTCACCCATTCCTGTGCCAGGCGCTGTCCGTCCAGCAGCAGTTGTCGCCCTCTCTCCTGGCAGGGCGCCGGGAGCCA
Source organism: Streptomyces sp. NBC_01477 (assembly GCF_036227245.1). Taxonomy (GTDB): domain Bacteria; phylum Actinomycetota; class Actinomycetes; order Streptomycetales; family Streptomycetaceae; genus Actinacidiphila. Next base: position 4,822,216 of record NZ_CP109445.1, read on the forward strand.
CTGGGCCAGCTCGCCGGCGGTTGCGGCGGTGATGGACGCTTCCTTGGCCGTGGCCGGGCGGGGGCGTCCCAACAACTGGAGCGCCCGATAGAGGTGCTCGGCCGGCTGGACAGGGGGAAGCCCGAGCTCCGCTGCGGTGTCGCAGGCTCGCAAGGGGATTCGCAGGCCGCTGGTGTCCAGGTCGCCGAAGTACCTGATCTGCGTGATGCGGTGCTTGGCCTTGATCGCGCGGATCGACGCCCGGAAGGTACCGCCCAGGCCCCAGGCCACATACCCCAGGCGATGATCACCGGGGAGGCTTTCCACCAGGGACCACCAGGTGGTGGCGTTCTCCACCACGAACAGCACATCACCGGTCCCGACGCGGCAGTAGCGTCCGTCCTCGTCCTCCAGCGGGAACGTCTCGGTGATCAACGGTAAGGGTGGCCTGAAGGCATGCAGCAGTTGGTCGAGCCGGCCCTGGTCCGAGAACAGCGGCCCGGACTTGAGGTCGTCGAGCGTCTTCTCCGGCATGAGGAAGTCCTCCGCGCTGCCGAACGTCCCGAAGATTTCCAGGGCGCGCTCCCGCAACGGGATCCGGAACAGGTCCGGTCCGCTCTTGAGCCACCGGTCGATCGCCGCGTAGGCGGGCCGTTGCTTCACGGTCGCTGTGGCCCACTCCTCGGCAAGCCAGGTCAGGACGGGATGCCATCTGGGCATGGGCGGCACGGCCGGCGGTTGCGCCTGCGGCAGGAGCCGGACCTTGACGGGCAGGGAGACCTTGTCCGGCGTTCGTCGCTGAACCTGCCGGATCAGGCCGGCGCTGTCCAGCGCGTTCAACAGGCTGACGAGGACCGCGGGTTCGAACGCCCCGGCCACGTTGCGGTGCGGCACCCGGCGGAAGACCTCCCACACGGCGTCGAGGGAGATGAAGGCCTCCTTGTAGGGGCTGCGGCCGTGCGCCGCGGCCCACTCCCGAAGTCCTGCGATCAGTTCACTCTCTCGGCGTGGCAGTGCCATCGTTCCCCTCGGGGCCCTCGTGCGGCGGTTCTTCCCGGCGGAAGATTCTGGCACTGTCGATCTGCCCGGTGCCGTCCTCGGGCGCGAGCGCATCCAGGTGCCGACGGATCATGTCGTCGACGACCAGGTACTTGCGGGCTGCCCGCAGGTCGGCGTCGTTCCGCAGCCGGACGATCAGCGGGAACTTCCCCAGCGCCTTCTCGTCGTACAGGCCGGTGGTGTAAACGAGCTGCACACCCAGCGCCTGTGCGACCTCGCGCTGCAGGTCCAGCAGGTAGTCGGCGTTTGCCCGGCCGATCGGATTGTCCAAGAACAGCACCCCTGCGTGGCGCGAGCGCTCGCGGCCCTGCTGATTGGCCCGAAGCGCCGCCATCGTGCAGTACAGCAGGATCGCCGCCGTCAGCTGCTGCCCCCCGGAGAAGACGTCCTTGACCTTCGACACCCGCACCCGTTCCGCGCGAAGGACCGTGTCCGGCTTGAGTACCTGGACTTTGAACCCGCCGGGTACAGCGGTGTGCACGGCGCGCAGCAACAGCGACAGGCCATCGCGTGCCACCTTGCGGCCGTCAGTGTTGCGGCCTGCCGCGGCCTCTTCGGCGAGCTCGCCCAGGCGTGGCAGGAGCAGTTCGTCGGGCTGCGGTTGGAAGGAGAAGTGGATGAACTCCTGCCCCGCCCAGTCGCCGAGGGTTCGTGGCAGCCGGGACAGCCGCTGGGCCAACCGCAGCAAGGACAGGGCCTTGTCGCTCTCGCCCTTGAGATGGTCGACGATGGTCTGCCGGTGCAGGTCCACCTCGTGGATCTCGTCGGCCAGGTTCCTTTTCCGCGGCTGGAGCGCGGCAAGCCAGTCCGCCGCGTGCTCGGCTGTCTTCTCGGGCGACAGGTTGGTGATCTGCTGGCGCACCGGGATGCCCAGTCCCGCGTATCGTTCGGCGGCGGCGTGCTGCTTGATCTTCTCCGTCGCGCTGCGCAGGACCTTCTCGGTGCGGCTCAGTTCCTTCTTCCCTTGCTCGGCCGCACCGCGCAGACGTCCATAGTCACTCCAGCCGGTCTTACCGTCGCCGACGTAGGAGGCGGCGTCCGGTTCCGCTGCCGTATCCGCCAACGCATGTGCGAGATTTGCGAAGGCCCCCGCCGCGTCCTTGGCCTGCGCCGCCTCCTGTGCCACGGCGCCCTGCTGTTCGCCGATCTCGGTCTGTGCTGCCTGCGCCGCGAGGTGCTCCGTCTCCGCTGCCGCCACCGACTGAAGGCAGCCCTCGATCGTGTCCGGCAGGTCAGCGGCCGACATGGTGGCGGTGCCGTCAGCGGTCAGCTCATGGAACTCCTTGTGCCGCTCGCTCAGGGCGTTTTCGTGCTTGCCCTGCTCCAGCACGGCCTGTGTGACCGCGGCTTCAGCTGCCTCCAGCGTCCGGTCCGCCCGCTCCTGCGCCTCGGCGCGGCTGCGCTCGTCCAGCGCTTCGGGCGTTTGCAGCAGACGGCGCGCTGTGGCCCGGTCCGTCTCGTCCAGCGCCGAGTATTCTGCCGCCGCCTCCGCGGCCCTCGCCTCGGCCTGGGCGAGCTGTTCGCGCAGCTTGCCCGGGACATCCGCGCTGTTAAAGTTGACCTCGGCTTTCTCGTAGGCGTCCCGCAGCACCGCCACCGGGTCGCTCGGCGGCTCGGCGTCCAGTCGCATGTCGTTGGCTCCGGGCAGCGCAGCCCACTCCCGGCCGGCCGCGGCGGCGGCTCGGCGTTGCTCATCGCCGGCAGCGCGGTGGCCTTCGGCGAGACGGCGGTGCTCATCTGCGGTGGCTTCGGCCTCGTCAGCCTGCTTCTGCCATGCGCCCTGCTGTGTTTCGGCGGCCGCGGCCTGCTGGAGCCACGACGGTATCTGCGTCAGCCGCTCACTGAGCTCGGTCAGCCGCCGGCTCACCTTCTGCCAGTGGTCGAGATCCTCCTGGGCATCGTGCAGTTCGCCACGGATACCGTCCCGGCGCGCCACCAGCGCGTTCATGATCAGCTGTTGTTCGGCGGTGTCCTTCTCCGCTTCCTCCAAGACCGTTCCCTCGGTCGTCAATGCCTCCTGCAGGCCGACCAGGGCGCCCTCGGGGTAGTCCTGGCGCCACTGGCTGATCTGTTGCCGCAGTTGGCCGTCGTGCCGATGAGCAAAGTGCAACTGCTTCAGGTGTTCCTCCGAGCGGGCCCAGCGCTCCTCGATGACCTTCTGTTCGGTCTGGGCGGCCTTCTCCCGGTAGAGCGCGGCGTTGAACGGCAGCGTGAACCAGGGCCCTCGGGTCGGGGCGTCCGCCGATTCCATCAGTCCCGCGACTGCGCCCACGGTGACGTAGTAGGCCGTCGGTGCCGCCCGCCCGAGGATCTCCCGGGCGCGCTCCAGGTCGTTTGGCGAGTTCAGCAGCACGCCGCTGACCAGATGCGGGGCGCGCGCGAGCATTTCCTCGCGCTGCTGGAGGGGAAACTCCGTGAGGTACTCCCAGCCCGGCCAGGCGTCGATGCGGGGCTCGGACTGCTCCAGGAGCCGGCAGGCATCCCGCACGACCTCGGGTGGGGGCAGCATGCGGCCGTCGGCCAGGGCCAGCCGGGCGAACTCGTCACGGGCCCGCTCGATCTGCACGGCGACCCGCTCACGTTCTGCTTCTGCGATCGTCGTCTCCAGGCGGTCCAGCAGAGCGTGCGCGTCCAGGTCCAGGTGCACCTCGGTGCCCAGCAGATCGGTGAGCCTTGGTGTGGCCTCGATCGCCCGGGCGCGGGAGCGGGCCGTGTCCAGGGCCCGCTGCGCCTGCGTGCGGCGGCCGTGTGCGGCTTCCTCCACGCGGATCGCTGCGGACAAGGTCTCCTGGACAGCGATCTGACGTTGGTCGAGGCACTCCCGCTCCAACTCCAATGCCTTGATCTGCTCTGATGCCAGGTCGACGGCGCGTCGGGCATCCGCCGCAGCGGCGGGAACAAGATCAGTGGCGGGTGCCAGCCCTGCTGCGACAGCCTCCTCGGCGTCGGTCCGTGCCGCAGCGACCTGTTCCAGCAGGCCGCTGGCTTTCGCCTCGGCTTGGCCTGCCTTCTTCAGCGCGGCCTCCCGCTCGCCTCGTGCCTGTTTCTCGGCCGCCGCCTCCACACCTGCTTGTTCGAGTTCCTTCTCCTGTGCGCTCGCCGCCGCTTGCCTGAGCGCCAGCAACCCCTGGGCGAAGGCCCCAGCGGCCCGTTCACGGGCTGCGAGCGCAGGCGCGGCCGCCAGCTCACCCTTCTTGACCAGCAACGCCAACGACCGGACCGCGTCCGACCGGGTCAGATGCCGCTCCACGGCAGCGGTCGCTCTCCAGCCGTCCGCCACGGTCTTGGCCTCCCGCCGACGGCGAGAGGCCTCCTCTGCATCAGCCTTGGCCCGCTCGACCTGCAACTGAGCGAGCCTCTCCCGCCGGCCCGCGACCGTCGCCGCCCAGCGACGCGTCAGCCTTGATGCACGCTTGAACTCACCTGCCAGGCCCTCCAACTGCCTCTCAAGCAGCGACACGCGGTCCTGGTCATCGCGGACGCGGGCCTTGACCTGCCCGTGGAAGGCCGCCAGCTCCGTGCCGGCCCGCTGAACCTGTCCCTGGGCCTCGTGCACCGCGTCTGCCGCGTCGATCAGCGGCTCGAGCAGCACCATGGCTTGTTCCACGAACGCCAGCTCAAGCGCCAGGTCCTTGCGCCCGGCGAGCTTGTGGGCGTATTTGGAGACCAGGGCAGCCAGATCGTTCAGACCCTGGTGGTCGAACACGGCCTCGAGGAGGAAGTCGACGAAGCCCCCGTCAGATTCGAGGGTGAACGCGTGGACAGCTTCTCCCTCGTCCCTGTTCATCGCCCGCTGGTAGCGAAACAGCTCGGGGTCCAGCCCGAGCTGGCCCAGCAGCTCGGTCCAGTCGCCCTGGGACTTGGGCCAGTTCACCGCCAGCCGCTGGTCCTGCGCAAACAGCTCGTTCACACGGTCGCGGTACGTCGGCAAGGCCACGTACTGGCCCTCCTCGACGACGGGAAGCGTGCCAAGGCCGAGGGTCTCGGTGGGGAAGAACGCGTACCACTGCTCGATGAGGTTCTCGGCAACCGTCGAGACGACCTGGTCCTTCCAGTACAGCGCTTTGGCGGTGACCAGTAGCTTTCCCGTGGTGGCGTGCATCCACTCCAACGCGATGTGGGACACGTCCTTGGCCAGGACGTAGTCCTCCAGCAGCCGCGGATCCGGTGCGTCCTTCACGCGCTGCCGTCCCGGCAGGAGGACCGAGAAGGCCAGTTTCAGCAGGACCGACTTGCCGCCCCCGTTCTCCAGGAACACCACACTCGCCGGCGACGGACGCAGCCCCTGGGCCCCGGCCCCGAACAGGTCTCCCTGAGCGGCGACCGGCTGCCCGGCACCGGAGAAGTCCAAGATCACGTCCTGGAAGCGGGCGCCGGCCGGCCCGGCCGAGCACACGCGAATGCGGGACAGTTCGTACATGGTGGTCTGCTTCCCGCTCAGTAGAGGGTGTCGTCGTCGCCGATCACCCGAAGGGAAGCGGTGGTGTCTGCGGGCGGCACGACGCCCAGGAGCAGCAGTTCCTGGTAGGCGTCGACCGCCGCGAGCTCGCGGACCTGCAGCTGATAGCGGCCCGTCGTGCGGTAGACCTTCACCATCAGCTCCGCGTTCTCGCCCTCGTTGAGCAATCCCTGGTCGACCAGGTACCGCAGGGCCTTGCCGACGATCGCCTCCGAGGTCGTCGGCACCACCTGCCCCCTGCTCGTCTCACCAGCCTCCGATCGGCGCGCGTAGACCCGCCACGCGCGCTCCAACTCCGGTGCCCCAACCGGCGCGTCGCCGCTCTCCGGCCCGGCAGCCAACCGTTCGGCCAGCTCCTGGCACGTGTGGCGCACCTGCTTGTCGACCGTGGCGGCCGTCACCGCCCCCACATAGCTGTCATCGGCCAGGTCCTGGGGACGCGGGAAGCACAGCGCGGCGATCGCCAGGTGCGCGATCCCGTGCAGGACCCGCTCCGCTTCACGCTGGTGGCTCTGCCGTGCCTGCCGCGCGTAGCCCTCCAGCCGGGTCTCGAACACCGACCCGGGAACCGGGACGATCACCGAGCCCGCCCGCATCGTGACGCCCAGGACGTTCAGCCCCAGCCCGGTCGCGCTGCGCCGCACCAGGTTCTCGAACGCGGGCTCCTCGTCGAAGCGCCGCACCAACGCGGCGTACTCCCGGTCGCGGTGCGGGAGCACCCGCGGCCGGAACGCGTACCCGATCAGCCGCGCTGCCGCCTCGGCGTCATCCCCTACGTACCCGCCCACTGCGGTGGTCACTTCCCGGGTCCCCCATCCCTCGTCTGGTTCGTTCCGCCCATGGTGTCCGGGAGCACCTGCGCTGTGGTCAGCCACAGGTCGTCCCCGTGAAAACCGGCGCTGACCAAGACGGTGTCCGCCCGGACGGCCAACCGCACGTGCTCGTCCCCGCGACGCTGGGCGGCGCCGGAGTCGGGGTTGTAGGCGTACACGGCAAGCAACGCGACGAGCGCGGGCAGGTCCGCGTCGAGCTGTGCCGCCTCCTGGAGCAGGCTCGACAGTGAGCGCACGCTCCCGGGCAGGTGCAGCAGTTGCTCGGCCATCTCCCACTGCTCGCTGGTGAACCGAGCGACGTCCTCCAGCGGCTCCACCTGCGGATCCTCCACCGGCCCCGCGAACCGGGCCGGCTGCGGCGCCGGACGCAGCAACGCGGGCACGAGCGTGGCCAGGCGCGGAATGTCCTGCGTCCCGAGCCCGGTTGCCCGGGCGAAGAAGCAGTCCACCGGTACGACCGCTTCCGCGACGGTGAGGCCCAGTGCGGGACGCAGCAGTTGCCCGAATAGATCGAACGTCGACCGCTGCGGCTTCAAGGAGAACTGCTGGCGGTCCTGTTCCGCGCGGAACACCTCCCGCGCCTCCAGCAGGCGCTGCTGCAGGCGGATGTGTCGGCGGATGCAGTCCTCGACGATGACGACGAGCTCGGCGGCTTGCCGCTTACGGACCAGGTTCTGGGCCTCGTCCCGGGCCTCGGCCATGTTCTTGGCGATCGCCCGCTCCGCCCGCACCCGCTCCTGGACGTGCGCCAATGCCTCGGTCAGCAGGTCTGGGACCTTCTCCAGCCAGTCGACCGACGCGATGTTGCGCCGGGTCGCCTCCAACTGGGCGTGGATCAACTCCCCGTACTGGATGGTCCGGATCCTTGCTTGCTCCGCCACCTGCTTCGCGTCCGCGAGCCGCCCCCGCCTGATCAGGTTGGCGAGTTTGACCTCCGCGGCCTCCTGGGCGGACTCCACGTCCGTGTCCAAAGCGCCGACCAGGACGTTCAACGCCTCATGTGAGGCATGCAGGTACAGTACGCCGGCGCTGTCGCGGCGCTCCACGATCAGCTTGAAAGGGAACGTCATCACCCGGTAGACGCCGTCCGCGTCCACCGCGCCGTAGGGGCGGTGGAACGCCTTCTCGACGTCGCCGTGATTGATCAGGCTGTCCAGGACCCACCGTGCCACCCGGGCGTGCTCTTCCTGCGTGCGGTTGGGCGCCTGGCGGGCGACGAACCGCTGAACCCGGTCAAGGACGTGGCGGCGGCTGGCTCCGGTGTCGAAGTCCATCGCGATGGCAACCTGGTCGATGGCGTGCAGGCCTATCTCCGCCATCTGGTAGACCTTCGCGTCGGCCCACTCCACCTTGCCCTTGTTCGCGTCCAGGTCGTGCAGGGGCGCCGTGCACGCCAGCGCCTTCGCTCGGCGGATCAAGCCCTCGTCGTGCAGCAGCCCCTCGTCCACCCCGCCCGCATCGGCGTGCGCCGGATCCTCGAACCCCACGTGCGTTCCCCTTATCCCACACCCTTGGCTGGGCTCGCGCGCACGTACGTCGGCGCTCGCGAACCCGCACCCCGCCGCTGCCCAAAGAGCATGCCCGCGCCGACCCGCCGCCGGTCGGCATATGCCCAAACTCGCCTCTGTCTGCGCTGTCTGGCGCTATATTGCGCGGCCGACGCCGGTCTGAGCTTGGCGTCTATCCCTGTTGCTGTTTCAGGCGGACGTGTTCGGTGAGGGTTGCGACGCGTTTGATGGTTTTCCCGGGCTCGTATCGTGGTGCTGGCCTGCGGTTTTGTGAACCGGGTGGGCGTCCTGGGCCTGGTCGGGTGGGTTGGGCACGGCTGCGGGGCGGGTGATCTTCGCGCGGAGGTGGCGGAACCCTCGGCGGACGCGTGCGGGGGTGAGTCGGCGGGGCTGGGCCGGTCGTTCCCAGGGGCGGCGGAGGTCTTCGGCGAGGGGCCGGGCGAGGCGGAGTTGGGTGTGGGCGGCAATGATCAGCCAGGTCCACAAGTCCGCGGTCGCCGGGTCGCGGATTTTGGGGACGGTCCAGCCGAGGGTCTGCTTGAACAGCCGGAAGGTGTGCTCCAGGTCGAAGCGCCGCAGGAATGCCTGCCAGCGCAGGTCGACGTCCGTGCCGGTCATCGAGGTGCGCGAGGACCACAACCAGACCGGTTTCGGGTCGCGGTCGCCGGGCAGGTGCTCGACCTTCAGGCGGATCAACGTGCCGTGGATCAGTGGGAGTTCGCCGCAGTGGTCGAGCCAGGGGCCGCGTGCCTGAATGCGGGGGTGCATCCGGTCCCAGGCGAGGGCTTCGGCTGTCCCGTAGCGGGTGGTGTCCCGGGCGGTGGTCTGGTCGGGGGTGCGCCAGGAGTCGGGCTTGGAGAAGGTGAGGACACCGCCGTGCTTGCGGGGCTGCCCGCCACGCGGGGTGGAGCGGCGGGGGCCGGCGTCGCGGAGCATCACCCGGTCCGAGCGCAGGCGTCCGACCAGCTCGACGGGCAGATCGGCCAGGACGTAGGCGAGGCGGGTGACGTCGTAGCCGGCGTCCATGACGATCAGGATGTCCGGGTCACCGACCTTCCACTGGCCGGCTCGCAGGAGGCGGGTGAAGACGTCACGGAGCTGGGCAGCGGTCACCGCGGTGGCGTCGTCGGCCGGGCCCAGCCGGATCGCGTCCAGCATGGCGGTCCACGATGTGCGCCCGGTTTCCAGGGCGGCGACAAAGGAGTAGGGCCAGCCGGGGATGAACTGGTCGGCACTGCGGCCCCGCCCGTAGACATGGCAGAAGAGCAGGTCCGAGCTGGTCGGGGCGTCGGGCCGCAGCCAGTTGCTCACGTCGACCGCCAGCACGATCCGCCCGTCGGCTGCACGCGGCAGCGGCGTGGACGCCAGCAGTCTGCGCAGGCGACGTGGTTCCAGCCAGCCGTGGTTGACCGCGTCGTACATCGCTCCGTGCCCGCGCCGGTGCTCGGCCGTGAGGGTCAACTCGGCCAGGGACTTCACCGGGCCGTCCGCGCAGAGGACCGCGTCGGTGAGCTCGAATAGCGCATCCGCCCGGGTGTAGAGGCAGTCGTAGAACTGGACACGAAAGTGGGACAGCACGTCCAGCGCAGCATCAGCGGGACCTGCAGAGGTCAGACTCTTCACCAGCGGCCGTTCCTTCACGCGACGTTGCTTGACACCTCGAAGCGTGAAGAACGGCCGTCCCGCTGTCTCACGAAGAGACCAAGATCAGCAGGTCAGGTGACTCGGCGAGGTTAAACGCCAAGCTGAGAAGCCGTTGTCGTACCGATTTTGGTGGACGTGGGTTCGACTGGAGCAGCTCGGCCGGGTGGTCTTGCCGCTTGGCGGGCATGAAGACAGGGCCTCTGGTGCAGCTCGGGGTTGTCGAGACCTTGAGCGCGCCTGGAGTCCCTGTTGTCGCAGTTGTACGTCCTCGCGCCGGTCGGTTTCCGCTGTCCGGGAGTGTGATTGTCTCGCCCACCGGTTCTGGAATGCCGGGGACCGGCCGCACAGGCGTCCGAGGTATCCCTCGGACATGACCGATGCGGAGCGAGCTGTCGTGCGCGAGGCGATGCCCGTGCCCGCCTGGCTGGAGGGGAGGGGCGGGCAGCCGGAGGGCTACTGCCACCGGCAGCTGGTCGACGCGGTGCGCTACCTGGTCGCGGGCGGTATCACCTGGAGGGCGATGCCAGCGGACTTCCCCGCGTGAGACCGCGTCTACGCGTTCTTCCGGCGCTGGCGTGACAAGGGCATGGTCGCCGAGTTCCACGACCGGCTGCGGGATCGGGTCCGCGAGGCGGCGGGCCGCGACCGGGAGCCGACCGCGGGTGTCATCGACGCCCAGTCGGTGAAGGCGGCGGCATCGGTGCCAACCGCGAGCTGGGACTTCGACGGCGGGAAGAAGGTCAACAGCCGCAAGCGGCACATCGTCGTGGACACCCTCGGACTGCTGCTGACGGTGCTGGGCACCGTGGCCTGCATCACCGACCGCGACGCCGGAACGACGATGCTGGAGCGGCTGCGTCAGCGGCACTGGCGTATCACGCCGGTGTGGGCCGACAGTGTCTACCCCGACCGGTCGGCGGTGCCCGGCAAGCTCTGGCGCGTGCTGTTCAGCAAGGCAATCAAGGACATCGGCGTCCTACTGAAGCTCGACCGGATCGGCTGGTCAGCGGTCGCCCGGAGCTGACGCGTCCCGTGCCACGGGTCGCACAGGCCGGTGGGGGCGGGGTCCGGAGGAGCCCCCGCCGGTAACCGCGCGGCTGGAAGCCACGCGCACAGGCGGGAGGGCAATCCACCGTGCCCCGATGCAGGGGACGCGGCACTGCCGGATCGGCCGCAAGGCCGATGACGGGAGGGGTTCACCGGGCGAGGGAGGGTTGCAGTTTGGGTTGCATTCAGCTCTGTTCGCGGGGGTTCAGCTCGGCCAGCTGGCAGGGTTCCACTGCAGTTCAGGACGGTGGCGAACCTTCCCGGACCCCCGGACGAGCAGTTGGAAAGCGTGTTGGGGGCAACCCCTCACGAGTTCGAATCTCGTATCCTCCGCCAGTGCCTCACCGGGCACGACGTCGAAGGACCCCACCGTTCGCGGTGGGGCCCTTCGACGTTCGGAGTGACGCAGCCGGTCCGTCTCCCCGTACGGTGCAGACGTGATCATTCCCAGGGTGCGGCCCATCCTCTTTATTGACGTCGACGGACCGCTCATCCCCTTCGGTGGTACGCGCGAGCAGTACCCGGGCGGCTATCCGACGTACGTACCGCAGGAAGCCGACGCGAATCCGCTGCTGGCCAGGGTCGACCCCGCCCTCGGGTCCAGGCTGTTGGCGCTGCCCTGTGATCTGGTGTGGGCCACCACGTGGGAGTCCGAGGCCAACGAGTGCCTCGCGCCGCTCCTGGGTCTGCCGCAGCTCCCCGTGGTGACCTGGCCGGAGCCGTCCGACGAGCCCGAGCCGGCCGGCCTGCATTGGAAGACCCGCACTCTTCTCGACTGGGCAGCCGGGCGCCCCCTCGCCTGGCTCGACGACGAGATCACCGACGCCGACCGCATCTGGGCGGAGGCTCACCACCCCGCTCGAACCTTCCTGCACCGCGTCGACCACCGCCACGGCCTCGCCGCCACGGACTTCGCCGCACTCCACGCGTGGCTACGGGCGGAGTAGTCGTCCTCGGGAGCTTTCTGCGTGCGAGCTGATGAGACGGGTGGGCCTGAGCTCGCTCCTGTCCGTTCCTTGCGGCATGTCGCCGGGCGGCGTCCGGTCGATGTCGGCTGACGTGCTGGCCGGTCGCTCACCCCTGCTTGCCCATACATTTGGCTATCTATACAGTCAGCTATATGAGCGATGGCTGGGAGATCGAGATCGAACCGGAAGTCCGGCGCTGGCTGGACACCCTGTCCGATCGCGACTATCTCGTGGCCGAGCATGCGGCTGAACGTCTGCTCGACGCGCCCACCACCCTCTCCGAGCCATACGCCCGATACCTCGGCGAAGGGTTACGGGAACTGCGGTTCAGCCTCGGCCACGACGGCAACGCCGTCCGTCTGACCTACTGGCTCGCCCCCGAGCGCCGGATCGTGCTGCTGACCGTGTTCCGCAAGACGCGGATGCGGGAGGATGCCGAAGTGGACCGTGCCAAGCAGGCCAGGAAGACGTGCGAAGCCGAGCGCCACAGCGCACACGACGAGTTCTCTCGCGACGTCACGAAAGGAGAAGGCCCGTGAACCACGCCCAGTGGAAGCTCGCCCGCGAGCGGAAGGCCGCAGAAGGCTACGCCGAACCTCCCGATGTGGAAGCGGCGCGCACGGAGATCCGTATGGCCTTCGACCTTGGGCAAGCGGTGTACGACCGCCGGACCGAACTGGGGATCTCCCAGACGGAACTTGCCAGCCGAGCCCGCATGACGCAGCCCCAGGTGTCCAAGCTCGAACTGGGTGGCACCGTCCCTACTCTTCCCTTGCTCGCCCGGCTCGCCGGCGCACTCGACGCGTCGCTCAACATCGCTCTCGACGGCGATACCTCCACCGTCGAGTTCATCGCGCACGCTGCGTGAGAGCGCCTGGTCTCAGTTCTGGTCTCATTCAGCTCCGTCCGACGGCGTTCGGAACCCGGACCACCACCTGATTCATCGCAGGTCAGACCGGCTCTGGCTCGTGACGCACGGCGCCGTGAGCAGTTGGAAAGCGTGTTGGGGGCAACCCCTCGCGAGTTCGAATCTCGTATCCTGCGCCAGTGCCTCACCGGGCACGACGTTGTTGGCCCCCACCGCTCGCGGTGGGGGCCAACAACGTGCGTGGTCTCATCTACAGTCTCAGACCGAGCCCTGGGGGCTTGCCACTCCTGTCAGGACCACGGGTCGTCGCAGCAATCATCCGTGTCATGCGCGTCGGGGTGGAGCATCTCTTGCAGACAACGGCGCAGACCGTCGCCGACGGCGCTCGCGGTCGCACGCATCCACGGCAACGGTGCCATCAACTGGGCTGTCGCGTCGGACGCCAGGTCGTCCAGGATGGTACGCAGATCGTCCGGGATCGGTTCGTCGGTGAGGCACATCCACCCCAGTGCGGCGCTCGTACGTACCTCGGGTGGCTGTCCGGGATCGGACCAGCAGGCATGAATCCACGCCGTCGTCTTCGAATCCTGGTGCGCCCGGGCCAGTTCTGCGATGGCCAGTACCAGTCCCGCGCGTACGTCCGGCGCGTGCTCGGCGAGCAAGCAGGTGTGGAACGCGGAGAGGATGTCCTCAGCGCGGTCGGAGGCAGCGGCCAGTGCGTAGGCACTGGCGATGCGCACTGTTGTGTCGGGATCGCCAAGGAGAGGAAGAACGAGGTCGGTGTCTGCGGCGATTGCGTAGCGGGCGGCCTGTACTGACCAGTTCTGCAGGTATCCGGTCGGCTCGAAGTACCATTCGTCGTCGTTACGGTGCCGCAGCATGTCAGCACGTGTGCACACGCCCTGATGCCCCATGCGTGCCCCTTCGGCCACCACGGCCAGCGCCTCGGCGCGGTCAGCGCCGCCGGAGTGGGTACCGATTCGGAGCAGAAAGGGCACCGCCAGCGCCACCGCCACCCTCATGTCATTGGCACACCGGCCGACAAGCATGCCGAGAGCCCCGCGGACGGCGGCTTGGTCTCCCGAACGCAGCCGCTCCATGTCCTCGCGGACGCGGATGCCGTCCGGGAAGCGGTCCCATGGCACCTCCTCCAGCAGAAACCCGTCCTTTGCGTCGGGACGGATCCCGGCCACCGCCACACGGATGTCGAGAGGGCCTCCCGCCTGATCCAGCGGATCCGCGTCCACGAACCCCCGCACCACCGCCTGGTACGCCGGATCGGTCTCCCACTGGTGCACCTGACAACCTCCACGGCAGTTCATCCGGCCCGAGGCCGTGACGCTGAAGACAATCGGTCGGACATGCGGCTGATCACGCAAGCCATTCTCGGAGCGCTTCGACCTCAACCATTGATCCGTCCGGACCAAGCCTGTACATGCGCGGCGGTCCCATCTGCGCAACGGCTGCAGCAATCGCAGCCTGCCGCAGCGCAGGATCCGGTGCCTGCGGGTCCTGGAGGCGAAAGCCTCTTAGCTCTACCACATGACTCCGCTGTCCGGCGAAAGGCTGAGTGAACGGACCAGCTGCCCGTCCTACCACACGGCGAAGGCGAAGAAGTCGACCACGCTGTGCATCCAGTGCACCACCATTCTGCGCCCGACACTTCCATCGATCAGGTGCTGCGGCGGTCGGGTCGGGTAGTCGCCCATCCAGTGCCGATCGCAGGTGATGTCCGTCCCCGGAAAGCTGCCGATGTAGGCAGTCCCCTCCACGGGATAGGTTGCATCGCCGAGCTCGCAACCGGATGCGCCTGCAACCTCCCAGCCGGGATACAGACGACGGACCAGCGCCCGAGTCCGCTCGCTGTCCGCATTACCTGTCATCCGCGGCGCACCGGACACTCCGGTATTCATGTACACAAGCAATGCCGTCTTGGCACCCATGGCCAACTTCTCGAAAGCATCGGACGTTCGATCGTCGTTCGAGTGGAAGGTAGTAACCGCGTATGACAGTGGGCCTCAGCGAGGCCGCCAGCCGGCTGAGCCCTTCCGCCCGAAGGGCGGTCGTCCCGACAATCCTCAGCTGCTCCGCGGCGCTGTCCGTGGTACGGGGTTGGATATCGGCATGACTGTTCTCGATCTGGCCCGGCGGCTGCCGGGTATTGTCGAGCTGCGCGAGCACTGCCGGGCACTGGCGACCCTGGAGGCTGTCATCAGCCCGGACTGGGAGTCCCGCCACTACTCCTTCAACTCCGCCTGGGCACCCGGTCAGCAGATGGCGTCGATGCGCGACGGCAGCGGGAACGAGTGGTCCATCGTCTTCTCCGCCGCAGGCGCGTACGTGCGCGGCTTCGACCACGAGTCACCCATGAGCCCTTACGGAAGTGGCAACGACGAACCCTGGCCAGGTGTCCTCGACTCGGTGCCCGAAGCCTTCCGAGAGTTCGTCGAGGAGCCCGCTTTCTGCGACGAGGACGGAATGCCCGTGGTAACTGCATGCCTGTGGCGTGGGGGCGCCGACGGCTGCTGGCAGACCGGCGAGATCGAGTTCCCCGACGAGGGTACTGACCCGGACGGAGCCGATGCCCTGTTCGAGCTCCTGGCGGACCGCTCACCCGACGCGTACATACGATTCGCCGAGGACTACTACGAGACGTCGCCGGACCCCGCCGCAGTGACGGCGGTGCTCGGCCTCCAGCCGCTCAGCGCCACGCTCGTCGCCTCACTGAACCCGGACGTGACCGTGGATAGTCTCGCCGCAGATCTCGCCGAGATCGGCTACGCCGTCGATGCTCAAGACGCGGCTGGCAGCACGGCCTGACCAGGTAAGACAAAGCACTGACGCAGTTGCAGTTCCATTTGCGTTCAACCCCGTTCAGCACTGTCAGAAACTCAGCGGGCAGGCGACCGCACCGCGGGTCAGGATGCACACGGACGTGCCGGAACCCCGGGACGAAGAGTTGGAAAGCGTGCCCAGGGCAAGCCCTCACGAGTTCGAATCTCGTATCCTCCGCCAGTGCCTCACCGGGCACGACGTCGGTGGCCCCCGCTGCGAGCAGCGGGGGCCACCGACGTTCGTGGTCTGGGCCCATGTGCGGCTCACTCGCTGACCCGGGGCAAGGCGCCTTCCGTCCACTCTTCGACGGCGAGGTGCTGCCGTACCGGGTACCGCACGTGGGGCTACCAGGGCAAGGGCTCGGGGCGGCGGCGCCACCACCAGCCGATGTCGTCCTCGTCGGGGACTTCGAGACCTTTCTGCCTGTCGAGTTCCAGGTACCAGGCGGGGTCAGGCACGGTCATCTTGATGAACCGTCGGTCCAGTGGCTCCATTGCTGCTTCCAGCAACTCCGCTTCCTGCTGCGGAAGCTGCTGCTGCAGGGTCTCCACTTTGTCCCGCATCCTGAGGTTTTCCACGTAGAGGTCCGCCGGGTACCAGCCCGCGGGGGTCCAGCCGTCCGTCATGGTCTGTACGAGTTGTTCCCACGCCTCCAGGCGGGTCACGGTCATCCAGTAGAGGGAGCCGGTTTCGTCGGTTCGGCACGCCCCCAATGCGTCCAGAGACGTGGCGAGCCGGCCGCTCACCGGGGTCGGCTTTCGCTGTTCGCGCACGATCTCGGGGAGTCGGGTGACCTGGGCGTTCGGGAGGTCGGCAACAGGTGCTTCGACGGCATCGACTCTGTAACCGGGCGTCTCGTCGTCCGGGTCGATCAGTCGGGCACGGGTGACCGTACCGTCAGCTGCCGCGACCCAGTACGCGCTCGGGGGAAACGGTTCCGCCGGGTAGAGGACCGAGCGGCCGAGTATCCGCGCGAGCGCAGCCGCCAAATCCCGCTCGCTTGGCTGCGGCTGAACGCTGTCCTGGGCGTAGATGTCCAGGGACGTCCTCACGTCGCCCCGGACGGCGTGCATCCCGCAGAGCACCGGCGCGTCCCAGTTCCGCGCGTTCTGGTCAGCGTTCTCGTCGGCCACGTCGACATCGTGGACAGGGAGCCGGAAGCACTCGGCAAGCGCTTCAGCAACAGCTCTGTCGCTCAGAGGCTCGGTGACGAGCAGGGTGTAGGTCATCAGTACGTCCCATCATAAACTGCCTGGGCTTTCTGGATAGCTTCCGGATTGTTGATGAAGCGCGGATCTTTCACAAATGCCTGCACGGATTCAGCATTTCCTTTGGCTTTGGATATCTGCTGGAGTGCCGCGTACTCGTTCCGGTCGAGTTCGACGATACCTGGACCGCTGACGGGATAAACCCTACCTGTCGGTTCAACCCTGTAGGTGCGTCCGTTGATTTCATAGAGTTGAGGCTTTGGTCGGTAAGTCGCCCGCCCGGCCGCGATGTCGGCGATGTCTTGATTCACTTGCTGCTGGTACCCGCGCAGGACCACGCTGTTTTTCGCCTTGACCTCACCGGACGCCGCACCGGAAACGGTGTGCCGTGAGTTCGGTGGCAGCAGTGATTTTCCTTCCGCTGTCCCTTCGACCGAGTCGACCGTGGGCCAGGGGCCCTTGCCAGGTCCGGCGCCGCCCTCCCCGGTTCGCATCAGCATCCCGAGGTCGTCGAAGGAGGCTGCGGGGCCGCTGGGGAGGGCCAGGCCGGGTTGGAAGTCCGGGAGGTGGAGGCTGTCGAGGAGGCCTTGCAGGCCGCCGTTCTGGGCGACGGTTTTGATCGTGCTGCCGGCCGCGCCGACACCGCCGCCGAAGACGGCCCCGTAGAGCGCTGCGTCGGTCGCCTCGTCGAGGTTGAGGCCGCTGCTTTGGCCGGTGGCCATCGCGATGGGTTGGGTGACGGCGAGGTCGACGGTGATCGATTCGACGCCGGCGATGGCGGCGGTCGCAAGTGTGGTGCCGATGATCGCGGCGACCTCGGTGGAGACGGCCACGCCCAGGGCGGCGGACAGGTCGACGACCTCGGCGGTGGCCGCGGCAGCGGCGGCTTCGGTGAGTCCTGCGGTGAAGAACGCCAGGGCTGTGCCGGCGACGATGGTGCCGCCGACGATCTCCAGCTTGTGCTCCAGTTGCGACACTGCGCTGTGGACGCTGTCGGCGTACTGGTCGAGGGCGGTGGCCAGATCGCGGGCGCCGTCGATCATGTCCTGGAGCCAGCCGCGCCCGCCGTAGTAGTAGCGGCGCCAGAAGGGGTCGTCGAAGGCGGAGATGGCCTGGCCGGTGTTGTTCTCGATCAGGGTGCGGGCGGTGGTGTTCGCGGCGGCCGTGAGGGTCTCGACGTCGTCGGCGAAGGTGCGCCATGCGGTGGCTGCGTCGCGCAGGCCGCCTTCGTCGGCGTCCGGCCACCACATGCCGGTCAGCTTCATGACGATCTTCTTGGCCTCGTCGGCGACGCTCATTGCAGGTCTCCCCCTCCGGTGTGCGGGGGAGGTTCCGGCTTCGGCCCGTTCCTGCTGAACATCGTGCGGATGAGTGCCTCGTTGCCTATGTGGCCGTCCGCCATGTCGGCCATGGCGTCGTGGATGCTGGCCAGGCCGAGGGCCAGGATCTCGGCCGCCATCGTCATGCTGGTGACGTTCGGCACGTACTGGTCCTGGAACTGCTTGCCCTGGTCGTCCCCGCCCCACGGGGAGCCGGCCGCGGCCAGACCGCCCTGGAGCTTGACCAGGGCCGTCGCCAGGTCCGAACTGTGCGTAAGGAATTGCGGTGCGCTCGTCTGCAGGTCAACGAGCTTGATGTCGAGTATCTGGTCGTCGTCGGCGTCGCCCATACGTGATCCACCCCCATGGCTCAGCGATTCCCCCAGAGCACCAGCCGATCAACAGCTGTTGCCTCCTGCCACTTTGGTGGAAGTCGGGCGGATTCCGGACAGGAACCGAGACAAGTGCAAAGGGAATGGCCTGAACAGCGGCATCGCTGGCTTGTGTTCAGCGACGCGCGGTCTGGCGCAGGGCTTGCGGACGGTAATGGCCGTCACGCTTCCGCCCGCCCGTCACCCAGGGCAGAAGCCGACCCGGCGCCCCCACGCCCTCGGTCTCAGTTCTGGCCGCATTCAGCCGCGTCCGGGTCCGTCCGCCACCCGCCTGGGTGCTCGCTCGGCCGCAGGTCAGAACGCTTCTGCTCCCTCGTGTACGGCATCGTGACCCATTGGAAAGCGTGCCCAGGGCAAGCCCTCACGAGTTCGAATCTCGTATCCTCCGCCAGTGCCTCACCGGGCACGACCTCCAAGGGCCCCACCGCTCGCGGTGGCCCTTGGAGGTTCCGCAACCGTAGTTTCAGTTACCCGGATCAGGCCGTTGGGGGCTACCGGTCGGACCGGATCTGGAACAGGTGGCCGACCTTGTTGGCAGTGCCCTTGACCCCTGAACCGCCACAAGCGGAGGGCAACGGCAGGAGGCCGCCTGAGAAGACGCGTGGACGGTTGCGCAATTCCCCACGCTCGTGGTGGCGGAGTTCTCTAGGGCGCTGACTTGGCACGGGTCGCCAGACGGGTGATCACCCAGGGCGGCATGCTCAGGACGTGATCAGGGACGGGTCGCAGGCAGCGGAGACGACGTGGGACAGTGTTGAGAAGAACGGTCCCGGCCAGCTGTCCTCGCGGGCGTGTGCGTCGTTGGTCGCCCAGTCGCTGGCACGCAGCATGACTGCGGTCATTCCTTGGCTGGTTGCGCCGGTCAGCTCATCGCCGCCGCCGTCGCCGACGTAGAGACATTCGCTGGTCGGCGTGCCCAGTTCCCGGGCGATTTTGCGGAACAGCTCCGGATCCGGCTTCCTGCGGCCTTCCTGGCAGGACAGGACGACCGCGTCGACCAGAGGGGCGAGCGGTAGCGTCGGCCAGGTCTCGGCGAGTTCGATCGTGCAGTCGCTGAGAACCCCGATCCGAAAACCGTCGGAGCGAAGCTGCTCCAGAGTGTCGAGCGCCTCGTCGCGGAGGACGAACAGTTCGCGCTGGGAGACGAGCCTGGCCGACGTTGCGGCCGCCAGCGCTTCGCCATCCGGGGTCACTCCGCAGCGCTGGGCCAGCGTGCAGATCGACTGGGGCAGATCGCCCAGTGTTCCCATCGCCCGCTCCGGAAAGGACTCGTCCAGCGCCCGTCGCCACTGCTGCTCCGGAATCCCAAGCGGGGCCGCGCTGCGGGCCGCGTGCTCGTCCCAGACCCCGGCAGGCGTGCTCGGGGTCAGAGTGCCGAAGAAGTCGAAGACCACGGCAGAGAAGGACATGGCCGGGACACTATCGGCCCTGCTGATCCGACGTCTGCGTCATCGATCTTCCCACCGGAGAAGCGAAACCGGTCCGCTCCTCCGCTGCAGGCTGCAGGGGCGGGCGTGTAGACGGCCGGAGCTGACGGCCGGACGGTTGGCGGGGTCAGCGTCGTTGAGAGGCTGATCACTACTGCTGGGCTGCCACCAAAAACACAGATCCTACTGCTGGGCAGCGGTTTCGCACGCATGTCTCTCGAACGGGGAGCGACGCCTGGCCGACCCGCCGGCCAGGCGACTAGGACAGCAAGACAAGGCCCCCGCTGCTCGCAGCCGGCCTCCCAGCAGGGGCGTCCGCCCACGCCCCCCACAAAGGAGAACGATCATGACCGCCGCACGTGCCGAGGACGAGGTGATCGCATGATCACCACCGACCTCGACCTCGACCTCGAGCAGCTTCCTTCGGACACCCTCGTCACCGAGAACGGTCGGATCACACCGATCGGAGAACTGGTCATCGCGAAACTCGCGAAGGACCTGGCCGACACCTGCAGTGAGGCGGACGACCCGCAGGCCGCTCTCCAGGTGATCTTGGAGATTCTTCCCAAGCAAGTGGCGGAGATCGCCAGCCAGTGCACCACTGTCAACCCCAGCCCTCTGCGCAGGGCCCTCACCGGCCTTGTCGGGTCCCAGTGCATGGAGCGACGTCCCGGCCGTGACCCGCTCACCGGTGATCGGCTGGACGGCCAGCGGGACGACCACGACACCTGGCCCGACCGCCTGCTGTGCACCCAGCGGCATGGCCACAACGGCGACCACCGTGACGGCCTGAGCCGGAGCTGGCAACGAGGGGAGGTAGCGGCATGACGATTCTGACCTGGGAGCGCTTCTTCCCCGTGTCGCTCCACTTGCGACAAGGGGATGCTCTGCAAGGGAAGGCCATCAGCCTGCGCCGTGATGACGACTGCTTCACCGTCACCTACGACCCGGAGGGGGCCTCCCTCGGCACGGCAGCCATGCTCGCCCGCGCGCTCCTGGCGTCCGAAGGCATCACCGTTTCCGAGGTAGTCCTCGAAGGGCACGCTCCGGACCTGACGGCCTTGTATCGTGCCGCCTCGAAGCTGCTCCTGGACGTGGAGATCACCAGCGGGCCGAAGTTCACCGAACCCACGGTGAAGGTGCTCAGTCAGGACCCGACCCAGGCGACATACTTCATCCCGGAGGGTTGGAATCTGTCCGACGCCATCTACCGGCTGCCGGCTGCCTTCGCCGACGCTCGGCCGAAGGTGGCCCGGAGCCTGAAGTGCATCGAACAGGCCAAGAAGGACTCCGGCGGGGAGGTCGACCACGCCCTCGATGCGGTGGCTGTTCTGGTGCTGGAGACCGACGACCCGGCCGGCGTCTTCGAGGAAGTGCTGCGACTGTTCCGCGAGATCCCGGCAGAGCCGGAGACGGCAGACACGACCACCTCTGCAGCCTGAGCTTCCATCCAGAACGGTCCAGAACTCAGCCCTGCCTGCCCACCCTGGCCACGTTGAGATGGGAGGAACCAGGAGGGTGTTCCCGAACAGCGCGGAGCCACGAGGAGAGGTCTCGGCAGTTGCAGTTCCAGTTGCGTTCACTGCCGCTCACCACGGCTCGGGCCGCGGCCGTACGACCCTTCCATATCAGGTCAGGATGCCCGCGAACCCTCCTGAACGCCCGGACGATCAGTTGGAAAGCGTGTTGGGGGCAACCCCTCACGAGTTCGAATCTCGTATCCTCCGCCAGCGCCTCACCGAGCCCGACGTTGATGGCCCCGCTGCTCGCAGCGGGGCCATCAACGCGTTGCGGAGTGACGCATCGGCCTGGTGGACGCGGTGCCTTCGGTGCCTCACGGGAGTTCGGGACTCGGAGGAGTGCGATCGCTCTCAGTCCCGCATTCCTGGGCGGCGGCTTGCGGCTCGGGCCGGCGGACTCGCCCTTCGGCGGATCCGGATTGCAGGGTCAGGGCCTGCCGGACCGTACGCCACGTGCGAACCACTCCGGCCACCTCCTCCAGGAGCTTTCGGACCTGGACCAGCAGCAACCGGGCCAGGAGCACGGCAGTGGTCATCCCCACCAGGGCAGCGAGCCAGTACATGCCGTACCTCCTCGCTGCCCGTTGCGGAATGGCTGCGCGTCTTGTCGGCCCTACTCCCTCAGAGCGCGTTTGAGATCGGCTCAGGGAGCTGGTCGTAGGGGTTTGGGGCCGGGGCGGGTGGCGGGTCGTCCGCGGGTGAGGCGGCGGAGTGTCACGTCGGTCATGGCCCAGCGGATCATGGTTTCTGCGTGGGCGGGTTTGCGCTCGTAGTCGCAGGCCAGGCGGCGGCGCATGGTGATCCAGGCGAAGGTCCGCTCGACCGCCCACCGCTTGGGCTGGACCTGGAAGCCGCGCTGTCCGGGCTGTTTGCGGACAATGTCCACCTCGCGGCGCAAGGTGTCGGCTGCCCAGGTGACGAGGCGGCCGGCGAAGCCCTGGTCCGCCCAGAACTTCAGCACGGTGGGGTGGTCCAGGCGGGTCCGCAGCAGCGGTCGTTTCCCGCCGTCGCGGTCCTGGACACTCGCGGCGACGACATGGACGGCCAGGAGCAGGCCGAGGGTGTCGGTGACGATGAACCGTTTGCGGCCCCTGGTCTTCTTGCCCGCATCGAAGCCGCTGGTCGAGGCGGGAACGCTGTCGGCGGCCCTCACCGACTGCGAGTCGATCAGTGCCGCCGTTGGCTCCGGTGCCCGGCCCTCGGCCAGGCGAACCTTCACCCGCAGCGCATCGTGGATCCTCTCCACCGTGCCGTCGTCGTGCCACCAGGTGAAGTACCAGTACACAGTCGGCCACGGCGGGAAGTCGTTGGGCAGGTAACGCCACTGGCAGCCCGTCCGGGCTATGTACAAGATCGCGTCCACGATCTGCCGACGCGGGTGCTTCTCCCGCCGCCCGCCCCTCGAACCCGTACGCGGCGAAGGCAGTAACGGCTCGACCAGGGCCCACTGTTCATCGGTCAGATCGGACGGATAACCCCGCCTCGCACCACTCACACCCAGCCCAACGATCCACCCGAACAGCCGACACGCCAGATCTCAAACGCGCTCTCGGACTCCCGGCTTCGAGGTCAGGAGTCAGCACAGTTAACTGGGCATCTTCTGATCTTGCGGAAAAGGCTCGGCTGGACTCCCGCTCTATGCATCAAGCGATGTATAATCAGCCACATCATTGATATCAAGGGAGGTGTCCATGAGTCGAACGGTGATCGATCTCGATGACGAGCTGCTGGCCGATGTGGCCCAGGCGCTGGGCACGAGCACGAAGAAGGACACGGTCAACACGGCTCTCCGCGAGGTGCTGGACAACCGGCGGCGCGCCCTGGCGCTCACCCGGCTGCGGACGGCGACGGACGAGGGCGGCTTTGACCTGGATCTTTTCGAGGACAAGAGGAACTACCGTCGGTGAGTGCGGCACAGTTCCTGATCGACACCAGCGCCCTCGCCCGCTTCATGCGGAGGGACGCCGGGCAGTACGGCTGGGATCGGGCGGCGGCAGCGGGGCTCATCGCGACCTGCCCGGTGACCGAGCTGGAGTTCTTCTACAGTGCGCGCTCTGCCGAGGACCGGGCGCGTGGCATTGAGGACATGCGCCTGCTCTTCGGCTGGGTGCCCGTGGACGACCGAGCTTACGATCGCGCCTGGCGGGTCCAGGAACTGCTGACCCGCAAAGGGCAGCACCGCAGCGCGGGCCCGGTGGACCTGGTGGTTGCAGCGACGGCGGAGCTCCAAGGGCTGACCCTTCTCCATCGTGACCGGGATTTCGACTGCATCGCCGCCGTCACTGGTCAGCCCCTCCAGTGGTACGGCCCCGATCCTGGGAAAGCCTGACAGCACGAACACTGTCCGCCTCGGAGGTTCCCCAGGGTCGCCGTGCAGTGCGAGACGCGTTTCAGCCTCTGTGCTCACCCGGCCCGACGAGATCTTCAACGCCGTCGCACAGCACCCCGCGGACGGTGGCACCTTCACAGCCGAGTTCCTTGCGCGTGCTGTGTGTGGAGCAGTGGTCTCAGTCCTGGTCTCATTCGGCTGTGTTCGGGGCCGTCCACGGCCACCCTGATTATCGGTTTCGCCCCTGGCCAGTACGTATCTGCTTCCGCGCGTACGGTCTGGTGACCGGTTGGAAAGCGTGTTGGGGGCAACCCCTCACGAGTTCGAATCTCGTATCCTCCGCCAGTGCCTCACCGGGCACGACGTCGAGGGGCCCCACCGTTCGCGGTGGGGCCCCTCGACGTGCGTGGTCTCGCCCTGTGTGGATCTGCACCCCACCGCTGACTGGGGCACAAGCCCGTTGTCCGTCCACCTCTACGACGGCTACGGGCCTCTGCCGTGTCGGGTGGCGCCGTGGGGCTACCAGGGGAGGGGGTCGGGGCGGCGGTCCCACCACCAGCCGGCGTCATCCGTGTCGGGGACGTCCAGCCCGGGCTCCTTGCTGAGTTTCAGGTACCAGGAGGGATCAGGGACGGTCAGCTCGATGAACCGCCGGTCGACCAGGTCCAGCGCGGCCTCCAGCAATTCTGCTTCCTGCGGTTGGAACTGCTGCTGCATGGCCTCCAGCCCGTCCCGTGTCGTGAGGTTTTGCACGTACAAGTCTGCCGGGTACCAGCCCGCGGGATCCCAACGGTCCGCCATTGTCTGCACAAGCTGTTCCCACGCCCCCAAGCGGTCTGCGGCCGTCCGGTACTGGGCGCAGATGCCGTCGGTTCGGCCCGTTCCCAGGGCGTCCAGAGACGTGGCGAACCGGTCGCTGATCGGAGTCGGCTTCCGCTGTTCTCGCACGATTTCGGGAAGTCGGGTGACCTGGGCGTTCGGCAAGTCGGCAACAGGGGCCTCGACGGCATCGACCTTGTAGCCGGCCGTCTCGTCGTCCGGGTCCTCGCCCGGGTCGAGCAGCCGGGCACGGGTGACCGTACCGTCAGCCGCCGCGACACAGGGGGCGCCCGGCAGAAACTCCTCCGCGGGGTAGAGGACCGAGCGACCGAGCACCCGTGCGAGCGCGGCGGCGAGTTCCGGCTCACCCGGCTGCGGCTGAACACTGTCCCTGATGTAGATGTCCAGGGACGTCCGCACATCGCCCCGGAGGGTTTCCGTCCCGCAGATCACTAGCGCGTCCCAGTTCCGCGTGTCCTGGTCGGTGTTCTCGTCAGCCACGTCGACATCGCGCACGGGGACCCCGAAGCACTCGGCCAGTGCTTCGGCGACGACTCTGTTGCTCAGCGGCTCGGTGACGAGCAGGTTGTAGGTCATCAGTATGTCCCATCGTAAACTGCCTGGGCTTTCTGGATAGCTTCCGGGTTGTTGATGAAGCGCGGATCTTTCACAAATGCCTGCACGGATTCAGCATTTCCTTTGGCTTTGGATATTTGCTGGAGTGCCGCGTACTCGTTCCGGTCGAGTTCGACGAGACCTGTACCGCTGCAGGGAAATACTGTACCCGTATCTTTCACCCTGTATGTGCGTCCGTTGATTTCATAGAGGTTGGTCTTAGCGCGGAACTCCGCCCGCCCTGCCGCGATGTCGGCGATGTCCTGATTGACTTGCTGCTCGTACCCGCGCAAGATCACCGTGTTTTCCTTGTCGATATTGCCGGATGCTGCGCCAGAAATGGTGTGTCGTTTGTTCGGTAGCCGCAGTGATTTACCTTTCGCAGGCCCCTTTACCGACTCGGAAACGGGAAAAGGGCCCTTGCCAGGGCCGGTGCCGCCCTGCCCGGTTCGCATCACCATCCCCAGGTCGTCGAGGCCGGCCGACGGGCCGCTGGGGAGGGCCAGGCCCGGTTGGAAGTCCGGCAGGCGGAGGCTGTCGAGGAGGCCCTGGAGGCCGCCGTTCTGGGCAACGGTCCTGATCGTGCTGCCGGCTGCGCCTACGGTGCCGCCGAAGACCGCCCCGAAGAGTGCGGCGTCGGTCGCTTCGTCGAGGTTGAGGCTGCTGCTCTCGCCGGTGGCCATCGCGATGGGTTGCGTGACGGCGAGGTCGACGGTGATGGATTCGACGCCGGCGATGGCGGCGGTGGCCAGTGTGGTGCCGATGATCGCGGCTACCTCGGTGGAGACGGCCACGCCCAGGGCGGCGGACAGGTCCAGGACCTCGGCGGTGGCGGCGGCAGCGGCGGCTTCGGTGAGTCCTGCGGTGAAGAACGCCAGGGCTGTGCCGGCGACGATGGTTCCGCCGACGATCTCCAGCTTGTGCTCCAGTTGTGTCACCGCGCTGTGGACGCTGTCGGCGTACTGGTCGAGGGCGGTGGCCAGGTCGCGGGCGCCGTCGATCATGTCCTGGAGCCAGCCGCGATTACCGTAGTAGTAGCGGCGCCAGAAGGGGTCGTCGAAGGCCGATATGGCCTTGCCGGTGTTGTTCTCGATGAGTGTGCGGGCTGAGGTGTTCGCTGCGGCGGTGAGGGTCTCGACGTCATCGGCGAAGGTCCGCCATGCGGTGGCGGCGTCCCGCAGGCCGCCTTCGTCGGCGTCCGGCCACCACATGCCGGTCAGCTTCATGACGATCTTCTTCGCCTCGTCGGCGACGCTCACTGCAGGTCTCCCCCGCCAGTGTGCGGGGGAGGCTCCGGCTTCGGCCCGTTCCTGCTGAACATCGACCGGACCAGTTGCTCGTTGCCTATGTGACCGTCCGCCATGTCGACCATCGCGTCGTGGATGCTGGCCAGGCCCAGTGCCAGGACCTCGGCCGCCATCGTCATGCTGGTCACGTTCGGCACGTACTGGTCCTCGAACTGCTTGCCCTGGTCGTCCGCGCCCCACGGGGAGCCGGCCGCGGCCAGACCGCCCTGGAGCTTGACCAGGGCCGTCGCCAGGTCCGAACTGTGCGTGAGGAACTGCGGTGCCGTCGCCTGCAGGTCGGTGAGCTTGATGTCGAGTATCTCGCCGTCGCTTGCATCGCCCATACGTCATCCACCCCCATGAATCAACGATTTCCCGCGGCGTCAGCTGATCGACAGCTGGTGCCCCCTGCCACTCTGGTCCAGCGCGCGCGGGCTCCGGACAAGAACCGCGGCAGAAGGAAAAGCATGGCCTGAACACTGCTTTCACTGGCTGGTGTTCACCGACACGCAGCCCGACACAGAGCCCGAGGGTGGTAACAGTCGCCAATTTCCCGCCTGCTCATGGTCAAGGGCAGAAGCCAGTCCGGCGCCCCCGCGTCCTCGGTCTCAGTTCTGGTCTCATCCAGCCGCGTCCAGGGGCGTCCGGAGCTCGCCCAGATGCCTGCTCCGTCGCACGTCAGGACGCCTTTGCCTCTCTGCGTACGGGATCGTGACCCGTTGGAAAGCGTGTTGGGGGCAACCCCTCACGAGTTCGAATCTCGTATCCTCCGCCAGTGCCTCACCGGCGACGTGCGTGGCCTCAAGACCGCCGACACGCTCTGTCACGTCCTGGAGGGATGCCGGCGGTGACGTGCTGGTAGCGAGCCACCATGGCGGTGGACGACCACCCCATGATCTGCATCACCACGCGCTCCGGTGTTCCACCGCTTGACCGTGCGCCGCATGCCTGCTGCGATGGCCTGGCGCGGCTCGTCGGTCTGCGCGGTGGTCCGGGACTGGTCCGGGACCGCTCCGAGTCTCAGGCTGGCGTCTGGGCAGAGGCAAATCCCACCGATGGACTTCGCAGTCCACATCAGTGCGGAGGGGTGCGAGATGGTGGAGTCGCTGGGTGCTGGCCTTCCCCCTGGTGCTGTCGGTGACTGGTGCGTGCGTGCCTTCGAGGGGGCGCCGGTGGTGGCCGGTCGGTTGCTGCCGGGGCCGGGCGAAGCGTTCAGCGTTTTCGCGAGGAGGGCCCTCACCCTGCGGATGGGCGCTCTGGTGCAGCAGGTGCCTCCGTATCGCGCGCTCCGCGCCCTCCAGACGATTGGCCCGGACGGGTGGGCAGATGCTGCCGCGCGACGGTACCGGTCACATGCACGTTTGGTGCCGCCCTTCCGTGACAAGGCCGCCGACATGCTGCCTACCGCCCGCGGCTGGGTCGACATCGCCCCGGGTCGAAGCGCGGTTCACCCGCCTGCCGCCGAACCGGAGTCCGGTCCGGCGGCGAACGTCCTCACCGAGCTCATGGACCGTGTTCGGCGCTATTTCGCGAAATACTCGACCGTCGGAGTAATCGGTGGCGCAGAGACAGAGGCCGGGCTGGCGCGGGTCTGCCTGATGCTGGCCCGCTTGGAGGCCGGCGTGCTGCCGGAGCGGGGTGCCACCGTCGAAGGTACCCATCGGGGCGTTCCAGATGACGAGGTGCGGGAGGTGGTCGGTCTCGTCAGGACGCTGCGCGGTTCTCTGACGGCTCTGCCACTGTTCAAGGCGGCGGGTGCTTCATCGGGCGTCGTCGAGCCTGTGTTCGTGCGCGGGCACGCGGAGGGCGACCTTGTGGTCGGTAGCACATTGCTCGCAGTGTGCCTCGGCGATCACAGCGAGGTGACTCAGCGACTGCGGCACCTCGTCGCGCACGCATGGCTCGATCGTGACGACCTGTATCACATCCGTGAGGTCGCAGTGTACTTGGCGGCCTCCGGCAGCCTCGCCTCCTGGCCAGTGGCGGACCTCGCCGCGCAACTGCTGTGCGGCGGCGACCCGGACACCGCCCGCACCGAGTTCCGCGCGCTGACCGAGCGGGAGATCACCGTTCCCAGGCCGGTGGCGTCGCCGTCTGCTGCTGTCCGGGGCGGATCTCAGGTCACCGTGCCGCGGTCCGGCAGAGCCGTCGCGACACTGAACCGCGCGACTCCGTTGGGAACTGTGTACGGGCCGGAGGCGTGGGACACCGTTGCCCATGCCAGGTGGACGTACTGGGACCTGTGGTTCAGCGTCGTGTGTGTAACGCAATATGGCGGCGACTGGGACGCTCTCGACGCGGGGCTCTACTCGAAATCGCATTTCACCCACGGGTTGTCCGAACCGCTGTGGTGCCACCTGGTCGACCTCAAGAACCGTCTCTCCGCGGCTGGGCTGACGGCCGCCGACCTTGCCGGAGATCTAGCCGGAGACCGAAAGACCATCAAGAAGGCACGGTCGAAAATACTGGAGTGGACCGGGATCCTGGCCAAGCATTTTTCTCCCGCAATGCGCGACGTTCCGAGTGATCGCTTCCACTTTCGCGCGCATTTCGGCAATTGGGCTAAGTATCCGGTCTCGCCACGCCCGTTCTACGGCCGGCTGGCCGCGGCGACCCCGTTCGACCTCGAACTGCCGGGCCAGCGGCTACCGACCTTCGGCAACATCGACCCGCTGTTCCGGGCGCTGGAGGAGTTGGAGGCCGAGCACGCCACGACCCCGCCCACCCTGCTGGCCGTGCGCCGCGCCGGACTCACCGCCAGTTCGCTGGCCCAACACTGCTGCGACCCCTCCTACGGCGACCTTGCCTCCGACGCCTCAGAGGCCGTTGTGCGCTTCTCCCTCACCGACTGGCGCGCCACCGGTATCGATCACGCCGTGTTCTGGCGCGACGCCCTGGAGGTTTTCACGGTGTTCGCCAGCTTCGGCTGTGCGCCCTTTGGGTACGAGGGAGAGGTGATGGCGAACCTCGGTGCGGACCGGGACCGGGCGTTGATCAAACACGTGGTCGACGACCTGCACGCCTCGTATACCGCCGACCGCCTCGAGTGGAATGCGAGGGAGGTCGAACGGCTCTGGGCGTTCGTCTGATACTCGGATCGGACAGGTTCACCGGGTTCCTCGGCCGCTGGGCGGCCCGCTGGCATCGCGTCCGTGTCCGCGCTTCAGCGGAGGCATCCCACCGCGCGCCGAGGCTGCGGTGGGGTCGGCCGCGCGACGAAGTACCAGGTGTGCTGGTCCACCCGATGCCGTGACAGCGCGCGTGGAACCGCACCTGTCGGGCGAGTGCTGAGCGCGATCTGCAGATACATCTCCTCGCAGACCGCCCGTGCCCGCAGCGGGGCGTCGGCCGCGGCGGACACCGCCATGATTTGCCGGTAGGCCGGATAGTCTGTCAGCCTCGCGGCCGGCAGCGTCGCGGGGACGGATCAAGCAGCTCCCGGCAGGGTCTTTGCGGGTGACGCGTAGCTCGCGCGACGGGAAGTTGTGGTCGCGGCATCAGCGCGAGGCTGACAGTGGCTGGCCTCCTTATGGCACAGGGCTTCGACGCTGCTGCCCTGGAGCCGCGTTCCAGACAACGCGCCGCCAGCAAAGGGGCAGCTCGTGGTGGCCCGCCAGTCGCGTACCTGACGGGGTCACACCTCCGCCGTCGCGGCAGTAGCAGTTTCAGTTGCGTTCGCTTCCCTTCGCCGGGCTCCAGAGCATGTCGTAAAGAGAGCTTTGGTACTGGTCAGAATCGTGACGGACTGGCCCGGACTCCCGGACGAACCGTTGGAAGGCGTGTTGGGGGCAACCCCTCACGAGTTCGAATCTCGTATCCTCCGCCAGTGCCTCACCGGGCACGACGTCGTTGGCCCCCGCTGCTCGCAGCGGGGGCCAACAACGTTGAGGGTCGTAGCTTGTGCTGCAGCTGAGCACTCCAGACATTGGCCGGCCAGAGTTCTCGGACCTGATCTCATTCACGTACGTCCGCGGCCGTCCGGGAGCGCCTCGGACGACCGTCAGCCCGGTCCGGGAGCGGCCTGTTCTCCTGCTCCGGATGATGGGGCTGTTGGGGGTTCAGCCTGGGGTCACGGGCGGTGGAAGACGTCGAGCGGGCCGTGTGGTGTCGGCCGGCTGCCGGAGAGTTCGGGGTGCTCGGGAACACGCTCACGCAGGATGCCTATGGTGTCCGGCCATACGGTGATCTGCCCTCCGGTACCGATGAGGACGCCGTCCCAGTCCTCGGCGGCCGTGGCACCGGCCAGGTCGACCACGAACCCCAGGCAACCGGCCGGGTCCCGGTCGGGGAGGCTCGCCAGCATTGCCAGCGTCGGCTCGCGGTCGGGCACGGGGAGGTCGGTGAGGGTCAGGGTGATGCTCTGCGTCGACTCGTCTGTTCGCCGCACGACGCCCGTCAGGGACTGGTCGTATCCCTTCCAGCAGGTGAACTCAACCCGGGAGTAAGCCGCTTCGGCCAGATCGGTGGCCAGGGCTTCGTCGCCTGCGACGAGCGGCAGGGGCTTGCGGGCACCGGTCGGCGCCTCGCGGAACCCGAACAGAGAGTTCGTCAAAGGGTGGACGGCGGACAGTCCGGCCTTCGCCAGGTCACCGAGGAGCCGACGAGCCCTGGTGTCCGTCAGTTTCGGCAGGTACCAGGTGAAGAAGCCGTCAGGTGTGGTGGCCGGGCCGGGCGCGGTGTTCGGGAACTCTGCCAGGAAGATATGCCGGGCGCGTTCGTCGTCCACCAGGGGGACCGTGTAGCTGAGGGCCCGGATGTGGTCGAGGAACTCGGTCGGCAGGGCCGCGTGGTGGCGTCGTACGTAGTGCGCGAGGTCGATGGGCCAGATCCAGGTGCCGTCGGTCAGCAGAGACCCGGAACCCGAGATCCACTCGTCGCCGGTGAGAGCGTCCCGTTCGGCGCCCATCGTGCTGTAGACCTCCAGGGCCGACTCCAGGTAGGCGATGACGCTGTCCTCGTCCCAGGGGCCGGTGTCGCGTACGGCGTCGCGCAGCGACGGTGCGTCATCTGCGGCACCCGGACCGCCGGTCTCCTGGTAGAAGCCCGCTCGTCTGATCATCGTCACTCCCGTGAGCCTGCCGTCACTGCGCCATGGGCAGGTAAATGCGCCAATAGCCATTGTTGCCGATGGTGGGGGTCTGGTTCAGTCCGAGCTGCGCCGACGTGCCCACCTTGCTCGTGGGCGCGGTCACCGGCACCCCGAGCTCGTTGGCGAGGGTCTGCGCGAGGGGCAGCTCCGGAGGTCTCGCGTCGGCGCCGGAGTAGCAGGAGATGAGGCGCACCGGTTCGCCGTGGTAGCCGGGATTGCTCCGGATGGCGTCCGCGATGTGGGTGGGGTTCACCTCGAAGTCCGTCAGGGTCTTTCCGGCCGCATTCACGCGCCCGGGGACGAAGACGCCCTCGTTCGTACCGTGGATGACCACATCGTGCACGCCCGGGACACGGGCGACCCGTTGGAGGTTGTTCAGGGTGCGCTCGTCATAGCCCACCGTCGTACTGTTCTGCCCGAAGTAGACCGGGTCGCCGGAGATCAGGTCGTAGTCGCCCGGTTTGAGCGGTGCCACGGGGATGTTCGAGTCCGGTGACTGAAACAGCTTCCACGTACGGGACTTGCCCATCGCGTCGAGGTCCGCGCTGCTCAGCCGGAGCCCGCCCAGCAGGCTCTGCAGGCCGCCGTTCTCGGCGACGACCTTGAGGGTGCCGCCGCCCGCTCCCAAGCCGCCGCCGAAGACCATCCCGTAGAGCGCGGCGTCGGTCGCTTCGTCGAGGTTGAGGCTGCTGCTCTGGCCGGTGGCGATCGCGATGGGTTGGGTGACGGCGAGGTCGACGGTGATGGATTCGACGCCGGCGATGGCGGCGGTGGCAAGTGTGGTGCCGGCGATGGTGGCGACCTCGGCGGTGACGGTCACGCCCAGGGTGGCGGAGAGGTCCACGATCTCGGCGGTGGCCGCGGCCGCGGCGGCTTCGGTGAGTCCTGCGGTGAAGAAGGCGAGGGCTGTGCCGGCGACGATGGTGCCGCCGACGATCTCCAGCTTGTGTTCCAACTGCTTCACCGCGCTGTGGACGCTGTCGGCGTATTGGTCGAGGGCGGTGGCCAGGTCGCGGGCGCCGTCGATCATGTCCTGGAGCCAGCCGCGATTGCCGTAGTAGTAGCGGCGCCAGAACGGGTCGTCGAAGGCGGAGATGGCCTTGCCGGTGTTGTTCTCGATCAGGGTGCGGGCGGTGGTGTTCGCCGCGGCGGTGAGTGTCTCCACGTCGTCGGCGAAGGTCCGCCATGCGGTGGCGGCGTCGCGCAGGCCGCCTTCGTCGGCGTCCGGCCACCACATGCCGGTCAGTTTCATGACGATCTTCTTGGCTTCGTCGGCGACGCTCACTGCAGGTCTCCGCCGCCGGTGTGCGGGGGAGGCTCCGGTTTCGGCCCGTTCCTGCTGAACATCGACCGGATCAGTTGCTCGTTGCCTATGTGGCCGTCCGCCATGTCGGCCATCGCGTCGTGGATGCTGGCCAGGCCGAGCGCCAGGACCTCGGCCGCCATCGTCATGCTGGTCACGTTCGGCACGTACTGGTCCTGGAACTGCTTGCCCTGGTCGTCCCCGCCCCACGGGGAGCCGGCCGCGGCCAGACCGCCCTGGAGCTTGACCAGGGCCGTCGCCAGGTCCGAACTGTGCGTGAGGAACTGCGGTGCCGTCGCCTGCAGGTCGGTGAGCTTGATGTCGAGTATCTGGTCGTCGCCGGCGTCGCCCATGCGCCATCCACCCCCATGAATCAATGATTCCCCCGGAGCAGCAGCTGATCAACAGCTTTTGCCTACCGCCACTCTGGTCGAGCGCGCATGGCTCCGGGCAAGAACCGCGACAAGCAGGAGAAGCATGGCCCGAACAGTGGCTTCGCTGGCTTGTGTTCAGCGATGTGCCGTCTGGCGCAGGGCTTGAGGACTGTAATGGCCGTCAATTTCCCGGCTACGCGTGTCCAGGGCAGAAGCCGGCTCGGCACCCCTGCGTCCTGGGTCTCAGCTCTGGTCTCATTCAGCCGCGTCCAGGGGCATCCGGAGCCCGCCCAGATGCCTGCTCCGTCGCAGGTCAGAACAACTCCGCTTCCTCCTGTACAGCATCGTGGACAGTTGGAAAGCGTGTTGGGGGCAACCCCTCACGAGTTCGAATCTCGTATCCTCCGCCAGTGCCTCACCGGGCACAACTCGATGGGCCCCTCGTTCGCGAGGGGCCCATCGACGTTTGGGGGTTGCACGGGCGGTGCAGTCGGGTCCGGGCGGGCGATCGTCGGGCCGTTTCCCGGGCGACCTTTCCGTCCGCACGGTACAAACGTGATCGTTTCCCTGCCGCGGCCCATCCTCTTCTTTGACGTTGACGGACTGCTCATTGCCTACGTGGGGACACGGGAGCAGTACCCGGACGGTTGGAACCGTCTGACGAGCCCGAGCCAGCTGGCTTGCAGTGGAAGACCCGCACGCTTCTGGGGTGGGCGGCCGATCGGCTCTTGGTGTGGATTGACGACAAGATCACCGACGCGACCGCACCTGCGCTGAAGCGCACTACCCGCCCCGGGCCCTCCTGCACCGCGTTGAGCAGACTCGCCCCAGGAGAGCAGCCACGATGCGGCAGTACGAACCGTGGAAACGATCGCCGTGCTCTCCGAGGCGGTAGCCAACATGCCCTCGCAGCGGTTGACACAGCATTGCGCGTAGCGATCCTTCAGGGCTAGATCGATACCTTTCCGCGAGAGGCCGAGGAGCTAGCTCTGCCGCAGGCCGAGCGCCCATGCCGAGTCACAATACTCTGGCCCTGTATGTCGTCGTCGTGCCACCAAACATAGTTCACTCGATGGGGCTGGATCCAGCAGAAATCCCCCAAGTGCAGCTGCTGCGCCTCATGATTTTTCGCAGGCTCGATCTGGCGAAGCGAGAGGAAAATCATGCACGATGTCTTCACCCTCATCAGTGAAAGAGTTATGCGTGACTGCGGCGGGGAGCCCATCTGTGCGCATGTCGGCGATGTTCAGGCGTGTGTGATCAAGAACCACTCCTCATATCAGATGTTGCGTGAGAAAATTCGACTTGGCCGATCTAAATCCGTAGCAAGCTTGCGCCTCTGGGAGTCGGTGGGCACATTGGCGCGAGAAAGCGATCAACAGGATCGCGAGAAATGGTTGATGATCCTACTGGATCTTCTGACCCCATACTTTGGGGGATGGTCGAAAGAGTTGGCACGAAAATGGCATTATGAGGTCACTGACATCAGATCCGCGATGGTAGAAGGAGCCCTGGAGGCATGGGCTTCCGCGGCTTGCGGAATGGCTTCCAAGGAACTCCTCGACACCATGATGAATCGTGCGTTCACCAGTGCTCGTGGCCTGGTGGAAGCGGGAAGGTTGGAAACGTGCACGGCACGTGTGACGTATTTGATTGCCGATGCCGCGCATGAGGAAGATTGCACGCTTCGCGCATCGTCGATCGTTGACGCTACCACGGTGCTGGATCCGGATACCGATGAGAGGATTCGCGGCGAGCGTGCAGGAGCTCTATGGCAACGAATGGGTGCCATGGATCACGTCAAAATCTTTCACGAAAAAGTCCGCCGTGGTTGCCGTGACGAGGCAGATGCACCCGCCATCGCCCCTGCGCAGTTGGGGCGCTCTTGGGTGGACGGGATTAATCTTTACTATCGAGTTTCTGATTTCCTGCCGCAATACATCGGTTTCGGCGAGGCGGCCAGTACTATTGGCCTGTCTGAATCGCAAGCATCAAAGATGGCCGGTAAGGGTTCTCTCCCCTTCGGGGTGCTCTGGATTGGTAATAGCCGAGTCGTGTCGGTCAAGTCACTTATGCGTGTCTTGGGAATCCAAGACTCCATCGTGCATCCCGATGATGTGGAGAATGGGGCTTCCCATGTCGGGTGAGAATAGAAAATTGACGGTTGACCATACAGGTGCCTGAATCCCCCCCGGAGGACGGGATCACCGATCCCTTCGGGTGCGAAGGCGCGATCTCGTGAGGAAGGTGAGCGGGTGCAGCCGCGACGGCATCCGGACGAAGATGGTGCTGACCGATGTTGGTCCGGTCGGGTTGAACGCGCCCCGGGGTTGGAGGGGCAGCTTCGAGCCGACGGACTCCGCACCGTCTCCCGGCGATGAGGGCTACGGCCGCCCCCTCCGGGATCGCTGCGATCAGCGACCGTCTCGCGGACTTGCTCACCACTGGTGGGTCTCCCACCACGGCGACGTCGCGTACGCCGAGGCTCTCGCCTACGGGCCGGCGTCGAGATGGCGCGTCAAGCAGCCCGACGAGCATGGTCGGCGTCATTCACCGAGTCGCAAAAGAGAGCGTCGCGCTACGGCCTGCTTGACTTCGGAACATATTCCGAAGTAAGCTCGGCTCATGTCCACTCTGACCGTTTCGTTCTCCGACCTGTCGAAGAACTCCAAGCGGGTTGCCGACACTGTCGAGCGTGCCCAGCGCGTTCACGTGACGCGTCGGGACGGCGAGGACCTGTACCTCACCACCGAGCGCCATGACCGTCAGCGCGAGGAGACCGCCGACGTCACTGCGCGGCTGTTCGCGGCCTTGATCAGCAGTGACGAAGGCGCGCGCGCGATTCTGCTGGCCCTGCCCGAGGTCTTCCCGTGGACCCGGCACCTTTCGACGGAGGAGGTCCGCGAGTTCGTCGTCGACCTGGTGAACGCGACCCATGACGCCGCGGAACTGGACGTGCACACCAACCTGCACCGGGTCATCGTCGAATGGCGTGCCACCGCCAGGATTCTCGCGGACCCTGAACTTACGGCGCGGCTGACCGCTCCGCTTCCGGACGAGGACCACGGCGAGGTACCTGCTCCATGAGCCCCAAGCGCGGCGACGACGTTCCGCCACCGCCGGTCAGCAGCGAATGGCGCCTCCGATTCGCCACGAACGATGCAGCCAAAGGCTGGGGCGACCTGTGTACCGAGGCTCCGGGCAACACCCGGCGCTGCTATGAGGCGCTGCGCGCCGACCCGGCTTCCATAAAGGACCCCGACCGCCAGCACAGACTCCGCGGACGACTGGGCACTGCCACCCTCGGTGGCACGGAATACCCGCAGTGGGAGTACGAGGTCACCGCCGGCGGCCGCGTCCGCTATCTCATCGACCAAGCACGCCGGACCGTGCATCTCGTCTACGCCTCCACCCGGCACCCCAAGGACACCGACAGCTGAATCCGTCGATCCGCACGCGAGCGAACGGGTTTCACCTCGATGCGCGATGCCCGGCGCGCGCTCAACGGGCCATCTCCTGGGCGGGCGGTGCGCTTCGGTCACTGCCCGGAAGGAATCTGCGAAGTCCGGTCTCAGTTCTGGTCTCATTCGAGCCCGTTCATCGGCGTCCGTTTGCTCTTCGCCCGACCACTCTATTGCAGGTCAGGACGCCCCCGCCTCTCCGGGGATACCAAGGCGACCCGTTGGAAGGCGTGTTGGGGGCAACCCCTCACGAGTTCGAATCTCGTATCCTCCGCCAGTGCCTCACCGGGCACGACGTCGGTGGCCCCCGCTGCCCGCAGCGGGGGCCACCGACGTCGCATAGGTGCCCTGGTGGCGCTGGGCGGCTCCGGGTGGCCGGGTCAGGCGTCGTCGCCGAGTAGAACCATGCGAGCGCCGCTTCCTAGCGGAGCCCAGGCGTTGCTTGCGCCGGACCGCCTCGGCGGCCACGAGCCGGCGGCGGTCCCGCGTTCGTGCTTGCCAGGGCGCGCAGGACGTGGGCGATGAGGGTGTCGAGGTAGTCGGGGTCCGGCATGCCGAGGTGGAGGGCCATGCGGTGGTAGAGCGGGCCGTACAGCAGGTCCAGTGCCACGTCGAGGTCTGCGTCCACCGGGAGTTCGCCTGCGTCCTGGGCGCGGCGGATGCGTTGTTTGAACGTGGCGATGCGCGGCCGGATGAGGCGTTCGCGGAGGTCGTTGGCGAGGTCGGGGTCGTGCAGTGCCTCGGCGATCAGTCCGGTGGCGGGTGAGGTGAACGGCGGGGTGAGGATGCTGATGACCTCGGCCAGCAGGACGTGCAGGTCGGCGGCCAGGTCGCCGCTGTCCGGCGGGTCGGCTGCGACGGTCGCGGTCTGGTCGAGGAGGTCCAGGACGATGGCGCCTCTGGACGGCCACCACCGGTAGATGGTCATCTTGCCCACTCCGGCACGGGTGGCGATGGCCTCGATGGTCAGCCGCCCGTAGCCGTTCTCCCGGCAGAGTTCCTCGGTGGCGGCGAGGATCGCCCGGCGGCTGCGCTCGCTGCGGCGCGCCGCGTCCGGCTTCTTGGGCATGCAGTCAGCATAGACGAACGAGACGGAACGTCTCGTCTTGACGCGACGTCGACTCCTCGGCCATGCTCTGGCGAGACGAAACGTATCGTCTCATCCGTGCATCGAGCCGGACCAAGGAGGACGGCGTGACCGCCGGAGCAGCCGCTCTCGACCAGGTCACACCAGCAGCCCTCCGTTCACCCGCATGTGGCTGCGATCTTCGGTCAGGGTCCACGTCCTTGGAGGTTTCGTGCCCGTCGGCTATCTGATCACCGTGGCGCTCATCGCCTGGTGCACCTTCTTCGCCGTTGTCTCCCCGCGTCGGCCCGGCCCGGTGGCGAGCATGAGCTTCGTCTTCGGTCTGCTCCCCAACGAGTTGCCGTTCGTGGCCATATACGCCCTGGTGGCCTCCACCGCACTCGCCGCGGCCCAGGGTGACCTGGGGTCGGCGGGCGCCCGGGCGGTGGTCGGGGTGGCCGCCGCCACCGTCGTCGGGCTGGCCGTCGCCGCCTGGCGCGGCGTGCGGTCGGACCGGGCCGTCGGGCAGGCCCTCCGGGAAGGGCTGGGGGCCGGCTGGCGGAATCACGTGCAGGCGCCGCCGCGCCGCCACCGGGCCTGGGCCCGCATCCTGCTGCTGCCGCCACCGGGCCTCCTGCGACCGCGCGGCGTGGAGCGGATCGCCAACATCCGCTACGGGGACGCCGGGCGCCGCAATCTGCTCGACCTCTACCGCCGCCGCCGCGACGCGCCGGACGACGCTCCGGTCCTGATCTACTTCCACGGCGGCCACTACTCCAGCGGCGCGAAGAGCCGCGAGGGGCGTCCCCTGCTGCACCGGCTGGCCGGACAGGGATGGGTGTGCATCAGCGCCAACTACCGGCTGCGGCCCCAGACCACCTTCCCCGGCCACCAGATCGACGCCAAGAAGGTCATCGCCTGGGTCCGCGAGTACGGCTCCGGGTACGGCGCCGATCCGTCGAGGGTGTTCGTGGCGGGCGGCTCGGCCGGCGCCAACATGGCGGCTCATTGCGCGCTCACCCCGAACGACCCGGCGTTCCAGCCCGGCTTCGAGGACGCCGACACCTCGGTGACCGCCGCGATCTGCTTCTACGGCTACTACGGCCACTTCTTCGGCGAGCAGCCCGACGAGACGCCGCCGCAGGAACAGCCCTACCGGTACCTCAATGCCGGCGCGCCGCCGTTCCTGATCGTCCACGGCACCCGGGACCCGCTGGGCACCGTCGAGGGCGCCCGGAGCTTCGTCGGCCGGCTGCGCGACGTATCGCACAACGCCGTGGTCATCGCCGAACTGCCCGGCGGACAGCACGTGATGGACCTCTACCACTCGCCGCGCTCCGAGGCGATCGTGGACGGCGCCGAAGCCTTCGCCGGCTGGGTCCTGTCCTCGCCCAGGTCGCCGGGCCCCACCCCGCACACCGCCACCGCCGATGCCGCCACCGCGACCGGCCCGCACGCTCGGAAGCCGGACTCGCCGGCCGGCTCCTCCTGAAAGGCGCACCACCCATGTATGCAGTCAGGCTCCACGAGTACGGGCCCCCCGAGAACCTCCGGTACGAGCAGATCACCCCACCGGCCCCCGGCGAGGGGCAGGTCCGCATAGACGTCCGGGCCAGCGGCGTCCACGTCATAGAGACGAGGCTGCGGTCGGGCCGCGGAATCGGACCTCATCCCGCCCCCGCGCTGCCCGTCGTGCTGGGCGGCGAGGTCGCCGGCATCGTGGGCGCGCTGGGCCCGGGCGTAGACGAGAGCTGGCTGGGCCGCCCGGTGGTCGGCACCCTTGATGCCCACGGCGGCTACGCCGAGCAGGCGGTGGCCGCAGTCGAGGCTCTGCACCGCATCCCCGATCGGATGGCAGCGGACACCGCGGTGGCGATGATCACCACCGGCTCGACCGCGCTCGGACTTCTCGACGTCGCCGAGGCCGAGCCCGGGGACGTCGCGCTGGTCACGTCGGCGGCCGGCGGCGTCGGAGCCCTGCTCATCCAGGCGCTGCACCGCCAGGGCGTCACCGTCGTCGGCGTGGCCGGCGGCCCGGAGAAGGCGCGGCAGGCCACGTCACTTGGTGCCGACATCGCCGCCGACTACCGTGACCCGGACTGGCCGCACGCGGTCCGCGATGCCCTCAGCGACAAAGAGATCGGCATCGTGTTCGACGGCGTCGGAGGGACCACCGGCCGCCAGGCGTTCGACCTTCTCGGCTCCGGGGGGAAGTTCCTCCTGCACGGCTGGTCATCGGGCACGGCCACCCAGCTCACCACCGACGACGTCATCGGGCACGCGAGCACCGTGATCTGGGCGATCGGCCCCCAGTTGCTGCGACGCGCCGGCACCATGAAGGAACTGCAGGCCCGCGCGATCCAGGCAGCCGCCGACGGCGGACTCGAACCACTGGTCAAGCGCTACCCGCTCGATCGTGCCGCTGACGCCCACGCCGATCTGGAGGGCCGCCGCGCGGTGGGCAAGATCGTCCTCGTCCCCGCCGCAACAGCCGCCGACTCCCCGGCCGACGCGCAGGCCGGCAGCCGCCCCGGTCGCTAGAACGAGCACTGTTGGAGACGCTGCGCGCGCTGCCCCGGGCGACGGCACGCGCCGAGCCCATCCGGCGCGATCGCGGTGACGGCCGCCGAACGACCCGCACCGTGCGCGCGTTGACCGTCATCGACTGGGCCTGGACTTCGCGCACTTGGCTGAGGCCACGCGGGTGCACCGAAGCCGGCGGGAAGGTCACCCGCGAAACCGGCTACGTGATCTCGAACCCGACATCCCGACAGGCCCCTGGATCGCCGTTCGGCAGTTGCAGTCCCAGTTGCGTTCACCAGCGTTCAGCACGGCCCGGCCCACGGCCGTACGACCCTTCCGCCGCAGGTCAGGATGCCCACGAACCTGCCTGAACCTCCGGACGAACGGTTGGAAAGCGTGTTGGGGGCAACCCCTCACGAGTTCGAATCTCGTATCCTCCGCCAGTGCCTCACCGGGCACGGCGCCGAAGGGCCCGCACCTGCTGGTTGGGTTCCAGCGGTCGGGGCCCTCGTCGTTGTGCAGTTTCAGTTGCAGTTGGTAGCTCTGGGCCTGCGACTTCGGGCCTCGCACTCACAAGCCAGCGCCGCGTCTGGAGAGGATGGCGCGGACGCGAGTCAGCTGGTCCGGCCACGTCCTTCCGCGCACACCGTCTGGAGCCCACCGGCACCGCCTGCTCTCCCCAACGCCGAGACTGCCCGAGCCGATGAACACCGTCCTCGCCGACGCCGCAGCCCCCGCCTCACCCTCAACCCGGTCGAGCGGCGCCTTGGCCTCGCGCACGCCACGTTCTACCGGTGCTACAGCTACCTGATCACCGGCCACTTCCAGCGCCGCGCCCCCAGTAGCAGCCGTGGACGACGAGCGCCTGGCGGACGCCGACGAGACGGCGGACCGGCGGTGCGGCGGCAACGGCAGGAGGACGCCGATCTGCGCCGCCCCGTAGCGGCGTACGCGGAAGCGATCTTCGGTAACTCGCAGTCGAGAACAAAGCCCTGCGGCAGCATGCCCACGTCGTTCGTGCCTCTCGCCGAGGACGTGCCACTGCCCGCGGAAGTCCGTCCCGGCGACCTGCTGGCCATGCCGGTCGCGGGGGGTGCCTCTATGTCTTTCGTCAAGTGGTGGGTGGTCATGGGGTGGCTGTCTCGGGTGTGGGGGGCTGGTAGAAGGTGCCGTCTCGGAGCGTGGCGAACAGGACGCTGATGCGGTGGCGGGCGAGGTGGAGGAGGGCCTGGGCGTGGGTTTTGCCGCGGGCCCGGCATTTGTCGTAGTAGGTGCGGGAGGAGGGATCGTGCGGGGCGGCGAATGCGGACAGGAACATCGCGCGTTTGAGCTGCCGGTTTCCGCTTCTGGGTGCGTGCTCGCCGTGGATCGAGGTCCCGGAGGACTTGGTCGCCGGTGCGAGGCCGGCGTAGGAGGCCAGGTGGGCGGCGCTCGGGAAGCTGGTGCCGTCGCCGATGGTGGCCAGGAGGACTGCGGCGGTCCTGACGCCGACGCCGGGGAGCGACGTCAGGACCTGGGAAAGAGGGTGGGCCTCCAGCAGCTTGCTGATCTGGGCTTCCAGGGCTCGGCGTTGCTCGTGGACGGCTGCCAGGGAACGGGCCAGGGACGGGACGACGATGTCGAGGGTGCCGGTGCCGGGGACGGCGACGGTCTGTTCGTCGAGGGCGTCGAAGACTTCGTCGATCAGGCGGGTGGCCATGCGCGGGGCCCTGGGGCGGATCAGTTCGACGAGTCTGCGGCGGCCGGCTCTGCGCAGGGCGGCCGGGGATCCGTGGCGTTCCAGGAGCCAGGTGACGGCCTGGTGGTCCAGGCGGGGGCCCAGGATGCGCTTGGCCTCGCCCGGGTAGAGGTCGGCGATGCGTCGCATCGCGAGGCCCGGCAGGTAGGCGACCCGGCAGCCCGCGTCGCGGGCCGCGGTCAGCGGCAGGGCGCCGATGGAGGCGGGGCTGGTCGACGACCACCAGGACGGTGCCGAACTTCGCGGCCAGTTTCTCGAAGACGGCCCGCAGTTTGGGCTCGCTGTTCGGCAGCTGCTTGTCGAGGACCTTCTTTCCGGCCGGGGTCAGCCCGTGGCCGTGGTGGGTGCTCTTCCCGACGTCCAGCCCGAGGAAGACGCCCACGCCGCCTGTGTCGATCATCGTGTCCCCACTCGCTCAACATGGTCAGCCGTCCTCCCGTGGTCGCCGTCGCCGACGACCGGGCCCGGCTGCTGGTACGCCAGTCCACCGCCGACCTGTATGCGAGACGTGGGCGTCCGGCCCCTCTCGCGCCATGTCCACCGGGCGGCCCTCACCAGGGGGCCGGCCCAGCCGTTTCCACGGGGCGCGGAACCCGGCGGGGCCGGGGCCGCAGCCCGGTCGCGGTCGGCACGGGCGCCGCGAGCAGGGCCGCACACGTGCCCGGAAGGCGTGCGGCCACCGCCCCGCGGCCGTCCGGCACCGTCCCGGCGTCCGCGGCTGCGGCGGCGCGGTCGGCAACGGCAGGCGTCTGCGCGCCGCCCGCTCGGCCCCCCGATGGGGGACAGGCGAGGAACAAGCGGTCCAGTCCCAGCGATGAGCGGGCGTGAGGCGGTCATCCTCGGTATCTTGAACTTCGCCTGCTCGCGAGAGCGCGATTCTGGTCACGAGCAAGATGGCCTTGACGGGCGCTACCTGCAGCGCCGTTTTATCTTTATCATAATGATGTGCGTCGATAATCCGGACATGTGTGGAGGGAGGACGACGACCGTGACCGCGACACAGGCGCCCCGAGCTGTGCCGTTTCACGAAGTGACCGTGATCCGGCCGCGTCTCTCGGATAGGTCTTGCGCGGGTGCGCGGACCTGCCGAGCTGGTCGCCGATTATCCGTTC
This sequence comes from Streptomyces sp. NBC_01477, assembly GCF_036227245.1. Classification (GTDB taxonomy): domain Bacteria; phylum Actinomycetota; class Actinomycetes; order Streptomycetales; family Streptomycetaceae; genus Actinacidiphila. Next base: position 4,864,997 of record NZ_CP109445.1, read on the forward strand.
GATGCTTCGAGGGAATGTTTCGCGCCGCACGGGAGGTCGGACACCGAAGCCGGGCCGGGGTGGTGACGCACCGTTGACGCCTCTACCGCAGCCGCCGGGACCGGCGGGACCGTGCGCCGCGTTGCGCCGCGCGGAGATTTCCCCGGTTCTCTACCTTGCCCTCGCGGCGGTGCTGATCGGGCTGGCGGTGGGATACGGCGTTCCGGCCGACCGGCTGACCGACTCGCCGTGGTACGTGAGGGCCGCGGGCCTGCTGCTCGCGATCGGGCTGTACGGCAGCACGCACGAGATCGACAGCGGCGCGGCGCGGCGCGATCTGCGGACCGTGGTGGTCGTCGTGACAGTGGGCGTGCTGCTCAAGGCTGCTTTCATCACAGGTGTGATGATCCTGCTCTTCCGGAATTCCGATTATCTGGTTCTCGGAATCGTTGTCGCGCAGATCGATCCGCTCTCGGTCGCGGCCATGAGCCGCGGGAACCGAATGTCCGATCGGGCGAAAACCCTGCTGGCGATATGGGCGGCCTTCGACGACCCCATGACCGTTCTGCTGTCCCTTTACCTGTCCGTGGTTGCTTTCCGCCTCGCTGGGAGGCCGGGCACCCCGGAGCTGATTCCGGGCGGCGGCGGACTGGCGGGCTACGCGGAAAACCTTGCGGGGAACCTGATGCTCTGCGCGGTGGCGGTAGGCGTCTGGTACGCGTCGCGCGAGGGGTGGAAGCAGTATGAGGGACGCCGCGCGGCGCGTGAGCGGACGCCGGCAGCGGGACGGGCGGAAGACTTGCCGCGTGCCGCCGACGTCATCGCTCTGGTGGTGGTCCTCGCGCTGGTGCTGGCCGCAGCCACGTGGACCCTCATGCCGGCAGTCGCGCTCGCCGGGCTCCTCGTACGCCTCGGCCGCTTCGGGAAGTGGATCGACCCGGTCGTGACCGGCGCTTTCCTGCTGGCGGCCTGCGGCCTCGGGCTGTTGCTGACCGACGGCGTGTCCCCGGTCGCGGGCATGGTGCTCGGGACGGCGGCCTTCGCCTCTCAGGCTGCGGTGGCCTCGCTCGTGCCGCTGATGATGCCCGGCCTGCCGCGCAGCGACCGGGTCTCCCTCATGCTGGGCCAGCAGAACGGCATCACCGCGGTCATCCTCGCGCTCGCCCTGGAACCGGATTTCCCCGGCACGGTGGGCATCGTGGGACCCGCGGTGCTGACCGTCAATCTCCTGCACTACGCGTCGAACGGGCTGTGGGGGCGGCGGTTGAGGTCGGCGGACGCGGAGGAGGACCCCGACGGGCAGGCACGGCTGCGGACGCGGATCCCGCGCAGGGGGCGGGAAGGGAATGAAGGCCAGGAGGGGTGGGACAGACGTGCGGATCCGCGGGAACCGGAAGGGCCGTTGGAGCGGGTCGGGTTACCGCCGCAGACCTGGGACCCGGTCGCCCGTCCCGACACGATCGGCTGATCCCCGTGGCCAGGCTGGGGACGCGGGAAACGAGGCTGTGGTGAGGGCGTCACGCGCACACGGCGAAGGGTCCCCCGGGCGACGATCGCGCGCGTCGCGCCGCGCGACTCGCTTCGCGGCGCCTGCCCTCGCGGCCGGCGCGGTCCTGTTGCTGCCCTGCCCGGCGTCGGCGCGGGACCAGCTCGGGGGCGCTCCGCCGGCGATGCCGGCGGCCCCTGCACCCTCCTCCTCGGTACCTGCCGGAACACCGGGCCTGTCGCCCTCCGCGAGCGGTTCCCCGGCAATCCCTGCCTCCCCGGCCGCCAAGGACGACATGTACGTCGTCTTCTGTCTCGCCCCCGAGCGCCTCGGGCGAACCGCCGCCGCGGCCGTGCGCCTCGGCGTTGCACACGCCGTACCAGGTCACGCGGACCTGCTCACGGTCGGCGCCGGACGGAAGGTACCCATGGTCGACGTCCCCCACTGGGCCGCCGACCACTTCGACGACTTCCGCCGGGTGTGCGCCGCCGTCGTCGCCGCGGCGGCTGTGGACCCCGCGGCCCCCGACACGGCGGCCGACTCCTCCGGGGGCGGGGACGGCCTGGTGCGTACGGCCCTGCTCACCGCCATGGGCGTCGCGTTCACCCTGCTGACGCAGTTCGCCGAACGCTGGACGACTCGGCGCCGCCGTCTCGCGGACGAACTTGCGCAGGCCCGGTCGGACTACGCGAAAAGCGCGCGGACCTTCCTCTCCGACTGGGCTGCCGATCCGGAGGCCGACTTCTCCGCGGTGAGCAAGGCACGGGAGAGATTGGCGGCTTCGCTGAGTGAGCTGCCCGGGGGTGGCCCTCGAGGCACTGCCGGTTTCAGGCTCGCCGAGCGGCTGCCGCTGGCCCGGCGCCCCGAGGCTACGGAGGACTCGGCGACGGCGGGTGTGCGTACCCTCTCGCGGGCCCGTCGGACGGACATTGCAGAAGCACTCCGGACCGAGGTGAGCGACGCGCTGGCCGAGGTGCAGCAACTCAGAGGTTCGACCGGCACGTGGTGGTATCTCACCACAGCGGGCCGCGCGGTCACCGCCCGGCTGCGGCCCGTCCCGGGGCGGGGAGGTGCCACCCCGTGAACGCGTCTGAAACGTGCAACACATTCGCCGTGCCGGTGGTGCGCAACCTCGCCAAGACGGGGGACAGGGTCGAGTGGGAGGCGACCGGCCCGTTGGTACCGTGGCAGGTCCACGGAGCCGAGGACCTCTGGGTGCCGGTGGACCACACCGAGGAACTATTCCGCCGCTTCGTCGAGGAGGGCCCACAACCCCGGCTGATTCTGGACACCCACTACGACGCGGGCCATCTGGTGGTGGTGAGCGGGGACTCGCAGGTCGGCAAGACTACTTTCATACACCGGGCCGTGTACGACCTGACGCGACGGCTGCACCAGAAAATGGAGGACCAGGCCGTGGCCCCCTCGCTCGCGGAGGAACGCTGGACTGTGCGGGAGCACGCCATGTCACCGCACGTCCGGGTTGTCACCGTCATCAGCACACGAATGGCCCGGGGCGACGGCATCCCTGTAGGAGTGGACGTCGTCAACCAGCGGATACTGGAAAAGATTAGAGAGAAGCTTCCCGAAGAGGTCATCTCCGAGGCAGGAGCCAACCTTCGGTCGCGGAACACCTACAAGGCGTTCTTGACGCTCAGTAATGCGCTGATAAACCTCAGATGCACTCTGCTGATCGTTCTGCCGGATTTCCGATGGAGCGACGAACGCCTGGCGCGCAATTTCTATCTCAGCTGCCAGGACTATGCCATGCCCGGTATCGTCTTCTTCGTCGAGCGCACGAGTTCGATCGTCCGTGACAATCTGGAGGACGAACTGGGCGACCTGAGTCAGTCGAACGCGACCAAGCTGCGAGTGGGTCCGCTCGTCGACCAGGACTGGATCCGGTTCATCCAGGCCCGCCGCGACCATCCGAACATACCGGGATGGCACGTACGGGTGGAGGACGAAGTCCTCCTGTCCGAACCCGAGCACTGGATGCGGCACAACATCGGGAGACTCCAGAATGTTCTCCACGTAGTGACGAAACGGGCGCACGAGAACGGCGAGAGGGCGATCGGTGTGGCCAAAATGCGCGAGTACAGTCAGGACATTCACGTTCCGGGTGCCGGCGATTTCATGCTTTCTTGAGGACGAACGGCCGGAAGGATGGCAGTGATGAGCGGAGCCGAGGGAATGTTCCAGCGGGGAAACCCTTTCCCATCCAGTCCGGTGGTGCAGTTACGGGTGCTCGCGCCTTTGGACCAGGCCGGTGTTCCCACGCCTGGTCCCCCGGTCAGTGTGAACACCCGCGCTTTCACGACACTGCGGCGCCAGGTCGGCGAGTACCTGGACCGTGACGAGGAGTCGAGCAGTCGCGGCCGTGCCCTGGCCCTGATCGGCGGCCTCGGCCTGGGCAAGAGCCATCTCGCCAGCGAGGCCGTCGCACAAGTGCGGGCACGGGACAGGGGCATTCCCCTGTGGGTGATCGACCAGCCCTTCCCCGACATGGGCGAGATCTATCGCGATCAGCTGAGCGCCCTGTACGACGACCACGGCGCGCGGGGCGCCTTCGAGGAAGTCGTCTCCGAATTCCACGCACATGTGACGGCCGGAGTGATCGAGGCCGATCCTCCAGCGGTACTCGACGACAGCAGCCGACGGGATTTCGTCGAGCGACTGCGCGAGGGCGAGCTGGACTCGCGGAAAGTTGCCCAAGCCCTCGATCTGGACGAGCAGCTGATCCATCGCCACCTGCGGGGCAACCTCAGAGAGATCACCAGTCACCGTCAGTTCGCGGCAGCTTTCGCCCTGCTGCTCGATCGGCGTTTCACCGAAAAGGTGTGGGACTGGCTGAAGGGGGGGCAGCCGTCGGACGCCCTTTACCAGCGCGGTATCACCGGGGCGATCGACAATACGGTGAAAGTGTTCGAGGCATTCACTGTCTTCGGATTCATGCACGGACGGGTCGGGCGCCCTTATGTCCTGGTGGTCGACGCCGTGGACGACGCGTTGGAGTGGTCGGATCCGGAGGCCAGAAGTTTCCTCGGCGGATTCGAACGACTTGTCAACAGCTACGTCAACCGTGGTGGTCTGCTCGTGATGTGCAGTCTGGCCGATCACTGGAGCCGGTTCTCCGCCGGCCTGCGCGAGCGCGTGCTCCAGATCTGGCCGGACCGCATGGACAAGCGCGAGACCGAGGCGCTGGTCGCCTCCTATGTGAGCCGTGGCCTGCCGGGCGGAACGCGGCTCGTCGATCCGCTCGCGCCCTTCACCCTGGCGGCACTGCGCGACCTGCGCGAGATCGGTGACGGTGTGCCGCGGCAGATCCTCAAGACCTGCCGGCAGGCATGGCAGCTGATGGAGGATCAGGAGGAGACCCAACACGTCATCGACGACATGGTGATCCATGCCGCGGTGCGCAAGCTCAACGAACAGCGTTCGGCCGCCGACGTGCGCGACCAGGTCGAGCAGGTGCTCGCCCAGTCGCAACTGCGGCGGGAACACCGCCCGCTGGAGACGGCGCACGCGGCGGACGACGCCCTGAACGACGTGGACTACTGGGTGAGAGTGGACACGGGGGCCTACATCGGGATCATGGTGGTCCCCTCGATCCTTCTGGACGCGGAGACACGGCACATCGAGGCAGTCGTCCGTGCGGCCGAAGAGGTCCTCCCGACCGTGGGATGCGCGATCCTGGTGCTGGTCAACGGCGTTGCATCGCCCGCCATGCGCGGCAGTATCGCCCAATACACCGGTACTTCCCCGCTGCTGGTCGGGGAGAGGAACTTCCGCGAACTGTTGGCGCAGGCGATCGATGTGCTGGCCGGGCGGCTGAACGCCGCGCGGCAGCGCGGCTCTCTTGAGGGCCTGTGGAGCCGTCTGGAGACGATGGCCGCCCAGCAGGGAGTGTTGCTCGAATCGGTCCGGGCGATGGATGCGAAGCTGGAGCAGAGGGACCGGAGCGGTCCCGCGGACCTGCCCGAGAGCGTCGAGGCGCGCTTCGCCGCGGCTCACACTGCGCTCGAGCTGCTGGCCGATTCGCCGCATGACGTCACACGCGCGCTCGGCGTGGACGCGTCCGGTATCGCTCTGGTCGGCGAGCTCCCGCGCCGACTGGCCTTCAGTACCGACCAGCTCACCTCACTCGGCCTCGTGGCGGCGGTGCGCGCACTGCTCGCTGCTTTCCGCGACGGCGTGGTTGGCTGGCGTCGCGCGGTCGCCGGGCGGCACGGTGGGCTCAGCGAGGAACTGACCGAGAGTCTCTTCGTGCTGTGTCGGAGCTTCGAGATCAGCATGGAGGTGCTACCGGCGTTCCGTACCGCGCCCCGTGACGAGGCGGCCGTTCAGGAAGCCGGGACCACCCTGTCGATGCGTCGGGCCGACGCCCAGGAGACCCTGGACCGGCTCCCCGAGGCGGTCCGTGACGAGCTGCTCGCGGACGCGAGGGACCTCACAAGAGGGAGGGCAGGGTAAGCAGCGTTCTGCCCAGGTCGCGCAGCCTGGTCTCGGCCTCTGCCACCCGCGGCTGCTCCACGGTCACCCCGAGGAGGAACGTCCCGGTGTCCTGCCCGAGCCAGTGGATGTAGACGGCGCCCTCCTGCACGTCCAACACCAGTCGTTCGATCGGTGCCTCGGTCACCGGACGCAGCGCGTGCCGCAGCCGGGTGACGTCCGCGCGCAATCGTACAGCGAGGTCACGGTACATGGTCCGGCGTGTGGAACTCGGTACGCCCAGCAGGCGTACGTACAGGCCGGGGTCGTCGAAGGCGTCCCCGGCGCAGAGGAGCGACCAGCGCCGGTAGAGGGCCGCGTACTGGAGATCCACCGGATTGACGAAGCGGCGCCACGTCTCGCCCAGCATGTCCTCGGCCCCGTCGCCCTCGGGATCCGTGGTCGTCACGAAATTCAGCGCACTCGCCGCTTCCAGGGCGCGCGGAGAGCTGTCCACGTCCCCGCCCAGGTTCTCGTCGGGCAGGGAGTGCACCTGGGTCCTGATGCGCCGCACCACCCCGTTGAGGGTACGGTCGAGCGCGTCCACGGTCTCACCGGAGCGGGTGACACCCGTCAGGTACTGGCCCGCCCGGATGCGCGCACAGTACATGCCGCCTCCCGCCGTACCGATCACGACACGCATCAGCTCGCCGGTCCCGAAACGCTCCAGCGACCGGTTGAGGTCCTCCGTGCACACGACGAGATGCCGACCGGGCCTGCCTTCGACGATCACGGGGTCGCTCTGCCCGCCGCGGGGGGAGGGCAGGAGCGTGCTGTCCTTGGGGCGGATGACGAAGTCCAGCGCGCCCTGGGTGTAATGCGCCACTGAGCGCAGCGCGGCCGGGTGAGCGGCCACCGACTCCGCACACAGGTCCGTGATGCTGTTGCTCTTGATGTCCCAGTGGGTCTCGGACAGAACCTCGGCCGCGATGAGCGGCGGGCCTCCGGGGCGCTGCTCTCCTGTCATGTTCACCTGGCTCCATCCCCGCCATGGGCAGCGGGCTCCGTGTCCGCGGCCGCCGCGAGGTGCGACGGCCGTGCTGAGTCACACTGTGGGCAGTTCCACGTCGATGTCCTGATGGGGGGTTCCGTCCGGCGGTCCGCCGGACCCCTTGAGCAAGGCGATGGCGCCGAGATTGCCCTTCACCAATGCGTGGGCCGGGTGCCGGGCCAGGCCCAGTTCGTCCAAGGTCAGCAGCGCGAAACTCTCCTTGTCCTCGGCCTCGTCGTACTGCCGCATCGCCACCAGGGTGCCCGCGACGGCCACGGCCGCGGCGGCCACCCAGGGGTGCGCGGGTCCCAACCCACGTGCCAGTTCCGTCAGCGACTCCTGGCCGATGTCCAGTGCATTCCCGTGGTCGCCTAGGTTCCGCCGATGGACGCCAGTCCGTACCCGGGCCAGTTGTGTGTACGGGTGGTCGTCGCCGAACACCGCTTCCAGGGTCCGGGCGCAGGCCTCGATCTCGTCCACGGCCGCCCTGTGCTCCGATTCCGCGTTCAGGTCGGCGGCAAGACTGAATTGACAGCGCCAGGTGTGCGCGTACCCGGCGCCGAAGCGGGTCCGGCACTCACCGAATACCCGCCTGTCACGCTCCAGCGCCTGCTTGCTCTGCCCGAGCCGTCGCTCGCCCACGGCCAGGCCGATCTCCGCGCTGAGGGCGTCGTCCCTGGCCCGGTCGTTGGCCCGGCGCAGATACTGCTTCAGCAGATCGGTGGACTCACGGTTGTGGCCCAGGCCGCGGTGCGCCAGGGCCATGGTGTCCAGCAGCCCCAGCGCCCATCCGTCGAGCTGACCGCCGATCGCGGTGCGCCGGCCGTATCGGGACTGGAGCAGTTCGAGGGCGCTCTGGTAGTCCCCGCACAGCACTTCCGACAGAGCCAGGTTGTACTCGGCCTGCTGAGTAGTCCGGTGGTCGGGTCCCAGGACCCGCGTCATGCTATCGAGTACGCCACGCTCCTCGATCCGGGCCTCGTCGAACGAGCCCTCCATGCGCAGGATGGCCGCGTAGGAGTCCGCCGACAGCAGGGCCCGCGGATGGCTGACGCCTAGGAATCTGCGGTGATCGCGCAGCGCGATCAGGGCGTCCCTGCCCGCCTGCGAAGACTCGCCCAGGCGCCGGTGTGCCTGCGCCGTGGCATTGTGCAACCGTGCGTATTCGCTCGACGGTTGCGACGAGTCCCAGCTCTCTGCGGCGCGGCGGCCGATCTCCAGCGCCTCGTACCAATGGCGTCGCCCGTCGCTCCTTGCCAGCCGCAGGGTGTGCTCCACCACCGCCTGCCGCACCTCGGGCCGCTCGTCGTCCCACAGCTTCAAGGACATCAGCCGACGGGTGCGGGCATCGATGAGCGCCGCACCCGTGCGGCCGCCCGTGCCGCTCCCCGGATCAACGAGGGCGTACTCGGCGACCATCGCGCGCACTTCGCGCTCGCGCTCCTTCCGCTCGGCGGGCTCCAAACGGTCCAGCACGAGTTCGCGCAGCGCCCGGTTCTGCCGGATCGCCCGGTCGGGGTACCCGAAATGCATCTCCAGCAGGCCGTGGCGGGCCAGGGTCCGCAGCGCCACGTCGATCATCAGCTGATCGCCGAGCGGATCCGTCCAGGGTGCGGACCCGGACGGAGAAGAGAACCGGTCGGAGAGCGCCTTCCACAGCGTGCGGGAGCGCAGCAGGCCCAATTCGGCCCCCGAGGGTGTCAGCAGCGCGCAGCACTCCAGTAGCCACACCAGGCTGTCGCTGCCGCTCTCCTTCCGAGCCCACAGCTCACCACCCGCGGTGACGCGCAGTTCGTCGAGCGTCGCCTCCAGCATCACCCGGCTCAGCGGAACGGACGCGTACCGTGCCAGCAGATCCTGCTGGCCGGCGGAGAACGTCGACACCAGCTTCTCGGCGGCTTCCGCCAGTGCGTCCGCACGCGGTTGGTTCCGCGCCTCCCGCCGACCGGCGTCCACGTCGATCCAGGCTCCGGCGAGCGTCACGGTCAGCGGCTCCCGCCCCATGATCTGTCCCACCTGGTCCGCCCGGGTCTCGTCGAGACCGGGTACGGCCGCGAGCAGGAGCGACCTGCTCTCCATGGGCGTCAGCGCCGGAACCTCCAGGACGGCCGCATCCGCGAGCGGCTGCTGGCGAGAGGTCAGCAGGATGTGCCGGTCCTCTCCCACCGCCGGCAGCAGCTCGGCCAGCGCCGCCGACGTGGTGACGTCGTCGTAGACCAGTAGCCAGCTACCGCTGTCCGGCGACCCCAGCCAATCCAGCACGTCGCGCATGTCCGTGTCCTGCGTGGGGCGCCCCGAGCGCTCGGCGAGCCGGCCCAGGCCGCGCGCGACATCGGGGCTGTCGGTGGCCCGCAGCCACCACACCGCGTCGTAGGAGCCGCCGAAGCGATGGCAGAACTCCAGGGCCAGCGCGCTCTTGCCGATGCCCGGCGGGCCGGTGAGCGCGCAGGGGCGCCGGGAGCCGGCCTCGCGGGCGAGTGATTCCCGCATCTTCTCGCACAGGTCGTCGCGGCCGGTGAAACCCGGGTTGCGCGGCGCCAGATTGTGCACGGCTGGCAGCCGGGGGAAGCGCGGCGAGGAGACGCGGGCCGGGGCCGGGGCCGGGAGCCGCACCGCGCGCCGCACCAGGGCGACAGCCTCCGGCTCGCCGCACGCGCGCAGGTCGATCTGCTCGTGGTGTCCGATCCGGGAGGGCAACGGCTCGTCGTCGACGAGCACGATCCGCACGTTCGGATGGGACAGCCGGCTCACCAGGCCGAGCTGCTCGGCGTTGGCCCCGACCGGCGAGAGCACGAGCAGCATGCCGTCACGGTCCGGCCGTTCCCCGGAGAACTGCGCGAACGGCACGAGGGCGGACGGCACACCCGCCCCCGAGAGCTGCGCGCCGAGCCAGTGTGCCCAGGCCGGATGGCGCGGCGGGTAGACGATGGCCACCCGCCGCACGACCGAGGTCTGCGGGCGGATGACGGCCTCGGCCAGTTGGGCGTAGCCGCTCTGCCTCGCCATGACCGGCTTCCGCAGGCCCTGGGCCGTTCCGGAGCTGTCCCGCGGTGAGCTCACGCTGTGCAGGAACAGCGGGTCATAGGGGATCTCGACGTACGGCGGCACGACCCCCTCCTGACCCGGCTCGCGGAACGCGGTGCGTACCAGGGAACGGATCATTCGCAGTTGCTCATTGAGGCCGCTGTCCACCTGGAGTCCTACGGCGATGACGTCGACAGGCCGTCCGGTCGCCCGTTCGCGCAGATCGCGTGCCACCCACGCCGCACGGCCGATGGACGCGGAATCCGGGGCGAAGCAGACCGCCGCCGCGTGGGCGAGCGGAGCGAGGTCGCCGATCCGCAGGGTGCCTTGTGCCGTCGGCGCGTTGACGAGCACGTGGTCGAAACCCGCGTAGACGGTACTGTCTGCGGCTTCCTCGTAGGTCGGTAATCTGGCCGACAGGTCTGTGTCCGGCAGCGCGAGTACGGCCAGCTCGACGACTTCGTCCCCCAGGGACATGGCCCAGGTCACCGGCTGTGGCCAGGACGGCTGCCGCCCGTTCGGACTACCGGCGGCGGGAACCACTGAGAAAAGCGCGTCGGGCGGGGGCATGGCCTCGGCACCCAGGAGCGAGCGCAGTTGGCGCTCTGTGCGGGACACGGTCGCGGGGGTCTCGACGATCAGTACGCGGCGCCCCTCGGCGGCCATCCACCGCGCCGTGTGGAGCAGCGCTGTGGTCCTGCCGATGTTCTCGGTGCTGCTGTGAAACAGGGTCACCCGGGTGTAAGGCGGCCCGGTGTCGGCCTCATGCGTCATGTGCTGCTCCTGGATGGCCGCGACGGCCGGTGCGGGCGGGCTCTTCAGGACCTGGACTGACTCTCCTTGTGCGCGGCAGTGAAGGCGCCGTCAGGATCTTCAGCCGATTTCATGATCGCCCGCAGAGCCGCGCCCAGAGCGTTGTCAGGGAGTCGGACGATGTCATCGAGAGCCAGTCCGGATAGGTCGACGAATGGTGATTTCACATCATCCCCCGGTTTTCCTGCGCGCGCCTCTTCCAGCGACTCTTCTTGGGTGCCGGTCTGATCCGTCATCTCGGAGCGTCCTGCCTCTCTTCCGATCGCGGAACCGACTGCCAAGGGCCGCCAAGTTTACTCCCGCATGGTATCGGCTCACCATCCGAACCGGCCAAGTGGCAGAGGGTTCGCTGCGTCACGGGCCGCTTGCCGTCGGGCTGGGCACCCGCAGGGAACGCGGTGGAAGCAGGGAGGCACAGGGGCCGGAAGGGCAGTTGGCCGGTTACCTTCTTTGACCGCCGTGTTGCCGCTGTCAGACTGACGCTTCGTTGCTTGTGCAAGAGCAGCCCGGCATTGGTACATCCGATCCACATTTCGGAGGGATGCACGCGTCATGCATGATGCGCAGTCGCTTCGGCGCGGCCGGGAATCCGTCGGTGAATGCCTGGACGGCGTCGCCCGCGTGCCCGATCCGCCGACCTTACCCTTCCGAAATTTCGTGCTGAAAGTGCACGGCCGGTGTGACCTCGACTGCGATTACTGCTACATGTACCGCGCCGCCGACCAGCGCTGGCGGACCGAACCGCGCGCCATGTCCGCCGCGGTGGTCGAGCGGACGGCGGAACGCATTGCCGAACACGCGCACACTCATGGGCTGTCGCGGATCGGGGTGGCCCTGCACGGCGGCGAGCCGCTGCTCATCGGTCCGAAGGGGATCACCCGGGTCGTGGAGTCGGTGCGCCGGGCGGTCGGCCCGCGCGTCCACGCCGAGGTGACCGTGCAGACCAACGGCGTACGGCTCACCCACCACTATCTCGACCTGCTTGGTGAACTGGACGTCGGCATCAGTGTCAGCCTCGACGGTGGGCGGGCCGCGCATGACCGGCACCGCCGCCACCGCGACGGGCGCGGCAGTCACGCCGAGGTGACGGCCGCGCTGGAACTGCTCGCGAATGGACCGCACCGCGCGCTGTTCACCGGCCTGCTCTGCGTGGTCGACCTACGAAACGACCCGGTCGACACCTACCGGGAGCTGGTACGCCACCGACCGCCCACCGTGGACTTCCTCCTGCCGCACGCCAACTGGTCCGCGCCGCCGCCCGGTCACCGCCCGGGGGATCCCGGCACGCCCTACGCCGACTGGCTCATCCGGATCTTCGACTACTGGTACGACGCTCCCGTGCGCGAAAGCGGCGTCCGGATCTTCGAACAGCTCATCACCCTGCTGCTGGGCGGCCACGCCGACACCGAGGGGCTGGGCCTGGCGCCGATCGGCTACGTGGTGGTCGAGACGAGCGGCGCCATCGCACAGGACGACGCGCTGCGCACCGCGTACTCCGGCGCCATTGACACCGGACTGCACGTCGCCCGCGACGCGTTCGACGCGGCGCTGCGCCTGCCCGGAGTGCTCGCCCGCCGGTCCGGGACCGCCGCCCTGACCGCCACGTGCCGCCGCTGTCCGCTGCTCGACGTGTGTGGCGGTGGCCACCGCGCGCACCGCTACCGCAACGATGGCAGCGGGTTCGCCAACCCCAGTGTCTACTGCGCCGATCTCCAGGTCCTGATCCGGCACGTGCGCGGGCGTCTGGCCCACGACATCGCCCGGCTGTCCGCTACGGCCGGCGCCCGCGTCCCGGCCGGCGGCACTCCGGCCACCCGCGTCACGGCCGGCGGCGCGGGCGTCGTATGAGCGGGTCGGACGTCGCCGGGCGCTCGGCGATAAAGCCGCATGTCGTCACGGCCGCGATGTTCGCCCGGCTGGCCGCCGGCGGTGGCGGCGCGGAGGGCGCGCGGCTGCTGGTCGACGCGGACTACAGCCGCCGTCTTGCAACTCTGCGGGCCGTGCGCGACGCGACCGCGCGGTACGGTGGCGACGTCGAACGTCGGAGCGAGGAGGCCTGGTCGGCGTTGGCCGCCGCCCAATGCCGGTCGCCCGCCGTCGTACGCGCGCTGATCGCATACCCCTCCATCGGCCCCGCGCTGCTTCGCTCCCTGCACGCGCTCACTGCGCCCGGCGGCGCGTCCGACGCCCGTACTGTCCTCGATCCCGGGCACGCGCTCGCCGCGCTGGCCGCGGCGGCGGTCGTCGCCACCGGCCTGCCCGCCCGGGTGGGCGTGACGCTGTACGACCGGCGGATCGGCCTGCCCGGTTTGGGCGCAGTCGGCTTTCCCGGCTCCGGTTCCGATCCCTTCCCCGAACTCCCTGACGGCACGTGGGCGGCGGTTGAGGGCGGTCCGTCCGGCGCGCGGATCACGGTCGGCGGGCGGCGGGTCGCACTCAGCGCGGCGCCGTGGCAGGGCCTGCGCGTCCTCGTGCCCGCGGCCGATCCGACGGTCTCCACCGGCGGCGGACTGGTACTTGACGACATCGACCCGTATTGCGCGCCGGTCGGCGGGCGGTGCGGGCGGCTCTCCGATGCCGCCTGGCACCGCTGGCGGCAGGTGTCCGACGGCGGGTGGGAACTGCTGCGGGCCGAGCACGCCGAGGTGGCCGCCGAGGCCGCGGTCGTCCTGCGAGCGCTGGTCCCCCTCACCGGTCCGCCGGGCGGCAGCCGCAGCGGCAGCTCCAAGGAGACCTTCGGCGCGACGGCCCTGACGATGCCCGCCACCGCTCACGACATGGCCCTGGCGCTCAGTCACGAGCTCCAGCACAACAAGCTCTCCGCGCTGCTCCACCTCTTCGACCTTCTCGCCGAGCGGCCGGGCGAGCTGTTCTACGCGCCCTGGCGCGAGGACCCCCGCCCGCTCATCGGCCTCCTGCACGGCGCCTACGCCCATCTTGGAGTCGCCCGCTTCTGGCACCGCCGCCTGTCCTGCGGGCGACTGGAGGGGGCCGCCCGCCATGAGGCCGAAGTGAGGTTCGCCCGCTGGCGTGACGGTGCGGCGGAGGCGGTCGGCACCCTGCTCACGTGCGGCCGGCTCACCGACATCGGCGTGCGGTTCGTCACCGGGATGCGGGACGCGCTGGACGCGCTGGGCCGCGTCCCGGTCCGGCCCGCGGCGGCGGCCGAGAGCGCGGCGGTCGCCGCGGAGCACCGCCGCCGCTGGGACGCCCGCCACGGCGCGCCGACGCGCGCCGGGCTGCTGGGCTGACGGGTGGCGAACCCGGGGCGGGAGCCCGGAAGCAGGACCCAGGAGGAAAGCCCGGTCAGCAGCGCGGGGCTGACGTTCGGCCCGGCGCCTGTGGGGCCGCGGCTCCCGGGGCGTCGGCCCGGCGAAGGCCCCTCGCCTCAGTCGCCGACGTGTCCCCGGCGGAGACGGTCGGCCCGTGCGCACCCGCGAGGACGCGGCGGCCGGCTGCCGCCACAGGCTCACCGCACTTCAGGCCGCCAAGGTGGGCAGTACCACGTCCCGAAACACGAAGCCGGCCATTCCACTACCCCCGTGCAGAGGCGGCTGCACGAACCGTTCGATCAGGTCGAGGTGTTCCAGGTTGTAGGCCGATACCCACCCGTGCCGGGTTTCGGTCTGCAGCCAGAGGCGGACACCGAAGTACGGGTCGGTGGCCGGCGCGTGCCGGTCCCGGGACAAGGCCGCATCGGCACGAATGCACTACTTGGCCATCCCGCAGCTCCGGCATACGACGCCTTCACGTGGAGGGTCCCTGTCCGTGGCTACCGGACGAGTCCGGCGCCATGCCGACGTGCGCGACCTTCTCGCAGCCGGGACAGCGCTACGGTCAACCTCGATGGCTTCTTCGACACAGCAGACCGGATCGGACTCATCGGCGACACGGTCTCCGGCGACGAAGCTTCGGCGTCCGCCGACAAGAGGGGAATCGTGGCGGGAATCGGTGTGGCCCCCGTGGGTGAGGCCATCGACATCGGGGGAACCGAAGCCACCATGGGCGCTGGCTGCGCAGCTGTTCCGTTGTGCGTGGTGGTCGGCGCCGTAGTCGCCGGCGCCACGCAGACCGCCTACAAGAGCTCCTGATCGATGCCCTTGGCTGGCCCCGCGGCACGGTGGGGCCGTCCCTCTGGGAAAGGTCCAAACGATTTCGAAGGTCTTATGTGTCATCCTCTCCTCCTGTGCGCTTTTCGTGCTCATCATAGGAATAGGCGATCTTTCGGTGGAAGAGGGTGGGGTCTGCTCCTGAACGCACTGGACGTGGTTTTGGGCGGCCGGTGCGGCCGGGCCCGTCTACGCCTTGCGGCATGCGCAGCGCAAGAGTGCGGCGAGATGGGATGGGAATGTTCCTGCGGATGCTTTTAAACGACCGGGGTAGCGTATATCCATGATTGAATGCACTGCCATGGCAACAGCCGTCGTCGTAGCCGGAATATGGTTCACCATGATGTGGAGGTGAAAATAACCTGCGATCCGCCCGGCGCTGCTGCTTTGCAACGGCTGACACAATGAGGTGGATCGGTCCTGATGACTGTGTCCGGCCCGAGAGCTGAGCTTCGTAGGGGCCGGGGGCCTTGGCGTACGGCGGGTCGGCCTCGGGTGAGCCGGCGGGGTATCTCGTCGGTCATGGCCCAGCGGATCCTGGTCACGGTGGGGTGGTCCAGGCGTGTCCACAGCAGTGAGCGTCTGGCTCCGTCGCGGTCCTGGACGCTTGCGGCCAGCACGTGCACGGTCAGCAGGAGGCCGAGGGCGTCCGCGGCGTATACGGAGCCCATTCCTGCGGATGCGGGGAGCACCCCGTTCAGATCCGGGGGGAGGCTGGATTTCGGAGTGCTCGGGCTATTCGCGTATGCCCGCTCACGGGGGTCGGTGCGGTCAGCCGAGAGGGGAAGCGCCGAGGGGGCCGCCCGCGATCGAGTCGCGGCAGCGGAGGCATGCCCGGTCGGCGCAGCGGGTCACCGTCTGGTCGGCAGACATGGCGGCGCTCGCGGCGGCGAGTGTCTCCTTCGCCGGATAGACGGCCCAGGTGGATCCACCGACCGATGCGGTGCGGGCGAGCGTCCGGAGAAAAGGATCCAGTCGTGGGAATCCCTCGGAGCACGATCCCGTCTCCACCATGAAGACCCGGCCGTCCGCATCGCGTGCCCAGCGAACGAGGAGCCTGCGGCCGGACTGCTCCTCCGCGCAGTGAAGCGCTGTCATCCGATTGAGTCCGACGCCCATCAGCAATATCGCACCGTCTCGCTCCGCCAGCAGACGGACGGGTCCGTAGACATCGGCCGGGCTCTGTGCCGAGGCGAGTTCCCGTGCCAGGGGTCCCAGCGCAGCAAAGGAGTTGAGAGGGTGTAGTCCGCGTACGGCGTCCGGACGGGCGAGCAGCCGGGCCGGCACGACACCCATCCCGGTGTTGACCACGGTGGAGTCGACGGTGTACTCGGGGACCTGCTGGACGAGCGGTGCTTCGGCGGGCATCTCCGCGTAGTCGATGGCGTTGCGGTCCGGGCGCATCGTGGCCGGGGGCACCGCACCGAACTGCGATTCGCTGAAGGTCGGCACCAGAATCGTGCACCCGCGCGCGAGGAAGAGGTCGAGCAGCCCGTCCGCGCCGCCCTCGACGGGTTCGCCGAACGACCGGAGCGACGAGTGGATCATGACCGGCCGCTTGGCGAGGCCGAGATCGCCGATCGCCGCTGAGAGCTGCTGAGTGGATACCGACACAGCGCCGCACCCCCTGGACTTCTACGATGAGGCCCCCGGTTGGGGCACCTGGAGTCAGCACACCACAGTGGCACATGGGACACACCGGGTTCAGACGAGATGACGCGCGTCCACCGTAAGTCCCCGGCCCAGGCGGTCGAGAGCGAGGGCGGTCGCCCTCGTGTCGGGGTGGTCCTCACCGAGGCGTCGGCGACGGATGTCCAGGACCCGGGCGTAACGGGTCGCGGCCTCCTTCGAACGTCCCCTGCAGGCCAGGACCCAGGCGAGTTCGTGATGGATGGTCAGCGTGGACAGGTGCTCATCGCCGAGCGCCCGCCGACGGTCGTCCAGCACCTGCCGGTAGAGGCGCTCCGCTTCGACCAGACGTCCCTGCTTGGCCGCGATCCAGGCCAGTTCGTGGCGGGTGCCCACGGTCCGCTGATGGGCCTCCCCGAGTACCCGGGTGCGGTCCTCCAGGACGTTCTCCAACAAAGCCCTCGCCTCTTCGAACCGCTCCTGGTTCGCAATGCACCAGCCGCGTTCGAACCGGGTGAGGAGCGTATCGAAGTGGTCCTCACCCAGGACACGCCGGCGGTCCTCCAGAACGAGGTCGTAGCGCGCCTCCGCTTCCACCCACCGCTCCTGGCAACCGGCTACCCACGCCAGTTCGTGACGACTGCTCAGCGTCTCCGGGTGGTCGTTTCCCAGCGTCCGCGCGCGTCGTTCGGCCACGTCCAGGAACATCCGTTCGGAATCCCCGAACTCACCCCGAGCGGCCACTTCCCAGGCGTGCTGATGGCTCAGACAAAGTCCGGCCTCATCGTCAGGGCCGGGTACGTGGGCCAGCGCCGCACGGTTCAGCCTCTCGGCGACGTCGTGCGCTCCGCTCTCGTCCAGGGCGCGGACCGTCATCCATATCGCTCGCAGGAGCGCGGTCAGGCCGTCCGCATCGAGATGGTCGGCCACGGTCCCGAGCAGAGCGTGCAGATGGACGCCGAACATCCGGTAGCGCGGCCAGTCAGCAGGTTCGTCGACGCGCAGCCCGGACAGCGCTTCGACCACGAGTCCGGCGGCCACCTGCCGTACGAGTGTTGCGTCCGGCTCGGTGTCTCGCGACGTCGTCGTCCCTAAGTTCATCCGGTTGGTCTGCACTATCAGCGGGTGCAGGGTGAGGGCTCGTTCCTGCCCCGACGTCCCGACATCGATCAGGCCCACCCGTTCCAGCCCTCGCAGTCCGCGCTCCAGCAGAAGGTCCGAGTGGTCCAAGGGCGAGCCCGCCGGCCCCGTCGCCAGCAGGGAGGAAAGCCGTCGTCCGTCGAGCAGGCCCATCGGGATCGAGGCGTCAGCGGCATAGCAGGACAGCAGGCGCAGCAGATTGCGCGCCTGGGGCACGCCATCACGGGCCAGGTTGTCGAGGGATATCTCCCACGTCCGCGTCACGACTGATCGGTCGGGCGCCCCCGAGCCGTCGAGTAGCCGAAGTCCCCCGTCGCCACCGAGCACCTCGGCGTAAGCAGTGAAAGTCGGGCAGTAGACGACAGCCGATCTCAAGTAGCTTCCCGCCAGGTGAAGTGCCAGCGGCAGTCCGCCGAGCCGCCGGGCGAGCAGCCGCGCCTCCGCCTCGTCTCCTGCCTCGGGGGCCAGATCCAGCAGCGCACGCGCGGCGTCGGTCTCGTCGAGAGGCCCCAACGGCACCAGCCGCGCATGCGACCCCCACGTCTCCTGGTCCGCGTCACGGCTGGTCACGATCGTCAGCCCGCGGCGGGAGGGCCGCACCCACCCCGTCCCGTTCTGTCCCACCGCTCCCGCCGGCTGCGCCCCGCTCCTCTCGGCGTCGCAGCGCGCGCCGTAGAGAATGGCGGGGGAGTCGGCGTTGTCGAAGATCAGCAGCCATCCGGAAGGCGCGTTGCCGAGGAGCTCCCAGAAGCGGTCCGGGCCATCGGCGGCTCCGGTGGATATTGCCTCCAGGTCAGCCGGTTCGGCCCCCAGTTGCCGCGCCACGGAGGCCAGTCCACCCGCAAGGCTGAGGGAATCGGCGGCCCGGACCCACCACACAGGGCGGCTTCGACGTCCTGTCCGCCGCGTCCGCGCGCTGTCACGAGCCAGCGCCGCCGCCGTGGTCGACTTCCCCACACCGCCCATTCCGGCAAGCACCACCACGACTCCCGGCGGCTTGCGGAGCCATCGCCTCAGCCGGCGCATCAGCCGGCCCCGACCGCGTATCTGTGTCGGCAGCGCGCCGACCGGCGGTGCCACCGACATTCCCGGAGCAACGCCCGGTGCTGCCCGCCGGCGCCTGAACTCAGCCCTGTCCCCCGCGCGCGCTCGCCACCAGGTGATTCCCACCCCAGCGGCCGTCGACACCATTCCCACCACCGCCAGCACATCGGTGAGATCCATCAGAGGGCACCGCGGGCCGACCGGTGGGCGGCTGAACACTCGGATCTGGGCAACGGCATCTCCCGGCTCCACGTCCCGTTCGTACGCCAGAATTTCGAGGACACGCGGTAACACCCGACAACGGCGGTCTGTTCGAACGCCATGCCAGCCATGGTCTCAAGGGCCCTGTCGGTCCGTGGACGAAAGTCGGGAATCGGCGGAGCCATGGGCACAGAGCCCCTGGGCGTGTGGTCGGTGGCGGGGAGGACGACAGCCTCAGGGGCGTGACGCAGCGCGAGACACGGGCAGGCCGCCCGGTGCCGACGGTCACGGCGGTGGCGCGTCCCCTGACTTCCTGAGCGGGGAAGCGAGGGCGTGAAGGTCGACTGGGCGGCTGTGCCGGCTTTCTCGCCCTCGCCCTTCTCGACACCGTGGCCGTCGCGCACACCCAAGGCTGAGGCTTGCGCCGCGTCGGCTCCGCCTCCCGTTACCTTCACGGCTTCCGCCTCCGCCCGTTAAGACCCCTCCGCGCCGACGGTCTGCCGGAGTGATCCGGGCTCGCGCGGGGCCGGAGCGGCCTCATCCGCCGGCGGGGAAGCTCTCGCTGTCGGCACCGGAAGGGGCCACCGAGGGCTGCGTGACCTCGGGGGGCGGGGGCCGTGGTGCCCGCGCCGGGACGCGGGGGCGGCCGGATCGTAGGCGGAGCCATCGCTTGCGGCCGAGATCCAGGAGGTAGCGGGCGAGCAGCGCGGACAGTGCGGCGGCCGTTCTGGTCTTCGGGCTGTTGCACATCAGGGCGACGGTCTCGGCGATCGCGACCAGTGTGAGGAGGAGGCCTTCCGGTGCTTCATGAGGCCGTTCGTCCGGAGCTGGCTGCTCCGTGTCCGGGCTTCTCTCCGGGATGGCGCTCACGACGTGCGTTGCCCGCAGGACAACTGGCGGTGGTCTTTGGGCGAGACGCCGAACATCTGCCGGAAGTCGCGCGCGAACTGGTCCGACCGGCGATACCCGACAGCCGACATGACGTCACGGATGGGAACGCTCGCCAGCGCTGGATCCTCCAGTCGACGGCGGGCTTCCTGAAGGCGCAGGTTCTTGAGGAACCGCATCGGCGTGAGTTCGGCGTCCTGGAATAATGAGTAGAGGTACCGGGTGGACAGGTTCGCTGATGTGGCGATCGCCTCCGGGTCGAGCGCCGGATTGCGGAGATTCCGACGAATGATTCCGCTGATGTGAGTCCGCTGCAGCAACCGGTGTGTCTGCGGAGTGATTCCTCCCGGCTCACCGAGTCTCTGACGAATCAGTCCGACCACGCATTCGTACAGAACCTCCGCCAGAGCCGGGACCTCCAGGCCGGCCGGTTCGGTCAGCCCGATCAGGAACTGCGCGAGCGCACTGCGCCCCGGTACGTTTTTGGGCGTGATGCTGCCGACGAGCGGACGAACGGCAGCGTAGTCAACGGGCACCAGTGCCCGTGGAAACGTCAGCATGACCGTCTGGATGAGGCCGGTCGGATTCGTCGTCTCCCAGGGCTGCGAACTGTCGTAGAGCGCGATGTCCCGAGCACGTAAGTCCACGGTGTGCCCTGCGTGCTTCACCCGTATCCCGGGGGTGAGAGCTGTGACGACCCGGTAGCACTCGGGATCACTGACGCCGATCAGACGCTCGGTGCGCCGTACGGAGATTTCGCGGTCTGCGGCGAAGGTGTGGCTCTCGATTTCGAAGTCACTGATTTCCGCGACCGACATCACCGCGCGCAGTTGCCCGGGCGGGCGCCCATGGACGGTCACCGGCGCCAGTTCGGCGGCAGACCCCGCGCGATAGTATTCGTAACGATCGAGCGGGTGAACTGTTGCGGTGTCGTACAGCGTGTCCATCGCTTCTGCCTTCCTTGCCGGCCATAAGAAACATTGTGGGCCGGCGTCCGCGCCGCGGAGTTGACTACGGGCGCACAAGAGCGGCCGAGCACTGTGCGGGCCGCGCTACGCCGCCGCCACGGATCGGTACCTGAGGGCGGTCACCCGGGCGCTGCTGGCGCCGGCACGCCGAACAACCGGCTCCCGGGCAAGGAGGACCGGTCCTGCGACTGCGGTGTCAGTGCGTTGGAGTAGCGTTCCCGTCATCGCGCCGGCCGGCACCGGCAGGGCAGGAAGGATCGGGATGGGGACGGAACAGGTGGCTCTTGAAGCCGCTCTCCACGATGCCGAGCGGAGGCTGCAAGCCGCTGTTCGATCAGGTGACGCGCAGGCATTGGACCTGCTCCTGGACGACCGTGTCGTCTACACAGGGCCCGACGGCAGCACCGCGACGAAGGAGGAGGACCTGGGAGCGCACAGGTCCCGGACCCTGACCGTCGAGGTCTTCGACCAGCAGGACCTGCAGGTGACCGTGGTGGACTCCACCGGGATCACCCGCGTGCTGGCTGGGCTTGAGGGCACCGCCGGGGGACATCCGTTCACGGCGCGCCTTCGCTACACCCGCACCTGGATACACGCTGACGGCACCTGGCGCGTCCTTGCCGCCCACGCCAGCGCCGTCCCGGACGCCGGGTAAGGACTTACGGATCGGCCAGGTATGCGGGTGAGGCGCCCACAACGACCCCGTGACCCGTGGGAAAGCGTGTTGGGGCAACCCCTCACCCGGCCGGCACGGTTGCATTGGCCGAGGGACGGGCGCCGCACGGGCAGGAGGCACGGAGGCCGCAGCGATGCCCGTCTCGCCGCGCCCGGAGCCGGGCATCGCGATGTCCGGCGCGCGCTTCGGATCAGGACGTATCTCTGCAGGAGGACTGCTTCATGACTGACCGGCCCTTGACGCTCATGGCGGTACACGCCCACCCCGACGACGAGGCCACCGGAACCGGCGGCGTCCTCGCGCGGTACGCGGCGGAGGGCGTCCGCACGGTTCTCGTGACGTGTACCGACGGCGGTTGCGGTGACGGGCCGGAGGGCGTGAAGCCGGGCGATCCCGGGCACGATCCGGCGGCGGTCACCGCGATGCGCCGTCAGGAGCTCAAGGCGAGCTGCGACGTCCTCAAGATCAGCGATCTGGAGATGCTGGACTACGCCGACTCGGGGATGATGGGCTGGCCGAGCAACGACGCCCCTGGGGCCTTCTGGCGGACCCCGGTCGAGGAAGGCGCCGCCCGACTCGCGGAGATCATGCGGCACTACCGACCTGATGTGGTCGTCACCTACGACGAGAACGGCTTCTACGGCCACCCCGACCACATCCAGGCCCACCGCATCACGATGGCGGCGCTGGAGATGACCGCGCCGACACCGAAGGTGTACTGGACCACGGCGCCCCGCTCGATGATGCAGCGGTTCGGCGAGGTCATGCGCGAGTTCGGTGCGGACATGCCCGAACCGGACCCTGCCGAGACCGCCGCGATGGCCGAGATCGGCCTCCCCGACGATGAGATCACCACGTGGGTGGACACCACCGCGTTCAGCGGTCAGAAGTTCGACGCGCTGGCCGCGCACGCCAGTCAGGGCGAGAACATCTTCTTCCTCAAGATGGGCAGGGAGCGGTTCGGCGAGTTGATGGGCGTGGAGACCTTCGTACGGGTCCGGGACACCACCGGCGCGGCCGTACCTGAGAACGACCTCTTCGCCGGCCTGCGCTGATCCGCCCGTCCGACCACATCCCGGCCGGCGGATGGGGCGGCGGCCGGGAGGCGGTCGGCGTTGGCGTGGTTGAGGTCCTCCTACGCCTCTGTCCGGACGCTCGCCGGTGTCGAGCGTGATCAGGCGCAGGCGGCGCCGTTCCACTGGCAGAACAGGACCGTGGCGTCGTCCTCAAGGCGGCCCTGCTGGTGCTCCAGGAGGGCGTGGATGAGACGGCGCAGCGTTTCGGCGACCGTCAGGCCGGCCGCGTGGTGGCGTATGACGAAGTCGGTGAACCGGTCGATGCCGAACTGCCCTCCGTCGGCGTCCCGCGCTTCGGTGATGCCGTCGGTGTAGAGCAGCAGCCTGTCCCCGGGTTCGAGCTGTTCGCGGCACACGGTGATCGGCAGCCTGAGATCGGCGCCCATCGGACCGGCCGGGGGGCAGCGGACAACGCTGGCCCAGCGCCCGCCACGGATGACGATGGGCAGCAGGTGGCCGCGGTTGACCCAGGTCAGGACTCCGGTGTTCAGGTCGAGATCGGCAAGTATGCCGGTGGCGTAGCTTCCGTGATCGAACTGCTGGATCAGCAGGTCCTCGATGGCCCGGCTCACTTCGGCGATGCCCGCGCCCCGCCGGCGCTCATTGCGGCAGGCGGCCATCACCAGACTGGCGGTCAGCCCTGAAGTGGTGTTGTGGCCCATGGCGTCGAAGACCGCCAGGTGCACCGTGTCGCCGCATATCGCGTAGTCGAAGCCGTCGCCGGCGACCTGGTACGCCGGTTCCATGGCGGCACTCACGGTGACCCGCTCGTTGGCGAACGTCGGCGGCGGCATCAGCGTCCACTGCAACTCAGCGGAGACGGCCATGTGCCGGGTTCGGATCAGCCGTGCGTAGGAGTCGCTCTGCGCGCGCTTGGCGATCAGCAGTAGCCCGGTCACCAAGGCGAGAGACTGCGCGGCGCGCAGATCCGCTTCAATGTTCTTCTGCGAGCGCAGGCGCAGGACACCCAGGCGCTGCGTGCCGTCCGCGATCGGGAGCCAGTGCTCGCGTCCGCCCGAACCGCTCAGAATCTGCTCGGTCTGATAGGCCCGGCCCGCCAGCGTGGAGTCGATGCGCAGTTCGGCGCCGCCTGCCCCGGCGTTCTGGCCGTGCCCGGTGACCTCGCGCAGCACATCCTGCTGGAGGTCCGCCACGTACAACCGGGCCCGGCCGACACCGAGGCGTCCCGCGGCGGCGTCCAGCAGCGCCGGCAGTTGCTCGAAGGCCGCTCGGCAACTGTCCTCCAGCAGGCGGGTCAGCGCGCCGGACCCATCGGTGTGCGGTGCTGCCATAGTGAACCCCGGGGAAGAGGGGAGGGAGCCGGTCCGCCCCATGCGGCCCGCGGCCACCAGCAGCGCGACGGACGACTGCGAGAAGCCCCGGCGACTCGGTCGCCGTCACCCTACCGCCGCCGCGGCACGCTCGGCCCGGGGCCAGGTGGGGCACACCGCCCGCGATTCCCTCAGGTTCAGGACGAATGCCTGGCCGTGTCCGGTCGGGGCGAACCGGTCAGCGGGTGGCATCATAGGGATGTGGACACGCCTAAGTTGGCCCTCGCCGCCCAGCGGTACGACGACGCCGAAGACGCCCGTGAGGCGGCGGCGGACGACCTCAAGGCCGAGAGCGCGGCCGCCCTGGCGCAGGGGGTCGACGAGGATGAGGTCGCCGAAGCCATCGGCAGACCGCTGGAGGACCTGCACAGGCTCTGACGGCTACGCCCCGGCGCCGCTGAGCGCACCGTGACCGCGGTCGAGCGTGCCGTCATGGCCGAACGGCGGGACATCGCCGGGCGCGCGGTCACTGCTGGGATCAGGCCCGCGGTGTGCCACCGTCCGCCGCCAGCCGGGTCAGCCATTCGCGCAGCAGCCGCTGCTCGGCGTCGCTCAGAACACCGGCGTCATCGGGGAGGGCAGCGCGCAGCGCGCGGGCTGCCGGGGCGGGGCCGGACTCGGCGCCGGGGACCGCCGGCTCGGCGCGGGTGACGGCGGCGATCATCGACTCGCGCAGGATGGTCAGCAGCGCCGGATCACGGCGTTCCGCGGGCGTGGAGTGCCAGGTGGCGACCGCGCCTTGGCCGGTGGCCTGGATGATCTGGGCGGCCAGCTCCTCGTCGACCCGCAGCCACGCGCCGGCGGCCAGCCGGCGCACCCGCCCGCGGAGGATCTCCAGGCCCGCGCGGTGTGCCGCGTCCGGTCCCCGGCCGGTGGCCCGGTTCATCACCGCGAACAGCTCCGGGCGCGAGACCCCGAACCCCACCACCAGGTCCCAACCGCGGCGCAGCTCCTCCACCGGGTCCGGCGGCGCGGGATCGAGCTGCGCGCGCTTGCTCTCCAGGAACTGCGCGTAGCCGTGCTCGGCGACGGCCTCCAGCAGCCCCTCCTTGTCGCCGAAGAGGCGGTAGATCGCCGGCGGCTGCATCCCGGCCGCGGCGGCGACCGCGCGGGTGCTCACCGCGTCCGGCCCGCCCTTCTCCAGCAGCTCGACGGCCGCCACGACGATGCGGCGTCGAGAGCTGTCGGCGGTGTCGCGAGGAGGCATGGATTCAATGATATCGGAATGTGCTTCCACCGATAATATCGGTGTTACCGTTGAAATGATTCCACTGGAAGCACCGTTGGGAGAACCCCCGTGATCATCGTGACCGGAGCCACCGGAAAGCTCGGACGCCGCATCGTCGAGCACCTCCTGGACCGCGTCCCCGCCCACCGCCTCGGGGTCAGTGTCCGCGACCCCCGCAAGGCGCAGGACCTCACCGACCGCGGCGTACGCGTCCGGCAGGGCAGCTTCGACGACCCCGCCTCGCTCGTGCACTCTTTCGAGGGCGCCGAGCAACTGCTCCTTGTCTCCCTCGACCGCACGGGCGAGGAGTGCGTCACCGGGCACCGCACCGCCATCGACGCCGCTGTGGAAGCCCGCGTCGGCCGCATCCTCTACACCAGCCAGATGGGCGCCGCCCACGACTCCCGCTTCCAGGCATGCCGCGACCACGCCCGGACCGAGGACCTTCTGCGTTCCACCGGCCTGCCCTGGACCGCGCTGCGCAACGGCTTCTACGCGGCCAGCGCCGTGCTGTTCCTGGAGACCGCGCGCCGTACCGGCGACATCGCCCTCCCCGCCGACGGCCCCGTCGCCTGGACCGGCCACGACGACCTCGCCGAGGCCGCTGCGGCGATCCTCGCCGACGAGGGCCGCTTCGAGGGACCCACCCCGCCGCTCACCGGTCCGGCGGCGCTCGACTTCGACGCCGTCGCCGAGATCGCCGCCCAGGTCACCGGACGGGCCTTCACCCGCACCGTCGTCGTCGCCGACGACTTCCGCGAGAAGGCCCTGGCACACGGTGCCCCGGCGCCGATCGCCGACCTGATGCTGGACATCTTCGCAGCAGCGCGGAATGGCGAGTTCGCCGCCGTCGACCCGGCGTTGGCCGAACTGATCGGCCGAGAGCCCGCCGCCTTCCGCACCCTGCTGGAGCGGGCATGGGCCGAACAGACCGGGTGGGGGGCGCACCCGCGGCCATGACCCCGTCCGCGAAGGATGGGACAGGCAAGGCGCTGGCGGGCACCAGCGTCCTGGCGGGTCGTATGCCGCACGGAGAACGCCTCCGCCGGGGGCTCACACAGAAGCGGAGAGGATGAGCGGCCGGCGCCCGCCTCCGTACCCGACTGGACCGCTCCCTCCGAGGGGAGTCCTCACAGCCGGGTAGCGGCCTGGACGAGGGCGGCGACCGCCCGCGAGCGGCTGTGGGGCGGCCACGCGATCACCGTCGTCACCGTCGGCGCGTCGGCCACGGGAACGGTGACGAGGCCGTCCCTCAGCCCGGCGCGCACCGACTCCGGCAGGATCGCCGACGCCCGGCCGAGCGCGATCAGCTGGAGCAGTTGCGTGTGGTTGTGCACCGGCGGCCCGGCACCGTCAGGGAAAGTGCCGTCGAGGTCCGGCCAGCGGGGCATGGGCAGGCCGGGCAGTGCGGCGACGTCGGACATCCGCACATGGGCCCGGCCGGTGAGGGGGTGCCCGGCCGGAAGGACCACGACCTGTCCCTCCGCGTGCAACTCCTCCGTGTCGAGCCCGGCAGTCGAGTCGAACGGCCGGTGCAGCAGGGCCACATCGGCCCGCCCGTCCCGCAGCAGCCGCTCCTGCTCGCCGATCCCGCACAGCATCACGTCGACGGCGACCGCGCCGGGTTCTGCCGCGTAGGCGTCGAGTAGTTTCGCCAGCAACTCGCCCGTCGCCCCGGCCTTCGTGACGAGGACCACGCCGGGGCGGCCGGTCGGCGCGAGAGCGGCGCGGCGGGTTCGGCGCTCGGCGGCATCGATCGCGTCGAGGGCCGCCTGCCCTTCCCGCAGCAGCACCGATCCGGCCTCGGTCAGGGTGACACCGCGGCTGCCGCGTTCCAGCAGCGCAGCCCCGAGCCGGCGTTCGAGCTGCTGGATCGCCCGCGACAGCGGAGGCTGGGCGATCCCGAGCCGCCGCGCCGCCCGCCCGAAGTGCAACTCCTCGGCGACGGCGACGAAGTACCGCAGCTCCCTCGTCTCCATGCCGCCAAGCTACCTGACGCCGCCTCGGCGCCGACCGGAATCGCCGCAGTGATCTGGTCCGATACCGGGAAGGTATCGCCACTTACCCAGACGGTGTTGGCCGCGTCGCGGGGGCGCGGAACACGATGGACCGTATGAGCGGACAGACGATCGCGCTGGTCACCGGCGCGAACAAGGGAATCGGGTACGAGATCGCGGCTGGTCTGGGTGCCCTTGGCTGGAGCGTCGGCGTCGGCGCCCGGGACGAGGCACGCCGGGAAGCCGCCGTACAGAAACTGCGGGCGGGCGGCGCGGACGCGTTCGGCGTGCCGCTCGACGTGACGGACGACGCGAGCGTGGCGGCCGCCGCCCGGCTGCTGGAGGAGCGCGCCGACCGCCTCGACGTCCTGGTCAACAACGCCGGAGTGACCGGTGGCATGCCGCAGACGCCCACCACGGTCGATCCCTCGGCCGTACGGACGGCGGTGGAGACCAACGTGATCGGCGTCATCCGCGTCACCAACGCGCTGCTGCCGCTGCTGCGCCATTCCGCGTCGCCGCGGATCGTCAACATGTCCAGCAGCGTCGGCTCGCTCACGAGGCAGACCGCCCCCGGCGCCGACACGGGGCCTATCTCCGCGGCGTACGCACCGTCGAAGACGTTCCTCAACGCCCTGACCGTCCAGTACGCCAGGGAGCTGCGGGACACGAACATCCTGATCAACGCCGCCTGCCCCGGCTACTGCGCGACCGACCTCAACGGCTTCCGCGGCGTGCGCACTCCCGAACAGGGCGCGGCGATCGCGATCCGGCTCGCCTCCCTCCCCGACGACGGCCCGACCGGCGCGTTCTTCGACGAGGACGGGGTGGTGCCGTGGTGACCTCGGCAGCGGTCCCGGGCTGAGACCGTAGGACGGGCGCCGGCGGCTTTCTCAAGTCGTCGCGCCTCGTTCGCGCGCGCGAACCCGCCGTCGGCCTTGACCGGTTGCTGAAGGAGCTGGCAGCGCCGTCCCCGGTGTGACGGCTGCCGACACTGCCTGGGCGCCAGCCTGCCGAGACGACACCTGGGCCACACCCGTCCTGGCCGGCAGGAGCCTGCGGTTCGCTGGTCCCAGCCCCGGTCTCATTCGCCTGTGCTCGGGGCCGTCCACGGCCACCTCGGATACCGGTTCTGTCCCCGGCCAGTACGTATCTGCGTCCACGCGTACGGCTTCTTGTCCCGTCGGACCGTGTGTTGGGGGCGATCCCTCACGAGTTCGAATCTCGTATCCTCCGCACGGGTCTGTCGCCAGGCGTGATGCAACGGGCTTGAGGCTCTGCATCCGGCCGACGGAGTCACCCATCCCGGTGCCAGTGGACAGATCGGGATCATCGACGCCACCGAGGTCCGGGTGCGGCGTCCAGCCGCCCATCGGCCCGGACGAGCGAGATTCGTGTCCGGCAAAAGCCGGATGAATGAGAAGGCCCTGGTCGTTGTCGATGCCCGCCGGCCGAACGGTCACTGAACCGTTCCCGCGGTTTGACGTCTTCCGGTGCCGAGGACTCAATGAGCCGGGTTTGACGCCCCGCGAGTTGAGCCTGGGCCGGTGGGCGGACAGAGGAAAGCGGGGTCGGGCAGCCCGCGCCCCAGGTCGAGGCGCCGCGGTAGAAGGCGGCCTCGTCGCTGCCGCAATGGCACCAGGTCGAGCCACTGATCGTCACCCATGGTCCTGTGGCTC
Organism: Streptomyces sp. NBC_01477; assembly: GCF_036227245.1. GTDB lineage: Bacteria > Actinomycetota > Actinomycetes > Streptomycetales > Streptomycetaceae > Actinacidiphila. The sequence goes on from NZ_CP109445.1 coordinate 4,893,747, forward strand.
TGCGCGCCCCGTGCGCACCGCTTCGGTGCAACGCCTTGACGCGCCGTCGGCGAGCGCCAACACTACGTATCGCAGCGGTGGGAGCGCTCCCATGATCCTGTGGGGCCCTCCCTCCAACGAGTCACGGCAGGAGTCACCACCGAAGGGACAACGGTCCACCCATGATCGCCGAACGCTTACGCAAGAGACTGATCGCGCTCTCCTCGGCGACGGCCGCCGTCGCGCTCATCGCACTCGCCGCACCTCAGTCCGCCTCGGCCGACACCATGCGCACGTTCAACGTAGCCCTGAGCTGCTCTTCGGGCCTGCCGTACGGTCTGAGCGTGGACAACGGCTCCGGCTGGTACTACCCCAGCGGCTCGAGCTACGCGTCCGGCAACACCAAGTACTTCACCGTCTCCATACCCGCCAGCGCCAGCGCCCTCGCCATCAACACCGGCTTCTGCGACAACGAAACGCAGACACCGTACTGGGAGGGCTACCGCTACAGCATCGTGCCGGGCACGTCCACCATCAGTGCGAACGGGAACTGCCAGGACATGTACGTCTATCCCGGGCCGTTCGTCCGCTACTGCTCTCTCACCGCGTTGACCTACAGCTGACGCAGGAGTAAGCGGCCGTCTCGCCGGTGGACTCCCTCTGCGACCGACGTCGTGCCCGGTCGGACGGTGTCAGGCGATGTCGAAGTGGCGGGAGACCTCGTCCATGGTGAAGTGGGCTCGAAGCTTGCACGCGGAGTTCTGGTTGGCGAAGAAGCCTGCCCGCCACAGCGCCCGATCGCGTGGGACAGCCACTGCCGGCGGATACGAAGCCGTAGCGGCGTGCGTCGCCCCAGCTGCGGCCGCCGGGCTCCTCGCCGAACGAGATGTACCGGTCCGTGCCGTTCCACGGTTCCCGCTTTCCGCTCTCGTATCCTCCGCGCCCGGCCGCCCGGGCAGGCGGAGGGCCCGACCATGGTGAGGCGCGGACGGCCCCTCCGGGTGAGCGGTAGTGGCTCACCCGGAGGGGCCGTCCGTCGGGGGCGGTGCGCCCCTGGGGGTCAGCGCCGGTGGTCGCGGAGTCGCCCTCGCAGGCCGCGAGCGTGTCGCCGTATCCCTCCTTCTCGCACTGCGCGAGCAGCACGTTCTCGATCTCGGTGTGGGCCTGCGTCAGCAGCTTCGCGAAGTCGGGGTCCGCCCACCGGTGCGCCACGGTGGCCTGGCCGGTGATGCGGCCGCCCATGACGTCGAGCGGGTAGTGGAACCCGAGGACGATGCGGTTGTTCCCGTACTCCGAGGTGCGCGCCAGGATCGACGGTGCCAGCTCCGGCAGCAGCGTGGCGAGGACGGTCCCCGCTTCGTAACCGCCGTAGGTGTGGCCGCTCGGGTACGAGCCGCTGATGGCGAGGCTGCTGTACGAGCCGTCCTGCGACTCGTAGACGTCGCCGCCGTCGCCGGCGAACCCGAGCCGTACGTACGGACGCAGGTAGCCGTAGTGGTCCTTCGCCGCGTCGTGGGTGTCGAGGCCCTGGGTGACACGGGAGGACAGCGCGCTGGTCTTCGGCAGTCGGCCGCCGCTCAGGGCGTCGCTTGAGAGCGTGCCGAGCCGGGACCCGAGGCCGTCCGCCGTCGTGGCGGTGGCGCTGCTGGTCGCGTCGGCCTCGGCCCGGTCCACCTCCTTCTGCGTGGCCGCGTTGTTGACGGCCACGGCGATCCGGTCGTTCTCCGCGGTGAGCGGAGTGCCGCCCGGCACCTTGGTGTTGGCGCCGAGGATGTCGGAGCGGAGGTCGCCGATACCGCTCAGGAGGTCGTTGTAGCAGTCGCTCCCGTCGTCGGCCGCCCGCCACCCGTACGACGACTACTGACCGGAGAGCCCGCGCCCCGCGTCCCGCTGCCATGGGTGATCGACGGGCGTCGTCGCACTCGCCAGACTGGTAAACCCATGAATACCGGGAGTATGGTCTCTTATATGGCGAGCAAGAAGGTGACAGTGACGATTCCCGAGGATCTCCTTGACGAGATCCGTGCGGAGGCGGCTGAACGCGGCCTGTCGGCGTACGTTGCAGAGGCGCTGCGGGCCAAGCGCGATCGGGACCGCCTGGTGGGACTCGTCGACTGGTTGAAGGAAGAGCATGGGCCCGTCACCGAGGATGAACACGCGGTGGCACTCGACGAGCTGAACCGTCTCGATGCCGAGCACGCGCACCGTCGGCCAGGCAGCGCCGGAGAGGCCGCGTGAAGAAGCGCAGTAGCGAGCATGAGCCCCTGCTCCGGGTCTTCGTCCTCGACTGCGAGGCCCTGTCCCTCGCCGTGCGGGGCGACCGCAAGATGCTCGCTTGGCTCGACCTCGCGGCCCGGGGCGCGGCTGAGGTGGTGACGTCTCCGATGACCCTGGTCGAGGCGTACGACGGCAGGACCACCGAGCAGCGGTGGGACTGGGTGCTCTCCCGGCTCAAGGTCGCCGACGTCGGAAAGGAAGAGGGCCGCCAGGCCCGCCGTCTTCTCGCCGATGCCAAGCTCCATGGTCACAAGTACGCGATCGACGCGGTGCTCGCTGTCATCGCGCGACAGCAGAGGGGGCAGGTCACCGTCTTCACCTCGGATGTCGACGACCTGGAGAAGCTGGTCCCGGACACGATCGTCGTCAAGCAGGTGTGACCAGCTCGCTCCGGTCTCGATGTCGATGAGAGCCGGTCGGCGTTGGACCGGTGGTGCGCTGCGTGATGTCGAGCCGTGGGTCCGTGCACTGAGGGCCCGGGCCGCCGCGGGGCGGCCCGGGCCGGTCGGCCGAGGGGTCAGACGGTCGCCGAGGTGAAGTAGCCGTTGAGGTCGGCGACCACGTGAACCGTGCCGAAGTGGTTGGCGAAGGTGACGCGGCCGTCGACCACCGGCACCACCACCAGGTTGGAGATCGTCTCGCCCTGCGTGAAGTTCAGGTTCGACGCCTCCGGCACCGCGCTGCCGTCGGGGTAGACGGTCACGAAGCCGCTGGTGGTCGGGTTGACGGCGGTGACGTTCATGATCACCGCGTTCACCCCGTTCGCCGGTACGCCGTGCACCCCGGTCACCTTGAGCTGCACCACACCGCCCGCGCCGACCCGGGCCTTGGGCGCGCCCGTGCCGTACCGGGTGTCCAGGAACCGCGTCGGCGACAGCGGCACGAGCGTGCTGCGCGCGGGCGTGGGGGCGGCGGTGACGGTGTACGCGTCGTGGAGGGTGCCGCCGTCCGAGGTGATGACCGAGCCGCTGCTGACGAGCGACACGTCGTACGTACCGGGGGCCGCGCCCCCGGTATGCAGCAGTACGGTGAGCGAGGTGGAGTCGTTGCTGATCGCGACGGCCTTGCTCGGGTAGGTGCCCACCGTCGCACCGCTCCGGGTCAGTTCCACCTTGGTGTCGAGGGTCAGGTTCGTGCCGTGGACCATGAGCTGGTTCTGCGTGCCGGACTGCCCGGTGGACGTGCTGAGCCCGCTGATGGCCGGCAGCGGCGGCCGGGTCGCGCAGCCGGACTGGCACACGCCCTGCGTCGCGGCGCCGACCTGGCACTGGTAGGCGAAGGCGCCGAGGTTCAGACCGCTGCACTGGTAGGCGGAGTCGAGGGTGTTGCCGGCCCATCGGCTCGCGTCCGCGCCGAACATGCCGAAACCGCGGCGTCGCCGGGGGCGAGGTCTCGCTGTTCACGCCGTACACGTTGAAGCGCAGGTTGGACGTGACCGGCATCACCGCGCAGTACCCGGTCGCGGTTTCGGTCAGGATGCCGCTGCGCGGGGTGAAGGCGCCCGGCGTGAGCGGGTGGGCGGTGCACTGCGGCGCCCACGCGGCGGCGGTGCCCACCGTCCAGGTGTCGACGTGCGCCGCGATCGGCGCGTTGCCGTAGTCGGCGGCGACCACGACGAGGTAGGACGTGGCCCCGGTGGCCCGGCAGGACGAACCGTGCTGCCAGCACAGGATGCGGCCGGTGCCGTCGAAGACCAGCAGTTCCGCACCGGTGTTGCGCGCGGCGCCGGGCGCGCGGACGGCGAACCACTGCCGTGCAGGGGCCCGGTGGGAGGTCCGGGCGCCCTGCGGGTGGCGCCACGACGTCGGCCGAGCGCGGCTCAGCCGGTGTCGCAGCCCGTGACGTCGGCGCTATGACGGGACGGAACCCGGCCGGGTCCCCGCGTCACTTTCGCCAGAACAGGTGGTGTGTCATGCCGCTCGGGCTGGGCACGACCTCCAGGTGGAAGCGGTCGAGCAGCTCGTCCGGCGATTGCCACAGGTGCAGTCCGGACCCGAGCTTCACCGGAGAGACCGCGATGTGCATGGTGTCGACGAGGTCGGCGTCGAGGAACTGCCTGATGGTGCTGACCCCGCCGCCGAGGCGGACGTCTTTGCCCCGCGCCGCTTCCCGTGCCTGTTCGAGGACCGCGGACGGGTCGCCGTCGACGAAGTGGAAGGTGGTGTCCGAGAGCGCGAACGACGGGCGCTTGTGGTGGGTCATGACGAACACCGGTGTGTGGAAGGGGGGTTCGTCGCCCCACCAGCCCTGCCACTCGTGGTTCTGCCACGGCCCGCGCTGCGGACCGAACTTGTTGCGGCCCATGATCTCGGCGCCGATGTCGCGTGCGAAGTCCCGCGTGAAGTAGTCGTCGATGCCCCGGCTGCCCCCGGCGTCGGTGCGCATGGGCCAGCTCGCCGTGGCGCCTGCCCAGGCGAACAGCCGCCCGGGATCGACATGGCCGAACGGCCGCTCGAGTGTCTGATCCTCTCCGGCGCCGATGCCGTCACTCGATACGGTGAAGTTCATTACTCTCAGTAGTTGACTCACGGGTTTCCCTGTCCGGTCCTGTCGCGTCGCCGTGCGGCGGGCGCCGCACATCATGGCGTCGAACGGGGCCCGGCCGGATCGACAGCGGGCCACCGCTTTTTTCGGGGCGCGTCAGCGCGCGGCCGGCTCGGCGGGGTGGCTGTGACGCGGAAGGCACCGGGGGGAGGGGGGTTATTCGCCCAGCAGCCGCAGGTCGGCCTTGGTGATCGTGGTGGTGAGGAGCAGGTCGGCGATGAGGTTGTGGTTGAGGGCGTTGCCGACCGGCGAGGGGACGTCGTCTCCGAGGAGGCCGGTGATGGCGGCTTCGCTGCTCAGGCGGCGGCGGACTTTGGCCACGACGTGGGCGGCGCGCTTGGGGCTCCACGGGTCGGTGGGGTTGAGGTCGGTGAGTTCGTAGGCGACCTGGGACCACGTGAGGGGCTGGGGCTGGGGGTCGTTGCGCAGGTAGCGCTGGGCGAGGCAGATGAGGACGAGCTTCTCTTCGGGGGCGAGATCGCGGGTGTCGCCGTCGCTTGTCCTGTGCCGGCAGGCGTGGGAGGCGGCGTCCGTGCCGACGGCGGCGGCCGGCGGCGGGGCCACGGAGGCGATGCGGATCTCCAGCAGGTGCTCCTGCCGGGGGGAGACGATGAAGAGCGGGGTGTAGCCGGTGGCCAACTCGGCCTGGTCGCCCTTGAGTACGAGCCGGGAGCCGGGGAAGCGGATCGGCCGCTTGCCGGTGTTGCTGAGGGTCCAGCGGGAACGGGCGTACGTGATGAGCCCTTGGCAGCGGCTGACGCACTCGTCACCCATGCCGACGCAGACGTGGACGTCGGGCTCGTTGCGGCCGAACGTGAGGGGGAAGTCGGCGTCCGGGGCGACGCTCATGCCGCCGCTCGGGCCGAGGACGAACAGGGTGCCGGGGGCGGCGCTGGGAAGTCCTCCGCTGAGGCTGCCGATGTCCTTCGGCAGGATGCTGACCTTGCTCGCCATGGTGAGTCCTTCCTCCTCGGCCAGGGGCGTACACGCTAACCGTTGAGGCTCGGGGGAGGTCCCGACGTGGCGACGGAGCCGCCCGGCGATACGTCTGAGGGGTACGTAGGGCCGAACGGCACCTTGCGGGGAGCGCGTTGGTCGAACAGCGTCCGGCCGTCCAGCAGTACGCGGCAGCGCGCCGTGCCCGAGCCGAGGGTGAGCATGATCTGCCAGTCGGTGGCGCCGCCGCCCTGCGGCACATCGACGGTCTTGCGCCAGGGCAGCTTCTGCGTCCTCCTCGTCCTGGTCAGCCTGCCGTTGACGCCGTACGCGAGCATCGTCAGCGTGCCGGTGCCGGTGATCTCGAACACCAGGGGTACCGGCATCGCCGAGGGGGTGGCGGAGGCCGCCGTGGCGCCGCTCGCGCCTGTCGGCGGCTGCGTACCCGTCCGGGTGACCGCAGGTGTCCTGCGTGCCTGCGGGCCGGTGCCCGCTCCTGCACCGGACGGCGAACCGGCCGACCGCGTGGCCAGCACCGCCGCCGTACCCACGGCCGTGACCGCCGCGACCACGCCGCCGAGCAGCACGCGGCGCCGTCCCGGCGGTAAAGGCGCGGGCGTCGGCGGATTGTCGGCGGCGCTCGCGTTCTCGTCGATCGCCGCGGTCACCTGCGGCGGGAGCCAGGTGGCGGCCGGCGCCTCGCTCTCCTCCTGGCCCGGGGCCAGGCGCCGGACCAGTTCGGCGGCGCACGGCCGCGCGTCGGGGTCGGGACGACGGCAGTCCGCGACGAGCGCGCGCAGCGCGGCATCGGGCGGGGCGGAGCCGTACCGGTCCCGGGCGGAGCGGTGATCGACGGTCGGCCTCCCACCGGCTCGCCCGTCGCCGGGAGCACCGTCACCCGCGCCGCGCGCACCCGCAGCGTCGGCGCCCCCGCAGGCGTACTCCAGCGTCGTGCCCAGCGAATAGACGTCGCTCGGCGGGCCCGCCACGCCCTCGACCTGCTCGGGGGACATGAAACCCCAGGAGCCCGCGTGGCCTGACACGGTGGTGGACACGCTGTCCGGCGGCGGCGCCGGGGTCACGCCGGCCGCGATGCCGAAGTCGATCAGCCGTGGCCCGTCCGCCGTCAGCAGGACGTTCGCCGGTGTGACGTCAAGGTGTGCGATTCCGGCGCGGTGGAGGTCGGCGAGGGCTTCGGCGAGACCGGCGGCGAGACGGCGGACGGAGTGGGCGGGGAGCGCGCCGAAGCGCTCGACGGCGTCGCGCAGGGTGAGCGACGGCAGGAATTCGGTGGCCATCCAGGGCATGCCGTCGTCGGGGTCGGCCGCGAGGACGGAAGGGCTGTGGACGCCGCCCGCGGCGGAGTTGGCGGCGACCTCGCGCCGGAAGCGCTCGCGGTGAGCGGCTTCGCGGGCCAGGTCGGCGTGCATGACCTTGACCGCGACGGACCGGCCGCCCCGGGAACGGGCCAGGTAGACGGCCGCCATGCCGCCCGTCCCGATGCGCGCCAGGACCCGGTACGGTCCGACCGTACGGGGGTCGCCGGGCTCAAGCCGCTGCATCCGGTGCTCCGTTCGGTGTCGCGCCCTGGCTCCCGCCCGGCGGGCCGACCGCCTCGATGTACCCGTCCTGTGTGCTCAGGACGACGAGCCCGTCGACGGCCAGCGCTCCCCACCCCGGATCGGAGGAGGAGTCGGAGCTGTTCATCGCGTCGGCTCCGTAGGTCCAAAGAACGCTGCCGTCAGCGGTGTTGAGGGCGTAGACGACGGAGTCGGTCGTACCGACGAAGAGCGTGTCGCCGGACAGGCCGATCGCCGTCGATTCACCGTACGGGTTCGCCGCGCCCTGGCCCATGCGCCGGGACCACACCTCCGCGCCCGTGGTGGCGCTCAGCGCGCGGATGCGGCCGTCGGCATCGTCCACGAAGAGCATGCCGCTGCCGGTCCTGCGGACCGAACTCCGCGTGTCCATCGTCTTGTTCCACGCGGTCCTGCCGGTGTCGGAATGGAGCGCGTACAGGCCGCCGTACGCGTCGTGGGTGAAGACGAAGCCGTCGCCGATGGTCGTGTACTGGGGCTGGTCGGCCAGCTTGTGGGTCCACCGGACGCGGCCGGTGGTCGCGGAGAGCGCGGTGAGTACGTTGGCGTCCCGCTCGCTGCTCTCCACCAGGACGAGCCCGGCCGCCGCTGTGACGTACAACCCTTCCACAGCCGTACGCCAACTGACCTTGCCGCTGCCGGTGGTGAACCCTGTGACCGCGTCGCCTCCCGCGACGCAGACCGTCGGGCCGGTGGCCGCCACGCCCCACACGAAGTTGTTGAGCGGCATCGGGTAGGTCCAGAGGGTCGCGCCGGAGGCCGGGTCGACCGCGCGCAGCGTGGACGTGTCGTTCTTGCGCTCGTCGACCAGATACACCGCGCCGGTGCCGGCGGTGACCTTGGCCGAGTCGGTGGCCAAGTCGACGTGGCGCGTCCACAGTTGCCTGCCGGTGCGTACGTCGAGGGCGCGGGCCATGGGGGTGTCCGTGCTGCTGTCGGCGGTGAGGACGACGTCGCCGGCGGCGTAGATGTCGGGGTAGCCGTCACCGCCGGCAGGCACTTTGGCCCTCCACCGGGAGGTGGCCCGCGGGGGTGCGGTGGGACGCGAGCGCGGGGCACTTGACGGCGTCGGCCGCCCGGAGCCGGCGGACGCAGAGGTGCCGGCCGACGGCGGCCCCGTAGCCGATCCCGTCCTGCACAGCGCCACCGCGGCTCCTGCCGCGCCGGGTACGGCGGCCACAGCCGCCACGGTCAGCAGCAGCCTTCGGCGGCTCGGGTTCCGAAAGGAGCGGAGCCGCAACGGAGTTCGGGGATCACGAGGAGCCCCCGCCGGTAAGGGCAGCGGCTCCGCCGGCGGATCGGCCGTCGTCTGGCCGGGCGGTACGGCCTGCCGCCCGGCCTGCCCCCCGGCCCCCGGGGCCAGGGCGTAGGACGGCAGCTCCGTACGGTTCACCCGCCGGTCCACCGCCTCCGCCATCGGCGCCGGCAGCCACCGCGTCCCCTGGACGGAGGCGGAGGGTTCGCCGAGCCGGTCCAACAGGACGACTGCCGTGGGGCGTTCACCCGGCTCGCGGCGCAGGCAGGACGCGACGAGAGTACGCAGCCCGCGATCCGTCAGCCCGCCGAGATCCGTCTGCGCGCGCCGCACCCGTTCCAGCGTGGCCGCCCGGTCGCCGTCGCCGAACGGCTCCTGCCCCGTCGCCGCGAACGCCAGCACCGCGCCGAGCGCGAAGACATCGCTGCCGGAACCGGCGAACCCGCCCGACGCCTGCTCCGGCGACATGAAGCCCGGTGTGCCGAGCAGCGCGCCGGGAACGGTGATCACGGTGGCGCCGTCAGGCCGGGCGATCCCGAAGTCGATCAAGCGGGGGCCGCCCGCCGTGAGCATGATGTTCTCCGGCTTGAGGTCCCGGTGGGTGAGGCCCGCGCGGTGGATGTCGGCCAGCGCCTCGGCCAGTGCGGCGGCCAACAGCCGTACTGCCGCGGGCGGCAGGCCTCCGTACGCACCGATCGCCTCGCGCAGCGACAGTCCCGGCAGGTACTCCGTGGCCAGCCACGGTACGGCCGCCTCCGCGTCGGCCTCCAGCAGAGGCGCGGTGAACGCGCCCGTCACCGTACGGGCGGCCGCCACCTCCCTGCGGAAGCGGGCCCGGTACCGGGCGTCCCGGGCGAACCCCGCCCGTACCACCTTGACCGCCACCGCGCGTCCGCCCGGCGAACGCCCCAGGTACACCACGCCCATTCCGCCCGCGCCCAGCCGGGCCAGCAGCCGGTAGCCCCCGACCTCCGCCGGATCTCCAGCCTCCAGTGGCTGCACGGCTTCTCCTTCTCCACCGCCAGGACATGGACGGACCGTCGGACGGACCGATGGCAGGAGCGCCAATTCTCGCCTCCGGCGGCATACCGACCGCCGCGCCCTCACAAGGACTTCACAGCACGTTCGGTGCGCGTGCGGCGGTGTCGCCGCGGTTCGAACACCTGGCGGCGCGTTCGGGAGGGGTCCCGGGAGGCGTCACGTACGGTCCGGGACCATGAAGCTCGGAGACGGCGCCCGGGGCGCGATCGTAGCGGCGGCTCTTCTCGCGGCGTCGGCCACCGTGGCCGGCTGCGACGGCGGGAGCGGCGGTACGTCGCACGCGGCGAGCAGCACCCGGACGCCGGTGTCGGCGTCTCACACCGCGACTCGTAGGGCGACGGCGCCGACCGCATCCGCCGCCGGTCCGACCGGCAGCACGCACACCCTCGCGGAGCTGGCCCAGCACCCGTGCCTGGCCGTCACGGAGGCCGACGGCGGGGTGGACAAGCTGTATATCGCCATCGAGGGCAGGGAGACGACCATGAAGGGCGACCCCACGTCGTGTCAGTGGGGAGCGGTGGGCGGCCTGGTCAGCTTCACGCCGTACACCTCGACCGACCTGACGGAGGACGCCCGCTTCCGGGACCTCACCCACAAGACGGTCTCCGGGCACCGCGCCCGGGTGGGCACCTACCAGCGTGACGACTCCGCTTTCATGGTCGTCGATGTCGGCGCCGGGCATTCCTTCCGGCTGATCGTCGCCTCATTCGGTGCGGGCGCCCCGAAGGGACCGGGCACGGTCGGCCTGGCGGTGGAATTCGCCGAAGCAATCGTTTCCCACCTCCGCTAGACGGGACACCACCCGGCCCGCGACTACGCGCGCTCCACCGCGTTCTTGAGCGCGACGAGGTCGGCGGCGACGGTATCCGCGTCACGTTCGAAGACCTCGTCACTCATCCCCGGCTGCCGGCGCAACGTGAACAGCACCTCGCACCCGGCGCCGTCCGCGATGACCCGCACGGGGTTGTAGACGGTTTCGCCCGAGGGCAAGGTGACGTGGTGGTCGAGTACGCCGAACTCGTTCCTGTCCGCGAAGACGACCACGACCCGCCCCATGGGTGACTCGGCGATCCATTGCCCCCCGACCCTGTCAATGTCCCCGGCCAGCCCGGAAGCCCACCCGGGGAGGTTGGCCGGGTTCGAGGCGTAGTCATAGACCTCCTGGGCAGGCCGATCGATATGCCTGCTGATGTGCCGAGAGCCCGAAGCCGTGGTTTCCATGGCCGCGACGCTATCGGGCCGCTGCTGACGCCGTCTTGAACGAATCGGCCATGGCAGCCGGCCGGCGGAACTTGACCCTGCCCGCCCGGCTCGCCGAGACATCCGACGCGTCGCTCACGGCGGGTGCGGTCTCCTTCGCCGGCGCAGGGGGCACCAGCCAACTCGTCGTGGACGTCGACGGCTTCTTCTCGGACAGCCGAGCGGCGCGTCCCGCGCCCGATGGGCCGGGTCGTGACCGCGGCTGCGGCGGGGATGGCGCGGGTCGGTCAAGGGAGCGGGGCTGGCTGCTCCCTTGGCCGACCCGATTGCTACGACCCGGCCGGTGCGGTTCAGACGGCCCGGCCCGAGGCCCTCGTCCTCCTCACGCCAGGGCGAACTTCTGGGCTCCGGAGCCGTTGCAGTCCCAGATCTGCAACGGCGTGCCGTTCGCGGTGGCGCCCGAGGGCGAGTCGACGCACCGGCCCGTGGTCGGGTTGGACATCGAACCGTCGGCGTTGGCGACCCAGTTCTGGTAGCCCCCGCCGTTGCACGTGGCCAACTGGAGCTTCGTGCCCGCCGCGTTGACGCCGCCGGCGATGTCCAGGCACTTGCCCAGGGTGCGCAGGGTCTGGCCGTTCCAGGTCCACTTCTGGTCGAGCGCGGTCGCCTGCTGGCAGTCCCACAGCTGGACCGCGGTGCCGTCGCCGCCGGTGTCGTCGCCCGCCACGTCCACGCACTTGCCGCCAGGACCGTAGATCGGGGTGCCGATGGCGAACTTCTGGGCTCCGGAGCCGTTGCAGTCCCAGATCTGCAGCCGCGTGCCGTTCGCGGTGGCGCCCGAGGGCGAGTCGACGCACCGGCCGCTGGCCGGGTTCCGCAGCGAGCCGTCGGTCTGCCGTACCCAGGCCTGGTAGCCGCTGGTGTTGCACGTGGCGAGTTGCAGCTTCGTACCCGCGGCGCTGTTGCCGCCGGCGATGTCCAGGCACTTGCCGAGGGTCTGGAGGGTCTGGCCGCTCCAGGTCCAGTGCTGGTCCTTGGCCGCCGACTGGCAGTCCCACAGCTGGACCGCGGTGCCGTCGCCGCCGGTGTCGTCACCTGCCACGTCCACGCACTTGCCGCCAGGGCCGGTGATCGTCTGGCCGGTCGCGGAACCGCCGCCGCCCCCGGAGCCGGGTCCCTTGTTGTACACGGCCACCGAGTCGATGACCAGCTTGCCGCCGGAGACCGTGGCCGCGTTCGGGCCGCCGCCGAAGGCGTCAGGGAAGCCGCCGCCGATCGCCAGGTCGTAGATGATGAAGAACGGGTGATCGATCGCGTTGGACCAGGTTGCCGCGTCCACCTGGTTGGCGTTGACGGTGTAGAAGTTGTTCCCGTCGAGGTAGAACCGGATCTGCTCCGGCGAGGTCGAGCGGTCGATCTCCGCCGCGTAGTCGTGGAAGCCGGTCTGGCAGCCAGGACAGCCGCGCTCGCCCGATCCGATGCCGGTCGGCTCGTTGCACGGCCCGCCCGGGCTCACTCCGCAGTGGATGGTGCTGAAGTCGGAACTGCGGCCGTTGATGTCCTCCATGATGTCGATCTCACCGGACGTCGGCCAGGTCACACCGGCGCGCAGCGGTGCGCCGAGCATCCAGAACGCCGGCCAGTAGCCCGCACCGTTGGCGGTGCTGACGTTGGGCTGCTGGAGGACGGACTCGATGCGTACGACGCCGCCCGCCGGGGCGCCGAAGGTCGCCGCCTGGGTCTCCACCCGCCCGGAGGTCCACCCGCCCCGCGGGTCGGAACCGGAGTGCTGGGCCTGGAGCACCAGGTGGCCCTGGCCGTCGTAGTAGACGTTCGACGTGCTGGTGGTCATGGTCTCGATCTCACCGGTGCCGAAGTTGCTGCCCGGCCCGGTGTCGTACTTCCACAGGCCCTGGTCGATGCCGGTGCCGGACGCTCCGTTGAAGTCGTCGCTCCAGGTGAGCGTGAAGCCCGACGGGGCCGGGGGCACTGCCGCCTCGGCGTTCAGCGTCACGACGGCGGTGGCCGCCACCGTGACCACGACGACGGGAAGCAGGGTGAGCGCTCTCTTCCAGCCGCCGCGCCGCGGCCTTGCAAACGTCAAGCGCATATGTCTGACCTCCGGGGAAAAGGCGTGATGTCGCGTGAGCGTTACGCCGCCTCTGGCGGGACGCGCAGGATCATGGTGCTGACGGACGTCAGCCCGTTCCGCGGGGCAGGCATCCTGAGAATGTCATGTACACAGCTTGTCGATCAGTCCGGCGTTCGACAAGACGGCCGACGCGTTCACCCTCCCGGAGCACCACAGGTCCCGGCGCACCGGGCAGGCCCGCCACGGAAGTCCCGCGTCCTGCTGAGGCTGACCCTCGACCTGGTCGGGAGCCGAGAGTTCCGGGTGTGGAGAGCGAGATGCGCAGCATCGGGGAGATGGCCAGGAGCAGCGGGCTGAGCGTCAGTGCGCTGCGGTTCTACGACGGTGCGGGCGTGCTCGTACCGGCGCGGGTGGATCCGGTGAACGGGTACCGCTGGTACGGCCCCGGGCAGGTCCGCCGTCTGCGCCGACAATGACGACGACCCGGACAGCGTCGCCGTCAACCGCGAATTCCTGCTGGACGCCCTGGCTGCCGGAGCCCGGGACCAGCTGATCCTGGAGTTCGGCGCCCCCACCGCGCCGATGGCGATTCGCCGCACCGACACCGAGGACACCTTCTCGCTCCTGATGCCGGTCCGCCTGGACACGTAGCGCAGGCCCGTCGACCCCGCGATACCGCACCCCTTCCAGCCCGTCCGCCCGTCCGCACCAGGCGGACGGGCGGACGGGCGGACCGGGATGTCAGTGCACCTGGACGCTGCGGCTCGCGGTGGCCGGGGCGTACTGGGTGTCTCCGGCGTAGGAGACGGTGAAGGTGGTCGGCTTCGTCAGCCGGGGGCTGACCAGCGTGGCATTGCCGTGGCTGTCGACCGTGCCCGTGCCGATCTGGGTCTGCGTCCCGTTGGCGGGGGTCGCGGAGAAGGTCACGGTGCGGCCGGCGAAGGCCGGGCCGAGGTGGGCGGTGACCGTGGCCGTGCTGTTGCGGGTGTAACTGGAGGCGTTGGTGGTCACGGACAGCGGCGTCACCAGACCCGTGACGTTCACGATCGCTGTGGCCTGCGTGGCGACGACCTCCGCGCTGCCGCCGTAGCTGAACGTGTAGGTGTGGCTGCCCCGCGAGTTGGGGGTGGTGGGGAAGGTGAAGGTGCCGTCGGGCTGGACCGCCACGCTGTACTGCGCTCCCGTGTAGGGCGACTCGTCCTCGACGGTCACCGCCGGGACGCCGTACTGGCCGGTGTCCGCCGGCGGTGCGGGAGTGAGCCGGCCGGTGAAGGTGAGCGGCTTTCCGACGGTTCCGGTCGTCGGGGCGTTCGACAGCGCCAGTGTCGGCGCGTACGGGACGAAGATGCTCACGTCCCCGGAACTGCCGGTCAGCCAGGACGTCCCGGCGAAGGAAACGGTGTAGGTGAACCGCCCCGGGGCGCCGGGCGAATCGGCGATCGTGAAGGTGCCGTTGAAGTCGTCCTGCGGGGTCACCGGAACGGACGGCAGCTGCGTGGACTGCTGGGTGTCCTCGTTGACGCGGGTGACGTCGATCCTGAGCCCGGCGGGGACGGCCGCCAGCTTGTTCTGGACACCCATGATGCCGCTGAGCACCACGGAGTCGGCGGTCGCCGAGGTCGGCTCGGCCCAGACGGTGGTGCTCAGCGCCGCGACGTCCGCCCCGAGGCTCGTGGTGGAGGCCCGGTGGGTCCGGTCGCCGGCGTACGACAACCCGTAGTCGTGGTGACCGGCGCTCTCGTGTACGTCGCTGAAGCTGAACGATCCGTCCGGTGCGAGGGAGACGTCGGCCAGGGCCGCGCCGTCCTCGGTCACCTGCACCGTCTCGCCGGCCGGGAAGGCGGATTGCGCGGCGACCTTGCCCGAGACCGTGTAGGGCAGGGTCGGCGCCGCATACCCCGAGGTGATCGAGGCGGAGAGCTGCGTGTCCGTCAGGTGCGCCTCGGGGAGACGCAGCAGGCTGTATCCGTTCGTGCTGTTCCCGACGACGGCGTACAGGCCCACACCGTCGGCGCCCCATGCCAGGCCGTCACGGGCCAGGCGTGCGGTACCCAGGTCGAACTTGTTCATGGCCGTGGTGGTGCCGGGCGCGTAGACGAACACGTCGTTGCCGCTCGCGCCGCCGTTGCCGGTGGCCACCGTGCCGTCCGCGGCGATATTGACCGCGTTCGGGCTCGTACCGGTGAAGTAGACGCTCGGAGTGGCGGAGTTCAGGTCCGCGGTGCGGAACGCCTGGAGGGAGCTCGCGGTCGGTCCCGTGAGCAGCAGGGCGCTGCCGTCGGCGGTGAGGTCGAACTCGCCCGCGCCGGCGGTGAGGCCGAAGTCCGCCTGCGGCGTGGCGCCCGAGGGCGTGACGTGGAAGGTGGCCGCGTGGACGGAGTTCCCGGACGGAGTCTCCGCGGCCAACTCCTCGCCCCTCGCGGTGAGCAGGGGAGCGTGCGCCCAGGTGCCCATGCCGGACCGGGGCTCGGCGACCGGCGCGGCTGCCGACAGGTCGACGGTCCCGATGCCGCCCTGGCCGCCGGCGGTCGTGTATCCGTACCAGACACCGCTTCCGGCGACGGCCACGGAGACCGGGGCGCTGCCGGTGCCGGTGCCGAAGCGCCGGGTCTCGGTGAGCGTCACCGGGTCGATGGCGGAGATCGCGTCGCCGCCCGAGAGGGCGGCGTAGAGGGTGCTGCCGTCCGCCGAGAGCGTCAGGCCGGCGGCGCCGGGCTGGTCGGGGATCGTCCGGGGGTCGCCGCCGGACAGGTCGGTGACCAGGAGGCTTGTGCTGCCGGGGCCGCCGCTGAAGAACAGCTCCTGGTGGACGGGGTCGACCAGCAGGTGCGCGTACTGGCTGATGGGCAGTGCGACCGAGGTCTCGGCTGCGTCCGCCGGAGCGGCGGACAGAACGGCAGAGCTCAGAGTTCCGGCCACGAGTGACGTGGCCGCAGCGAGGGTGATGCGCCTGTAACGCATGTAACTCCTGAGAGAGAGCATCGATCTGGTGTTCGAATCCTACGCTGTGTGTCCGGTCGTGATCAATGGGCCATCCGGGTGGACCTTCTCCGGCCGGACGGATCGCGCCGGTCGCGGCGATGGGGCCGCCTCGCGTGGCGGGCCACCTCCCGCGGCTTTGCCGAGGCTTTACAATCCGCTCCGCCGCGGCCTCGTCTTTTCAGTCGATCCGCACCTCAGCTCGCGCGTGACAGCGCGGGCGGACCGACGAAAGAGAGCGATTCATGCGCCGAACTGTCCTGAGCGCCATGGCACTCGCGTGCACCGCCGTGCTGGCGACCACCGTGCCCGCGTTCGCCGACGGGGCGTCCCCGACCCCCACTCCGACCGTCGTACAGACCGCGTCGGCCGCGCCTTCGGACGCGGCGCCGACCGCGGCGCCCGCACCGCCCCGGACGGGGCGGCCGGGCCAGGTCGCCGCCGTGCCGAAGGGAGCGCCGGACACCGGCGTGGTGCCGGTGGCGTCGCACAGCGGAGCCGGCGGCGGGCTGATCGGCGGGGGCGCCGCCGCGGTGCTCGCGCTCGGCGGCGGGGCGGTCCTCCTCGTACGCCGCCGGCGGGCGACCGGGGCGTGACCCCGCTCTCCAGGCGCGCTCTCGCCGCGGCGGTGACAGCCTCGCTGCTCACGGCCTGCGGCGGCCACCGGGCGGGCCGTACCGCCGGGCCCGGACTCCCCACGACCGGGCCGCCGTCCTCGCGGCCCGCCGCGAAGGCGGCACGCGCGCTGGGGCGTTCGGTCCCGGTCCGGCTGGAGGTCCCGGCCATCGGGGTCGACACCCCGGTCATGGAGCTGGGGCTGGCCCCCGACGGCAGCGTGCAGGTCCCGCCGATCACCGCGCACGACCTCGCGGGCTGGTACCGGGACTCGCCGACGCCGGGTCAGACCGGTCCTTCGGTGATCCTCGCCCATGTCACCGTCGGCGCCTACGGGGACGGGGTCTTCCGCCACCTCGCGCGGCTGCACCCGGGCGACCGGATCGTGGCGCACCTGAAGAACGGCACGGCACCGCAGTTCGCCGTCACCGACGTCCGGACGGTCGCCAAGGCGGACTTCCCGACGAGCGCGGTCTACGGGGACGTGGACCGTCCCGAGCTGCGGCTGATCACGTGCGGCGGCCCGCGTACCGGTGACGGCTACCTCGACAACGTGATCGTCTTCGCCGCGCTGACCCGGGCGGGCTCCTGACGCCTCCCGCCCCCGTGGCCACGGGCCGCCGGACACCGTACGCCGGCGGCCCGTGGCAGTCCTCCCGCACGGGCCACCCCCGTGTGCGACCAGTGCCACCACGACATGGAGAGTGTTGAAACGGTCCCGCGAGAAGGCAGCGTCCGAGCTGTTCGCCGCCTTCTACCCGCGCCTCGCCGGCTGGTGCCGCCGCCTGGTCGACGACGACGAGACGGCCCACGAGATCGCCTCGGAGGCGTTCACCAGGCTCTGGGCCCGCTGGACGGCCGTGGCGGAGCCGCGCGGATTCCTCTACGTCACCGCGACCAACCTCGTCCGCGACCACTGGCGCAAGCTGGAGCGCGAGCGGCGGGCCGTCCGCCGGGCCACCGCGGAAGCCGCGGTCCGGCCGGCGGCCGAGCAGGCCGACCCGTCGTTGCGCCTGCTCGTGCAGTCGCTGCCCGAACGCCTGCGGGTGCCGATCCTGCTGCACTACTACGCTGACCTCCCGATCCGGGAGATATCCCTGCTCACCGGCCGGAGGGAGGGGACCGTGATGTCCGACCTCCACGCGGCCAGGGAACTGCTCCGGGCCCATCTGAGGAGAAGCCTTGATCACACAGTCTGACGACGGTCAGGACTTCGACCCCGACGACCCCCTCACCGTCATCCTGCGGCCCACCCCCGACCACCTCGGCCTGCCCCCGGGCCGCTACGAGAGGATCCGCCGCGGCGCGGCCCGCCGCCGGATGCTGCGTGTCGCTGTCGGGGTCGGCCTGTCCTGCGCTGTCGCCGCCCTCGTCGCGGTGCCGCTGCGCCTGGCGGGCCACGAGTCGCCCGCCTCCCCGGTGGTCCCGCTCGGTCCACCGCCCCTGAGCAGTCCTTCGACCGGTTCCCCCCGGACCCCGACGCCCGCGCCCCCCACCGTCCGCCCGACGCCGAGGACCGCCCCCACAGCGCAGGTCCCGTCGGACGCTCCCGCCACCGCGGCCCTGCCGAGCTCCGGCGCGCCGCCGACGGTGCCCACCCCCACCGCCACGGCCGCCGCCCCTCTCTCGCAGTCCGGTGAGCGGCCGCCCGGCTGAACCGGTGAACCGGTAAGCCGCGGCGACCTGGCCGCATGACGGGGCGACGGGGTCCGGACGCCCCCTCGGACACCGGGTGACGGATGATGGGGGCTGACGGCGGGGCAGCGGATGTGAGGGGCGGCGCAGTGGCGGACAGCGGATCCATCCGGTCGGAGTCGGACCTTCGGCCGGCCGGTGGCGGGCCGGAGAGCGCGGCGGGCGTCGTCCGGCCCGGGGACGAGGCGGTGCCGGGCGCCGAGGCCGCGGGCGGGAGTACGCGTCCCCGGCGGTCGCTGCGCCGGCGGCTGGGCGGGACCGTGGTCCTCCTCGTCCTCGTGATGCTGTTCTTCCTGCCCTGGTGGACGCTGTTCGGCTCCGGCGCCGACTGGCCCTTCCCGGTCTTCCTGGCCGGCACGGTCGTCTTCGCCTGCTGGCTGGTCTCCTTCCCCTTCCTGATGGCCGCGGGCCACGGGCGGCGGCGGGCCGACCGGGCGGCCCGCTTCGCGGACAGCAGCCTCGGGGTGGTCTGGGTGCTGTTCACCTGGTCGGTGCTGGGCGGCCTGGCCCACCTCGTACTGATCGGGCTCGACGCCGGCGGCGCCGACCGGGCCAGGGTCATCGCCGGGGCCGTCGCCGCGGTCTCCGCCGTACTGCTGGGCTGGGGACACTACGAGGCCATGCGCGTGCCCCGGGTGAAGCGGCTGGACGTCCATGTCCCGCGGCTCGGCGGCGGTCTGGACGGGACCCGCGTCGTCGTACTGGCCGACACCCATTACGGGCCGATCGACCGGGCCGGCTGGTCGGCGCGGGTCGCCGAGGCGGTCAACGCGCTCGACGCTGACGTCGTGGTCCACGCCGGCGACATCGCCGACGGCACCCCCGCCCAGCGCCGCGAGCAGTCCGCGCCGCTCGGGACGATCAGGTCGCGGCTGGCGAAGGTCTACGTCACGGGGAACCACGAGTATTTCGGCGAGGCCCAGGGCTGGCTGGACCGCATGGCGGAGCTGGGCTGGGAACCGCTGCACAACCGCCACGTCGTGGTGGAGCGCGGTGGGGACCACCTCGTCCTGGCGGGCGTGGACGACGTGACCGCGGAGTCCTCGGGCCTGGCCGGCCATCGCGCGAACCTGCTCGGCGCGCTGGCGGGGGCGGACCAGGACCGGCCGGTCCTGCTCGTCGCCCACCAGCCCAAGTACGTCCGGCAGGCCGCTGCCGCCGGCATCGACCTCCAGGTCTCCGGGCACACCCACGGCGGCCAGATCTGGCCGTTCAACTTCCTGGTGCGGATCGACCAGCCGGTGGTGCACGGCCTGAGCCGGCACGGCGGGCGGACGCAGCTCTACACCAGCCGGGGCGCCGGCTTCTGGGGGCCGCCCTTCCGGGTCTTCGCGCCGAGCGAGATCACGCTGCTCACCCTGCGGTCGGGCGGCGAGTAGGCCGCGGCGGAGCGCGCCACCGGCGGACGACGGCCGGCCCGGCCCCGTATCCGGGGCCGGGCCGTGGACGTGCCCGGATCAGCGGTTCAGCAGGCGCCGAGGTCCTGCCAGACGCCCCATTCACCGGTGGTTCCGGGCTCCTCGCCCTGCGTCCACCACTTCGCCTTCCAGTTGTGGCCCTTCCAGGAGACCGTGTTGGCGCCGGTGTAGACCTGGGAGGAGCTCCAGGAGGCGGCGGTGCAGGTCGTGCCGCCGGACCCGCCGGTGGTGGTGCCGCCCGTGGTCGTCCCGCCGGTCGTGGTGCCGCCGGTCGTGGAGCCGCCCGAGCCGCCCGCGTACTTCATGAACGTGTCGGTGAACGCCAGGCTGCTCTGGCTGATCTGGCTGCACGTGGACAGGGAGTTGGCGCCGCCGCCGCACGGCTGGTCGCGGTTGACCGACCAGAACGCGAGGCGCCCGACGCCGTGTTGCGCGGCGAAGCTCTCCACGGTCTGGGCGTCCGCCAGAGTGAAGGTGGAACCGTCGTCGTTCTTGCCGATCATCGGGGTGATCCCGAGGTTGGCGTAGGTGTAGCCGGAGTCGACGGACTGCATCTGCGACAAGGTGGCCTGGGCGGCGGAGACCGAGCCCTGGCCCATCTCGGTGCCGGTGCCCGCGTAGAAGTCCATGGTCATGACGTTGACCACGTCGATCCTGACGCCCGCGTTCTTGGCGGCCTTGAGGATGTTCACGCCGTCGTTGGTCAGCCCGCTCGTCAGGACCGGCAGCGTCACCGAGAACTTCAGGCTGGAGTTGGACGCCTTGAGGTCCTTCATCGCCTGCACCTGCCGCGCGATGGCGGCGGTGTCCGCGATCGCGGCGCCTTCGATGTCGAAGTCCAGCTGGCTGACGCCGTAGTCGTTGACGAGGGCCTGGTAACCGGCGTCGATCGAACTCTGGTTGGAGCAGGTCCAGGCCAGCGGCAGCCCGCTCGCACCGCCGGACGAGATGATGAGGGAGGCGCCCTCGGACTTCGCCTTGGCGATCAGCGGGTCGGTGAAGGAGTCGGCGCCGATGGGGAGGGTGTCGCCCCAGATCTGGTTGCAGCCGGAGCCGAGCACGAAGGCCGCCGTGTAGGCCTTGAGCCCGTGTCCGGTGATGGCGGTGTCGAGCAGGCCTTCCTGGCTGTTCGACATGTCGACGTAGGGGGCGACGGAGTAGGCGCTGGTCGCCGCGGCATTGCCGGCGGGGGCCAGGGCGAAGACCGCACCGGCGGTCGCGAGCGTGAGCGCGGTGGCGGAGGCCGCCCATTTCGCAAGGTGCATGGAAGTCCCTCGGGCGTGAAGTGGCGGGGGGAAGCGTGCGTCTCGGGCCTGAGTTGGTACGTACCAAACAGTGCGCGGGCACACCACGTCAAGAGGACTAGACCAACTGAACTGTTTCCTCACCGGACACACACATCGAAGGACCCCGCTGCGACCAGCGGGGTCCTTCGGTTTGCGGGGGTACGGGCGCGGCCGGACGACGGCAGGCCGGCGACGGCTTACGCGTGCTCCGACCGCGCCCGGCGGCTCAGTTGGTGAAGTAGATGTACTTCCACGCCCCGTAGGTCGTGGAATTCACCGTGTCGCCGGAGGAGCCGTTGATGTAGGACGAGCGCACCCGGGCGCGGATGCCGGACTGGCCGGGGTGGCCCAGGTTGACGGCCGACTTCCCGCTCGTACCGAGCGTGAAGTACTCGGAGTCCCCGGCGCGCCACTTGCCCCCGTAGTAAATCTGGAGTTCGAGGCGCTGCTGACGGCCCTTGTAGTACGTCATCGTCGTCGTGGCGATGGCGTCGGTCTTCTTGTGGAAGTAGTAGTACGACGTGGAGCCGATCTTGCCCGTCCGGTAGTACTTGGACAGGGCCGTCGAGACCCGGACCCGGGCGTAGGCCACGGACTTGACGGTCTTCGGGGCGTAGCGCGCGTCGCCCTTGAACACGGCGGTGACCGCGGTGTCCCGGGTCAGGCCCAGGGAGACCGACAGATTGCCGCTGGAGTTGACCTTGCCGGACTTCAGCAGCACGTTCGGCCGGTCGGCGCCGTAGGGATCGGCCCAGATCTCCACGGTGCGGTTCGTGTACGTCGTACCGACGTGCGCGGTGAAGACGACGCTCTTGCCGTAGTCGTACAGCTTGCCGTTGTTGTTCAGCGTCAGCGCGGTTGCGGCGCGGGAGACGGCGACGGTGTCCGAGGCGGTCGCCGCGAGGTGTGCGGCGTCACCGGAATAGCGCACCGTGTAGGTGACGTTGCCGCCGGCCGGCGGGGTGTCCTTGAAGGAGAAGCCGCCGCCGGACACCGTCTTGACCGAGGCCAGCGCCTTGCCGCTCGGGGAGTCGACGTCCTTGCGGGTCACCGTGAGCACCGTGCCCGCCGGGACCGGCGACTTCGACGTCAGCGCCCCCGTGACGGTGAGCGGCTTGGCCCGGGCGGACGTGGCGGGAGCCGACACGCTCAGGGCGGGGATCTCCCGGGTGGGATCGGCCAGGGCGCGCAGGGTGTACGCGCCATAGGTGTTCTCCGACACCGCGAACACCCGGCTGAGGTCCGGCGCCCAGGCCAGCGCGCCGTCGACCAGGGTGTCGGCGCCGCTGCTGTTCCCCGTGTTGGGGAAGTCGTACTCCCGGGTCGGCGTCGTGTCGCCCGCCTTGAGGATGTGGACGTCGGGGTCGTACCAGGAGAAGCTGCCGCCGGCGATGGTGCCGTCGGGAGCGACGGCCACGGCGTTCGGGTAGGCGTCGGTCTCGTACCGGCCGACGTGCGAGAGGTCCGCGGTGGAGTACGCGCCGAAGCCGTACCCGTAGCCGGCGTCCCAGGACGTGATGACCTGCTTGCCGTCGGGCGTCAGATCGATCTGCTTCACGGAGGTGTCCATGCCGCCGGAGGCCCGCAGCGCGGCCCCGTCCGCCGAGACGTCGAACACCGCGAGCCCGCCGCCGCCACCGGCCACCAGGACGCCGGGCACCGCCGGGTCGGCGGCGAGCAGCGGATCGGCGCGGAGGGTGGAACCGTCCTGGTCGAGGTGCACGACGGGCTCCGCACCGGAGACGTCGAGCGAGCCGAGCCCGTCGGCGTAGCCGAACCACAGCCGGCCGTCGACGATCTCCAGGTTGGCCGGCGCGTCGGCGCCGGCCAGGTCATAGCTCGCCGACGGCGTGTACGTCTGCGTGTCGACGGCGACGATCCGGTCGGTGCCCTTGACGGCCGCGTACACCTGGCCGGAATCGGCCGACAGGGCGAGGCCGGTCACACCGGGAAGGCCGGTGAGGGTCGCGGTGACGGCGCCCGCGTAGTCCGTGACGACGATCCTGCCGCCGGTCGGGTCCGAGACGTAGACCCGCTGGTGGCTCCCGTCCACGACCAGGTCGCCGACCGACTTGATCGCGAGAACCCTCGCGGTGTCGGCCGACGCCGGCCCCGCCGCACCCACGGCCAGCGCCGCGGAACCGAAGAGGACCGCGAGCGCTGTCGCGGTCGAGATGCTGCGCGTACGCACAGTGATTTCTGCCCCCTACGCAAAGAAACCCGGTGATCCCCGGGTGAACACGCAAGAAGACCGCGCTCCCCCCATGCGCCCTCGAAGCGGGCGCTGGTGCGTGGCCTACGGGGTCAGCGTATAACCCGACTGCGACATGTGAGGACTGGATTCCGGGCCCGCACGCGATCCGTCGTCGGGCGACGCGAGTGTCCCGGGCAGTAGGCAGCGACCTCCGACCGGACAGCCGGGCCGGCGCCTGCTCCCGGTCGTGCGACGCAGGCAGCTCCTCCTCTCTCGTCCACTGCGTCACGCCCGACCCGGCAAATGGTATCGATTGCGATAGTATCTTTACTGATACCATCTCTCGCGGGAGCTTGCCATGCGTCGTTTCATCGGACGGGACCGCGAGCTGAACGTGCTCGGAAGCGCCCTGCGAGCGGTTCAGGATGCCGTCGGGTCGGCGAAGCCCGGTCAGTGCATCCTCATACGCGGACGGAGGCGCGTCGGCAAGTCCAGTCTCGTCGAGGAATTTCTCCGGCGTACTGAGGCGCCCAACCTGTTCTTCACCGCGGCGGGCGGCACGTCGCAGGACGAGCTGGCGGAGTTGCTCGACGCTGTCGCCAGATCCACCCTCCCGCAGCGCGAGCTGTTCTCCGAGGAGACCCCCGAGCAGTGGAATGCGGCCTTCAGGCTGCTCGCGGAGATCCTTCCGGACGACACACCGAGCGTGGTCGTCCTCGACGAGGTTCCTTATCTCATGGACCGCGTCGACGCCTTCGAGGGCATGCTCCAGCGGGCCTGGGACCGCCTGCTCAGCCGCAAGCCCGTACTCCTCCTCCTGGTCGGATCGGACCTGTCGATGATGGAGGCGCTGAACAGCTACGACCGCCCTTTCCACCAGCGGGGCCGGGAAATGGTCGTGGGACCGCTGAACCCGGCCGACATCGGGGACATGCTCGGACTCGGGCCGGCGTCCGCCTTCGACGCCGCCCTGATCACCGGCGGACTCCCGCTGATCTGCGCGGAGTGGCGGCCCGGGGCGGATGTCTGGGAGTTCCTCCGCGACTCACTGGACAACCCCATCTCGGCGCTGCTGGTCTCGGCCGAACGTTCACTGGCCGCGGAATTCCCACCGCAGGCGATGAGCAGGGAAGTCCTGCGGGCCATCGGTTCCGGGGAGCGGACGTTCACCAACATCGCGCGCGCCGCCGGCGGTATCGCGCACACCACGCTCACCCGGGCCACGGATGTGCTGACCGAGAAGCGCGTGGTGGCGGCCGAGTTGCCCCTCTCGCTGCGGCCGTCGAAGGAGCGCCGCTACCGCGTGGCCGACCCCTACCTCCGCTTCTGGCTCGCGTTCCTGGATCCGCACATGGCGGAGATCGAGCGGATGCGGGGAGATCTTGCGCTGAGCCGGATCAAGGAGCAGTGGACGAGCTGGCGGGGGCGCGCGGTCGAGCCCCTGGTGCGGGAATCCCTCGCCCGTCTCCTGCCGGACGATGCGCTGCCCGCCAGCCCGGCGATCGGCGGCTACTGGACCCGCAGCAATGATGTCGACATCGACCTGGTGGGCGTCGACCGGCAGCCGGTGGCCAAGCGGTTGCTCTTCCTCGGCTCGGTCAAGTGGCTGGAGAATTCCGCGTTCGACAGCCACGATCTGGCAGCGCTGCAGAAGCACCGGGCCGCGATCACCGACGAGCCGGTACCGCTTGTGGCGGTATCGCGTAACGGAGCTGGGTGCTCCGGGCTTCAGGCGGCTTACGGCCCGCAGGAGTTGCTGAGCGGCTGGCGCAGGGCGTGATCATCCCCGGCGGGGAGCGGTGAGGTGTCGTCGGGTGCCGGTGCCGGTGCCGGTGCCGACACCAGGCGGCGCTGATCATTTGCCGCTGGTTCCTCGCGCTTCCCGGCCGGGGATGATCCGGTCACCCGGATGGCCTGTACGGTTCGGCGGCCGGTCAGTGCGAGCGGGTGAGGGCCGGGGCGGACCAGATGTCGATCACGATCTGCTGGTGGGCCGGGCGTGCCGCCGCCGTGCGGCCCGCGTAGTTGCGGTCGACCTGCGCCGCTTCGGCCGCGTTCGGCTTGGCGGAGGTGCACGCCGTGCCGGGGCCGTGGCCGGACATCAGCTCCGAGCACGGGCCGCTGTAGTGGTCGAGCAGCCCGAGGATGTGTCCGGTCTCGTGCGCCGCGATCCGGGTCTTGTCGTATCCCTCGGTGACCGCTTCCTGGCCCAGCTGCACCTGGCCCCTGCCGCCCGGGAAGATCGGCCCCAGCGTCGTCTGGGGCCAGCCGCTGGTCGCCTTGTAGACGTAATCGGCCGAGCCCGGCGAACTCGCCGGCTGGAGGTGCACGTTGTGCAGGGCGCTGTTCCAGTTCTGCACGCCTTGCGTGATCGCGGCCGCCCACTGTCCCGCTTGACTGGCGTCGTAGGTCAGGGTGACCACCGCTGCGGTCGCCTTCGGCGCGGACTGCGCCGACGCGACACCGGATGTAGCGCCGAGCATGGCCGGGATCAGCGCCGCCACGGCGACTATTCGCTTGATCATGAGTCTCGTGCACCCCCTCAGCATCAGTTGCACTGTGGGCCACAAGAGCACCACGCCGACGACAGGCTCCACAAGTATCCGGCTGCCAAAAGGCTGTGAATGAGGCCCACTCTTGGCGTGAACGGACATGCTGCGACAGTGGTTTGGCCGTGCGGGTGTCGTCGTCCGGCGCCCGTGGGCGCACGCCGGTGCGAGTCCGGCTCCGGCCGGGGCCAGTTCAAGCCCGGCCGACTGACCGGGCTTGAACCACTGCTCGACCTACTGCCTGTGCCAGACATAAAGGGTTCCGCCGACGCTCTCCTGGTCGACGTTGTCGATGACGCCCATGCCGACGTCACCGTCGGAGAGCACCGTGCAGAAGGCGGCGCCCTTCCGGATGCCGGTCCTGTCGGGGTCGTTGAGGACCAACTGCACTTTCCCGAAGGGCTGGTTGGCGGCAGCTCGGCATGCTGCCAGGGTCTTCGGCCGGTCCACCCGGAGCACCCCCACCGACGTACCGCTCACCTCGGTGAGGACGTAGTCCACGGACCCGGTACAACTGCCGGCGTAGTACTCCAGCTGCGTGTTCGGGGGGATGGGGGCCGTCGCCTTCCCGTCCTCCCCGACGTGGCCGAGGACGCTGCGGCCGGTGGCGAGGCTGGTGAAGCGCGCTTCGTGGTCCGAGCAGTTCGCGGGGGCCACGCCCCAGTCCGTGCGCTGGAGGACATATCCGTCGGGCGCGGCCGGCGGGGCCTCGCCGGTCGGTGACGCGGTCGCCGGCGGATCGGAGGGCGCCGGCAGTTCGGTCCCGGCCGAGGGCGCGGACGCCGTACTGGACGGCGGCGCCGCGGTCGGCGTCGTCGGGAGCGGGGGCTGGGCCGACGAGTCGCCGCCGCCCCGGACGATGAGCGTCACGACGAGTCCGAGCACCGGCACCAGGATGCCCACGACCCACCACGACCACCGGGGCGGATCGTGCCGGGGCGGATGCGGCGCGTACGGAGGGGGCGAGGGTGCACCGGGTGGTGAGGAACTGTGCGTCATCGATGCCCCCGGGAATCCAACCTCTGAGTAGTCCTGACCTCGTGAGGCCTCCAGAACGGTCAGCCCACAGATTATCGGCCCCGACCCCGGGACGCCTCCGGATTCAGGGGTGCGGGAATCGATTCGCGGGCACCTCCGCGAGGACGGTGCCCGTGGTGGCGGCCCGGATACGCCGGGGACGGCGCCCGCTCTCCTAGGCTCGGTTCGCCCCTCTTTCCCCTCCCGAGCCGCAGGAGACGACCGTATGGCTGATCGAGACGACGAACGGGGCCGCAGGGCCAGGGTGTTCGGTACGGTCGCGCAGGAGTACGCGCGGTTGCGGCCGACGCCGTGCGCGGCGGCGGTCGACTGGCTCCTGCCCGACGGGTGCCGCCGCGTGCTCGACCTGGCGGCCGGAGCGGGCACCCTGACCACGCTGCTGGCCGAACGGGTTCCCGAGGTGACCGCGGTGGAGCCCGACGAACGGATGCGGGCCGTCCTCGCGGCCCGGTGCCCCGCCGCCACGGTCCTGGACGGCACCGCGGAGGCCCTGCCGCTGCCCGACGGCCGGCTCGACGCGGTGGTCGTCTCCTCCGCCTGGCACTGGTTCGACCCCGCGCGGGCCGTTCCCGAGATCGGACGCGTGCTGCGCCCCGGCGGCCGGCTGAGCGTGGTCTGGAACAGCCTGGACACCACCGTGCCCTGGGTGGCGGAGTGGTACGCCTTCCTCCGGCCCGGCCGGACCGGCGCCGCACGGGAGGAACCCGCGCACCGCCGTACCGCGCGCAGCGCGCAACTGCGAAGCGATCTGAGCGGCCCCGGCTCGCCGTTCGGCGAACCCGGGGAAAGCGCCTTCGCCTGCACCCGGCGCACCACACCGGCTGACGCTGCCGCGCTCCTCGGCACGTACAGCCGCGTCATCATGCTGCCCGCAGCGGAGCGACAGCAGTTGCTGGCCAGGGCCGAGGCGATGCTACGGGAGCGGCTGGGGGTCGCCGGCGACGTGGAAGTCGAGCTGCCGTTCCGCTCGTTGTGCTGGTACGCCACACGCTCGGCCGACGTCTAGAGCACGCGGTGGCGGGGGCGCGTCACGGTGAGGCGTCCGGGAGGTAGAGCGCGGCGAGCCGCGGCAGCCGGCGGTGCATCTGTCCGGCGTCGTGGAAGTCGAAGTCGTCGCCCATGTCCATCCCGGCCCCGATGTCCGTCGCGGCCGTCTCGCGAGGCCGGGCCTCCCGGTTGTACTGGTCCCAGGCCTCGTGGAAGTCGTCCTCGTCACCGGTGAGCCGCTCGTACGCCTCGGCGGCGGCGTAGTTCACCAACTCGTAGAACAGGACGTAGTCCTCGCCCGCCCGTGCCGCGGCGGCGACGAGGGGGTGCCCGGCGAGGCTGTCGGGGGCGGCGGCGACGCGCTCGTACCACGTACGCCCTTCGGCGATGACGCCCGCGCGGAAGTCCGTGAAGCTGTCGTCCGAGCAGCCGCCGCCGATGAGGTAGGCCGCCGCCCAGACGTCCCAGCGGTACAGGGCGCCGTGCACTTCGTCGAAGCGCTCCTGGTATGCGAGCACTTCCCGCGTCGAGCGGGCCGCCAGCAGATCGACCAGCGCCTGGTCGAAGGCGCCGCCCTCCGTGCTGCTGCGCGAGCGCGCGGTCTCGATGAGATGCCAGAAGTCGTCCGTCTCCATGACCCGGCACTCTGCCATCCCGGTCCGACAGGCCCGAACACGGCCACTCGCCGCCCGCGACCTCTGCACCGGGCGGTGCGGGCGGTCCGCAACGCCGCGCGATCGGCACCGCGAAGGGACCGGGGCCGGAATCAGCGGGGATTCAGGCCCCATGTCTGGAGGGCGTAGGGGCGGCCTTTGTCCTCGCCCTTGATCAGGGGCACGTCGAGGGGAGTGAAGCCGGCCTTGGTGGCGACGGCCGCGCTGGCGGTGTTCTCGGGCTCCAGCTCCAGGATGACGTGGTCCGCGCCCAGCTGTTCGAAGGCGTACGCGGCCATCACGCGCACCGCCCGGGCCGCCAGTGCCTGGCCGCGGTGGGCCGGGCCGACCGCGTAGCCGAGTTCCGTGCCCTCGGGGGCGCGTCGCAGCATCACCTCGCCGAGGGGCGCGCGGCCGTCGACGGTGATGGCGAGCAGGATGGCCGTGCCCTCCGCCCGCAGTTGCCTGGCCCGGTCCAGGCGGGTGCGGGCGGCGGCCTCGTCGAAGGGGGAGACGATCGGTGTCCAGTGCGCGATGTCGGGGTGGTCGAACAGATCCGGCATCGCGGCGAGGTCGGCTTCCGTCCAGTCGCGCAGGACCAGGCCTTCCCCCGTCAGCTCCATCCGCTCGGGAAAGGGCGACGCGGTGCTGCTCATGGTGGGGACCTCCCTGGCCGGTGCGGAATAAGGCAGGGTAACGGGGGTTCCGGGGAGCACCGACGGCCCCCCCCGTACGCGGCGGGAGGCGTCTTCAGCCGGCGACGGGGACCTCGTGGAGCGTGGGGGAGCGGAGGCTGAAAGCGGTGATCGCGGCGGCCAGCGCGGCTGCCGCCAGGGGGACCAGGAAGCCGGCGCGGTAGACGTCCGGAGGGGACTGCGTGGCTGGGGCGGAGGTCGTGACGGCGGCCACCGCGGACAGGCCGAGGGCGGCGCCGAACTGGAAGGCCGTGTAGAGCAGGGCGCCCGCGAGGCCCTGTTCCTCCTCCGGGACGCCCTGCGTCGCCACGATGGTGAGCGGGCCGTACGCCAGGGAGAAGGCCAGGCCGAGGGTGATCAGGCTGGGGAACATCGCCGCGTAGCTCCAGTCCGCCTCCACCGGGAGGAACAGCGCGTACGAGAGCACCGCGAGCAGGAGGCCGCCGAAGATCACCCTGGCGTTGCCGAACCGGCTGACCAGCCGCGGGGTGAGGGTCGGCGACAGCACCGCGTCGATGCCGATGACCAGCATCGCGAAGCTGGTCCGCAGCGTCGACCAGCCGCGCAGCTCCTGGAGGTAGAGCACCAGGAGGAACTGGAAGCCGAAGAATCCCGCGGAGAACAGCGTCGCCGAGAGGTTCGCCCGCACCAGGGTGCGGTTGCGGAAGATGTGCAGGTTCACCAGGGGCGCGGCGCAGCGGCGTTCGATACGGACGAAGGCCGGCAGCAGGGCCAGCCCGGCCAGCAACGTGCCTGCGGTGACCGGGAGTTCGGTATGGCCCGCGCGCTCGACGCCCAGCACGATCAGCACCAGCGCGCCGGTCACGGTGAGCGCGCCCGCGGCGTCGACGCGCTGACCCGACCGGTCGGGCCGCTCCGACGCGGGGACGTACACCAGGGCCGCGAGGAGGATGAGGAAGGACACCACGAGCGGGGCGAAGAAGACCCATCGCCAGCCGACCGCCGTGAGCAGGCCGCCGGCGACCAGGCCGACCGTGAAGCCGCCCGCGGAGGTGCCCGAGTAGATGAGCAGCGCCCTGTTGCGCTCCGGCCCCTCGGCGAAGCCGGTGGTGATGATGGACAGGCCCGCCGGCGTCATGAAGGCCGCGGCCACACCGGTGATGAAGCGGGCGGCGATCAGCGTCCACCCCTCGGTGGCCAGGCCGCCGAGCCCGGAGAACAGCAGGAAGACGGTGAGCCACAGGACGAACATCCGGCGGCGGCCGAACAGGTCGGCCGCCCGTCCGCCGAGGAGCATGAAACCGCCGTAGCCGAGGACGTACGCGCTCATGACCCACTGCAACTCGCCCGTGGACAGGCCGAGATCGGCGCGGATCGACGGGAGGGCCACATTGAGCATGGCCACATCGATCCCTTCGAGGAAGATCGCGCCGCACAGTACGAGCAGGATGCCCCGTTTATGCGTGTTCGGCCCGCCCGAAGCGATCAAGGCACTCATGACGACAAACTCCTTCCGGAGCGAGGGGTGTTCGGTGCCGCCAGCCTTCGCCCTGTCCCGCGCCGGAACAACAGTGATCATCGCAACGTTCGGTAAGCCGGGCTTACCCATCCGCCTGCCGCCTGCCGCCTGCCGCCTGCCTGCCGCCATCCGCCCGGAGACGTACGTGGACCACAGCGAGCTCGACTGCTTTCTCGTACTCGCCGAAGAACTGCACTTCGGCCGTACCGCCACCCGCCTGCACCTTTCCCGCGCCCGGGTCAGCCAGCTCATCCAGAAGCTGGAACGCCGCGTCGGGGCGCCGCTGTTCACGCGCACCAGCCGGCAGGTGGCGCTCACCGCCCTCGGCGGTCGGCTGCGGGACGACCTCGCACCGCACCACCGCGGCATCAGGGACGCCCTGGCGCGGGCCACCGCGTCGGCGCGCGGCATCGACGGGGTCCTGCACATCGGCTTCTCCACCCCCCTGGCCGGCGAGATCGTGATGCGGACGACCGAGCGGCTGCGCGGAAGCCATCCCGAACTCGCCGTCTCCGTATGCGAGGTGCCGCTCTGCGACCCGTACGGGATGCTGCGCAGCGGTGCCTTCGACCTTCAGCTGACCGAATACCCCGCACACGAGGCCGACTTGGTCCGCGGTCCCGTGCTCCTCGCCGAGAACCGGGTGCTGGCCGTGGCCACCGGGCATCCGCTGGCCGGGCGCCGCACGGTGACGCTGGAGGACCTGGCCGGTGTGCCGCTGCTGACGATCGACGGCGGCATTCCCGAGTCCTGGCGGGAGCACCAGTTGCCGCTGCGGACGCCCAGCGGCCGGCCGATCGGGCAGGGGCCGTCCGTCGCCAGCTTCCAGGAGGCGCTGGCACTCGTCGCCGGCGGCCAGGGAGCCTTGCTGGCGGGCGCCCACACCACCCTCTACCACGCCCGTCCCGGCGTCGCCTACGTCCCGCTGGTGGGGGACAGACCCCTCGGGTACGGCTTGATGTGGCGGTCCGGCGCCGGCAACCGGGCGATCGAGCTGTTCGGCCGCGTCGCCCGCGAGATCGCCCGGGACATGGCCCCGGGCGATCCCCGCAGGGCGTCCCCCGGCTGACCCGCCGGTCCGGGCGGGGCCGCCGACGGTCCTGGGCGCACGCCGGGCCCGCGGGCACGTACGCCGGCCGGTGACGGCGGCTTCGGCGGGGACCGGTCCGGCGGTCCCGCACCGCCGGGTGCATGACGGGGATCACGTGTGTCGGCGGACAAATGGCGCGCGTGGCAGAGGACTTGCGGGTTAGTGTTCGGCGGCCGGTCAGCGGGGCCGGCGGGTACGGGCGGCGTCCGCCGCCTCTTTGTTGCGGAGTGACATGACCATACGCAGGTCTCTCGCCACGGTCGCGGCGGCAGCACTCGCTGTCGCGGGCGCCCAACTCGGCATGGCGGCGGCGGCGCACGCCGTCAACCTGGCGAACATCAGCTTCGACGCCGCCTGGGGCAGCGGCCATCAGCCGCAGACGCTGCCGCAGAACTTCGACACCGGGCACTCCTTCCAGATCGACCGCAAGGGCAAGCCCAGCGCCGCGCTGCCCGTGAACGTCCTGCTGCTCTACACCGTGGGCGCCCCGAAGCTGGACGGCACCGACGTACCCGACCTCCCGGCCGGCTTCACCGCCGCGCTCGACCAGGGTTCGTGCACCCCGGCGGCGCAGGCCGCGACGGGCAGCGGCACGGCGGCGTTCCTGTGCGACATGGACGTCGCGGGCCAGGTGCCCTACGCGAGCTTCAACGAGCACATCGGCGCCAACACGCCCGACGGCTCGGTCATCGGCGTCACCGCGACCATCGTCCCGCACAAGGACAACACCCTCGCGAAGATCCAGAAGGCGCAGCGCGCCGGGAAGGTCTTCACGAGCACGACCGATCTCGCCGCCGTCGAGTCGCAGGCACGGGCCGAGCAGGACAGCGTGACAGTCCAGCCCGCCGACTTCACCGCGGGGCAGACGTCCACCCAGAGCGTCGCGGTCCACGCGGTCGACAACGGCGTCGTCACGCTGCACACGGCGTCCGCCACCCCCGGGGTGGTGTGGACCGACCCGAGCTCCTCGGGGAACGACGGCGAGCAGAACATCTTCCTCCCGATCGGGCTGAACGCCACCGCGATCGCGGGCAACGGCGGCGCACTGTGCACCCTCGTGCCCGCCGAGTACCAGAACACGTACAACAACTACAGCTCCAGCGAACTCGACGTGGCGCAGTGCGAGGTGACCCCGCAGACCACCTCGATCACCCTCACCTTCGCGGCCTCGGCCACGCTGCCGCAGACGGCGGTCGAACTGTCGGCCGGATACCACGTGTTCGACAACGTCAGGGCTCCCTTCACCAGCTCCACCGGTGACTTCACCGTCCAGCCGGCCGGCTGACCGGTCCTGACACCATCCGTCCGCGGGGCACCGGGTCACCTCCCGGTGCCCCGCACCGGCCTGTGGTGACACCGGCCCGGGCGCCGAGGCCGAAAGGTCGCACCGTCTAGGATCGCCGGTCATGGACTGGCTGGAGCGGGCCGCGAAGCTGAGGCAGTGGAGCGGGAACGGCACGCGCGCCCCGCACAAGCCGCTGCTGCTCCTGTACGCGCTCGGCCGCTTCCAGGCGGACGCCGAGGGCGAGTTGCGGTACAGCGCGGTGGAGTCGGACCTCGCGCGACTGCTGGCCGAGTACGGTCCGGCCAACAGGACGACGCCCGCGTACCCGTTCCACCACCTGGTCAGCGACGGGGTGTGGGAGGTGCGGACCGACCGCGGGACCGGCAGCCCCGGGACGGGGGTGCTCGCGCTGCGGGCGGAGGGCGCGGCGGGGCGGCTCGTACCGGAGTTGAGGACCGCGCTGCGGCGTGAGCCGTCGCTGCTCGGGCGGATGGCGCGGGTGCTGCTCGACCTGCACTTCCCGCCGTCCCTGCACGGGGACTTGTGCGAGGCCGTCGGCCTGGAGCTGGAGTTGGCGGAGACCGGGCCGCTGGTCGCCGGGCGCCGGCAGCGGCAGCGGGGCCGGCAGATGCGGGAGGCCGTGCTGATCGCGTACGAGTACCAGTGCGCCTTCTGCGGCTACGACGGGCGGATCGGCCTGGTGCCGGTCGGGCTGGAGGCCGCGCATGTGCGGTGGTGGGCGTTCGACGGGCCGGACGACGTCGACAACGGGCTGTGCCTGTGCGCGCTGCACCACAAGCTCTTCGACAAGGGCGTCCTCGGGATCGGCGACGGCCACCTGATCATGGTGTCGCAGAACTTCACCGGGCGGAGCGCGGTCGCCCGCGAGCATGTGGTCGCACTCGCGGGGCGCCCGCTGCTCGGCCCGCAGCCCGGCGCGCCCCGGGTCGCGGCGGCCCACCGGTCCTGGCACACCGGGCAGGTCTTCCACGGCGACCCGCGCCCCGCCGCCACGGTGTGACCGCCGACCGCCGACCGCTAACCGCTAACCGCTAACCGCCTTCGCCCGCGCCGCGCGTGGCGCTCTACGCGGCCGTGGTGAGCAGCGACAGGATGTGGTCGACCGCGGCCGGCGCCTCGCGGTGCAGGCCGGGCAGGTCCAGGCCCTCGTCGGCCAGGATCACCAGCAGCGCGTGGTCGCCGACCGCCAGTACGACGACGTAGCCGCCGTTCGCGCGGGTGACCACGTCGCGCAGGCCGCCGAGGCCGACCTCCGCCGCGGTGCGGCGGCCGAGGCCGAGGCTCGCGGCGGCGAGCGCGGCCACCGACTCGGGCTGCGCGGTCGCGGTGTCGGCCGCCACGAGCAGGCCGTCCGACGTGGCGATCACCGTCTCGTTGACGCCCATGACGCGTTCACGCAAAGACTTGAGCGAAGCGGTGAGCGCTTCGTGCGGGGCGGAAGTCGTCATGGTGCACTCTCCTCGGGGCGGCCGGTCTCTGTCCCGCTCTGGGCGGCAGACGGTTCTGCGACGGGTGTTTCGGTGGCGGGCGGTTCCGTGGCGGCAGCGGCCTCGCCGGGGCCTTCCCGCGGTTCCGCCGCGCCGTCCGCGGGCACGGCGGACGAGGCGAGCAGGGCGGTACGGATCAGGTGCAGCCCGCTGAGCGCGTCCCGCTGGTCCGCGGCGCTTCCCGGCGGGCCGGGAGCGGGCCGCTGCGCCGGCAGGTTGGTGCCCGGGCGGCGCCGGGGCAGCGGGGAGTCGCCGGCGCCGGACGGGGACGGCTGGTCGGCGGTCCGCGCCGTCAGCAGCGGACGCGACGCGAGCGGATCGGGGTCCCGTGCGACGAACCCGCGGGAGGACAGGCGGGCCAGGTCGAGCATCACCGGGTAGACCCCGCGTCCCAGCGCGAAGGCGAGATCGCGGGGCGTGCGCCGTCCGTTGGCGCCGAGCAGCAGCGTACGGCCGCGGGCGCCGAGCCGGTCCAGCTCGGTACGGTTCGCGGGGCGGACCGGGGTGCGGGCGAACTCGCCGATCGAGGGCAGCCGTTCCCGCAGCACCCGCAGGCGCGACGCGGTCTCCTCGGTGAGCCGCGCCGGCTCCTGGCCCGGCCAGGCGGCCAGTTCCGGCTCACGGCCGGGCTCGGTGCGCCACCCCGTGACCGGTTGCAGGGCCATCGCGAAGGCGCCGTCGAAGACCGCGGCGGTGCAGACGACGGACAGCTCCGCCGCCGTG
Organism: Streptomyces sp. NBC_01477; assembly: GCF_036227245.1. Classification (GTDB taxonomy): domain Bacteria; phylum Actinomycetota; class Actinomycetes; order Streptomycetales; family Streptomycetaceae; genus Actinacidiphila. The sequence goes on from NZ_CP109445.1 coordinate 4,928,864, forward strand.
ATCAGCCCGCGGCCGGTCAACTCCGTCGCCAGCTCGGCGCCTTCGGCGACCGCCGTCAGCGCGGCCGCCCAGTCCTGCTCGTCGATCCGCTGCGATTTGAGCAGCAGCGAGCGGGCGGAGGGGGCGGCGGGGGACTCGACGGCGCCGACCAGCCCGTCGCGCAGGAAGAGCGTGCCGCCGGGGCCGCCCTCGACCTCGATCGCTCCGGTGAAACGTTCCTCCCGCAACCGGGAGAGCAGCGAGGGCACATTGCGCGGCTGCCGGCGCTCGGTATCGGCCGTCATGCGAACAGGCCCTCGGCGACCGCGCCGATGCGGCGCGAGGCCAGCGCCAGGTTGGTGTCCGACCGGTCGAGCACGGTCGAGAGCAGCACCGGATCGCCCTGCCGCGCCACGACGTGCACGACGTGGTAGGTCCGGCTGCCGGTCACCACCACGTTCTCCAACTCGCCCTCCGCGCCAGCCTCGTGCAGCCGGTCCTCGATGAGGCTCAGCAGATGCCAGACCTCATGTCCGGTTCCGGCCGCGGCGCAGTCACCGGACTCGGCATAGGTGAATCCGGTCACCGCGTCGACCAGTGCCGCTCCCGACGCACCGGCAGCGGAAAGGACTTCGTCGAGCACCGACTCCAGCGCGTCCACCGACATCCCTTCACTTTCCAACACCTGGCAGAGTACTTTAACGCCGAACTCTTTCAACTGCGATCGCGTATGGTGATTCTTCACTCTCGCCGGTCCCGCACCCGTACGAACCGGGTCAGCGGTGGACCAGCCCCGAACCAAGGAAATTCCCGTGAACATTGAGTCGGCGCTCAAAGAAGCGATGTCCGTCGAAGGCGCGATCGGAGTGGCGCTCGTCGACTACGACAGCGGTATGGCGCTCGGCACCCTCGGCGGCGGCAGGGGCCTGGACCTGGAGGTGGCGGCGGCCGGCAACACCGAGGTCGTACGCGCCAAGGTCCGCACGCTGTCGATGCTCGCGATCGATGACGCGATCGAGGACATCCTCATCACCCTGGGCACGCAGTATCACCTGATCCGGCTGCTCAGCAGCAGTCGCGGCTCGCTCTTCCTGTACCTCGCGCTGGACCGCGGCCGGGCCAATCTGGCGCTCGCCCGGCATGTGCTCAAGCAGATAGAGGGCGACCTCCAGGTCTGACCCCGAGGCTGCGTACGGCGGCGTGCCGAGCGCGGCGGACCGGGCGGCGGCCCGGCGGTTGCCGCGCCGATCGCTGCTGGACGCAGCGCAGAAGAGGGCCGAAGCGGCTTCAACACGGCCTGGCCGCGGCGAATATGCGGACGGACCTTGCCCGGGCGTTTTATTGCCCGTCCACTGATAACCCGCTATTTTCCCCGCTCGCCTCACGGAAAACACGCATCACGCCCGTCCCGCGGTCACCAGGGAATTTCCGGGCCTCGATACGGCACGCAGCGTGATAAAGCCATTGCCCTGTGCAATTTCCCTTTTCGCGGGCGGATGAAGCCGGGTCATGACCCTGAGTGCCGATCTCCTTACTCGCGTCGAACTCGGCCCGAACTCAGCCTGATCCGCGGGGAGTTCTGCGATACACGCCGGCCGGCCGCCCAGCCGGACGGGACCTGGGAGCCGCCTTCCCCCTCGCCGCCCGCCGGTCCCGGGGACGGGTGAGCCCGGCCTCGACGCGGTGACGTCTCCCGCCCGCCGGCCCCGGCACGCCCTCCGTGCTTCCCGGCGGCCCCGGCCCCTCGCGCGCGCCCCCGCTCTCCCCGGCGGTATCGCGCCAGGCCCTCCGCCGTCCTCCGCCCGCGGCCCGTGTCGCGCTGCGGCCGCACCACGGTTCGTGGTGCGGCCGTCGGCTGCCGTGTCCCGCCGGGGGATCAGCCCTCGGTCACCTTCAGCGTCAACGGGCCGCCGGGGACGGGGAGTCCGCCGGGGGTGCCGTAGGAGGCGGACCGCCAGCCCGCGTCGGTGATGGTGAAGCCGACGGTGTAGGTGCCGGCCTTGATGCCGTAGGGCCAGTCGAGGTCGATCCGCAACGTGCCGTCCGGGGCCACTCCCGTACCGCCGCTCTCCTGGCCGATCACCGCGCCCGTGCTGTCGTACACGTAGCTCGCCAGCTGGTTGACGGGGGCGGTGCCCTCGGTGACGTGGGCGGTGACATAGATCTGCTGGTCGGTGAACTTGCTGAGCGCGACCGTCGTGATGTTCAGCTTCGCCGAGGACGCGGTCGGCGCGACGGTGTCCGGCACGCTCGTGACGGTCACCTTCGGGTCGGGGGCCGCGTAGTCGGTGCCGTAGAGCGCCAGGCCGCCGGCTGCGTCGTGGACGGCGATGCCGCTGAGCGAGCAACTGGCCGCCGACCCGTTGCGGGACTGGGGCAGTGTCGCGGGCACCGAGTAGACGCCGTTGCCGAGCGCGGTCGGGGTGGTCGACTTCTGGGTGCAGCCCTGCGCCCCGCCGAAGTACACCTCGATCGCGGAGACGCCGCCCTGGGCGCCGGCGACGTTCAGGGACACCTGGAAGGGGGCCGCCCCGCGCCAGGAGTTGAGGGACGCGGGCGTCGTCGTGAAGCCGGAGGCGGTCAGCCGGCTGTTGTCCGTGACGCTGACCGGCGCCAGGTCCAGGCCTGTGAAGTCCTTCGTCTGGCCGGCGTTGTTCGTCAGCGAGACCGACGTGACCGCGTACGTGCCCGCGGGGGCGCCGGCCGGGATGTCCACCAGGGCCAGGCAGGTGGCCTGGTGGATGTCGTGCTGGCAGGGCCAGGCGGTCTGGCCGCCGTCGTTCGTCATCTCGAACGACCCCTTGAGGGTCCTTCCGCCCGGCCCGGTCAGCTGGACGGTGCCCTTCCAGAACCCGGACTGCCAGTCCTGGACGTCGACCCAGTACTGGACGGCGCCGCCGTTCGCGTTGTACGCGTAGTCCGGCCGGCCGCCGAAGTTCGAGTAGACGGACAGGTCGTAGACCGGCGTCACGGTGGAGACCTGCTCGGTGGCGTCCAGACCGGCGCCGAAGTGCTGGAGGTCGGAGCCGGAGACCAGCATGCGCGCCTGCGTGTCGCTCTCGAAGACGGAGACCGTGCTGACCACCCAGCGGGCGTGCGCGGCGCCGGCGTACTGCGGCACGCCGAAATCGAACGACCAGGTGGAGCTGGACGCGTCGCCCGAGACGTGGGTGGCGCCGCCGTAGGTGTCCTGCTCGGAGGAGAAGGAGATCACGTAGCTCTGCCCGACGTAGGTGTCGGGCGCGTCGCCCTGCTGGCGGACGACGATCTCGCCGCCGGTCTGCGTGGCCGCGGGATCGGTGTCGGTGACGGTCCACCGCAGCGCCGAGGAGGCGTAGGAGCCGTCCGAGACGTCCACGGAGGTCTTGTCGAAGCCCAGCGAGGTCAGGGCCAGGTGGTCGCTGTCGCTGAAGTACCCGAGGACGTCGGCGACGACGTGGGTGCTGCCGAAGGCGTTGTGGAAGTCGACCTTCCCGTCGGCCCCCACCGCCACGAGCACGAGGTTCGGGACGATCTGGTCCTTGACGAAGTTGATGGTGGAGGCGTTGGGCAGCGCCGCCCCGTGCGGGTAGACGGTCAGGTAGCTGCTGGTGGTCGGGTTGGTCACCGTGACGTTGAGGATCACCGCCGAGACGCCGGTGGAGGGGACGCCCGCCGTGCCCGTCACCGTCAGGCCGACGGTGCCGTTCGCGCCCACCGGGGCCTTGGCGCCGCCGGTGCCGGTGCCGTAGCGGGTGTCCAGGACGCGGGTCGGGGCGTCCGTCCGCTGGAGGACGCTGCCGGTCTGCGGCGACCCGGTCAGGTAGTAGCCGGCGAGGTCGGCGATGACGTGCGCGGAGCCGTACGTGTTGTGGAAGTCGACCTTCCCGTCGGCGCCCACCGCGACGGTCACCAGGTTCGAAACCGTCTGCCCCTTCACGTAGTTGAGGTTCGAGGCGTTCGGCAGCGTGCCGCCGTGCGGGTAGACGGTCAGGAAGCTGTTCGACGTCGGCGCGGTCACCGTCACATTGAGGACGACCGCGGAGACCCCCGCCGCGGGCACCGGCGCGACCCCGGCCACGCTCAGGCTCACCGTGCCGCCGGGGCCCACCGGCGCCGTGCCCGGGGTCCCGGTGCCGTACCGGGTGTCCAGCAGCCGCTTCGGGGTCTGCGGAAGATACGTTCCGGCAGCCTTGTCCAGCGTGTAGTAACCCGCGAGGTCGGCGATCACGTCGGTGCGGCCGAAGGCGTTGGAGAAGGCCACCTTGCCGTCGGTGCCGACCGGGACCGTCACGAGGTTCGGCACGGTCTGGCCGGCCGAGAAGTTCAGATTCGACGTCGCCGGGGCCTGCGAGGACCCCGGGTAGACCGCCAGATGGCTCGCCGACGTCGACCCGGTGGCCGTCACATTGAGCACGACCGCGGTCGGCACCACCGACGCGCTGCCCGTGACGCCGGAGACGTCCAGCAGCAGCGGTGCCTGACCGAGCCGGGCCGCCACCCCGTCCGTCCCGGTCCCGTAGCGCGTGTCCAGCAGCCGCTTCGGGGCGGTCGGCACGAAGGCGCCCGCCAGTTCCGGCTGGTCCGGCAGCGCGTTGTGCGCCGTGACCGCCGTCGTCGAGCCCGGCACGTGCGTCGGCTTCCCGGCCGGCGGCGTGTCCGCGGCGGCGCCCGCCGCTCCCGCGACCCCCGGCACCACCAGTGCGACCGCGGCCACCACGACCGGCACCCAGTCCCGCAACCGCCGCCCTCCGGACGGCATCCTGCTCAGCATTGTTCCCCCCACCTCAACTTCCCCCCGCCCGCCGCCCTGACCGGCGCGGACGCGTGCCGTCGAGCGACGGCAGGGGCAATTGAAGCACCACGCATCCGTACCGGCGACGGGGTTACGTGTCAGGGGACGCTGACCGCCGTCCAGGCCGCGGCCGTGGCCGCGTACTCGGGGCTCAGGGTGCCGTAGAGGTCGGCGGCGGCGTTCAGGGTGGCCAGGCGGGCCCCGTGGTAGGTGTCGGTGGAGGTCAGGTAGTTGGCCAGGGCGCGGTACCAGATGGCTGCCGCGGCGTCGCGGCCGATGCCGGCCAGGGTGCTGCCGTTCGCGGTGGGGCTGTTGTAGGCGATGCCGTTGATCGTGCGGGGGCCGCTGCCCTCGGCCAGGAGGAAGAAGAAGTGGTCGGCCACGCCCGAGGCGAGGCTCGGGTCCATGCCGGGAATGGCCTTGGAGTAGTAGTCGGGTGAGGCGCCGTCGCGGGAGGGGCGGTCCATGGAGCGCAGCGGGGTGCCGTCACCGTTCCAGTCGATCTTCTCGCCGAGGAAGTAGTCGGGCACGTCGGCCGGGATGTTCGCGTAGAACTCCACCATCGTCCCGAAGATGTCCGAGGTCGCCTCGTTGAGCGCGCCCGCCTCGCCGGTGTAGGACAGGCCGGCGGTGACCGAGGTCACGCCGTGGGTGATCTCGCGTGCTCCGACGTCGAGTTCGGTGATCGGGTGCCCGTTGCCGGACCCGTCGCCGTAGCTCACGCAGACGCACGTGTCGTCCCAGAAGACGTTGGAGTAGTTGTTGCTGTAGTGGACGACGCTGCGGATGCCCTGGCCGTCGTTCCTGACGCCGATCCGGTTGAAGGTGAACTTGAAGTAGTCCCACACCGAGGCCGCCGTGAACTGCGCGTCCACCGCCGCCGATTGCCGGTTCGTGGCCAGCCCGTTGCCCCAGACGTTGTCGAGGTCGGACATGATCGGCCCCGCGCTGCCGTCCTTCGTCGCGGTGTTGCCGCGCGTCGGGTCCTTGAGCAGATAGGTGCCGGCGGTCTTCAGTGTCGTCAGCGGCACCGTTCCGACGTAGACGCCGGTGCCCGAGCCCACGGCGGGCGAGTCCGCCACGGAGTCCGTGGTGCCCGCGCAGACCGTCGCGGCGACGACGACGGTTGCCGTCAGCAGGATTCTCGCGCGGCTTTTCCCCTTCATGCGACTGCCTCCACTCCCGGGTGCGGTGGCCCCCCGTATCGCGGCGCGGGATGTGCGCCGGATGCAGCATGGGGTCAGCGGGCATCGCTTGGCAGGGTCCTGCCATAAATTGGCGTGCCGGTACGCCTGCTCGGCCGGATCCGGACGCCCCGGTGCCAGGGTTGCCTCCGCGCCGGGCGCGCGGGCCGCGCGGGCCGCACGGGCCGGGCAGACGCACGGGCCGGACGGGTGCACGCGCCGGACGGGCGGGCCGCGCCTGCCGCACGGCCTGCACCGGCTACGACGCCGAGCGGCCCCACCGTCCGCCCGCGGCGGGTCGGTGGGGCCGGTACGGACTCAGACGACCTGCATCTGCGCCATCATGCCCATCGACGCGTGGTCGAACAGGTGGCAGTGGTAGAGGTAGACGCCCCGGTAGCCGCCGAAGGTCGCCTGCAGCTTCACCGTCTCGCCGGGACCCAGCGGAACCGTGTCCTTGAGCCCGCTCTCCGGACCGGAGGTCACCGCCACGCCGTTGCGCTCCAGCACCCGGAACTGCACCAGGTGCACATGGAAGTTGTGCGGCACGCGCTGGTTGGAGTTGGTGACCGTCCAGACCTCCGTGGTGCCGTACGTGACCGTGGTGTCGATGCGCTGGGGGTCGTACTCCTTGCCGTTGATGTACGCGTAGGCGGGCTCCGCCTGCGACTCGTCCATGAGGAGGCTGAAGGAGCGCTGGACGGTGGGGGTCGGCAGCGCCGGGAGGGTGCGCAGCTTCGCGGGGACCACGCTGGTGTCCCGCTCGGTGCGGGTGACGCGGAATTGCAGCACCTGCGTCACGTCGGCCGGGGTTCCGGGGGCCTGCGCGATGATGTTCTTCAGTTCCAGCTCGGTGCCGACCGGGTAGCGCGAGAAGTCGATCACGACGTCCGCGCGCTCGCCGGGGGAGATGGACACCGACTGGGTGACGAACGGGGCGGCCAGCAGCCCGCCGTCCGTACCGATCAGCGAGAACGTCGAGCTGTCCGCGAGGGCGAGCTGGAAGGACCGCAGGTTGGCGGTGTTGTAGAACCGGAAGCGGTATTTGCGCGCCGCCACCTCGAAGTACGGCCACGCCTTCCCGTTGGCGAGGATCACCGTGCGGTTGAAGAAGTCGTCCATCTCGAAGAGGAGTTGGCCGGCGTCGTCGAAGCGCGCGTCGCGTATCGAGATGGGTATGTCGTGGTTCCCCGACGGGAGGCCGAGCCGCGTCTCGGCGTTGTCCCTGATCAGGTAGGTGCCGGTCAGACCGCGGTACACGGTCTCGGACTCCTGGTGGTGGGCGTGGTCGTGGAACCAGAGGTTGGCGTGCGCCTGCTGGTTCGGGTACGTGTACGTCTTGGTGCCGCCGCCGGTGGCTATCAGGTCCATCGGGCCGCCGTCGCTCGACGACGGCACGTGCGCGCCGTGCAGGTGGACCGAGGTGGGGACGGTGAGGTTGTTGGTCTGGGTCACGACCGCCTGGCGTCCGCTCCAGGCGTTGATCACCGGGCCGGGGAAGCTCCCGTTGAAGGTGTTGACCTTGGTCTGGAAGCCGGGAATGACCTCTTTGTAGGCTTCCTTCATGGTCATGCGGTAGTAGTCCGTCGTGGTGGACGCCGCATGGGGACGCAGGGTGGGCGGTACCGGCATCTTCAGCGTGTACTTGGCGATGTCCGCCGGGTCGATCCCGGCGGTCGCCGTGGCACTGCTCGCCGGCGCGGAGAGCAGCAGCACGCCGGCGCCGGTGGCGCTGGCGGCACTCGTCGCCGCGACCGCACCGCCCAACAGTAATGACCTGCGCTTGATCACGAGATTCCCCCTAGGAAGGACGGAGTGCGGCACGCCGGTGGTGTGCCGCACGGCCGGTTGGCCGAAAGGACGTCCGCGAACCGGACGCCGCGACCGCGTACGACCTGCTCCCGCGCGTGGGGCGCGCGAAGGCCGGAGGGGCGGGAGGCGAACCGCTGCGCGATGATCCTTTCTGCGGGCGACGACAGTGTGCGGCAAGTGACTTGAGGGCCAGTTGGCGCCGGATGGGGGAATCAGGCTTCCGTTTTCGGCGGCGCGGCCGGAGCCGCCGGCTCCGCGGCGCCATACGGGCGCGGCCGGTCCAGGAGCCCCGGTGGCTCTGCGGGCGGGCGGTCCGGGAGCCGTACGACCGCCGCGGGCACTGCGGTGCCGGTCAGCCGCGCACGGCTCGCGGCGCCGTCCAGGACCGCGCTGTCAGTGGGATGCGGGAGACTGCCGCCGCACGGCTGTGAGAGCGGCGGAGACCTGCCTGCACGCGCTGGCGGCCTGCGGGCCGCGGGCCGCAGGCACGGCCGCTGATCTCGCGGAACTACGGGTGGACCAATGGCCCGTTGCCGCCGCCGCGACCAGTTGGGCGCTGCACCGGGACGCCGCCGTGGTGCTGCCGGTCCTGCGGCGCGCCCTGGAGTCCGAGCGGTCCGGCGTACGCCGCGACGCCGCCGTCGCCCTCGCCCGGCTCGGCGAGGCGGCGGGGCCGGCCCTCCCGGGGCTGCGTGCGCTCGCAGCGCGAGGCGGCAGCCCCTGGGAGCAGTTCGACGCGCTGAGGGCGGTGTGGAAGGCCACCCGGGACGCCCGGTTCGTCGCGGCGCCGCTCCGCGAGGTCTGGTGCGCGAACCCCTACACCCGTAAGCACATCGCCGACTGCCTGCGGGACATGGGCGAGGACGCCGCCGCCTTCGACCTCGCACTCCTGAGCACCGAGGCCGGCGACCCCCGGCGCTCGGTCTTCCGGGCCGGCGGCTGGGGCAGCCACGACATCCATGACGACGAAGCGCTGCTCGCCTCCTGCCGCGCGGCACTGGCGGCGGTCGATCGCGCACCCGCGTAGGGACAGGCAGACGCCCCCGGATCCGCCCGCGGGCGCCCGCAGGACGTACGGCCGGGCCGGGGCCGGTCCGCGGCCCCGCGCCCGGCCGCGGGGTTCATCGGTAGGCTGCCAGCGCGGCGAAGTAGAGGCCCAGGGACGAGGCGCCGGCGGTGCCGGCGGCCATGAGCGAGGCGGACAGTCCGAGTCCCGCCGCGCGGCCGGCGAAGCCGGCGATGACGGCGATGTTCGCGGCGCAGGACAGGGCCAGGAGCAGCGAGAGGATCTGCACAGGGGTCATGGTCGGGACCCTGGCCGTCCGGCCGGGGTGTCCGGGAAGCATGGCGGCCGAACCGGCCGACGCGGGTCCGGGACCTGCGCACACGTCCGGTGTCCACCCCGGCTGTCCGGGTCCCGCGCGCCGGTGGACACCGTCCGGGAGAGGGCAGGGGGAGTGTGGACGAGGCCGGTTACTTCGCGCTGATGCGCGACTTCACGCATATGCGGGAGCAGCAGTTGGGGGGCGAGCCCTCCGACCGCGCCCTCGCCCGCAGGGCGGGAGTGTCGGCGACCACTGTGGGGGCGTGGCTCAAGGGGGCCGCCTTCCCGAAGGACGCGGACAAGGTCGTCGCGCTCGTGGAATTCGTCCGCGCGGAGGCGAGGCGGCAGGGCCGCGCGGACACCGTGTCGCGACCGCTGCTCGACACGGAGGTCTGGCGGCAGGCGTATCGCCGCGAGGCCGACACGCGGGCGGGGCAGGTCAGCGCGTCGGTACGGGCCGCCCAGGCACGGGATGCGCTCGCCGACGACCGGCCGGGGCGGCCGGTGAGCGAGTACGTGGCGGACCCGCTGCTGCTGGAAGTGCAGCGCGCCATCGAACCGGCGGTGCCCACACCGGGGTTGAGCGCCCTGCCGGTGTACGTGCCGCGCCCGCACGACGCCCGGCTCGCAGCCGTCGTCGAGCGGGTGACGGCGGGCGGCAGCGCGCTGGTGATGCTGGTCGGCGGATCCTCCACGGGCAAGACCCGCGCCTGTTGGGAGGCGGTCAGCGCCCTGGGCGACTCCTGGCGGCTGTGGTATCCGATCAGCCCCAGCGAACCGCGGGCGCTGCTGGACGGCATCGACAAGGTCCGCGGCCACACGGTCATCTGGCTGGACGAGGGCCAGCGGTATCTGGGCCCGCGGGGCGCCGGCGAAGCGGTGGCGGCCCGGCTGCGGGAATTGCTCCGGTCGGCCGAGGCGGCGCCGGTCCTGCTCATCGGGACGATGTGGCCCCGGTATTGGGGCGAGCTGACCGCGCAGCCGAGGGACGGGGAGGCGGACCCGCACCACCACACCCGGGCACTGCTCACCGGGTGCGAGATCGATGTGCCCGACACCTTCACGGGCGAGGCACTTGCCGCCTTCCGGGAGGCGGGCGCCCGGGACCCGCGGCTGGCCCGCGCCGTCCAGGACGTCGCCGGCGGGGAGTTGGCGCAGTATCTGGCCGGTGCGCCGGCGCAGCTGTCGCGCTACCGTACGGCTCCGCCCACCGCCCGGGCGATGATCCACGCGGCCATGGACGCCTGCCGGCTCGGGATGGGCGCGGAATTGTCCGCCGAATTCCTGGCCGGTGCGGCGTCGGGCTATCTCACGGACCTCCAGTGGGCCGAGGCGCCGGAGGACTGGGCCGGGGAGGCGCTGGCCTACACCTCGGCGCCGTGCCGGGGAGTCCTCGGCCCGCTCAGCCGCATCCGGCGGCGGGAGCCGGTGCCGGGTGCGGCGCCGCGGGAGCCGGCCCGGTGCGTACTGGCCGGCTATGTGGACCAGACCGGCCGTGTGGAGCGCAAGTACGTCCTGCCGCCGGAGTCGTTCTGGGCCGCGGCGCTCGCGCTGGCCGACCACGGGGAGAAGGAACGGCTCGCCGGGGAGGCCCGCAGCCGCGGCCACCTGCGGTGGGCGGCCGAGCTGCTCAGTAGCGCCGTACGGGAGGGGTCCGCCGGCGGCGCGTCGTCCCTGCTGAGCCTGGTGTGCCAGGTCAGCCCGGAGACGGCGGCGGACGCGGCGGCGTGGCTGGTCGAGAACGCCTGCCTGGAGTCGGCCGACGAGGTGTGGTTTCTCGCCCGTCGCATGCAGGACCGCGATCTCGACCTTCCGGTCGGCCCGCTGCTGCTGCGGGCGGCGGCCGAGGTACGCCTCGACGGCGCCAAAGCGGTGGCGGACCTGCTGCTCCTCGCCTCCGAGGCCGGTGCGGAGCAGGCGGTGTCGGTGCTCCTGGCCCGGAGTCCTGCGTCCCTGGTACCCGTGGCCGATGTGCACGGCACCGCCCAACTGCTCGCCCGGCTGGCCGAGGTGTCCGCGCGGGAGCAGGTCGGCATCCTCGCCGACCGCGTCGCGGCGCACCACGCGGAGGACGCCGGCAGCTACTGGGCCTTCGGCATGCTGCTCAATGCGGGCGCCGGCGAAGCGGTGGCCCGAACCCTTCCGGGGTTGCTGGCCAGGCTCCCGCTCGACCGGACGCATGCCGCCGGCGTCCTCCTGACGACGCTCGGGGAAGCCGCTCCGGGTGCGCCGCTGTCGGTTGTGGCAGAGAGGGACTTCGTCTCCGGCGTCGATCTGGAGGACCCGGACGATGCGTTGTGGCTCCTCCGGGCGCTGCACGCCGTGGGCGCCGCGGAGCAGGCCACCGCGCTGCTGGACCGGATGCGGACGTACGCCGCCGGCGCCGGTCCCGCGTGGCTGGCCCGTCTCCACATGATGGCGTGGGAGTTGCGGTTGGCCGACTCCTTGGCGGAACGCCTGCCGGTCCTGCCGCCCACCGCGCGGATCGACCTCGGGGACACCGAAACCCTCGACTGGCTGCTGGAAATGGCGCAGCGTACCGGCGCGGAGCCGTTGCTGGCTGCCTGCGTCAGGCGGAGCGCCGCCGACCCGGCCGCGTTCCCTGACGCCGAACGGGCGGCGGCCTGCCTGCGTACGCTCACCTGGCGCGGTGCGACGGAGCTGGCACGGGAGGTGGCCGTGGTGGCCGCCGCGCACACGGTCCTGGATGACCCGGGAGTGGCCGCCGTCCTGACCCGGGCGCTGGACGAAGTGGGCGGGGACGCGGATGTGAGCGCCTTCCTGGCCCGTGATCCCGCGGCCTCGGTCGCCTTGACCGATGCCATGGGGGTGGCCGAGTTCGTGGAGGTCCTGCGGAAGGCCGGAGCGCGGGAGCAGATCGCCACGCTGCTCGGCCGCGGTCCGGCCTCCGCCACCTCGCTCGTCCGGGCCGAGGGCGCGGCGCGGCTGCTCGCCGAACTGCGCCATCTGGTGGGCGCCGAGGACGTGCGCGAGGTCGCCGACCGGGCCGTACGGGAGGCGGACGCGACGGCGTGGGATGCCGCGAGGGCGCTGCTCCTCGAACTGCGCGCCCAGGGGTGTACCGCCCAACTGACTCTGTATTCCGAGCGGGTGGCCGCCGCCGTGGGCGTCGCCGACCCGTGGGAGGTCGGGGACGTGCTGGCGGCCTTCCGCGAGGTGGGGCAGCCGGGCGCCACGGCCCGCTTCCTGTCCCGCGGAGTCGTCGCCGCGATGGATCTGGGCCATCAGCGCGGGATCGACTTTCGGCTCGCCGACATCCTCGGGCGGTTGCGCGAGCTGGGAGCCGAGGAGCAGATGGCGTCGCTGACCGCCCGTATCGCACAGGAGGCCGACCTCACGGCCCCCGGCACTTACGCCCGACTCGCCGCACTGGTGGCCGAGTTCGGTACGCAGCGGCAGGCGGACGCCATGGCTGAACGGGCAGCCGACAGCCGGGACTTCTGGTCCTACCTGTCCATGCGGCCGCAGGACGGGGCGCGTTACGCCTACGGCCGCGAGCCCGACGGACGGACCCCGACGGCGCCGTGGAATTGGCACAGCCTGCGCTGACCGGCCCGGCGCCCCGGAGCCGACGGCCGGGCAGCGTGGAACGCCGGGATCCCGCGGCCCGCACTTCGTGCAACCAGAGGTTGCGTATCTGCCCTGGCCGGACTAGCGTGATACGCAACCGAACGTTGCAGAAGGTGGCGAACATGGAGTACGGAACGCTGGAGCGGGAGATCCGCATCGACGCCTCGCCCGAGGTCGTCTTCGACGTGATCAGCAGTCCCGAGCACCTGCGCCAATGGTGGCCGGACGAGGCGGACTTCCCGGCCGAGCCCGGCGGTACGGGCCGGATCGGCTTCGGGGACGTCACCAAGGACGGCACCTGGGTGCAGTTCACGGTGGTCGACGCGGTGCCGCCGCGGCTCTTCTCCTTCCGGTGGACCCACCAGGAGGGCGAGGCCGCGGTCCCGGGCAATTCGAACCTGGTCGTCTTCGAGCTGGAGTCCGCCGGCGGCGGCACCCTGCTGCGGATGACCGAGAGCGGCTTCCGCGAGCGCGGCTGGGACGAGGCCAAGGCCGCCGCCGCGCACGCCGACCACACCACCGGCTGGGACTTCTACCTGCCGCGGCTGGAGGCGTACGCGGCGAAGGCCGCGGCGGGCGCATGAGCGTGACGGTGGACGACGACCTGTGGTCGGCGGTGGGCGACCCGACGCGGCGCCGGCTGCTCGACCTGCTGCTGAGGGAGGGCAGCGGGACGGCGACCGGCCTGAGCGAGCACCTGCCGGTGACCCGCCAGGCGGTGGCCAAGCACCTCGCCGTACTCGACAGGGCCGGCCTGGTGCACGCGACCACCGCGGGCCGCGAACGGCACTACCGCGTCGACCAGGACCGGCTCGCCCGCGCCACGGCCCAGCTGGCGGACGTCGGCGCCGCCTGGGACGCCCGGCTCCGGCGCATCAAGCGCATCGCCGAGACGATCCAGCGCGGCAGGGACGCGGACAGCGGAACCGGACAGCAGCAGTAGGAAAGGGCGAGGACGATGGCAGACATCCTTCACCGCGTCGGCGTCGAGCACGTACCGCCGCAGCGGGTGTACGAAGCGCTCACCACCCTGGACGGCCTGTCCGGCTGGTGGACCGAGAAGACGTCGGGGGAGACCGGCCCCGGCGGCGTGATCGAATTCCGGTTCGGCCCCGGCGGGTTCGACATGAAGGTCACCGAACTCGACCCCGGCCGGCTCGTCCGCTGGGAAGTGGTGGCAGGACCGGAGGAGTGGGTCGGCACCCATGTGCGCTGGGAGCTGCGGCAGGACGGCGACTGGACGATCGTGCTGTTCACGCACGAAGGCTGGCGTGAGCCGGTCGAGTTCATGCACCACTGCAGCACCAAGTGGGCCGCCTTCCTGCTGAGCCTCAAGCAGCTCCTCGAAACCGGCGAGGGCGCCCCCGACCCGCACGACACGCGGATCAGCGACTGGCACTGAACCGGGCGCGGCCCGAAGCGCGGGCCGCTCGTGCCGCGCCCCTCCGGCGTCACCAGGGCCGCGCCATCTCCCCGTTGTCGAGCAGGCCGTAGCGCGGCAGGTCCGCCCACACGGGGTCCCACGACGTACGCAGCTCCGCCAGGTGGGCCAGCGCCTTGTCGTGGCCCGCGTCGGCGGCGGCCAGGTGGAGGCGGTCGGCGTCCTGGAACAGTCCGCGGCGGGCGCGGGCGTGCGCCAGCTCGGAGAACGCCTCCACCTGGCCGGCCTGCGCCGCGCTGCGGGCGAACTCCTCGGCCGCCTCGGGCCTTCCGGCCTCCTCGCTCAGCCGGGCCAGGTTGAGCAGCGCCTCGGTGCTGCCCAGGCCGGCGGCGCACCGGTACAGCCGCTCGGCGTCGACCGGGTCCCCCGCCGCCTCGCGCAGCCGGGCCAGCCGGACCACCGACTTGTCCCCGCCGGCCAGGGCCATCCGCTCGGCCCCCTCGGCGTCGCCGGCCTTCTCCCGCCGCAGCACGAAGTCGTCGAGCGCGAGCAGGTAACCCGTCCGTGCCGCCCGCAGCACCAGCCTCTCCGCGCCGGCGCTGTCGCCCGCGTCCTCCCGCAGCCGGGCGAGCAGGGTGAGAGCCCCGGTGTTGCCGGCGCCCACAGCGGTGTCCGCGAGGCGTTCCGCGCCGCGGCGATCCTCGGACTTCTCCCGCAGCCACACCAGCTCCAGCAGCGCGAAGGTGCTGCCCGCGTCGGCGGCGGCGCAGGCCATGCGCTCCGCCTCCTCGCTCGCTCCCGCGCCCTCCCGCAGCAGCGCCAGGTGGGCCAGCGCCTCCGTGCTGCCCTTGGCGGCCGCCGTACGGTAGTACCGCAGCGCTCCGTCCGCGTCGCCGGCCTTCTCCCGAAGCCGGGCCAGCTCCGTCAGCGCGAACAGACTGCCCTTGGCCGCGGCCTCGTGCAGCAGCCGCTCCGCCGCCGCGCTGTCGCCCGCCTTCTTCCGCAGCCGGGCCAGCTCCGTCAGCGCGAAGACGCTGCCCGCGCGGGCGGCCGCCTCCAGCAGGCCCGCCGCGCTCGGGTCCGTGCCCGTCCGCTGCCGCATCCAGGCCAGCAGGATCGCCGGGCGGGTCCTGCCGCGCAGCGCCGCCGCCCGCACCAGCTGCTCGGCCGCCCCGCCGTCGCCCGACCTCTCCCGGATGCGGGCCACTTCGGACAGCGCGTAGGTGCTCCCCGAGGCGTCCAGCGCCGAGAAGACGACCAGCTCCGCCTGCGCGCGGTCCCCCACGCCCTCCCGCGACCTGGCCAGCTCGGCGAAGGTCCCGACCCGCCCCCGGGCCGCGGAATTGCGGATCACGGTCTCCGCGCCAAGGGCGTCGCCCGCCTTCACCCGCAGCTGGGCCAGCCGGGACAGCGCGTTGGTCAGGCCCTGTTCCGCGGCCAGATGGGCCAACCCCTCCGCCCCGACGGGCTCCCCGGCCATCTCGCGCAGCCGGATCAGCTCCCACCGCGCCCAGCCGTCGGCCTTCATCTCCGCCTCGTACAGCTCCTTGGCCTCGGCGAGCCGTCCGGTACCTTCCAGCAGCTCCGCCAAGGGCGCCCGTACGTCGGTGTTCCCGAACTCGAAGGCCTTCCGGTAGAGGGCCGCGGCGGCCCGCAGCCGTCCCCGGGACCCGGCCGCCCGCGCCAGTGCGGCGCACTCCTCGCTGCCGCCGCAGTGCCGGGCCGCTGCCTCCCAGAAGGAGACCGGCGGGCACAGCAGCCGGCGGTCGACGCGGCCCTGCTGTTCGAGGTAGTCGGCGAGCCGGTAGGCCGTACCGCCCGTGTCGTTGCTCCTGCCCGGGATGGGCGTCAGCGGCCCCGGGACGCCGTTGCAGGGCGTGCCGCAGAAGGCCAGCGCCCGGTCCAGCCAGTCGCTGTCGAGGCAGACGAGTTCGTGGTCGGTCAGATAGCCCTCGGCGGCCTGCGCCAGCAGCGTGCGGGGCAGCGCGGGACCGTGGCCGAGCCGCCGGAAGTCCATGGCGGCGTGGATCAGCGCCTTCGCCTGGTGCGGCGCGCACGCGTAGCGGCTCAGCAATTCGGGCACCCCGGCCAGGAATTGCGTGATCTCGCCGTCGCTCGCGCCTTTCAGCGCGCTGGCCAGCCGCGGGTCGGCGGCGGCCTTTCGCTCGGCCTGGTGCAGGTCCCGCTCGGTGAAGGCCTTGGGCACCGGTATGCGCCGGCCCAGGTCGGTGAGCAGGGTGCGCTGCTGCTCGTACCGGTCCTCGGCGCCCGGGGCCGGCCGGGTCGTCAGCGGGTCCCAATAGCGCGGCCAGACGGTGGCCAGGACCAGCACCGGGCCGCGGCGCGGTTCGGTGAGGGCGGTGCGCAGGGCGGAGGTGACGCGCTCCGCGACCCTCGGGTCGGGGGCGAGCAGGTAGTGCTGGGCCTCGTTGAGCCAGATCACGGTGCGCGGGCCGACCTCGGCGAGGTGGACGAGCGCGGCCTCGGGCCGGGTCGGGTCGAACGGGTGCCAGACCCGCCAGCCCTCGGGGAGCCCGCGCAGCGCCTCCCAGCAGGACCTGGTCTTCCCCGTCGAGGACTCGCCGACCAGCGTCGCGAGTACGCTCTCGCCGGCCGCCGCCCGGCTCACCACCTCGCTCAGCGCGGCGTCGTGGTCCCGTTCGACGTACAGCGGCAGCTCCGGCAGCGTCTCCTGCCCCGGCACGCTGATGGCCTGGTGCACCTCGAGGGCGAGCGGGTCCAGGTCCCGCACCGGGGTGCCCAGATGCTCGGCGAGCTGCGCGTCGACCCACAGGCGCCTGACCCGGTCGCCCACCTCGCGGGTGTCCCGGCCGGCCTCGCGGGCCAGCAGCACGGCGACGGCGACGACGTCCTCCTGCCCCGCCAGCAGGTCGGGCGAGCCGATGATCCGGTGGACGGTGTCCTTGGAGGGGCTGCCGCGGAAGGAGTCGTCCTTCTCGATCTCGCTCGCGATGTGCGCCACCGGCGGGGTCCCCGCCTCGGCGTAGAGGCGGTAGACGCAGTCCTTCAGCTCCCGCAGCGCGGCGGGCGCCACGCCGTGCGGCCGCGGGATGCGCCGCTGGCTGCCCTGCCGCTGGCCCCCGTGCCGGGGGCCGCTCCTGTGGCTGGTCATTCGCAGCATCCTTGCGCATCGGCGCGGCGCGGGGGCGCGATACGGGGCAACCCGTCCCACAACCGTGACCGCCGCGCGCCCAGGGCACGCGCGGCGGCGCGCGTCCGCCGGCTCACGGCCGCAGCATCCGCAGCGCCGCGCTGGTGGCCGTTCCCGCGACGGCGGAGACGACGCTGCCCACCGTGATTCCCACCAGGGTCAGCCATTCACGACGGCTCAGTCTGCGTCGGGGCATGACAGGTCTCCCGTCTCGGTGCCTTCCGCCGGCGGACGACCGGCTGCCCACCACGATTCCCGACCCGGAGGCACCGAAGATGAGTTGAGACGAGCCGGGCGCCACGCCCGGCCCGAGGCTGCGGCCCGACCCGGTACCGCGGCCCGCTCACGCCCTGCCGGAGCCTGTCGGCCTGCGCCCTGCCGTAGCCCGCAGGTTGTTGACGTCCTACCGGACCCGCCGGCCTGCGCCCTGCCGTAGCCCGCAGGTTGTTCACGCCCTGCCGGAGCCCGCTCGGCCTACGCGTCGGTGAGCAGCGGGTCGTACGCCGTCGAATAGCGGCGGCCCGCCATGAAGGACAGGAAGTCCTTCACGAACGCGCTGCGGGAGCAGCGCGCCTCGGCGCCCGCGACCGTACGCCCGAAGCCGGTCCGGAAGAGCGCCCGGTATTCGCCCGCGTCGATGAACTGGTCGCCGTCCGCGTCGGTGACGTCGAAGAGCACTTCCGCGACCCTGATCAGCGCGGGACCCGCGAGCGAGGGCACGGCGGCGGCGTATTCCTCCCTGCTGACCCGGCCGTCCCCGTCGGCGTCGAGGGCCGTCTGGAGTTCCCGCCACCAGTCGGCGTAGGCGGTGTAGAGCCTGGTCTCGGCCGGCTCGTCCAGATCGAGCCGGGAGGCCAACTCCCGTGCCATGGCCGCGAGATCGGGCCAGTCCAGGAAACCGTCCCCGGTCTGGTCCAGCACCTCGGCGAAGAACTGGTCGGCGCTGCGCCGCGGTTCGGCCGCCCCGGCGGGGCCGCGCTGCGCGGGGAGGGGCGCGACCAGCCGTACGAAGGCACCGGCCCGCTTCATACGGGCGCGCAGCGCGGTGACCGTCGCGTACCGGGGGTCGTCGCTGTCCGCGGACAGTGACATCAGGTTGGTGAGGTAGTCGGTCTGCAGCCAGCCCTCGGGCAGGAAGCGGGCCAGGCCCGCGGCCATGTACGCGCTCTGCATCAGTGTCTGCGCACCGGGGATCTCGGGCAGCCCCGCCCGCCGCCGGAAGGGCTCGGGCAGCGAGGCCACGGTGATCGCGCCGATGGCCGGCCCGGCGAGGGCCCGCCCCGCCGCCCACACCGTCGGCAGGCCGCCCAGCAGGGGCGGCGCGGGCAGATGATCGAAGAGCCGGTAGAGGATGATGCGCAGCGCCTCGGTGTTCTCCAGCTCCTGCGCCACCACACGGTCGTAGTACGGCCAGAACTCCTGCACCGTGGGCGGCAGATGACCGGCCTGGTCGCCCAACACGACCAGGAACGCCCGGAACTCGGCGTACAGCTGCTCCATGGCCGCCGGTTCGAGCGGCTGACCGCTGAGCCGGCACATCGTGACGGAGCTCTCGAAGAGCGTCGCGACCACCCACGCGCGGACCTCGGGGTCCATCGCGTCGTAGGGCCGGCTCCGCTCGTCGGTGCCGCTCAGCCGCGCGTGCATGCGGTTGAGCCGGGCCGCCTCCCGCCGCCGGACGTCGTCGTCGGTGCCGAACATGCGCTGGAGGCTCACCAGGGTGTTGCGCAGCCGGCGCCACGGGTGCGTGACGAAGGTCGAGTTGTCGATCAGGGCCGCGCCGATCTGCGGGTGGGCGGCCTCCAGCACCGTGGCTCTGACCATGGCCAGCGCCCAGCGCGGATCGTTGAAGAACCGGTGGAACTGCGAGTCGGGTCCGAAGAGGGACCCGGGCGGTTCTTCGGGCGTACGGGTGCTGCTGCCGTTGTCCGTCACGGGTGTCGGTCTCCGTTCGCGTGCGGCGGCACGCCGCCGAAGCGGCGATCGCGTTGCTGGTAGGTGTGCAGGCACTCCAGGAAGTGCGGTCCGCGGAAGTCCGGCCAGAGGACCGGCGGGAAGACCCACTCGGCGTAGGCCACCTGCCAGAGCATGAAGTTGGAGATGCGCTGCTCGCCCGAGGTCCTGATGACGAGGTCCACATCGGGTGTGTCGGGGAAGGGCAGATGGGCGGCGAAGTGCCGCTCGTCCACGTCGTCGGCGGCCGTCCCGCTGCGGATCAGCGACCTGGCCGCCTCGACGATGTCCTGCCGTCCGCCGTGGTCGAAGGCCACGGTCAGCGTCATGCCCCGGTTCGCGTCGGTCAGCGTCATCAGGTCGGCGAAGTCCCGGGCCAGCGGCGCGGGGATCCTCGGGTCCGCCACGCCGAGGAAGCGGCAGCGGATGCCGCGCGCGTGCAGCAGCGGGGCGTGCTTGCGCACCACCCGGCGCACCAGGTGCATGAGGAAGTCGATCTCGTCGCTCGGGCGCCGCCAGTTCTCGGTGGAGAAGGCGTACAGGCTCAGCCACTTCACCCCGGCGGTGCGCGCCGCCTCGATCACGTCGATCACCGTCGTCTCCGCCGCCCGGTGGCCCGATGTGCGCGGCAGCGAACGCTGTTGCGCCCAGCGGCCGTTGCCGTCCATCACGCACGCGACGTGCCGCGGCACATCCCGCCGCCGTTCCGCACCGGCCGGGCGGCGCGGCCGGTGTAACGCAGGCGGTGCCGCCGAGCCGCCGCTGTCCCCGCCCACTGCCACAGGTGCTCCCCGGGCTGTCACAGCACGGCCCCTCTCCGTCGCGCACCCTCGCGCCCCCGGTGTCCTGCTGTGCAGCGTGCCGGTCCCCGGCCGCGGGCACCCTGTGAACCGGTTGGATTCACCCGTCGCACGCCAGTCCGATTTCCGGCGGATGGGCCGTGCCCCGGGGAAGGACCGTGGGCCGGGCCTCGGGACTACGCCTCGGCCGGGGCCTGCGCGCAGGACGGGCACAGCCCGCGGTAGGTGACCTCGGCCGCGGAGACCGTGAAGCCGAAGCGTTCCGCCGCGGGCAGGTCGGACAGCGGGTCCCGGGTGGGGTGGACGTCGCGGACGGTGCCGCAGGAGGAGCAGACCAGGTGCTGGTGCGGGTGGTGCGCGTTCGGGTCGTAGCGCCGGGCGCGGCCGTCGGTGGACACCTCGACGACCTCGCCGAGCGAGACCAGCTCGCCCAGCGTGTTGTAGACGGTGGCCCGGGAGATCTCGGGCAGCTGCTGGGCGGCGCGCGCGTGCACCTCGTCGGCCGTGAGGTGGACGTGGTCGCCGTCGAGGACCTGCGCGACGACGCGTCGCTGGGAGGTCATCCGCCAGCCGCGCCCTCGCAGTCGTTCCAGCAGGTCACTCATATCGGTTCACCTGTCACCTGTTCGGTTCGCGGGATACCCGAACTTTATCAGCGGACGTCCGTTTTTCGATAGGGTACGTGATTGGGGTGCTTCTTGACTTGGACTGTGTCCATTGTAGGATCGGTTCCGGCGGTAGCCAAGGGACAGGACGACACCAGTACGACCGGAGATCCGGCGGGGCGAAAGACCCCGGCGGGCCCGCGCGCGGCGCCGACCTGCGGGTGCCGCTCCGCTCGTCCTGCGCCCGGCCGTTCCGCCGCCCCGCAGTGCCCGAGCCCGTGATCCGCCTGGTCCGGAAGGATTTCCATGACTGAGAACCATGACGCAATCGTCGTAGACGCGAAGACGGAGGGCGCGGAGAGCGCGGGGGGCTGCCCGGTCGCGCACACGCGCGCCCCGCACCCGACGCGGGGCGAGGGCAACCGGGCGTGGTGGCCGGAGCGGCTCAACCTCAAGATCCTTGCCAAGAACCCCGCGGTGTCCAACCCGCTCGGTGAGGAGTTCGACTACGCCGAGGCCTTCAAGAGCCTCGACCTGCCGGCCGTGAAGCAGGACATCGCCGAGGTGCTGACCACCTCGCAGGACTGGTGGCCGGCCGACTACGGGCACTACGGCCCGTTCATCATCCGCATGGCGTGGCACAGCGCGGGCACGTACCGGATCAGCGACGGCCGCGGCGGCGCCGGCGCCGGGCAGCAGCGCTTCGCGCCGCTCAACAGCTGGCCCGACAACGCGAACCTCGACAAGGCCCGCCGCCTGCTGTGGCCGGTCAAGAAGAAGTACGGGCAGAGCCTGTCCTGGGCCGACCTGCTGGTGCTCGCCGGCAACGTCGCCCTGGAGACGATGGGCTTCGAGACCTTCGGCTTCGGCGGCGGGCGCGCCGACGTCTGGGAGCCCGAGGAGGACGTCTACTGGGGTCCCGAGACCACCTGGCTCGGCGACGAGCGCTACACCGGCGACCGCGAGCTGGAAAGCCCGCTCGGCGCGGTCCAGATGGGCCTGATCTACGTCAACCCCGAAGGCCCCAACGGCAACCCGGACCCGCTGGCCTCGGCCCGCGACATCCGTGAGACCTTCCGCCGGATGGCGATGAACGACGAGGAGACCGTCGCCCTGATCGCGGGCGGCCACACCTTCGGCAAGACCCACGGCGCAGGCCCGGCCGACAACGTCGGCGCCGACCCCGAGGCCGCCCCGCTGGAGGCCCAGGGCCTCGGCTGGAGCAACGCGTACGGTACGGGCAAGGGCGGCGACACCATCACCAGCGGCCTCGAAGGCGCCTGGACGAACACCCCGACCACCTGGGACAACAGCTTCTTCGAGATCCTGTTCGGCTACGAGTGGGAGCTGTCCAAGAGCCCGGCGGGCGCCCACCAGTGGAAGCCGAAGGACGGCGCCGGAGCCGGCACCGTACCCGACGCGCACGACGCGGCGAAGATCCACGCGCCGACGATGCTGACGACCGACCTCGCGCTGCGCGTCGACCCGTCCTACGAGCAGATCTCGCGCCGCTTCCTGGAGAACCCCGCGGAATTCGCGGACGCCTTCGCCCGCGCGTGGTTCAAGCTGACCCACCGCGACATGGGCCCCGTCGTGCGCTACCTCGGCCCCGAGGTCCCGTCCGAGACGCTGGTGTGGCAGGACCCGGTCCCCGCGGTGACGCACGAGCTGGTCGACGCGGCCGACATCAGCGGCCTCAAGGAGCGGATCCTCGCCTCCGGCCTGTCGGTGTCCCAGCTGGTCTCCACCGCGTGGGCCTCGGCCTCGACCTTCCGCGGCAGCGACAAGCGCGGCGGCGCCAACGGCGCCCGCATCCGCCTTGAGCCGCAGAAGGGCTGGGAGGTCAACGGACCCGACGGGCTGCCCACCGTGCTGCGCGCCCTGGAGAGCATCCAGGAGGGCTTCAACTCCGCGCAGACCGGCGGCAAGCAGGTCTCCCTCGCCGACCTGATCGTGCTGGCCGGCGGCGCCGCCGTCGAGAAGGCCGCCAAGGACGCGGGCTTCACCGTCGAGGTGCCCTTCACCCCGGGCCGTACCGACGCGTCGCAGGAGCAGACCGACGTCGAGTCCTTCGCCGCGCTGGAGCCGGCCGCCGACGGCTTCCGCAACTACGTCGGCAAGGGCACCCGCCTGCCGGCCGAGTACCTGCTGCTCGACCGGGCGAACCTGCTGACCCTGAGCGCCCCCGAGGCGACCGTCCTGGTCGGCGGCCTGCGCGTGCTGGGCGCCAACCACCAGCAGTCGAAGCACGGCGTCCTCACCACGACCCCGGGTGTGCTGACGAACGACTTCTTCGTCAACCTGCTCGACCTGGGCACCACGTGGCAGCCGACGGCCGAGGACGGTGCCTCCTTCGAGGCCCGCGACGCGGCCACCGGCGAGGTCAAGTGGACCGGCACCCGCGCCGACCTGGTCTTCGGCTCCAACTCCGAGCTGCGCGCCGTCGCGGAGGTCTACGCGAGCGACGACGCGAAGGAGAAGTTCGTCCGCGACTTCGTCGCGGCCTGGGTCAAGGTCATGGACCTGGACCGCTTCGACCTGGTCTGACCTGGCCCGACCTGGTCCGAGCAGCGCCACGACCCGCCCGGGGTGTCCCGGCCGGCCCGCGAGGGCCGGCCCGGGGCGCCCCGGGCCGGGTCGTTTCCGTCGGCCGCCCACGACCGCCGTACGCACCCGGCCCGTACCCCGGCCCCCGTTGTGTCCGATCGATGACCGGATCAGACTATGAGAGGGGACTTACGTGCGACCGAGGGCGACAGGGGGCACCCGTCGCCGCGGTCGAAGGGAGGGATCCGATGCAGTTCATCGTCTTCATGACGCTGCCGGGACTGGTCATTCTGCTGTCGGCGGTGGCGTTCGTCGACCAGGTGCTGCTGCGGCTCGGCCGCGCCCGCGTCCTGCCGTGGCGCGGGGCCGGGCGGCAGGGCCAGATCTCGGCAACCGGCTTCGAGCAACTGCACGCCAGCTTCTCGCCGGGCAAGCAGAACGAACTGGACCAGCGGAAGACCACGCTCATGCTGCGCGACGACCAGGGCGACGGCGCCCCGCCCCGCTCGAAGGTCGACCTGGACCAGGGCACCGCGCTGATCCGCGTCCGCCGGTAGCGGCTCCGCCGAGGGCCGGCGCGGCTCCGTGGCGGCGGGCGGGGCGCGGCTCAGTACCCGCCGCCCCCGGAACTCGACGACGGTGACGACGTGGAGGTGATCTGCTTGCCGTCCGTCCCCAGCACGTACCATTTGGCGCCGAAGTTGTTCAGGCCCTGGCCGTTGACGTCGCCGGGCTTGGCGTCGCCGGCGAACCGGTAGAGCGGGTGGCCCTTGTACGTCACCTGTGTGCTGCCGTCCGAGCGCTTGCTCGTGGAGAGCAGCTTGCTCTGGACCCCGCCGGACGCGGTCGGCTTGCCCGTCACGACCAGCGGCGGCCACGCCGTGGCGCAGGCGCCCGTGCAGGTGGACTTCGAGGTCTTGTCGGCCTGGAAGAGGTAGAGCGTGAGGTTCTTGTCGTTGACGAGGACCTTGCCCAGCGGCACCGACTTGGTCGTGACCGTCGCGGGAGCGGCCTTCGCGGCGTCCTCCAGCGCGACCGACCTGCTGGTCGCGGCGGGCGCCGTAGCGGCGGCGGACGAGCCGGTGCTGCTGCCGGAACAGGCGGTCGCCGCGGCGGCGGCGAGCACCGTGCCCGCGGCGGCGATGACTCTGACGTGGTGCCTCACGGCGACTCCTCGGATCCTCGGCTCCGGCCGCCAGGAGTTGGCGGACGGCGACCCGCCTCGTCGGGGCCGCGGCTTCCACTACACGCCGCGGCCCGCCGTCCGGCCACACGGGAGCGCCGTCCGGGGTACGCGGCCCCCGGCGTACCGCCCGCGGGTCACTCGCGCGGTCTGGCGCGGACGTGCATGCGCTCGCCCTGCCTGCCGAAGAGGCTGAGGATCTCGGCAGGTTGACCGTCGGCGCCGCTGAACCAGTGCGGCAGCCGGGTGTCGAACTCGGCGGCCTCGCCCGCCTCCAGCGTCAGGTCGTGGTCGGCCAGGACGAGCCGCAGCCGGCCGTGCAGCACGTACAGCCACTCGTACCCCTCGTGCGTCCGCAGATCGGGTTCGCTGCCCCGGTCCGGAACGATCATCTTGTACGCCTGCAGGGGGCCGGGACCGCGGGACAGCGGTACGACGGTGCCGCCGTTGGGCATCGAGCGCGGGGCCAGCCGTACCCGTGGGTCGCCCACCTCCGGCGCGCCGACCAGGTCGTCCAGCGGTACGCGGTAGGCGGCGGCGAGCGGGAGCAGCAGCTCAAGGCTGGGGCGGCGCAGGCCGGACTCCAGCCGGGACAGGGTGCTCTTGGAGATGCCGGTGGTCTCGGAGAGCGCGGCCAGGGTGAGGTTGCGCTTGGCGCGCAGCCGCTTGAGCCGGGGGCCGACCTCGTCGAGCACGGCTTGGTGGGGCGGGATGTCCATACGGGCATTCCACCGCGCCGTCCCGGAAACGGCAACAAGAGTTGCCGCCTACCGCCGGGCAGGCGCAGGCTGCCCGGCATGAGCGCTGACGAATCCGCCCACGGGCACGACGGGCACGACACGCACCACGGTCATCATGGCCACGGCCACAACACCGAGCTGGACTGGGGGGTCCTGGCCGACCAGCTGGAAACCGCCGGTGAGCTGCAACTCCCGGTCCTGCGCGACACCGCGGCACGGCTGCGCGACCTGCTCGGGCCGCGGCACGAGGTCCGCCGCGTCTTCGACGTCGGCAGCGGGCCCGGCGTGATGACCTGCGTCCTGGCCGAGGAATTCGGCGACGCCGAGGTGGTCGCCGTGGACGGTACGCAGGCGCTGCTCGACCGCGCGCTGGCCCGCGCGGACGGGCTCGGCCTCGGCGGCAGGGTCGCGGTACGGCTCGCGGAGCTGTCCGACGGCCTCGGCGACGGGCTCGGCACCGCCGACCTGATCTGGTCAAGCAAGGCGGTGCACCACCTCGGCGACCAGCAGGGCGCGCTCGACGCCCTCGCCGGTGCGCTGCGGCCCGGCGGCGTGCTCGCCGTGGCCGAGGGAGGTCTGCCCATGCGCTTCCTGCCGCGCGACATCGGCATCGGCCGGCCCGGGTTCCAGTCCCGGCTGGACGCGGTGGGGGAGGACTGGTTCGCGACGATGCGGGCCGAGCTGCCCGGCAGCAGCGCCGTGGTCGAGGACTGGCCCGCCATGCTCCGCCGGGCCGGCCTGGTCGACGCAACGAGCTTCACCACCCTGCTGGACCTCCCCGCCCCCCTTTCCACCCCGGCCCGCGCCTACCTGCACGCCCACCTGACCCGCCTGCGCGACGGCATGAGCGCGGCCCTCCCTCCGGAGGACCTCACCACCCTCGACGCGCTCCTCGCCCCGGCCGCCCCGGCGTCCCTCCTCACCCGCCCCGACGCCTTCCTCCTGGCGGCCACCACAACCTTCACGGCCACCCGCCCGACCTGACCACCCCGCAGCCGCGCCGGAGGCCACGCACCCGCGGGCGCGTGGCCGTGACGCCGGCCTGCCACGGCAGGGGGCGCCCGCCTGGGGGCGCGGGGAACTGCGCGCCCAGCCTGGACGGCGGGTTGGTCGCCCGGCCACAGGAGGTGGCACCCCCGCAGCGCGCCGAGCCCGGACGGCGGTCGGCCGGCCTGCCACGGCAGGGGGGCGCCCGCCTGGGGGCGCGGGGAACTGCGCGCCCAGCTGGGACGGCGGGTTGGTCGCCCGGCCACAGGAGGTGGCACCCCCGCAGCGCGCCCAGCCGGGACGGCGGGTTGGCCGCTAGGCCACAGGAGGTGGCACCCCCGCAGCGCGCCCAGCCGGGACGGCGGGTTGGCCGCTAGGCCACAGGAGGTGGCACCCCCGCAGCGCGCCGAGCCCGGACGGCGGGTCGGTCACCACCGCCCGCCCATCCGCGCGCAGGCCGCGCAATCGCGCACGAGCGTCCTAGGCCCACCCGTCGCGCGTACCCATCGCCTGGGTGAGGGCGACGGCGAACAGCCCGCCCGCGTGAGCGCGAGGAGCAGCACCGCCGCCTCCGCGCGAAATCGATCGCGTCGGAGGCCAGTTGCGCCGCCGGGCAGCACGAAGTCACCGGCCACGAACGGCCCTTCTGCGGCCCGCCGCCGCCGCGGTCTTGCTCGGTGCGCCCCCCCGCGATGACGACTCCGGCGATCTGCCGGCGCACGGCGGCGGGCGCGTCGTCGATCGCCCGCTCCAGCGCGGCATCGGCGATCGGCAGCCGGAGCGAGGCCGTGAGCGCGTGGCCGCGCACCGCGGCGTCGGGGCCGGCGAGCCGCTCCTCCAGGAAGCCGATCTCCCCGCCGACCGACGCCGCGACGACGGCGGGCCTGCGCCCGTACCCACCCCCGGGTCTCCAACTCAGCGCGCGGCGGCCCTAGTTGGTCCCGCCCGTGGCGGTCCCGCCCTCGCGCGACGAGGGCGGCCGTTTTCATGGCGCCGACGGCCCTGGGCGGCCACGGTGTCGAGGGTCACCCGGAAGGGTGTCTCTGGCATATGCCAGAAAAATCTTGCCAGGTCTGCGGCACCGCGTGCCAGGCGTGCGCGGCGGCGTGGCGATCATCCGCGCAGGCCATGGCCGTACGGCGGCCCCCGGTGCCGAAGTCGTACGGCTCGCCTTGCCGTTGAGGGCTCCCTCAACCGTGGGCACTACGCGGTGTTACGCACGACTCGCTCTCCGGCACCGCTACCATGGCTCGCAGCTGCCTGACTCTGCACCGGATATCGCCCGAGCACGACGCGGACCCCCCGGGGGTCCACGGACTGCGTGGTCTCCGTTCCGCAGACAGAAGGGAGTTCCCTCCATGCCCGATCACCAACAGGGCGATGGGGGTCGCAAGAAGCGTCAGTGGTGGGCATCGGCCAAACAATGGTTCGGTGCGAGCGGACGGTTTGTCGTGGCGGTGGCGAGGTTCTTTCGGGACCTGATCGACATCGCCGGCTTCATCGACCGCCACCTGTAACGGTGTGGCCCCCACCGGGGTCGCCCGGTAGGGGCCACATCTTGCGACCGGAAGCGCTTCGCCCTGTCTCAGGCGCCAACCATGGGGACGGGCGGGGCGCTTCCTTGCGTTGCGCGATCTTCGGTCGAGCAGTCGGTCTGTCGGCCTCTCGGCGCGGTCGCTGCGGTTGTGATCTGCGTCACGTCACGAGGGGTTCGTCCCCATAGTGCCCTTTCCGTCACGCGATGCGCCACACGATCGGGGCGGACCGGCGTTGGGCAGGGGCCGTACGCACTGCCATCACCGCAGGCCGCAAGGGGGAGCTGTGACAGAGGTCACAACGACGAGGTGCCATGAAGTCACCCGTCCGGGGTCGCCCGAACGGCAGAACTCCGTTGGCACACCCCCAAATCGAGGCCAACGGTGTTTCATGATGCCAGCCCGCCGGGCCTGCTTCCAGGCCGCCAAGGCGAAAGATGTCCCGGCCGACCTGCGAAATTGCCTCAGGGGGTGACATATCGCGGGCGTCCCGGCAATTGCGGATGCACGTGCAGAGGCCGTTGCACGGCGGCTGTGACCTGCCGGGGAGCGGCTCCGCCAGCGAGCTGCCGACCGGGCCGGAACGGAGTTTCCCACCTGTCCGCATTCTGGACACGACCCGCCTGCGGCGCGCGAAGCCACCCACCCTGCCGGGTGCGTTCGACCTGCGGTCGGCGGAGTCCCCGTCACCGCCCGGCCCGGTCCGGCCGCGCTCTTCGGGACCGGGCGGCCCCGCTCGCCCGGCTCGGGCCGGCCGCCCCCGCCGGGTGGCGGACCGGCCGTGTCGGACCACGCTGCCGCCCCCGCCGGGAGGCTCGGGCCGGCCGCGCTCGGGTCGGCCGACCGCCCCCCGGCAGGGGAAGCGTCAGCGGTGTTCCGCTGCCTCGCCCGCGTCCGCAGGCTGCGCGCCCGCGTCCGCCTCCGGTGGCTGGGCGACATACGTCGTGATGCGGTCGGCCAGTGTCGCGTGTTCCGGCTCGGTCAGGCCGGTCAGTGCCCGGTCCAGGATGGCCTCGACCAGAGCCCAGCGTTCGTCCACCCGGCTCTGGGTGGCGGCGGAGCCGGTCGTGGGGTCAGGGCCCGGCGCCGAGCCGACTCGGTTCCGTACCGCTTCGGCCTCGGCGTCCCGCAGCGTGTTGGCGGCACCGTCGCGGCCGGCCGCCTCCAGTTGCTCGGCGGTGACGCCGACCGCTCTGGCCATTCGCGCCAGCGTCTCGTCGGGGCTGCGAACCGCCACCTTCGTGCGGCTGACGAGCTGGAAACCGGAGACCAGTTGCCGCCATCTGGCCTCGCTCAGTCCGGCGCGTTTCGCGGCCTCCCGCTGTGAAAGCCGGGCGGCCACCTGGGCGCGCTTGATCAATAAACCCTCGGGGGGAGCAATGGGTGGCTCTGTCATGAGGTGAGCTTCGCACAACTACGCAGCCAGTGTCCACTCCTTCGCCGGATTTGGCCCACTCTCACCCACCGCGACCTGCGCAGACCGCGCTAGTACGCGAGAAGAGTTCGCGTAGTCTAAACGTAGTACCTTGTTTTTCGCGGTACTACGCGGTACTTTTTCCCCATGGCATCGCGCACCCGACCGAGCAGGCTTCACCAGGAGCCCGAAGCGGTCACCTGGGCACGCAAGAAGGCGGGCTTCACCAAGCGGGCCCTCGCCGAACTCGTCGGGATCTCCGAGCAGCTGATGGGCGAGATCGAATCCGGCTGGCGCAGCGCGACCCCGGCCAACCTCATCAAGATCGCCGACGCCCTGAACTGCCCGATCGTCGTCCTGGAGCGCAAGCGCCACGCCGACGGCGCCTCGCCCCCGGCCGGCTGAAGCCGCCCCCGGCACCTGTCGGCCGGCCAGAGCGACCTGGCACCGGAGGCCCCGGCAGCCGGAAGCGGCCGGGAGCCACTAAAGTGCGCGGGTGCACAGCGATCACCGAACCCCGCGTACCTTCCGCCTGATCGTCACGGGCGGAGGCACCGGCGGCCACACGTACCCCGCCCTGACGGCGATCCGAACGCTCCAGGCCCGGCTCAACGCCGACGGCCGCGCGCTGGACGTGCTGTGGATCGGCACGGAGCAGGGTCTTGAGGCCCGGGTCGCCCGGACCGAGGGCATCGCCTTCACCACGGTCGCCACGGGCAAGGTCCGCCGCTCCAGCAACCCGCTCAAGATGGTCTCGCCCGCGAACGTGCGGGACATGGCGCGCGTACCGCTCGGCATCGCGCAGGCCAGGAAGGTCGTCTCCGACTTCGGCCCGGACGTCGTCCTGGCCACCGGCGGTTACGTCGCCGTCCCCGCCGGGCTGGCCGCCCGGATGTGCCGCCGCCCCCTGGTGCTCCACGAGCAGACCGTGCGCCTCGGCCTGGCCAACCGGCGGCTCGCCGGCTCGGCAACGCGCATCGCGGTCTCCTCGGAGTCGTCGCTGCTGCTCCTGCCCGAGGCGGCGCGCAAACTCGCCGTCGTGACGGGCAACCCGATCCGCCCCGCGGTGCTCGCCGGCCACGCGGACAAGGCGATCGAGGCGCTGGAGCTGCGCGGCTTCGACCGGCGCCTGCCGACGGTGTACGTCACGGGCGGCGCACAGGGCGCGCAGCAGATCAACGAGGTGGTGAGCGGCGCGCTTCCGTGGCTGCTGGAGCGCGCGAACGTCGTGCACCAGTGCGGCCCCGACAATGTCGCGGAATTGCGCCGGCGCGCGGCCGGCCTCCACCCCGGGCAGGCGGCCCGCTACTACGTGACCGGCTTCGTCGGCCCGGAACTGCCCGACGTTCTGGCGCTCGCCGACGTGGTGATCTCCCGGAGCGGGGCCGGCACCCTCGCGGAGCTGACCGCGCTGGGCAAGCCGGCGATCTTCGTCCCGCTCGCCTCCTCGGCCGGGAACGAGCAGGCGCACAACGCCCGCCACCTGGAGGAGTCCGGCGCCGCCGTCGCCCTCCTCGGCGAGGTCACCGCCGACACGCTGCGCGCCGCTGCCCACCCGCTGCTGTCCGACCCGGCACGGCGGGCCGCGATGGCCCAGCGCTCCCGCGCCCACGGCCGCCCGGACGCAGCCGAGCGACTCGTGGACGTCATCCTCTCCGCCTCCTCCTCCGGGTGAGCCGCCCCTCCTCCGGGTGAGCCGCCGCCCGCCCGGGACCTGCCCCCGCCCGGACGTCAGCGGCTGGGGCCGGCCGGTGGGGCGGCGGCGGCCGGGACGCGTTCCAGGACGCCGCCCGCGAAGGTGTCGTAGAGCGGCAGCGTCTCCAGATGGACGTAGCCGATGTGGCAGTCGCACACCGCCAGCGGGCAGGCCCGCGGGCGCAACGCCGCCCGGTAGCTGCCGTCGTACAGGTTGCCCAGCTCCGCCCGCACGAAATGGCAGCGCCGCACCGTGCCCCCGCCGTCGACCGAGATCACCGACTCGCCGGTGCGGCACGGCAGTCCTGCGCTGCGGTGCGGGTGCCTGCTGTACGGGAAGAGCGGGTCGAGCGCGGTCCACCGGTCCGCCTCGGCGTCGGTGTACGTACGGCCCTCCGCCGCGTTGACCCACAGGTACACGTGCTCCGGCAGGTCCGCGCGCAACCGGCTGGCCGCGTCGAGGTGTTCCGGCAGCCCGACCACGCCGACGCTGTGCCGGACCCCGCGCGCCGCCAGGTCGTGGCAGGCGGCGCGGAAGCGCTCGTACGGCACCTGGTCGGGGTGGTAGGTGCACCACAGGGCGACGGTGTCCAGGTCGGCGTCGTCCAGCCAGTTCGTACGGGCGCCCAGGTTGGTCTGGATCGCCACCCGCCGGATGTGCGGCAGCCGGCTCAGCTCGGCGAGCGTGCTGCGGTACCAGGACCTGACCAGCGCCTCGCCCCACGGGGTGAACAGGATCGACAGGCGGTCGCCGGTCTGCTGCCCGGCCCAGTCCGCGAACCGCGCCAACGCGGCCCGGTCGGCGGCCAGTTGCTCGCGGCTGTCGCGGCGCTTGGCGAACGGGCAGTAGGGGCAGTCGAAGTCGCAGGAGGCCAGCGGACCCCGGTAGAGGACGGTCAGATCCACGGCCGCCCCCTCACTTCGCGTCGTAGGCGGCCATCGCGGCCCGCACCGCGGGTGAGAACAACTCCGGTCCCACCGCGTCGGAATGGGCCAGCCCCTCCGGCGAGAGCCGCAGCAGGTCGGGACCCGCCGCCGCGTCCAGCCAGCCGCGGGCGTCGAAGAGGGCGAGTTCCGGCCCGAAGTCGTCCTCGGGGCGGCGGCCGAAGCGGGCGGTGTAGTCGGCCACCGGCATGCCCTGCGCCTGGAGCAGCGATTGGAGCAGATGGCGGCGGCGGGCCTCGCCGCCGCCGATCGCCCGGCCGAAGTCGGCGTGGCCGAAGTCCGCGGCGGGGCGGGCCACATAGTCGTCGATGATCGCCCGGACCTCGCCCGGGCCGACGGCGTAGTCGAAGCTGTAGTGCAGTTCGGCGGTGTACGAACGGGCGCCGCAGCCGAGGCCGATCATGCCGTCGGTCTGGCACGCGTGATCGGCGCCTGCGCCTTGGCCGGCGTCGCCGCCCGGGTGCGGGCCGCCCCGCCTGCGGAACATCCGCATCGACACCTGCTCGTAGCCGCTGCCGAGCAGCAGATCGCGGCCCGCCCGGTACAGCCGCAGCCGCTGCTCGTCCCAACCGGCCTCCGTCAGCGTGGAGTCCAGCCGGTGCAGGCCGGTCAGCGGGCGGACGTAGAGCGGGTAGAGATACAGCTCCTCCGGGCGCCAGGCCAGGGCCGCGTCCAGCGAGGAGCGCCAGGAGCGCTCGGTCTGGCCGTCGATGCCGTAGATCAGGTCGATGTTGAGCACCGGGAAGCCGGCCTCGCGTATCCGCCCCAACGCCGCCTCGACCTCGGACCGTTGCTGCTTGGGGCGGACCGCCGCGCGGGCCTCGGCCGCGTCGAAGGTCTGGACGCCCAGGCTCAGCCGGGTGGTGCCGCGTGCGGCGAGCACCGCGAGCCGGTCGGCGGTCGCGGTCGCGGGTGACGCCTCGACCGACAGCGGCACCGCACGCAGGTCGGCGCCCATGCGGTGCTCGGCGATGTCGAACAGCCGCTCCAGCTCGGCCGGTTCGAGGAAGGTCGGGGTGCCGCCGCCGAAGGCCGCCGCGGTGAAGCGCGGCGCCGTCCCGTCGCCGAGCGCGTCCCGTACGGCCGCCGCCTGGCGGTCCAGCGCGTCGAGATAGCCCGCGACCAGGCCCTCGGGGGCGCCGATCCGGGTGAAGAGGTTGCAGAAGCCGCAGCGCACCTCGCAGAACGGGATGTGCAGATACAGCGCCAGCGAGTCCTTGGGCTCGCCGGCCCACAGGTCCCGCAGCGCGGGGCGCGGACGCAGCCGGCCGTAGGCGGTCTTGTGCGGGTAGGCGTAGACGTAGCTCTGATACGGCCGCGGCGGGGCGTCGGCCGGTGTGTCCAGGACGGTCATCTGGCCGGTGCCTCCGGGGAGTTCAGGGACTTCGGTTGCCCCGAGGGTTCCCGGGACCCCGGGGGTGCCGGGGATGCCGGGGACTCCAGGGCCTTCGCGGGCTTCGGAGACTCCGGGGTCTCCGAGGACTCCAGGAGGAAGTGGGCGTACGGCACGGTCCACACGGTCTCGTGGCCGATCCGGTGGCCGGTGTGGCCGTCCTCGCCGTACGCGGTGCCGTGGTCGGAGCACACGACCGCGAAGCAGCGGCGGCGGCTGCTCGCCGCCGCGAAGAGCCGGCCGATGTGCCGGTCGACGTACTCCAGCGCGGCGGCGTGGCTGGCCCGGGTGTCGCCCGACTCACGCGTGGCGCCGGGCAGATGGAACCAGTTGGGCTGGTGCAGCGCGGCGACGTTGACGAACAGGAACAGCGGCTGATGGCGCGGGGTGCGCGCGACGACCCGCTCGGCGCGGTCCACCTGCGAGGCGAAGGACGTCGGCGACGCCACCCCGAACTCCGGTTCCCAGTGGCTCTCCTGGAACAGCCCCGGCAGCACCGACCCGAGGGCGCCCTGCTTGTTGAAGAAGCCGACCCCGCCGACGCAGGCGGTGCGGTAGCCGACCGCCGCGAGGCCCGCCACCAGGTTCGGCGCGTCGAAGACCCAGGTGCCGCCCGCCGTCGTCTCGCTCCCCGCGAACCGCGCGGCGAACAGCCGCGGATGCGCTCCGGGGGCGGCGGGCGTGGGCAGGAACCCGGCGAAGATCGCCTGATGCGACGCATAGGTGAAGCTCCCCGGCGCGTGCCGCTCCTCCCACCTCCCGCCCGGCAAGTGCGCCGCCAGATTCGGCAGCCGCCCGTCCGCGGCCAGTTCGGCGGCGACGTCGTAGCGGAGCGTGTCGAGCGTGACGAGCAGCAGGTCGTGACTGCCGATGACCCGGTTCATGTCGAGCGCGGGTTCGCCGGGCGCGGCCACGGGGGACGCCGGGCCGCTGCGCGGCGCCTGCGCGCGGCCGGGGGCGTCCCCGGCCGGGGCGGCTCCCTGAGCCCGTACGGGGGCGGCGCCAGCCCGTACCGGGGCTGCGTTCGGCTGCTCAGGCCGCGGCATCGGCGGCCTCCCCGCGCAGGACCGCCGCGACCTGGGCGGCGTAGGTGTCCAGGCCTTCCGCGCCGCTCGCCGGGAGGCCGGTCAGGCGGGGGAGGAGGTCGCCGAAGGCGTTGACCTCGGCGACGGCGAAGCGGCGCCAGTCCGCCGCGGGCAGCACGTCGACCCCGACGCACAAGGTGCCGGGGAAGCACGCGGCGGCGCCCTCGGCGGCGGCCACCGCGTCGGCCCAGCTCCCGCCCGCGGCGGCCACCGCGGCCCGCAGCCGGGTCAAGTCGCCCCGGGAGCCGCCGAGGTGGAGGTTGGTCATGGGGTGCCGGCTGGTGCGGGCCACCGCGTGCGTGGCCCTGCCGCCGACCACGACCAGCCGCAGGTCGCACACCCGGCCGTCGAGCGCCGCCTTGGGCAGCCAGCGCTCGACGTGCAGCCCGTCGGGGGCCAAGGCGTCGATCAGCGCGGCCACTTCCCGCTCCGCGCGGTATTCGCGGACCCGCAGCGAATTGAACAGCCCTCCGCCGGGGGCGGTCTCCACCGACGTCACCGCCTTCACCCGGCCCGCGCCGCCGAGCGCCAGTGCCACCACGCCCGACGCCGACGAGCCGTGCGCGGGCTTGACGAAGGCGCGCGGCACCCGTGCCGCGGCCAGCCGCGCCCTGAGGTCGTCCCAGCCGGTCACCGGCGACCGCGGGGTGCCGGCGGCCCACGGCACGGGGACGCCGGCCGCGGCGAGCCGGGCGTGGCAGCGCCGCTTGTCGAACATCACGGCGATGTCCGCCGGGTCGTCCAGCAGCCGCGCCCCGGCGCCCACCGCGGCCCCGGCCAGTTCGGCGACCACCGCGGTGAACCGCGCGTACCACCGGGCGCCGCCCTCCACCCGGGTCGGGTCGCCGGGGCCGCGCAGCAGCGAGTCGACCTGCGGGTCCTCGCCGGGCGAGTCGATCCGTACGACCTCGCCCGGCCGGAACCCGAACTGTCCGCGCAGGACGTCCCGCCAGCCCAGCACCCGGGGCGTGGGCAGCCCGGCGGCGCGTACGGCGTCGGCGAACAGTGCCACGCGGCGGTTGTCCGGGTTGCCGACCACGGCGAAGCGCACGCGGGCGGCGCCGGTCACTCCCCCACCGCGGTGTAGCGGTGGACGTCCCCGTCGTCCTCGTACTCATAACCGCGCTCGTCGAGGTCGACCTCGACGCCGGCCGGCTCCAGCGCGTCCCGCACCCGCTGGGCGACGTCGTCGCCGACGAAGTTGTGGTGCAGGTCGAGCCAGGACAGGTGGGTGAGCGGCTGGCCGGCCAGCAGCGCCGCCGCGCCCTCGTCGGTGAGCACGCCGAGCGACAGGTCGAGCGACTTCAGCCGGGCCACGATCGGCGCAGCGGCGAGCGCGGCGGCTATCCCGTCCTGGATCTCGCTGTTGCGCAGGCCCAGGTGCCGCAGCGCGGGCAGGCGTTCGCCGGTGAGGATCGGGGCGAGGTCGGCGACGGTCGCGTCGCCCCCGTAGCTGTCCACGCCGAGCCACAGCTCCAGGAACTCCAGCGCAGGCAGGTCGCTCGCGGCGACGGCCTGCACCACGCCCGCGGGCAGCCCGCCCGCCTCGATGGCCAGCGTCCGCAGGTGCTCGTGCCGTACGGCGGTGAGGGCCAGGCCGGTGCCGCCCCTGACACCCAGCTCGCGCAACCGCGGATACGCGGCGAGCAGCGGTGTCACATCGCTCTGGGTGATCCAGGAGATCTCCGACTCCTCCATCACCAGGTCGCCGACGAAGACCGCCGCCAGGCCGGTCAACTGCTCACGCGCGTCGACCAGCAGCCGGATCGCCGCGCCGGAACTGTCCTCGTAGACCTCGCCCCACGCGCCGACGACGACCGCCCGCACCCCGGCGGGCTCGACCGCGCCGAGGAAGCGCTGCCACAACTGCTCGTACGACTCCTGCGGACCTTCCCCCCACGGATCGACGGCCAGCCGCCACGCCACCGCCCCGGCCTCCGGCAGCCCCGACGCGTCCTCCCCCTGCGCGGGAAAGTCGAAGACGGGCAGGCCGTGCAGTTCCTTCAAGTGCTCTACGGCGGACATGTCGCTGATCTCCTGACGCGGACGGCTCGTTCGGGGCGGACGGCTCGATAGGACGATTTCTACCAACGCCCACTGACATCCCCCCGACCGGGTGCACCACGAGGCCCCACCCGGGGTCGGGTGGGGCCTCGCTGGGGTGGGGAGTGGGGCGGTCAGTGCAGGACGACCGGGACGGGTGCCTGGTCGGGCTCCGACGTGGCGTCCGTGTCCGTGCTGGAGGCGACCCTCACCGTGCTCGGGCGGCCGGCGGTGACGAAGGTCAGGGCGATCAGCGCGGCGACGGCCTCGATGGCGACGGCCCACCAGATCGCGTGGGTGTAGCCGTGCACCAGGCTGCGGGCCTGGAGCAGCTTCGCGCCGCCGGCGCCCGCCGCGTGGGTGGCCAGGTAGCCGGTGGTCGCCGACGCGGCGATCGTGTTCAGCAGCGCCGTGCCGATCGCGCCGCCGACCTGCTGCGAGGTGTTGACCATCGCGGAGGCGACACCCGCGTCACGCGGCTGCACCCCGGTGGTGGCCAGCGACATGGCCGGCATGAAGGCCGTACCCATGCCCAGGCCCAGCAGCACCAGACCCGGCAGGATCACGCCCGGGTAGGACGAGCCGACGCCGAGCCGGGTCAGCAGCAGCATCGCGACCGCGGCCAGGGCGAAGCCGGGCGCCATCAGGGCGCGGGCCGGCAGCCGGTTGACCAGCCGGGCGCCGATCTGCGTGGACCCCACGACGAAGGCGGTGACCATCGGCAGGAAGGCGAAGCCGGTCCTGATCGCGGAGTAGCCCTGGACGACCTGGAGGTAGTAGGTCAGGAAGAGGAAGACCCCGAACAGGCCGATGATGGCCAGGCCAAGCGAGAGGTACGTACCACCGCGGTTGCGGTCGGTGACCACCCGCATCGGCAGCAGCGGGGTGCGCACCTTCGACTCGACCAGGCCGAACGCGGCGAGCAGTACCACGGCCGCGACGAACAGGCCGATCGTGGACGCGGCCGACCAGCCGGCGGTCTCGGCGCGCGTGAAGCCGTAGACCAGCGAGACCAGGCCGAGCGTGGACAGGACCACACCGGGGATGTCCAGCGGGGACCGGTTGCGGCCCTCCGCGGGCTCGCGGATCACGAAGTACGCGCCCAGGGCGGCGATCACCGCGAAGGGGATGTTGGCGAAGAAGGTCCAGCGCCAGTTGAGGTATTCGGTCAGTACGCCGCCGAGCAGCAGCCCGACCGCGCCGCCGCCGCCCGCGATGGCGCCGAAGACGCCGAAGGCCTTGGCCCGCTCCTTGGCGTCGGTGAAGGTCACCGCGAGCAGTGACAGGGCCGCGGGCGCGAGCAGCGCGCCGAAGGCACCCTGCGCGGCGCGCGAGCCGAGCAGCATCGCCTCGTTGCCGGCGACACCGCCGATCGCGGAGGCGAGCGCGAAACCGGTCAGGCCGGTGACAAAGGTGCGCTTCCGGCCCCACAGGTCGGCGATCCGGCCGCCGAAGAGCAGCAGTCCGCCGAAGGCGAGGGCGTAGGCCGTGATGACCCACTGCTTGTTCGCGTCGGAGATGCCGAGGTCGTGCTGTGCGCTCGGCAGCGCGATGTTCACGATGGTCGAGTCGAGCACGACCATCAACTGGGCGAGGGAGATGAAGACCAGCGCTTTCCAGCGGCGGGGATCGGGAAGTCCCGCTTTGGCGGTGGCGGACATCGCTTGAGACATGGAGGTATCCACTTCGGTACGCGTAGGCACAAAAAGGAGGTCGCGGGAGCCGGGTTTCCTGGCGGGGCCGCCCGGCTCTTACGGGGTGCGCGCCGTCGCGCCGCCCGTTTCGTGATCGAGTTGATCGAGTTGATCGGAGTGAACGGGTTGCTCGGGGTGCGCCGGGTATTCGGCGTGCTCGGGGTATCCGGGGTACGGGGTCCTGAGGCCGTCGAGGAAGAGCTGCAGGTGGCGGTGGAGGTCGAGGCCCGTGCAGTCGATGCCGGGCAGCGGGCGGGTGAGCCGGGAGATGGCGACCATCAGGTCGTTGCGGGTCACGTCGGACCGCAGCCGGCCGTCCGTCCTGGCCCGTTCCATCAGCTCGTCGAGCGCGGTTTCGAGGCGTGCGGTCTGGACGCCGATCTGCGCGGAGCGGCTGCCGTCACCGTTGACGAGCAGTCCGCACAGGGCGCCGATGTTCTCGTCCACGGCGGTGTGCGCGAAGCGGCCGAGCGCGGCGCACGGGTCGCCGCCCGCGGCAGCCACCGCGGCTTCGGCCGCCGCGCGGTCCGCGGTGCGGGTGACGACGGACAGCATGACCGCGTGCGCCAGTGCCCGGCGGTCGGCGAAGTGCCGGTAGAGCGTGGCATTGCCGATGCCCGCGCGGCGGGCGATCTCGTCGAGCGGGGCGTCGGGGCCGTACTCGACGAAGGCGTCGCGTGCCGCCGCGACGATCCGCTCCCGGTTGCGCAGGGCGTCGGCGCGGGTCCGGTGCGTCCGGACCGCGGTGGGCTCCGTGGTGTCGGCCGCGCGGGCCGCGTCGGATGCCTCGGCCAGGTCGGCTGCGCCGGGTACGTCGGCTGCGCAAACTGCTGCGGTTGTGTCAGCGACAGTGGTCACCGTGGTCACTCCTCTCGACGGCCGGCACGGTAACCGGGGAATGGATCCCCGGTTTTTCATTCACGTGCATGTAACGGGGAGGGAGTCCCCGGTTATTTCGGCCTCGGAAGGTGACCTGCGTCACTCGTTCGGTGTCGGCCCGGTCGGCCCGCCCACCGCCCCGCGGTGAAGGCCACGGTCAGCACCGTCATCAGCGGCGCGGCCACCGCCACGTACGCCGTACGCAGCCAGGGCCGCCGCAGAGTCCAGCCGGCCGCCACCGTCCACAGCGGCCACCACAGCAGCGAGGCCCGCGGAATGGACATGTACCAGTACGACGTCCCCAGCGCCCACGAGCGGTCACGCACGACTCCCGGTCCCTTCCTCGCCCTCCCCCCGCATACGCCCGGGCGTCCCCGCCCGGTCTACACGGACGAGCAGAAAGACGATGTGACCCCGGTCACCGTAAAACCGCAGGCCGCAGGCCCGCCGGCCGCACCCGGACGGTCGGCGGACGCTGCCGCGAACCATGAGGGCGCGGACCTGCGGCTGGACGCCGGACGCCCCCGGCTTTGTGCGGCCGGCGGCGGCGGCGCGGCTCCTACGGCAGCATGTGCAGCGACTCCGCGCCGACCGGGCGGAAGCCCGCGGCCTGGAAGGCGCGGATGCTGCGGGCGTTGCCGGTGGCCTGCTGGGCCCAGACGGGTCCTGGCACGAGGTGGCGGGCGGCGGTCGCCAGGGCGCGGCCGAGGCCGCGGTGGCGGGCGTCCTCCTCGACCTCGACGGCGGCCTCCCAGCGCCCGGCGACCCCGCGGCCCAGCACGAGCAGGCCGCCGTCCGCGGCCCACACCCGTACGTCGTCGCGCCGCCCCAGCGCGCGGACCACCCGGGGGTGCCCGGGATCCTCGACCTCCCGCAGCGGCAGCGGCGGTTCACCGCTCAGCGGCGGCGCCACGGTCAGCAGGTCGACGGTGTCCGTCCGCCGGCCCGACCGTTCGAGCAGCGCGGCCAGGAACCGCGGATTCATCGCGGCGGCCAGCGCGTCGCAGTCCGCCGCGGCCAATTGCGCCCGCACCCACGCCGGATCCTCGTCGGTGAAGACCACCGAGTGCGCCGTGAACGCGATCACCCCGGCGTCCCGCACCCCCGGCTGCCCCACCACGGTCGTCCCGCCATCCGCCGGCGGGAACTCCCCACCAGCGACGGCCTCCAGAATCTCCCCCAACGCGCTCCCCATACCGCCGCATCGTAATCCGCCCCCCTCGGCCGCCCCCCTTCGGAGCGGCGCCCGGCACCCGGCAAGCTCGCTCAGGGCGAGCCGCCGACCCTCCGCGCGCACCGGCACCGGCCGGGCTCAGCGCAGCGCATGGGCGTCGGCCCATCGTGCGATCGCCGCCGCGATCTCGGTGGGGCGGTCCTCGGCCGCGTGGTGGCCGGCCGGGCCGCAGACGGCGGTGGTGAGGGCGGCGATGTGGGTGGTGCACCAGGTCACGACGGGGGCGGCCATCAGGAGGGTGGGGGAGTCGGTGAAGGTGAGGAGGAGTTTGGGGACGTCGGGGGAGGTGGCCAGCCAGGTCCCGTAGGACTCGACGCGGGCGACGACCTCGGCGGGCTCGCCGTCGACCGGCATCTGGCGGGCCCAGGCCAGCAGCGGGCGGCGGCTGTCCACCGTGGGGTAGGGGGCGAGGTACGCGGCGAGTTCGGCCTCGGGCAGCGGGGTGCGGACACCGCCGGTGTAGGCGGTCCGCACCAGCGGGTTGTCGCCGGCGATCATCTCCTCGCCGCGGCCGGGAGTGCGCATCAGCCGGGTGCGCTCGCGGGCCTGGGGGGTGAGGTCGTCGCCGCTCAGCGGCCTGACGATGGTCTCGAAGAAGGCGATGCCCGCGACCCGGCCGGGGTGCCGGGCGGCCCAGTCGAAGGCCAGCGCCCCGCCCCAGTCGTGGCCGACCAGGACCACCCGGTCGAGGCCGAGTGCGTCGAACCAGGCGTCGAGGTAGCGGGCGTGGTCGGCGAAGGAGTACGGGATGTCGGGTTTGCCCGAGCGGCCCATGCCGATGAGGTCGGGCGCGAGGATGCGGCCGGCGCCGAGCCCGGGGGCGACATTGCGCCACACGCGGGATGTGCCGGGGTTGCCGTGCAGCAGGACGACGGGCGCGCCGCTGCCGGTCTCCTCGTAGTGGAGCGTCGAGTCGAGTACGTCGATCGCGGGCACGGGAGGCCTCCGGAAAAGGTTAGTGGCACGAATGTTAGGGCCACTAACGAACTTACATCGTTAGGGTCACTAACGCAACGGACTACACTCCCCGCCATGACCGACGCCCCCCGCCCCACCCCCGGCCGGCTGAGCACCCTGCCGAGCCGGCTGCTCGCGCAGGCCACCGTGCACAGCGAGCGGCTGGTCGGCGAGGGTCTGGCGGCGGTCGGCGCCCGCAAGTGGCATTACGCGGTGCTCGCCGCGTTGCAGGAGTACGGCCCGGCCAGCCAGGCGGAGTTGAGCCGGCGCGCCAGGATCTACCGCAGCGACATGGTCGCGGTGCTCAACGAACTCGCCGACGGCGGCTACGTCGAGCGCGCCCCCGACCGCGCGGACCGGCGGCGCAACGTCATCACGATCACCGCTCAGGGCCGCCGCAGGCTCGACACGCTCGATGGCCTGATCGCGACCCTCCAGGGCGAGTTGCTCGCTCCGCTCAGCGCGGCCGAGCGCGACGAGCTCGTCCGGCTGCTGACCGTGCTGGCCGCCCACCACGGCGACGGCATGTGATCGCGTCCGCACCCGGTCGGACTGCCGGGAGTTCGGCGTACGGTCGGTCGTACGCCGCCGGTTCCGCTTCCGCTTACGCGCGGCGCCGACGCCATCGCGAGGAGCAGCCGTGATATCGGAGCCGGAAATGACGGGAGGTCCCGACCAGGGCGGGGCCGAGGTGATCAGTGACGCCGACCGGGCGCCGCGGTGGGGCGGGGCGCTGGGCGGGGCGCGGCGCCCGTGGGTGTGGGGGGTCGGCGGGGTGGTGCTGGCGTCCGCGCTGTGGGCCGGCGGCCTGCGGCTGTGGTCCGCGCACCACAACGGGCGGCCCGACCTGCACGGTTACGTCCTGGGGGACAGCCCGTGCGGCGGCAGCACGCTGGCGCCGCTGACGCGGGCGCTGCGGGCGGCGGACTCGGCAGCGGTGTCCCCGGCGGCGGCCCGGCTCGGCCCGGCGCTCGACCAGATCCGCTGCACCCTGTCGGTGGGGGCCCCCGACAGCGGCGGCGGCATGGACCGCTACGAGATCTTCGTGACGATCGATCTGCACAAACGCACCGATCCGCGGCCGGAGTTCGACGACCAACTCCGGATCGACGGTACGGATCTGACGCCGGTGGAGTCCGCGCACCGGGTCGCGGGGCTCGGCGACGAGGCGGTCGCGCAGACGCTGAGCCGGCAGAGCGAGGAGCTGAAAGTCCTGCACGGGGGCGCGGTGTTCACCCTCACGCTCACCGGCTACGCCACCGACTACATCTCCGAGGACACCTTCGGCGCACTGCACGGCGGCCCCCGGCAGGTCGCCTCGGACGTCGGACGTTTCGAGTCCGCACTGGTCGACGCGATGCGGAATGTGATGAAAGGCCAGCAGAAGCCCCAGCGTTGACCCTTTACGGCTGAATTCTTCTCACCACTGCTGAACGCAGAATCTTGCGCAAGAAAGTTACTTTCTAGCAATGATGAGCGTGGATATTGCGGACCCGTGTCCGCGAGATTACGGTGCCCCTTGCGTTAGACGCTCCACCCCCACCGGTGCAGATCCGGCATTCTGTGTCGAAAGGAGCACGTGATGTTCCGCACACCCCCCTTCTCCCGAGGCCGCAGACGGCCACATCCGCAGGACGGCCGAGGCCGGGGCACCGGCCTGAGACGAGCCGTCGCCGTCGTCGGCAGCACCGCGCTGCTGACCACCGGTGGCGTGCTCGCCCTGAGCGCGGCCCCCGCTTACGCCGCCGCCACGGGCGGCAACGGTGCGAGCCTGCCCTACGTCGAGGTGCAGGCTGAGAACTCCGCCACCAACGGCAGCCAGATCGGACCGAGTTGGGCCGCGGGCCAGCTCGGGGACGAGGCGTCGTACCGCAAGGCGGTGACCTTGTCGGGCAGCGGCAAGTACGTCACCTTCACCACCCCGGTGGCGACCAACTCGATCGACTTCCGCTACAGCATTCCCGACGGTTCCGGCGGCTCGGTCTATACCGCCCCGCTGTCCTTCGCCATCAACGGCGCCGCGCAGCCCGACTTCACGCTGACCAACGCCTACAGCTGGTACTACGGCAGCTACCCGTTCACCAACCAGCCCGGCAGCAACCCGCACCACTTCTACGACGAGGTCCACCGGCTGCTTCCGCAGACCTATCCGGCCGGCACCACCTTCACCCTCCAGACCGGCGGCAGCAGCGCCGTCACCACCATCGACTTCGCCGACTTCGAGCAGGTCGGCGCGGCCCTCCCGCAGCCCTCCGGCTCGGTGTCGGTCACCAGCAAGGGCGCCGACGCGACCGGCGGCAGCGACTCGACCGCGGCCTTCAACGCGGCGATCAGCGCGGCCGGTTCCGGCGGCACGGTGTGGATCCCGCCGGGCACGTTCAAGATCCCCGGCCACATCATCGTCAACAACGTCACCGTCGCCGGCGCCGGCATGTGGTACTCGACGGTCACCGGTGCCGCGCCCGGCTTCTACGGCGGCTACCAGCCCTCGCCGAGCAGCAACGTGCACCTGCAGAACTTCGCGATCTTCGGCGATGTGCAGGAGCGCGACGACAGCGCGCAGGTCAACGGCATCGGCGGCGCGCTCAGCAATTCCACGGTCTCCAGCGTGTGGATCGACCACATGAAGGTCGGCGCCTGGATGGACGGGCCGATGGACAAGCTGACCTTCACCGGGATGCGCATCCGCGACACCACCGCCGACGGCATCAACTTCCACGGCGGCGTGACCAATTCGACGGTCACCAACAGCGAGATCCGCAACACCGGTGACGACGGCATCGCGACCTGGGCGGACTCCGCACTGGGCGCCGACGCCAACGACACCATCTCCAACAACACCGTCGAGACCCAGATCCTCGCCAACGGCATCGCGATCTACGGCGGCCACGACAACACCGTCAGCGGCAACCTGGTGCAGGACACCGGCCTCGCGCAGGGCGGCGGCATCCACGTCGGCCAGCGCTTCACCTCCACGCCGGTCGGCACCACCAACATCACCAACAACACCATCATCCGGGCCGGCGGCCTCGACCCGAACTGGCAGTTCGGCGTCGGCGCGCTGTGGTTCGACGGCAGCCAGGGCTCCATCACCGGCCCGATCAACGTCACCAACGCACTGATCGAGCAGAGCCCCTACGAGGCCGTGCAGTGGGTCGAGGGCACGGTCAGCGGGGTCAACCTCAACAACGTGACCATCGCCGGCACCGGCACCTTCGCGTTGCAGGAACAGACCGGCGGCGCCGCGAAGTTCACCAACGTCACCGCGACCGGCGTCGGCGCCTCGACGCCCGTCTACAGCTGCGAGGGCGGCAACTTCGTCGTCACCGACGGCGGCGGCAACTCCGGCATCTCCGGTACTCCGCTGTGCGGCGGCTTCCCCGCCCCGGTCTTCCCGCCCTACCCGGCCAGCGGCGTCACGGCCACCCCGGGCGCGCTCAACTTCGGTTCCGTCGCGACCGGTGCGACCAGCGGCGTGCAGACCGTGACGGTCTCCAACCCGACCGGCGCCGCCGCCGCGGTCTCCGCGCTGTCCGCCTCCGGCGACTTCACGCAGACCAACACCTGCGGTACGTCGGTGCCCGCGAACGGCTCCTGCACCGTCAGCGTCACCTTCAAGCCGACCGCGAACGGGGACCGTACCGGCACCCTGACCGTCACCG
The DNA here is from genome assembly GCF_036227245.1 of Streptomyces sp. NBC_01477. Classification (GTDB taxonomy): domain Bacteria; phylum Actinomycetota; class Actinomycetes; order Streptomycetales; family Streptomycetaceae; genus Actinacidiphila. The sequence goes on from NZ_CP109445.1 coordinate 4,973,432, forward strand.
CGGGCGGCAACACCAGCACCGTCACCCTGACCGGAACCGGCATCGCGCCGGGGCCGGTGCTCAACACCAACCCGGCGAACCTCTCCTTCGGCGGTACGGTCGTCGGCTCGACGGCCGCCCCGCAGACGGTGACCGTCACCAACTCGGGCACCACCGCGGCCACCGTCTCCGCCGTCGCGGCGACCGGTGACTTCACGCAGACCAACAACTGCGGCGCCCTCGCCGTCGGTTCGTCCTGCGCGGTGACCGTGACCTTCAAGCCGACGGCCGGCGGCACCCGCAACGGGACGCTGACGGTGACCAGCAACGCCAACAACAGCCCGACCACGGTCGCGCTGAGCGGCGCCGGCATCGACAGCAGCACCGACATCGCCGCCGGACGCCCGGCGACGGCGAGTTCCACCAACGGCACCTTCGTCGCCGGCAACGTCACCGACGCGGACGCCTCCACGTACTGGGAGAGCGCCGGCGGCGCCTTCCCGCAGTGGGTCCAGGTCGACCTCGGCCAGAACTACAGCGTCGGCAAGGCCACGTTGAAGCTCCCGCCGTCCACGGCGTGGGCGACGCGTACCGAGACGCTGTCCGTCCAGGGCTCCACCGACGGCAACACGTTCAGCACGCTGGCGCCGTCCTCCGTGCAGACCTTCGACCCCAGCGCCAACAACAACACGGTGACCGTCACCTTCCCGGCGGCCACCGCCCGCTACGTACGGATCAACGTCACCGCCAACTCCGGCTGGAGCGCGGCCCAGCTGTCCGGCCTCCAGGTCTACCCGAGCGGCGGCAGCGGCAACCCGTCCTCGGCGACCCTGGCGGTCACCCCGTCCTCCCTCACCTTCGCCGCCCAGGCGCCCGGCACCACCAGCGGCGCCCAGAACGTGACGGTGACCAACACCGGTACGGCCGCCGCGTCGATCAGCTCGGTCGCCGCGTCGGGCGACTTCGCGCAGACCAACACCTGCGGCAGCTCGCTCGCGGCCAACGCCAGCTGCACCGTCGCGGTGAAGTTCACCCCGACCGCGTCCGGCACCCGCACCGGCACCCTGACGATCAACAGCAACGCGTCCAACAACCCGACCACCGTGGCACTGACCGGCACCGGCACCGGCACGGTCAGCACCAACCTCGCGGCGGGCCGGCCCACCACCGAGTCCAGCCACACCGACGTCTACCCGTCGTCGAACCTGACCGACGGCAACCAGGCCAGCTACTGGGAGAGCGCCAACAACGCCTTCCCGCAGTGGGTCCAGGTCGACCTCGGCTCGGCGCAGAGCGTGAGCAAGGTCGTCCTCCAGCTGCCGGCCGGCTGGGGTTCGCGCAACGAGACGCTGTCGGTCACCGGCAGCACCAACAACAGCACCTTCAGCACCCTCAAGTCGTCCGCGTCCTACGCCTTCACCCCTGGCGCGAACAACACCGTCACGATCACCTTCCCGGCCACCACCCAGCGCTACATCCGGGTGACGGTCACCGCCAACGACGGCTGGCCCGCGGGCCAGCTCTCCGAGGTGCAGGTCTGGAACAGCTGATCCAGGCCCGCTGAACGCCAGTGCCGCCGGGTGCATGGGCACCCGGCGGCACTGTGCATGCGCCACGCCGGCTCATCTGCCGGCCACGACCGCCGCGCGGAACGGCGGGCGGCTCCGTCAGAGGGTGGGGGTGGTGGTGGGGGCCGGGTGGCAGGTGAAGCCGAGGCGGGTGAGGGCGCGGACGACCTCCGTCGTGGTGAAGTCGCGCCGGTCCTGACCGGTGATGATCGCCCCGACCTGCTTGATGGGGTACTGCTTGCGGCCGATGGTCACGGACGCCTCCGTGACCGGCTCCGGCTTGACCCCGCTCATGGATTTCTCGACCTCGTCCTTGATCAGGTCGAATGAGAAGCGGGCGATGACGCAGCGCATGGTGCCTCCGCAGTGTTCGAGGTTCGAGAGGGGGACGTTCAGGACCTACGGCGTGCGGGCCTGCGGCCCCTGGACTGGGTCCGGGAGGCCGACCGCGCCGCGGTGGGCGCCGGGGGCGCGGCCACGGGGACCGGGATGCCGGACGGGGCCTGCGCGCCGGTGATCCGGGTCAGCGCGGCCTCGCCCGAGCGGACCTGGGTGATCTCGGGGGTGATACCGGCCGCGGCCATCAGCCGCGCCATCTCCCGGCGCTGGTGCGGCAGCACGAGGGTGACGACGCTGCCCGACTCGCCCGCGCGGGCGGTACGGCCGCCCCGGTGCAGGTAGTCCTTGTGGTCGCTGGGCGGATCGATGTTGACGACCAGGTCGAGGTCGTCGATGTGGATGCCGCGGGCGGCGACATTCGTGGCGACCAGCGCGGTGACGTCGCCGGTCTTGAAGCGGGCCAGCGTGCGGGTGCGCTGCGGCTGGGACTTGCCGCCGTGCAGGGCCGCCGCCCGTACCCCGCTGTTGAGCAGGTGCGTGGTGAGCCGGTCCACCGCGTGCTTGGTGTCGAGGAAGAGCAGCACCCGACCGTCGCGCGCGGCGATCTCGGTGGTGGTGGCGTACTTGTCGGCGTCGTGCACATGCAGCACGTGGTGCGCCATGGTGGTGACCGCGCCGGCCGCCGGGTCGACCGAGTGCACGACCGGGTCGTTCAGATAGCGCCGCACCAGCAGGTCCACATTGCGGTCGAGGGTGGCGGAGAACAGCATCCGCTGCCCCTGCGGGCGTACCTGGTCCAGCAGCCGGGTGACCTGGGGCATGAAGCCCATGTCGGCCATCTGGTCGGCCTCGTCGAGCACCGTGATGCCGACCTCGTCGAGCCGGCAGTCGCCGCGCTCGATCAGGTCGGCGAGCCGGCCCGGGGTGGCGATCACGATGTCGGCGCCGCGCCGCAGCGCCGTCGTCTGCCGGCCGATGGACATGCCGCCGACCACGGTGGTGAGCCGCAGTTGCAGCGTGCGCGCGTACGGGTTGAGCGCGTCGGTGACCTGCTGGGCCAGTTCCCTGGTCGGGACGAGCACCAGGCCGAGCGGACGGCGCGGCTCCGCGCGGCGGCCGACCTCGGCGGTGCGGACCAGCAGCGCGAGCCCGAAGGCCAGCGTCTTGCCCGAGCCGGTACGGCCCCGGCCGAGCACATCGCGCCCGGCGAGCGTGTTGGGCAGCGTGGCGGCCTGGATCGGGAAGGGCTCGGTCACGCCCAGGCTGGTGAGCACCTTGAGTACCGGCTGGGGTATCCGCAGCTCGGCGAAGGCCGTGACCGCGGGCAGCGCCGGGGTGAGGGTGACCGGCATGGCGAATTCGCCCTGCCGGGCGGGCGCGGGACGGGAGGAGGAGCGCTGTGGCCCGCCGCTGCGGGCGTACCCGCCGCCGCGGCTGCCGCCAGAGCCGCCCGCGGACGTGCCGGAACCGCGGGATCCGCCGGTTCCGCGCGCCCCGCGTGTCGTGCGGGAATACCGTTCGTTGTCACGAGCCTGACGATTCATGCAAGCCTTTCCTCGATGCGGCGCGTATCGAGGAATTCCCGGTGCGGCGGATGTGTCGTGCGCCGCGGTGCGGGGAATTGCAGGAACGGGCCGGAACACGAACCCGGGTCCGCACCGAAGGTGCGGACCCGGATGTGCTGATGCGGGGTGCGTCAGGCGGGAACGATGTTCTCGGCCTGGGGACCCTTCTGGCCCTGGGTGACGTCGAAGGTCACCTTCTGGCCTTCCTGCAGCTCACGGAAGCCGGAGGCAGAGATGTTGGAGTAGTGGGCGAAGACGTCGGCGCCGCCGCCGTCCTGCTCGATGAAGCCGAAGCCCTTTTCCGCGTTGAACCACTTCACGGTGCCAGTAGCCATTTTTCTAAATTCTCCTTGGGGCAATACCGCCGGGCCCGCACTGCGCAAACCCGGTGTCGCCGAGATGATTACCCCGTCCGGAGATTTGCACACCGGAATCAAAGCTATGGGAACCACGACTGCAACTGCTTCCACCGTAGCACGGCGCAACCGGGCAGGCGCGGGATGTCATTTCGCTGAGCCCGCCGTGCCATAAACTCTCATCGGCGGTTTCGACAATTTCTGCCGTGGCGGGCACAGAAATGTTCAGCTGGTGCCGTCAGCCGGGTGCTCGCCGGACGGCAGTCGGCCGCGCATCTCGTCGTTGAGCCGCTTGGCCTCCTCCAGCTGGTCCTCCAGGATGACGATCCGGCACGCGGCCTCGATCGGCGTACCGGCGTCGACCAGCTCGCGGGCCCGGGCGGCAATCCGCAGCTGGTAACGGGAGTAGCGGCGGTGACCGCCCTCGGAGCGCAGCGGGGTGATCAGCCTGGCCTCGCCGATGGCCCGCAGAAAGGTCGGGGTGGCGCCGATCATCTCGGCGGCGCGACCCATCGTGTACGCCGGGTAGTCGTCGTCGTCAAGCCGGTCGGCGGTCCGCGGCGAGTGTTCAGGGGGCACTTACACCTCTTGGGGGATGCGCCGGGCTTGGCCCGGCCGCACTAGGAAGCCTACCGGGCCGACGGCAGCATTTCACGTCCGCCCGGTGCCGTTCCGCGGCGCACCCGTGACGTGCGGTGCGGATCGTCACCCCAGGTGCGTAAAGCCGTCTGCCTCGCGGAGCCCCCGCGGGCCGAAGGCCCCGCGCGCCACCGACCCGGCGACGGAGCCCACGGCCCCCGGCGGCACGAAGGCCCGCAGGCCCCGACCGGCGAGCGGTCGGGGCCTGCGGGGAGGCGCGTACGTCCAGAGGCGCGCAAGCGCCCAGAGCGCGGACGTCAGGAGAGCGGGCGATCAGGAGGAGCGGGTGATCAGGATTCGACCCACGACGACCACGCCATGTTCCAGCCGTTGAGCCCGTTGCTCGGGGGGATGACCTTGTCGGGGGAGTTGACGACCTGGACGACGTCGCCGATCAGCGAGTTGTCGTAGAACCAGGCGGCCGGGGTGGTCGGGTCGCCGCCGCCCTTGACGTCGCGCAGGCCGACGCAGCCGTGGCTGGTGTTCTCGTGGCCGAAGGTGGAGGCGGGCCGCCAGTAGTTGCCGTGCGCGAAGGTGCCGGAGTCGGACAGCCGCATGCCGTGCGGGACGTCCTTGATGCGGTAGGCGTTGCCCAGACCCACGGTCTGCGAGTCCATGTCCACCACCTTGTCCTTCTCCTCGATCACCATCTTGCCGTTGTAGGTGGTGTGGTCGGCGTCACCGAGGCTGGTGGGGTAGGTCTTGAGGAGCTTGCCGTCGCGGTAGATCGTCAGCATCTTGGTCTTGTTGTCCGCGACGGAGGTCTGCGAGCGGCCGATGGTGAAGGTGACGTCCTTGTACTGGGCCCCGTAGACGCCCTTGGAGGTCTTCACGCCGTCGAGCTTGAGGTGGAGCGTGACCTTGGTGCCGGCCGCCCAGTAGTTCTCGGGGCGGAAGTCGATGCGCTGGGAGCTGAACCAGTGGCCCTCGACGGGGACGCTCGGCTCGGCGGTGACGGTGACCGCGTGGCGTACGTCGGCCTGGTTGGTGACCGGCTTGTTGAAGCGGATCGACACCTCCATGCCCACGCCGTACGTCTTGCCCGAATCGACGTTGAAGATGCCGTAGTTGGTGGCGGAGGCGGTCGGCTTCACGGTGGTGAACGCCGACTGCTGGCTGGCGGCCTTGCCATCGGTGTCCGTGGCGGTGGCGGAGACGGAGTAGTGCGTGTTGGTGCGCAGGGTGCCCTTCGGCGTCCAGCTGCCGCCGTCGGCGGATATCGCGCCGTCGACCGGGGTGCCGTCCTGCGAGGTCACCGCGACCTTGGTCAGCTTGCCCTTGGCGGCCGAGACCTTCAGCGCGCCCGAGGTGTCCACCCCGGTGGCACCGTTCGCCGGCAGCACGGTGAGGGCCGCCTGCGAGCCGTTCGCCGGGGCCGAGCCGTTCGCCGAGCCGTTCTTGCCGTCCGCGCCGGAATGCGCGTCGGCGTCGCCCCCGCAGGCCGCGGCGCCGAGCAGTACGGCGCCCAGCGCGAGCGCCATCAGCCCTCTCCTGCCGCGCGCGCTCCGTACGCCCCAGGTGCGCCGGCCGCCGGCAGCGGCCCCCTCCACCCCGGTGGCGGTGTCGGCCGCCGTCTGCTCCGTCATCACTCGTGTCTCCCCATTTCCGCAAAGGTCGCACTCTAGGAGACCGCATCCCGGGTCCGCGGTTGCGGCTGTTGCATGACTGATACGTCACGTCCCCCGGAGCGATTCAGCCGGGGTGCCGTCCGCGCACGCGGGCCGCGCCCGCGCGCTGCGGGCCGGCCCCGCCTCCGCACAGCACCCCGCAGAGTCTCCCGCACTGCGGCTCCTAGCCGGAGGACGTTTCGGCGGGCGGCTTTGTTCCGTAAACGTTGCCGGTTCTCTTGACAGCGCGGAGGGCAGGGGAAGACTCTCCTGAGAGCGCTCTCACCTCCCCCCAACCCGGTACCGCGGCAAGGCCAGTTGCGGTACCGCCCCCCACAGGAGAAGGAGTACGTCCGCATGTCGATCAGAGGCAAGCGTTTGCGGCCACCGGGCCGCGGACCGGTCAGGCGGTTCGGGATCGGGCTGCTGGCCGCGACGGCCGTGGCGGCCGTCACACTGGCGGGCTCAGGTCAGGCGTCCGCGTCCGGTCCGGCGTCCGCGCCCGCCCGGGCCGCCGCCGTACAGCCGGCCGCGGCCCACCCGGCCGCCGTGAAGCCGGCCGCCGTGCCCGCCGCGCCGGCCGGCTTCACCACCACCTGGAGCGACGACTTCAACGGTGCCGCCAACACCGGTCTGAACACCGACACCTGGCGTTACGACGCGGGCGCCGGCTGGACCTTCGGCACCGGCGAGATCGAGACGATGACCAACAGCACGGCCAACGTCTACCAGGACGGCAGCGGCCACCTGGTGCTCAAGGCCCTGCACACCGGCACCGACCCGGCTGCCAACTGGACCTCGGGCCGGGTCGAGACCCAGGCGGACGGCTTCGGCGCGCAGCCGGGCGGCGTCGTACGGATGCAGGCGTCCATCCAGCAGCCCAACGTGACCACCGCCAACGGCGCGGGCTACTGGCCCGCGTTCTGGATGCTGGGCTCCCCGCTGCGGGTCGGCGTGCCGTGGCCGGGGTCGGGCGAGGTCGACATCCTGGAGGACATCAACGGCCGCAGCTCCGTCTTCGGCACCCTGCACTGCGGTGTCGGCTCCGGCGGCCCCTGCAACGAGACCAGCGGTGTCGGCAGTGGCGAACACGCCTGCGCCGGCTGCCAGACCGGCTACCACACCTACGCGGTGGAGGTCGACCGCTCGACCTCTCCCGAGCAGATCCGCTGGTACCTGGACGGCGCCAACTACTTCACCCTGCGCTCCGACCAGGTGGACGCGGCGGCCTGGGCCAACGCGGTCGACCACAGCTTCTACATCATCTTCGACCTGGCGATCGGCGGCGGCTTCCCCGCGGCCTTCGGCGGCGGCCCCAACGCCGCCACCGTCTCCGGCGGTCAGATGAACATCGACTACGTGGCCGTCTACAACAAGTCGCCCGACCACGGCACCAACATCGCCAAGGGCAAGCCGACCACGTCCTCGTCCAACGAGAGCGCGACCTTCCCGGCGTCCAACGCCACCGACGGCGACATCACCACCCGCTGGTCGAGCGGCTTCTCCGACCCGCAGTGGCTCCAGGTCGACCTGGGCCAGAACTACAACGTCAACCACGCGACGCTCACCTGGGAGGCGGCGGCCGCATCCGCCTACCAGTTGCAGACGTCCACCGACGGCACCAACTGGACCACCGTCTACACCAACAACAACAGTCCGGCCGACATCCAGGACACCAACCTGTCGGTGACCGCCCGCTACGTCAGGGTCTACGCCACCGCCAGATCCTCGCAGTACGGCGACTCGCTGTACGAGATCGCCCTGTTCGGCAGCCCGTCCTCGGGCGGCGGCGACCCGGGCGGCGGCCCGGCGACCCTGCTGTCGCAGGGGAAGACGGCGACCGCGTCGTCGACCGAGAACGTCGGCACCCCGGCGTCCGCGGCCGTGGACGGCAACACCGGCACCCGCTGGTCGAGCGCCTTCTCCGACCCGCAGTGGCTCCAGGTCGACCTCGGCGCCAGCCACAGCATCAGCCAGGTCGTCCTCAACTGGGAGACGGCGGCGGGCAAGGCCTTCCAGATCCAGACCTCGCCCGACGGCGCCAACTGGACCACCGTCTACAGCACGACGACCAGCACCGGCGGCACCCAGACCATCCCGGTCACCGGCACCGGCCGCTACGTCCGGATGAACGGCACCGTCCGCACCACGCAATACGGCTACTCGCTCTGGGAGTTCCAGGTCTACGGCACCTGATCCCCGGCTCGCGCCGCCCCGCTCCGGTACGGCCGCCACCTCGGCGGCGGGCGTACCGGAGCGGTTGCGCGTGCGGCGGCCCCCGGCATCCGAGCGGCCTTCGAGCGCCCCGGCCGGAAGCACGTGCCGCCCACCCGTTCGGACCCGCCGCGCTGGCGGGCGGGGTCGGGGGCGCCCACGATGGCCGGGGTAGCCGTACCGGCCCGGGCGCGGCACCGCCGACCCTGGAGAGCGATGTGGACGTCTTCCCGCCCCTGCCGCTGGAATCCTGGCGGGACACGAAGGAGACGCTGCACCGCTTCGTGCAGATCGTCGGCAAGATCCGGCTGGCCGCCAGTCCGCGCCGCAACCACTGGTGGAACGTGCCGTTCCATCTGACCGGGCAGGGCATCACCACCCGGCCGATGGGGCCGATCCGCGGCGGCGACGCCTTCTGCGTTGACTTCGACTTCGTCGCGCACCGCCTCGTGGTGCGGACGCTGTCCGGCCGGCAGACGTCCTTCCCGCTCGCGGAGCGCTCGGTCGCCGACTTCTACCGGGACACCGTCACCGCGCTCATCGCGCTCGACATCGACGCGGCGCCGCAGCACCCGTACCCCTACGACCTGCCGGACGCGCGGCGGCCGTTCGCTGAGGACCACGAGCACCGCAGCTACGACCCGGCCGCGGTCACCCGCTACTGGCGGGTCCTGAGCCAGGTCAATCTGCTGCTGGAGGAGTACGCGGCCGGCTTCTCCGGCAAGACCAGCCCGGTGCACCACTTCTGGCACACCTTCGACATCGCGGTGACCCGGTTCTCCGAGCGCGAGATCGCCCCGCCCGCCGACGCCGACCCGGTCACCCGGGAGGCGTACTCGCGCGAGGTGATCAGCGCCGGGTTCTGGTTCGGCGACGACAGCGTGCCCGCGCCCGCCTTCTACTCCTACACCGCGCCCGAGCCCCCCGGCCTGGCCGACCGGCCGCTGCACCCGGGCTCCGCCCAGTGGTCGGCCGCCCGCGGCAGCCACATCGCGCTGCTGATGTACGACGACGCCCGGGCCGCCGACGACCCCTGGGCCACCACCCTGGGCTTCCTGGACAGCGCCTACCGCGCCGGAGCTGAGCTGACCCACTGGGAGCGCCGCCGCGAGTGCCCGGGCGGCATCACCGACCCGCGGCTGCGGGCGGCGCCCGCCGCGGGCTGACGCGGGCGGCCGGCGCGGGTGACGCGGACGGCCCCGCTGTCCGCCGGAGGGCGGGCAGCGGGGCCGTCGTCGTACGCGGCCGGCTCTCTCAGTTGGTGTAGTAACCGAAGAGGTCGGCGATCACCGCGACGGAACCGGCGTTGACGTGGAAGTCGACCTTCCCGTTGATCACCGGGACCGTGACGAGGTTGGCGACGATCTCGCCCTTCGTCCAGTTGAGGCTGGACGAGGACGGCCGGGCCGCTCCGTCGGGCCACACGGTGAGCACACCGCTGCCGGTGCCGTTGGCGACCGTCACGTTGAGCACGACCGCCTTGGCGCCGGTCACCACGTTGCCGTCGTTGAGGTTCAGCGACAGGTCCTTGGTGGAGGCGAGCGGACCGATCGCCGGCGCGCCGTTGCCGTAACGGGTGTCGAGCACCCGGCTCGGGCCCGCGGAGTGGAACTTCGCGCCCGCGCTGTCCGCCGAGTAGTAGCCGAAGACGTCGGCCACGAAGTGCACCGTGCCGCTGCTGGAGTTGAACAGGTCCACCTTGCCGTTCGCGCCGATCGGCAGCACCACCAGGTTCGGACGCGTCTCGCCCTTCACCCAGTTGATGTTGGACGAGGTCGGCTGCGTCGTGCCGTCCGGGTACGCGATCAGGTGGCCGGTCGCGGTCGGGGCGGTGGCCGTCACGTTCAGGATGACGGCCGAGGCGCCCGTGGCCGGGACACCGGCGGTGCCGGCGATCTGCACCGCCACCGCGGAGTTGGACTTGACCGGCGTGGTCGTCGGCGTCCCGATGTGCGAGCGGGTGTCCAGCACGCGGGCCGGGCCGACCGGGGTGTAGGTGGCGCCGGTCGCCGAGGTGGAGAAGTAGCCGAAGACGTCGGCCACGAAGTGGACCGTGCCGCCGCTGGCGTTGTAGAGGTCCACCTTGCCGCCCGTCCCGACCGGCACGGTGACCAGGTTCGGGATGATCTGCCCCTTGAGCCAGTTGAGGTTCGAGGAGGTGGGGCGGGTCGTGCCGTGCGGGTACGCGATCAGGTGACCGGTCGCCGTCGGCGAGACCGCGGTGGTGTTGAGCACCACGGAGGTGACGACGGAGCCGGCCGGCGGGTTGACGCCGCCCGCGCCGGTGACCTGGAGCGCCACCGCGGAGTTGGCCTTGACCGGCGTGGTCGTGGACACCCCGACGTGGTAGCGGGTGTCGAGGATGCGGGCCGGGTTCACCGAGGTGAAGGTGCCGGCCGGCTGCTGCGGAACCGCCTTGCACAGCGCGGGGATGATGCTGCGGGCCTTCGGGGTGCCCAGGCCCGTGGTGAGGTCGTAACCGGTGCCGGCGTAGTAGCCGGAGGTCGGACCGTCGTCGGTGGGCAGGTAGTTGTCGCCGTCGACGATGTCACGGAAGGCGGTCGCCGGGAGCTTGTACAGCGCCGGGTTGATCCAGCCCACCGGGCCGTCCGCCGCGCACGACAGGTCCAGGTCGGCCTGCGCGACCAGGGCTGCCCAGGTCGGCGAGGCGCCGGAGGTGCCGCCGATGATGCCCCAGTCCTGCGAGCCGTCCGGCTCCTGGCCGTTGGCGATCAGGTAGCCGGTGTTGGGGTCGCCGAGCGCGGCGACGTCCGGAACCTGCCGGCACTTCTGCCCCGTCCCGGTCTCGCACGCGTTGACGTAGCCCGGGCCGTTGACGCCGGCCTGGAAGCCGGACGTACCGTCCTGCGTCACGTAGGTGGACACGCCGCCACCGGTGGCGCCGTAGTAGCCGTCGTTCCAGGTCGACTGGCCGGCGCCGTTCGCGCCGGTCATGGTGGTGCCGCCGACGCCGAGGACGTACGGCTGGCTCGCCGGGTCGTCCACGGACAGCGCACCGCTGTTCGCGGTGCCGTTGAAGGCGCAGTCGCCGGAACCGCTGTCACCGGACGCGGCCGTGACCGTCTGGCCCTGGGCCGCCGCCTGCTGGAAGACCAGGTTCTCGGCCGCCATGAAGGGCGCGGACGTGTCCTGCTCGCAGCTGCCCCAGCTGGTGGAGATCACCTGGGCGCGGTTGTCCGTCACCATCTTCTGGTAGACGTCCAGGATGTTCTGGTACGTGACGGGCGCCGGGTTGCCCTGCGCGTCGGTGATGTCGGGGCCCTGGTAGACGACCAGCGAGGCCTGCGGGACGAGCCCGATCAGGTCCTCGATGTCCAGCGCGGACTCCGAGCCGATGAACAGCGACGCGTTCGCCGCCACCTTCGGGCCGCCGTCCACCTTGACCGCGCTGACCGGCACGTTGGTGCCGTAGCAGGACTGGTAGGCGGCGACGTCCTTGGCGCTGTAGCTCTCCAGCTCGAAGATGCCCACGGTCACGCCGGTGCCGACGTTCGGCTCGTCCGCCATGCCGTACGCGCCCGCCAGCGAGCGGGCGCTCCAGTACTGCTGGGTGTCGTTCCAGCCGATGCCGGCCGCGCCGTTCTTGATGCTGCTGCACAGCGCCGGCGTCTTGCCGTTGATCCGCGGCGCGACGGACGTACCGCCGGAGGCGCTCGGGGAGGCGGTGAACTTCTTCTTCTGCTTCACCGAGAGGTGCGAGCGCACCGGGGCCGTCGTGGTCAGGCCGGTCACCGCGGTGATGGCGGGTGCCACGTCGCCCTGGACGGACGGGGCGACGGTGTTCGTCACACCGGTACGGCCCTCGCGGTCACGGAAGCCGGTGAAGCCGGTGCGGAAAGCTTTCTCTGCTGCGCCGACCGTGGTGTGCACCGGCAGGGTCAGACCGTCGGACTCCAGCGCTCCCGTGGTCAGCCCCTGGGTCTTCAGGGCCGCGCGGACCCGGGCCACGGTGGCGTCGGTGGCACCGAAGGACGAGCTGAACTGCCCGGTCTTCAGGTACTGGTGGTAGAGCGGTGAGCCCGGCGTCGAGACGTCGGTGATGAACTTCTTCAGGCCGGCCGGGTCGCGCGGCGACAGCACGACGCTCAGGTCGAGCGAGGTGTCGCCGGCGGGAGCGGCGGTGCGCACGGCGCCGGCCGGCAGCGTCGGGGCGGGGCCGACGCGCTGCGGCGCCGGGGCCGGCGTGCTGTCGGCCGCGGCCACCGGTGCGATCGCGGCGACCATCGCCAGGGCGGTGGCGGCCACCACGCCGCCGGGCAGCGCGCTGCGGTAGCGGGAACGGGCGCGTATCGCCCCTGTCCCGGTGCGGGACGCCGCGTCGCGGGCAGGAATGCCCATGCAGTTTCTCCTTCGTCGTACGAATCAGCTGGCCGTCCGGGCACGGCGATACGACAGAGGGGCCGCCCGTCGCATGACGGCGGCGTTCGAGTTCGTGATCCCCCCAGGCGCGGATGTCGGCCGGGCCGACCCGTGCTGGTTGTGCAGAAGCCCCCTGTGGCATCACCCGGGAGGAAGGACGGCCTGCCCTTCCCGCCGTGAGACTGCCAGCGTTGCTTTGTATCAGCTGTGGCGGCCGGGATGTCGAACGGGGTGCCGAATATTACCTGCTTTTGGTGAATGCCGTCCGGCGTCCCCCTGCCCCCCGCCCCACCGCCGGACCTGCCGGATCCCGCATTCCGGCTCAGTACTGCCAGTGCGGCTTGCCCGATTTCATCCGGCATGTGATCGAGCGGCCCTGAGCGTCGGTCGTCGTCCTGCCGAGGTCGGCCTTCCGGCAGAACTGCCCCGCCTTGTAGCAGTTCCCCGCGTTGGAACGAATACTGCACGCCCCGCCGGCGGCCGGCGCCGAGGTGTGGTGCACGGCCGGCGCGCTGGTGTGGTGGACGGCGGGTGCGGTCGTGCGGTGGACCGCGGGCGCGGTGGTGCGGTGCACGGAAGGCGCGGTGGTGCGGCGGGTGGTGGCTTTGGCACTCGTCGTGACCGGGACGCCCGCCGGGCTCGTGGACGCCGGGGCGCTCGGCGACGGCGATATGGAGCCCGTGGCGGACGGGGAGGCCGACGCGGTGGTGGCCGACGGTGACACGTACGTCGTGACCGTACGCGTCGTCGGTGCGGCGCTTCCCGTGTCCTGGACCCCGGCCGGTCCGCACGCGGCGAGCGTGAGCGCGGCGAACCCGGTGACGATGGCAACTGCTGTGCGACTGACGTTCATGCCCGGCACCGTAGATCGCGCCCGCCGCCGCCCGCGGCGGAATCAGGGCGGCTACGCACCGTGTGACCAGGGAGCTAGACGAGACGCTCGAATACGGCGTACGCGCCCATGGCCCCCGGCGGCCTTCGGGTGGCGCGGAGGGGGCGGGGGGCTGGTCGTGGGGGTGGGTGGGCGGGTGATACTCGGTGCGGGGGTACGAGAGGTCCGGCGGTCGGGGCGGGGATCGGGAGTGGGTGCGGTGGCGGAGGGCTACCCGTCGGCGGGGCGGGCCGCGGCTGCCCGTACGGCCGGGCCGGGGAGCGTCGTCGACCGGCGGCGGCTGCTCGCGCGGCTGCCCGAACTCGCCGCGGGCGAGGCTGCCTTCCTGCCCGCGGAGCCGCCCCGGGCGGGGCGGATGGCGTTCTGGACGCCCGGCGGCGAACCGCCCGATCTCGGAGTCGCGCCCGAGGACGTCACCGTGGCCGGGGCGGACGGCGAGCCCGCGCGGGTGGCCGCCGTCGTGCTGCCGGTGGACCAGGCGCTGCCGCTGCTGACCCGGTGCCGGGCGCTCGGGGCGGACGGCAGCGGGCGGGCGTCGGCCAGCGCCGCCTTCTGGGGCGCGGCGGCCGTGCTCGGGCTGGGGCTGCTCGCCCGGGGCCGGGTGGCGGCCGGGGTGTCGCCGGGCGGCTCCGACGCGTGGCGGATCGGCCCGCTGGACGACGCCGACCGCAGGCGGCTGGACGCGCTCGCCGCCGGTACGCCCTCGGGCGCCGCCGAGCCCGGAGCGCAGCTCCCGGCCTTCCTGGACGCCGTCGCCGACGCGCTCACCCGGACCCCGCTCATCCGTACGCCGGTCGCCCGTGAGGCGGTGCGCGCGCCGGAGGACCGCCGGCCGGTGGCGGCCGACGAGGACCGCGGTCCCGGCCTTGAGGTGTCGCTGCGGCTGGAGCTGGGCGCGGAGGACTGCCTCGCGGTGGTGCAGCTGCGCAGCCTTGCCGATCCCGCGGCGCTGGCCGACGCGGCCGACCTGTGGTCGGGAAGCGTCGGCGCCCCCGAACTGTTCGGCCCGCAGGCCCGGTCGGACACGCTGCGGGCGCTGCGCCGGGCGGCCCGTGTCTGGCCGCCGGCCCGCCGCCTGCTGGACGCCGCCGCGCCGACCGGCCTGGAACTGTCCGACGAGGAGGCCGGGGCGCTGCTGGGCGCGGCGGCAACCCGTTTGGCCGCGGCGGGAATTGCCGTGCACTGGCCGAAGGAGCTGGTACGCGGGCTGACCGCCACCGGGGTCCTGGAACCCGCCCGCGAGGGGACGCGGTCCTCCGCCGAGACCTTCCTGGCCTCCGGCGGCCTGCTGGACTTCCGCTGGCGGGTCGCGCTCGGCGAAATGGAGCTGTCCGAGGCGGAGTTGGAGCGGCTGGTGCTGGCGCACCGCCCGATCGTGCGGCTGCGCGACCGCTGGGTGGTCGTGGACCCGGAGCTGGTCCGTCGGCTGCGCCGGGCCGCGCGGTCCAGGAGGGCGCCGCTGACCGCGATCGAGGCGCTGGGCGCGGCTCTGACCGGCAGCGTCGAGGTGGACGGCGAGCGGGTGGCGGTCACGGCCGGGGGCGTACTGGAGGAGCTGCGGGCGCTCGTCGCCGAACCGGAGCCGCGTACTGCCGGGCAGCAGCCGCGTACCGACGCCGGGCCCGGCGCCCGGGCCGCGTACGAGACCCTGCCCGCCCCGAAGGCCCTCGCCGGGACGCTGCGGGACTACCAGCTCCGGGGTCTGGACTGGCTGGACCGGATGACCTCGCTCGGCCTCGGCGGCTGCCTGGCCGACGACATGGGCCTGGGCAAGACCGTCACCCTCATCGCACTCCACCTGCGCCGCCAGGAGCGCGCGGCCACCGCCGGCCCGACCCTGGTCGTCTGCCCGGCCTCGCTGCTCGGCAACTGGGAGCGCGAGATCCGCCGGTTCGCCCCGGCCGCCGCCGTACACCGCTTCCACGGCCCCGGCCGCGACCTCACCGACGTGGAGGCGAACAGCTTCGTGCTGACCACGTACGGGACGATGCGGCGCGACGCCGACCGCCTCGCCGCGCACCCGTGGGGGCTGCTCGTCGCCGACGAGGCCCAGCACGTCAAGAACCCGCACGCCCGCACCGCCCAGGCGCTGCGCGGCATCCCCTCGCGCGGCAGGGTCGCGCTGACCGGCACCCCGGTCGAGAACAACCTGTCCGAGCTGTGGGCGCTGCTCGACTGGACCACCCCCGGCCTGCTCGGCACGCTCCCCGCCTTCCGCGACCGCTACGCCCGCGCCGTCGAGGGCGACCGCGACACCCGGACCGCCGCGCAACTGGCCGCGCTGGTACGCCCCTTCCTCCTGCGCCGCCGCAAGTCCGACCCGGGCATCGCACCCGAACTGCCGCCCAAGACCGAGACCGACCGGCCGGTGTCCCTCACGAAGGAGCAGGTCTCCCTCTACGAAGCCCTGGTCCGCGAGCTGATGACCGAGATCGAGGGCAGCGGAGGCATGGCGCGACGCGGCCTGGTGATGAAGCTGCTCACCGGCCTGAAGCAGGTCTGCAACCACCCCGCCCAGTTCCTCAAGGAGCCGGCGGGCGCGAAACTGCCGGGCCGCTCCGGCAAGTTGCGGCTGCTGGACGACCTGCTGGACACGATCCTGGCCGAGGACGACTCCGCCCTGGTCTTCACCCAGTACGTGGCCATGGGGCGGCTGATCGAACGCCACTTGGCGGACCGCGGTGTGAACACCCTGTTCCTGCACGGCGGTACGGCGGTCCGCCGCCGTGAGCGGATGGTCGACGCCTTCCAGGCCGGCGAGAGGCGGGTCTTCCTGCTGTCGCTCAAGGCCGCGGGCACGGGCCTGAACCTCACCCGGGCCGGCCATGTCATCCACTACGACCGCTGGTGGAACCCGGCCGTCGAGGACCAGGCCACCGACCGCGCCTACCGCATCGGGCAGACCCGGCCCGTCCAGGTGCACAGGCTCGTCGCCGAGGGCACCGTCGAGGACCGGGTCGCCCAACTCCTGCGGCAGAAGAGAGAACTGGCCGACTCGGTGCTGAGCGCGGGCGAGGCGGCGTTCAGCGAACTGAGCGACGCCGACCTGGCGGGCCTGGTCGCCCTGCGCTCAGCGGGCCGGCGGTGACCGGCTCAGGCCGCCGCGTCCTGCTTCGTCGCCACCACGTACACACTCGCCCACTCCCGCTTCGGGTTCGCGATCGCCGGGTCGAAGGCCCACGGCTCGACCCGGGTGAAGCCCGCCTGGGTGAAGAGCTGGACGAGCTTGTCGAAGTCGTAGGCCCAGTAGTGGGGGTTGTAGGTGGGGTCGTCGTCCTGGTCGCGGAAGACGTAGTTGATCAGGTCGAGGTAGGTGGCGATGTCCTCGCGGCAGGTGCGGTGGGCGTACCAGCGGTCGATCATCTCGGCCGCCTCGGCCGCGGGTGCCGGGTACGGGCCCAGGACATGGGCGGCGTCCGGTACGCCGGTGACCAGCCGCCCGCCCGGGGCCATGACGCGGTGGGCCTCGCGGGCGAAGTGCTGGGCCGAGCGCGGGTAGTCGAGGTGTTCGAGGAAGTGCTCGGAGAACAGGAAGCGCACGCTGGCGTCGTGCAGCGGAATGCCCTCGCGCACGTCCCACACCAGGTCGGCGGGCGGTATCGCGTCGATGTTGAAGAAGCCGTCGATGCGGTGGGCGCCGCCGCCGATCTGGACCGTGCCGGGAGTGCCGTCGATCCGGCCGTCGGGCCAGGCCGCCCGGCCGGCCCGGTGGTGGGCGGCGAGGTCGAGCTCCTTGGCCGTGGCCCGCAGCGTACGGGCGAGGCCGTGCGGGGTGGCCGGGTCGGCCAGCAGGGCTCGGAGGCGGTGCGCGAAGTCGTCGGGGTCGCCGGGAGCGGCGCCGGTGTCGGTGTCGGTGTCGGTGTCGGGGCGTGCGGTATCACGGTGGCTGGTCGTCATGGTGTCCTCGCGTGGTCGCGGGCGGAAGGGAATGCGGACGGCGGGCGGGGCGCGTCCTACACGGGTGCGGGTGCGGCCGGTTCGGCCCACCGGCTGCTGCGCATGAGCGTGTGCTTGATGTCCACCAGGCGCGGCGCGATGGTCAGCGCCAGCTCCTCGACGGGGTGCAGCAGCCCGGCGGCGTCCTGCTCGGCGCGCCAGACCCGGTAGTCCAGGTCGGGGTAGGCGGGGTTGATCCCGACCTCGCCCTTCGGGAAGGTGCCGTTGAAGGGGACCACGATGTCCATGTGGTTCCAGTAGTTCCACGCCTGAAGCGCCTTGTGCTGGTCGTAGTAGAAGTAGAAGTCCGGGTAGCGGCCGAAGGTCCGCAGTTCGCGGTGGATCATGTGGCCCAGCAGCGGCCCGAGTTCGGCGGTCAGGCTGTCGAACTCCCAGCGCCTGTGGTGCCAGGCCCCGGGGATCTGCCCGCGGGTGAAGAGCCGGGCGGCGATGAGGTGGCTGATCCGCTCGGTCAGGTACGCGCGGGCGTGCGCCGGATCGACGGTGCTGTCGATCCGGGCGAGAAAGGCGTCGAAGTCCCCGGTCGGCGGGCGGAATGTCGCGAGGTCGAACCGGCCGGCCGTGTGCGGGAGGGTGGTGAAGAGCATCTCCTTGTACAGCCAGTTGTCGAACTCCCCGGCGGCGGCCAGCCGTACGGTCCGCGGCGCCGTCGAGTGCAGCATCAGGTACTCCGCCAGCGCCTCGAAGTACACGTATCCCAGGATCGGCAGCCGCGGGAGGGCGTCGTCCAGCAGCCGCAGGAAGAAGCCGGGCGGCACGCGGGCCCCTTCGTAGGCGATGGCCGCCGCCATCGAGAGCAGGGCCGTGCAGTTCTTCGTCCGGCTGACGACGGACTCGCGCAGCCGGTGCCGTTCGGCCTTGGAGAGCAGGTATTCGAGGCGGCTGTAGATCTGGAGGTGGATGCCGCCCAGGCGCAGGTAGTCGATGCCCGCCAGACCGCGGTAGGCCTGCTCGGGAAGGCGCAGTTCGAAGACCAGCGGGGTGGGCGTACGGTCCGGGGCGCCGCCCGACCTCGCCACGAAGGCGGGCGCCTCCCGGTCGAGGATGTAGGCGCCGAGGTTGTGCATGCGCAAGCCGCTGTCCGTAGGGGTGAGCGGGGCGCAGTAGACGCTCCCGACCAGGCAGCCGCCCGAGGGGTGGAGCACACCGTGCTCGGTGATCCGCTCCAGCGCGTGGGTGACGTGCAGCAGATGCAGGGTCCCGCCGCCGCGGAGCGCGTCGAAGAGGGCGTTGCCGCGCAGCAGGTGGCCGTTGGGCGTCTCCGCCAGCCGGCGTTCCCACTGCCCGGTCTGCTCGGCGAGCGGGTCGCCCCGGTGCGGGGCGGGGGCGGGTATCGGCGCCGTGTCGAAGAACGCGTGGGCGTCGGCCCACTGTTCGTAGGCGTCGCGGACGTCCATCAGGCAAGCAGCTCCCTCAGGTCCAGGGGTTCCAAGGCGCGCAGGACGGCGTGCCCGCTGTCGCAACCCGCCAGGCGGGCGGTCTCGGACCGCACCACCAGGTCGAACGCGGTCGCGCGGAGCCGGTCGAAGACATCGGGGCGTATGCGCACGTGGGCCGGGTCCGGCCACCAGCTCAGCTTCGGCAGCCGGTAGCGGTCGAGCGCGTCGGCGGCCTTGAGGAGGTCGCAGACGCGGGCGGCGCGGGCGTGGTCCGCCGTGTCGCCGCTGGTGAAGGCGGAGTAGGGCACGTCGTGCAGGCGTATCGCGGTGGCGGCGCGTACGACGCGGTGGGGCGCGGCGGTGAGGTGGAAGTGCGCCCAGACCTGGTCCGCGCGCTCCGTCAGCCATGCCGCCGCGCGCCGCCCGTGGCCCCGGTCGTCCTGGTCGTGCAGGCGGCGGCAGTCGTGCACGGCGGCGGCCAGGACGAGGTCGGCGGTCTCGTCCTCGCCGAGCCCGGTCCGCTCGGCGAGCATCGCGGCCAGCGCCGCCGTACGCATCGCGTGCCGCGTGCCGTGCAGCGACTCCGCCGTCCTGGCCTCGGCCCACCAGCCCGCCGGGACGGCGGACCTGGCCAGCAGCCGCAGGGACGCGGGCCGCAACGGCGGGCGGAGCGCGGGCCGGTCGGTGAAGTCGGGCCTGTTCGCCACGATCCAGCGGACGGTGGCCCGGTCGGTGTACTGGTGGCGCGGAAGGCGCTTGAGCGCGGCCAGTTCGACCAGGCTCACGGCGGGTCCGGCGGGTCCGGCGGGTCCGGCGGGTCCTGCGGGTCCGGCCGGTTCGGCGGGTCCGGTCGATCCGACGGGTCCTGCCGTTTTGGTCGTTCCGGTCGTTCCGGCCGGTTCAGCCGGTTCAGCCGCTTCGGCCGCTTCGTGCGGGCCGACGGCTGATCCGTGCGGCCCGGCGGACGGTTCGGCCGGACGTCCCTGCGGTGCGGTGGTGCTTCGCATCTGGTCCACCCCCCTCGGTGGTCTGGACGGCGGGCGCGTCAGCCGGCGGGTGCCGGCCGGCGCTCACCCGCCTTGCGGTCGCGTTCCGCGGCCTCGAACGCGGCTGTGAAGTCCGCGAGTTCCCGCTCGCTCATGAGCGGAACCGCCAATTCCGCGGCGACCGAGCGAATGAGCGATTCCGCCTCGTCCACCGCCGCCTGTCCGGGTGCGTCGTCGAGCAGCACTTCGAACTCGGCGTGGTGTCCCCATGCCTGGCTCCACTTCACCGCGATCTCCACCCCGCGGAAGCGGAAGTTGTGCCGCCGATTGAACGCCTCGTGCATGTCCGGCTCGAAACCGAGCGCGTTGAAGACACGTACGGCTGCGGCGACATCCGCACGTGCGAGCGGAAATTCCGTCTCGGAAAATGCGGCGCCCTGACCGATCTTGCTCATCTTGAGTGTGATCTTCGCCGTGCCCGCCGCGGTGTTGTCCGTGACCTTCAGCAATTTGTCGGGCAGCACGTAGAAGTAGATCCGTTTGTCGTCGCATCCGAGATCTTCGCCGTCGTTCTCCAGACGGGAAATGAGCCGGGCGTGCGCGGTCTTGTCGAAGCGCGCGCGCATCTCGATCTCCGTGGCCAAGGGTGTCGCCGCCTTCCTGGATGTCGTGGACGTATTCGCCGGTAGTGGGCGGGCGGGCGTCAGGCGGGCCGGCCGAACCGGTCGCGTACGACGCCCTCGTGCAGGTAGTGCGGGAGCAGTACGCCACCCACCGACACACGCGTGGTCGCGGCCTGCTCCAGGGTCTCGCCCGGGAAGTCCGCCAGCAGCCGGAGGCACTGCGTCACCCACTCGCGTGACCGTGCCCAGTCGCCGGCGTCCCGGGTCCGCACCGCGAGTGCGAAAGCCGTCTCCGTGGCCGCCCACCGGTCGGTCGCCAACTGGCTGTGGAAGGTGGTCTCCAGCTCCTCGACCGAGGCAGCGCGGGTCTGGCTGATCATGGTGCCCTTCTTCGTACGGTGGTGCTTCGTCGCTGATCAACGCCCCGATGCCCGACTGCTCGGCGTCGGTGGCGCGGTTTCCGGCTCAGTAGGTGAAGGTCTCCGCGAGGGTGCGGTAGTCGTGCAACTCGTCCTTGGCGAACCACAGGTCCAGTTCCTGGGCGGCCTCGTCCCTGTTGCCCGAGGCGTGCACCAGATTCGCCACCGCCTTGCCCGTGGCCAGGCTCGCGCCGCTGCTGTAGTGCGAGAAGTCGCCGCGTACCGTGCCCGCGGGCGCCTCGTCCGGGTAGGTGCTGCCGACGATCTTGCGTACGGTGGCGACCGCCCCGAAGCCTTCCAGCACCAGGGCGATGACCGGCCCCTGCTGCATGAAGGCGGCGGTGACGGCGTAGACCTCGGCGCCGTGCCGCTCCTCCAGGTCGAAGTAGTGGCGCCGGGTGAGGTCGGCGTCCATCCGCCGCATCTTGACGCCGACGATCTTCAGGGCGGCGTCCTCGAAGCGGGCGATGATCCGCCCGGCGACGCCGCGTACCACCGCGTCGGGTTTGAGGAGCACGAGGGTGCGCTCCACCGTCTGTTCCTGATCTTTGGCCATTGATTCCCTTTCGGCTGTCGGGCCGTCCGGCCGCCTGCTGCCGGCGGTTGACCCCCGGTAAGCAATATGACGACCATTCAGCACGTCATTCGACTGACATTACCCGCGCCGGGGCGCCCGTCGGCTCATGCGGCCGGCGGTCGACGCGTACGCGCCGGGTACTGGCCGGATGCGGTTCCATGCAATTGCGGATGCGGGCACTTCTTCGGCACGGTCCCGGTGTTGCTGAAACCATCCTGCTGGCGATCGTCTCTCGTTCGAGGGCTTGGACAGGCCATCAAGAGGACCTCCGCGGGACATATTCGGCGGGAAGTGATTGAGCCCGGGACAGTGGGGAACCGCCTGACTACGAGTGAAGCGGACGACCGCAATTGACGCGATGTACGGGCGGTGCAGCGGGGGTGCAGCGGCTGTGCAGAAGTGCTGCCGGCCGTTGAGCGGGAAGCGGGCCCGAGGGGAATGCGAGGGGGGACGCATGGACGTGGTGGACGTCTGGAGCGGGCGGAGCGCGTGCGTCCTCCAGGCCGCGCTGCGGATGACCAACGAGTCCTTCGCCAACCACCTCGGCATCGCGCTGCGTACGGTCGCGGCCTGGCACGCGTACCCGGACGTCGTCCCCCGGGCGGAGATGCAGCAGCTCCTGGACGCCGCCTACGAGCGGGCCGGCCCCGCGGTCCGCGCGCGGTTCGCCCTGCTGGCCCGGGCCGCCCCCGGTGGTCCGGGGCCGTCGCGCGGCGCCGAGGGCGGCGAGGCGGCGGGCGGCGGGGCGCAGGTGCTGCGGGTCGCGATCGCCGTCGTCCTGCGGGGGAGCGAGGTGCTGCTGGTCTGCCGCCGCGACGGCGACGCCTCCGGCATCACCTGGCAGTTCCCGGCCGGCGTGGTCAAACCGGGGGTGCGCCCGGAGACCGTGACCGTGCGCGAGACGCACGCCGAGACCGGCGTGCACTGTGCCGTACGCCGCAGCCTGGGCAGCCGGCTGCACCCGCTCACCGGCGTCCACTGCGAGTACTTCCTCTGCGATTACCTCGCCGGTGTAGCGCGGAACAGCGACATTCTGGAGAACATGGACGTTATGTGGGCTCGCAGAGACGCCGTCACGCGCTTCATCCCCGCCGAGGCGATCTTCCCGCCGATCACCGCAGCTCTGGAGGGCCAGCCATGACCGACAAGACCGCCGCGGAGCGCCCCGGCATCGCGGCCGCGATCATCGTTCATGACGGGTGCGTCCTGATGGTCCGCCGCCGGGTCGCCGAGGGCCAGCTCTCCTGGCAGTTCCCCGCCGGGGAGATCGAGGCGGGCGAGTCCCCCCAGGAGGCCGCGGTCCGCGAGACCCGCGAGGAGACCGGCCTGGAGGTCGTGGCCCTGCGCCTGCTCGGCGAGCGCGTCCACCCCAAGACCCAGCGCCTGATGTCCTACACGGCGTGCGAGGTCGTCGGCGGCGCCGCGTATGTCGCCGACACCGAAGAACTCGCCGAGCTGACCTGGTGCACCCGCGCCGACATCCCCGCCCACGTCCCCTACGGCCTCTTCCCCCCGGTCCAGGCCTACCTCGACGCGACCCTCCCCACCGACTGACCCAGCCGGGCGGCCCGGGCGAATTCGTCGTGCGGCCCGTACCCGCGGGGACTCGCGCCCGGTGCTCAGCCGGTTGCCGCCAGGCGGTGGGACGCGGCGGGCCGTATTCGGCGACGGCGGTACGTCCGGGGCCGGTCAGCGGCAGCAGGCGGTAGCCGGGGCCGAAGCCGCCGTTGGCGACCTGGCGGTACAGCCCGCTCAGTGCCGGCGGCAGGGTGAAGCCGAGGGCGGCCCCGGCGTCCGCGACGTCCCGCTCGCCGGCGCACGGCGGAAGGTCCGGGAACTCCTGCTCGGCGCGGGCACGGACGCGGACGAAGAGCTGGGCGAGGTCGTTCACGCGACCGACCTCAGGCCTCGGCACCGACAGGGACGGGGGCGGCGATCCGCCCGCGGGGGGCGGGCGCCCGATGGGGGAAGGCCGCTTTCGCGGTCGCGTCCCGCGGCTACAGTGCTGAGGTCAGTACCCGTCACCCGGTGACCTTGAGAAGGACCAACGGATAATGCCGACAGAGACGTTCGAGTTTCAGGTGGAAGCGCGCCAGCTTCTGCAGATGATGATCCACTCGATCTACTCCAACAAGGACGTGTTCCTGCGCGAGCTCGTCTCCAACGCCTCCGACGCCCTGGACAAGTTGCGGCTCGAAGCGCTCCGCGACGACTCGCTCGGCGCGGACGTGTCCGACCTCCACATCGCCCTCGACGCCGACCCGAAGGCCCGCACGCTGACCGTCCGGGACAACGGGGTCGGCATGTCGCGCGACGAAGTGGTCGAACTCATCGGGACCATCGCGAACTCGGGTACGGCGAAATTCCTGCGCGAGCTGAAAGAGGCCGACGGCGCGTCGGACGCCGAGGGGCTGATCGGCCAGTTCGGCGTCGGCTTCTACTCCAGCTTCATGGTCGCCGACGAGGTCACGCTGCTGACCCGGCGCGCGGGCGAGAGCCAGGGCACCCGCTGGACGTCGACCGGCGCGGGCACGTACACGGTGGAGACCGTCGAGGACGCGCCGCAGGGCACCACGATCCTGCTCCACCTCAAGCCGGAGGACTCCGAGGACCAGCTCCACGACTACACCTCGCCGTGGAAGCTCCGGGAGATCGTCAAGCGCTACTCCGACTTCATCACCTGGCCCATCCGCATGGCCGCGCAACCCGCACCCGACGCCGACGCGGAGGGGGCCGACGCCGGGCCGGGCGAGCCCGAGACGCTCAACTCCATGAAGGCGCTGTGGGCCCGCTCGCGCGACGAGGTCACCGACGACGAGTACCACGAGCTGTACAAGCACATCAGCCACGACTGGACCGACCCGCTGGAGACCATCCGCCTCCAGGCCGAGGGCACCTTCGAATACCAGGCGCTGCTGTTCATCCCGGCCCGCGCCCCGCAGGACCTCTTCCTCCAGGGCTACAAGCGCGGTGTCCAGCTCTACGTCAAGCGCGTCTTCATCATGGACGACTGCGAAGCGCTGATGCCGCCCTACCTGCGCTTCGTCAAGGGCGTGGTGGACGCGCAGGACCTGTCGCTCAACGTCTCGCGCGAGATCCTCCAGCAGGACCGGCAGATCCAGCTCATGCACCGCAGGCTGGCCAAGAAGGTGCTCTCCACGGTCAAGGACCTGATGACCGCGCACCCGGAGAAGTACGCAACTTTCTGGGGGGAGTTCGGCCGCGTCCTGAAGGAGGGGCTGCTCAGCGACCGCGAGAACCGCGACACCATCCTCGCCGTGTCGTCCTTCGCCACCACCCACGACAAGGACCAGCCGACCGCGCTGGCGCAGTACGTGGAGCGGATGAAGGACGGCCAGGAGCACATCTACTACCTCACCGGCGAGTCCCGGCAGGCCATCGAGAACTCGCCGCACATGGAGGCGTTCCAGGCCCGGGGCATCGAAGTGCTGCTGCTGACCGACCCGGTGGACGAGGTGTGGGTCGACACGGCCCCGGAGTTCGACGGCAAGCAGTTCCGCTCCGTCGCCAAGGGCGAGATCGACCTCGGCACCGCGCAGGAGAAGCAGGACGCGGACACCGAGCGCGGGAAGCAGCAGGAGGAGTACGCGGGCCTGCTGGCCTGGATGACCGACCGGCTGAGCGACGACGTCAAGGAGGTACGGCTCTCCTCCCGGCTCACCGTCTCGCCCGCCTGCGTCGTCTCGGACACGCACGACGTGACACCGGCGCTGGAGAACATCTACCGGGCGATGGGCCAGGAGATCCCGCACTCCAAGCGGATCCTCGAACTCAACCCCAAGCACCCGCTGGTCGTCGGCCTCAACCGGACCCACACCGAGCGCCCGGACGACGCCGGCCTCGGCGAGACCGCGGAACTCGTGCACAGCCTCGCCCTGTTGGCCGAGGGCGGCGAACTGGCCGACCCCGCCCGCTTCGTGAAGCTGATGGCCGACCGCCTCGAACGCACCCTGTGAGTCCGAACGCCCCGACGCCTCAGGCGGGATAGGCGTACGCCCCGGCACCCGGTTGTACAACTCCGGGAGCCGGGGCGCTTCTACACGTGGGGCGTCGCCGCGACCGCCTGCTCGGCCGTCCAGCGGTCCATCCGCTCCCACTGCCCGAGCAGCCACTCGCTGCGCGCCTCGTCGCTTCGCGGGATGTCGGCGGCCGGTATCCGCCACCAGTGGACCAGGACCGGGCGCCGGAAGGGCAGGAACGTCCAGGCGGCGCGCGGCGAGGCGATGACGTCGAGGCCCGCGTGCGCGACGAAGACCACGTCGGCGGTGGGAGCCGCCGCCAGCACCGCGAGGCTTCCGGCGTCCCGCGGCGGCAGTACGTAGTGCAGCCGGGCCGCGCGGGCGGCCCGCCGGTACTGGCCGAGGCGGCGCAGCCGCGCGACGGCCCGGCGGTGGCGGCGCGGGGTGAAGTTGCCTCCCTCGGGGAAGATCACCAGCGCGTCCTTCGGCCGCAGCCCCGTGGCCAGCGCCGCGATCGCGTCCTCGGCGGTGCCGTGGGCCGGGGGCAGGAAGCAGTGCGGCACCCGGCCGAGCAGGACGTCGAGGCACGGATCGGCGCGCAGCACCCCCTTGAGCACGGTGTGCGGCAGCAGACCCGCCTCGGTGAGCAGCATCTGCAGCAGCAGGAAGGAGTCGCCGAGGCCCGCGTGCCGCCCGAGGACCACCAGCGGCACGTCCGGAGTCCGGGCGGCGGCGGGCAGCGCGGGCGTCACCTCCACCCGCAGCCCGAACAGCCGTTCCGCCACCCGGCGCAGGACGGCCAGCAGCCGGGCGAGCACCCCGAAGGCCTCGGCCGCCCGCCGGTCCCGCGCGGCCGGCCCGCCGAGGGGGTTGCGCAGGAAGAGCACGGAGGCGGCCAGCAGCCCCGCGAGGTCCACCACGAGGTAGACCAGCAGGAAGCAGGCCATGCGTGTCGGGCGCCACGGCCCGCGCGCGACCAGCGACACGGGCGCGCTGAGCACGCTCACGGCGACAACCAGGGCCGCGGCCACCGGGATCAGCGCGATCAGCAGCACGGTGGTGACGGTCCGCCGCCCCGCGGTGACCAGCGCGGAGCCGAGGCCCGGAGACGGACGTACGGGTCCCGCGCCGGGCACGGGGTGCGCGGGTCCGCCGGACACAGCGCGGTCGGCCGGGCGGGCGGCCTGCGGCGGTATCGCTTCCCCGGGCACGGTGGTGTCGGCCGGGCGGATCGCCTCCCCGGCCGCGGTGGTGTCGGCCGGGCGGGCGGCCTGCGCCGGTATCGCTTCCCCGGGCATGGTGGTGTCGGCCGGGCGGATTGCTTCCCCCGGCAGCACGTGCTCGGCCTCCCGTGAGGCACGCGGCAGGCTCGTCGCCGGGCCGCCCCGCCCCGCGCGCTCGACCCGGCCGCCTGTCACGGGGCGCTTCACGCCGGGCCGTCCGCGGCGTCGAAGGCGGAGTCCAGGTAGCGCGAGGAGGCCGCGTAGGCCCGCTCGATGCGCTCGGCCGTCTGCCCGAAGGCCCGGTGGCGCAACTGGCTCAAGGTCCCGCCCACTTCGCCCGAGGCCGCGCCGCTGGGCAGCACGTGCACGGTGACGTGCGGCGGCAGGTCGGCCATGTCGCGGGCGAAGCGGTGCCTGCGGGCGATCTCGAACGCCACGGTGGCGACCTCCCACGGCAACCTGGGCGGGGTGAGGGGCCGTTCGATCCGGCCGACCTGCAACACATAGATCTCGCGGGCGCCCAGGGCGACGGCCCTGCCCACCGGGATGCTGTTGACCAGCCCGCCGTCCACGAAGTGCTCGCCGCCGAGCTTGACCGGCGGCAGCAGCCCCGGCACGGCGGACGACGCGAGCACCGCCTCGACCAGCGGACCGCTCTCGAACCAGTGCTCGGCGGCGTTTTCGATGCTCGCCGCCACGCACTGGAAGGGCACCGCGAGCTCCTCGATGCGGGCGACCGGCAGATGGTCGCCCAGCAGGTCGAGCAGCTGCGCCGGGGTGTAGAGGTGGGTGCGGCTGCGTACCGCGGTGGACAGCCGTCCGACCAGCGAACCGGCGAACACCCCCGCCCGGCCCAAACCCGTCCACAGGTCGATCAGTTCGCCCACCGCGGCCTGCGACGGCTCGGCGGCCACGGCGGCCCCGTTGATCGCGCCGACCGACGTGCCCAGCACCAGGCCCGGCTTCACCCCGGCGGCGAACAGCGCCTTGAGCATGCCGACTTCGTAGGCGCCCAGGGCGCCACCACCGCCCAGGACGAAGGCCGGGCCGGACACGTCACGCGCGCTGGGGTCCATGTCCCTCGCGTGCCCCGACTCCGCGCGGCCAAGCCGGACCGCGGCCTCACACCACGTGCTGGTGGGCCGGGTAGGTGAGGTAGCCCGCGTCGCCGCCCTGGTAGTACGTGGCCTCGTCGACCGGGGCGATCGGGAGTCCGCGCCTGAGCCGTTCGACCAGGTCGGGGTTGGCGAGGAAGGCGCGGCCGAAGCTGATGAGGTCGGCGCCCAGGCCGAGCCAGTGGTCGGCGTCGTCGCGGCCGGCCTGCTTCGGCCCCATCGGGTAGACGGGGTTCATCACGAGGGTGCCCGGCCAGGCCCGGCGCAGGCCGACCAGGACGTCCTCGTCCGCGGTGGCTTCGAGGTGGACGTAGGCGAGCCCGAGGCCGGCCAGTTCGGTCAGCAACGCGGCGTACAGCTCGGGGACATCGTTCTCCTCGACCCCCCAGAACGTACCGCCGGGTGAGAGCCGGATGCCGGTCCTGTCACCGCCGACGGCCTCGACGGTCGCGGCGACGGCTTCGACGGCGAAGCGGATCCGGTGGGCGACCGTGCCCCCGTAGCGGTCGGTGCGCAGGTTGGCGTTGGACGACAGGAACTGCGAGATCAGGTAGCCGTTGGCGCCGTGCAGCTCCACGCCGTCGAATCCGGCGTCCACCGCGCGGCGGGCGGCCTCGGCGTAGGACCGCGCGTGCTCGGGCACTTCCGCGGTCTCCAGGGCGCGCGGCACCGGGGCGGCCTGCGGCCCGGTCGGGGTGAACACGTCACCGACGGCGGCGACGGCCGAGGGTCCGACCGGCCGCGTACCGATGGTGTCGGGGTGCGAGACCCGGCCGCCGTGCATGAGCTGGGCGAAGATCCGTCCGCCGTTGGCGTGGACGGCGGCGGTCACGGGGCGCCACGCGGCGACCTGCTCGTCGGTGTGCAGTCCCGGCGTCCCCGGGTTGGACTGCCCGATCGCGCTGGGCTGCACGCCCTCGCTGACGATCAGCCCGGCCGTGGCCCGCTGGGCGTAGTAGGCCGCCATCGACGGCGTCGCCAGACCGCCGGCGGCGGCCCTGATCCGGGTCATCGGGGCCATGACCGTGCGGTTGGGGAGGGTCAGCCCGCCGAGCCGGTAGCTGGTGAAGAGAGAGGTCACGTCGGATCCCTTGTGGTCCTCGGTGCCCGCATCTCGGGCACGAGAGCTACGCTAAAACCTCACATTCATGTCAGAGGCAAGCCGGTATGACGCAGGTCACAGACCGGCGGACGCGGTCAGGAGGACACCGTGCGGATCGGGGAACTGGCGGCGCGGGCCGGAGTGAGCGTCCGGTCGGTGCGCTACTACGAGGAGCAGGGGCTGCTCGCCAGCACCCGCAGCGCCAGCGGGCAGCGGCACTACACGGAAGCCGAGGTCGAGCGGGTCGCGTTCATCCAGCGGCTGTACACGGCCGGCCTGTCCAGCCGCACCATCGCCGGGCTGCTGCCCTGCGTCGACGCGCCCAGCCAGGCCAATTCCGACGCCGCGATCGCCCGCATGGAGCTGGAGCGCGACCGGCTCTCCGCGCACATCGCCGACCTCGTACGGACCCGGGACGCGCTCGACGGGCTGATGGCCACGGCCCGCGCGCACCGGGCGGAGCTGGTGGCCGCCGCCGTGGCCGGCTGACCGGGCGCTTTACGGAGCCGTGCCGCCGTCGCCGCTCCCGCCGGACCCGTCGCTCGGGGTGGGGGTCGGGGAGGGCGGGGTGGTGGTCGGCGGCGGGGACGTCGTCGGGGGCGGCGTGGGCTGACCGCTGCCACCGCTGCCACCGCTCCCGCCGGTGCCGGTGGACGGCGCCGGGTCCGAGGGCCGCGGGGACGAGGGAGTGGGGTCCTGCCCGGGCTGCCCGTTGCCGTCGCCGCCGTCGCCGTGCGGGCCGGTGGTGGTGCCGTCGGTCGGGCTGTCGGTGCCGCCGGGCGCGGGGGTGTGCTCGGTGCCGCCGGAGTGCGGTGAATTGCGGCCGTTGACGGCGTTGCCGATGGTGGTGCCGTGCCCTCCGCTGATGCTCTCCCCGGCGATGGCCTCGTAGCCGGTGATCCCGCCCATGGTGAGCCCGAAGGCCAGCGCGACGGCGACCACGGGCCGCTTCCAGCCGCGCTTGCCGGCCCGGTAGGAGGTGGCCTCGCCGTAGCCGTCCCCGCCGTCCCCGCCGCCCTGCCCGGCGTCGGCATCGGAGTCTGCGTCCACGTCGGAGACGGGAGTGGCTTCGGTGCCGGAGGCGGGAGCGGTGTCGGCGTCGGTGCCAGGGACCTCGCCCGTGCCGGTGTCGGAGAGCGGGCCAGTGCTGGTCACGGGGCTGGTCAGCGGCCCGGTGCCGGTGGCGTCCGCCTCCGGGAGCGCCCGCGTGCGGTCCGTACGGTCCGCCGCCGCGTCCGACCGCGTCCACACCTGCTCGCGGACCCGGCGGACGCCGGGCCTGGCCTGCACGGCGACCTCCTGGACCTGCCGGCCGGTGCGCCGGAAGAAGTGCTGGAGGATCGAGCCGCCGCAGGTGCCCAGGACGCTGACCACGCCCGCGCCCACGATGGTGCCGTAGACGCCGAGATTCGAGGCGAGCTTGGCGGCCACCACCGCCGCGACCGCGCTCCCCGCCACCTGCGGCACGCTCAGGTCGAGCCGGCCCGCGCCGCCCGCCTTCTCCGGTGCTGCCGGCGTCACCGGTGCGTCCGTCTCCGCGTCCGCCCGCTGCGGCATCCGCACGCGTTCCGTACGTCCCGTGTCCGCCGGGCGCCCGTCACCGCCCCGTGCCTCGCCCATGCTGGACCTGCCCGCCTTTCCCGATCAGCCTCTCGGGGTCATACGGCTCGGCCCGCGTACAAGTTCCTTTTGTCGGATTTTCGTGAGGTACGCCACTGTGGGCGGATTGCGCCCGGCGGACGCGGTACGGGCGGCGCCGCGGTCCCGCCCCGCCCGGCGGCGCGGGTCGCCCCCGGCGATAGCCTGCGGGTCCGCGGACGCCGTACGGCGGACGGACTGGAGGGGGACCCGAAATGACGGACGCATCCGGCGGTTATCCACCGGGAGCCGGGCCGGCCGGGCGTGTCCCGGCGGAGGACGAGCTGCTCAGGATCGTCGCGGGGCAGCAGCTGGGCGTCCTCGCGGTGATCAAGTCCGACGGCCGTCCGCACCTGTCCAACGTGGCCTACGCCTGGGATCCCGCCGAGCGCGTCGCACGGGTCTCCACCGTCGCCGGCCGCGCCAAGGTGCGGCTTCTGCGCAACGACCCGCGGTGCTCCCTGCACATCGGCGAGACCGTCCTCAGATACGCCGTCGCCGAGGCCGAGGCGGAGCTGTCCCCGGTCAGCGAGGCAGCCGGCGACGCGACGGGGCTCGAACTGCTGCGGATGAGCCCCGAATTCGACACCCCCGAGTCCCGCTCGGCCTTCCTCGACCAGATGGTCAAGGACCGCCGCATGGTGCTCCGGCTGCGCGTCTCGCGGCTGTACGGCCTGTCCATCGACCTCCCCTGACGGTACGGCCGCCGCCCCGGCACCTACCCGACCGGCCGCGTACCTCCGCGGCGCCCGGGCTCACCGCGTACCGCCCCGGGTCATGACCGCGCGGGCCAGCGAGACCCGGGAGCGGACGGCGAGCTTGCGGTAGGCGCGGGTGAGGGCGGCCTCCACCGTCTTGACGCTGATGGTGAGCCGGGCGGCGATCTCGCGGTTGCTGGCGCCCTGGGCCACGAGGACGGCGACCCGGTGCTCGGTGGCGGTGAGGGCGTCGAGGCCGGCCGGGATGGCGGCGGCGGACGCGGGCACGCCGAGGTCGTCGAGGGCGGCGGTGGTGACCGTCAGCCAGGGGCGCGCGCCCGCCCGGGTGAAGAGCCGGGCGGCCTCGGCCAGGGCGGTACGGGCCGGGACGGGGGCGCCCCGGCGGGCGTGCAGCCGGCCGAGGACGAGGTGGGTGCGGGCCTCCTCCAGCCGGTACGGGAGCGCCGCCAGCCGCGCTGCGGTGAGTTCGAGCCGGGCGACCGCGGCGTCCGGGTCGCCGCGCGCCTCGGTCACCAGGGCCGCCGCCCGGTCCAGTACGGCCAGCAGCCCGTGCCTGCCCAGCCGGACCGCCTGCGCACGGGTCTCCGCGAGGAGGTCGGCCGCCTCGTCCGCGCAGCCCGTCGCCACCAGCGCCTCCGCGAGGTCCGGCTGCCAGCGGCGTACGGCGGGATCGCCCTGGCCCTGCCCGGTCTCCAGCAGCCGGACCCGCTGGAGGGCGTGCACGGCGGCGTCCGGTTCGCCGCGCAGCAGCCGGACGTGGCCCTCCGCGTGCAGCGCGCGGGGCAGGAAGAGCTGGTCGTCGTCGTCCTCGCTGTGCCGCCTGGCCCGGTCCGCCGCGGCCAGCGCCCGGTCCGCGGCGCCGCCCGCCGCCTCGGCGAGCGCGACCGCGTACCAGGCGGGCCCCTGGCTCAGCCCGGCCTGCTCGGCGACCCGCAGCGCCTGGTGGGCGAGGTCGAGGGCGGCCTCGCACCGGCCGCGCAGGATCTCGACCTGCGCGAGGCCGGACAGGCACTGGCACAGGCTCTCGGCCGAGCCCCGGTAGCGCACGGTGTAGACCAGCGCCCGCAGTTCGGTCCTGGCGTCGTCGAGCCGGTCGTGCAGGAGGTGGCGGCGGTGCTTGAGGAAGACCGGGCCGTTGTGGTCGAACAGCACGAGCGGGTCCTGCGGCGCGGCCAGCGCGCGGGTCAGGGTCCGCTCGGCGCCGGGGCGGCCGAGGTAGAACTCCAGGGCCGACTGCTGGGTGAGCGCGAGCAGTTCGGTCCGCCGGTCGCCGGCCCGCAGTGCCAGGACCGCGGAGTCGGCCGCGTGGGTCAGCGCGGCGGCTGCCGAGCCCTCCACCAACCAGGCCCGCCAGCTGAGCCGGTAGTGCAGCCGGGCGAGCAGCTCCGGGTCGTCGCGGGCGTCTTCGAGCGCCTGCGGGAAGACGTCCGCGACCTCGGCCATCGCCTGCCCGGACGAGTCGAGCACCACGATCCACGCGCGTACCCGGTCCGCGGCGCGGGCGGACTCGGCCAGCACCTCGTGCGCGATCGCGCGGGCCAGCGCGTAGTCGCCCGCGGCGACCGCGTCCTCCGCGGCGGTGAGCCGCCGGTCGGCGTCGGCCGCGGGGTCGGCCGACGGGGTGTGGTCGGCGGCGAGCTGCCCGAGCCGGGCGGCGATCGCGGGTGCGCCGCGGCGCCGGGCCGCGGTGGCCGCCGCGGTGAGCGCGGCGGCGGTCTCCGCGTTCCAGCCGGGCGACAACGACGCGAGGTGGTGGGCGCGTTCGACCGGGTCGTCGGCCGCCTCGGCGAGCGCGGCGTGCACGCGGCGCCGCCCGGCGGGGGCGGCGTCCTCGTACACGACCCGCGGCATCAGCGGCTGCGTGAACCGTACGGCGCCGGCCGGCGACGGCTCCACGATGCCCAGCAGGACCGCCTCGTGCACATCGGCGGGCGCGGTGTCGCAGCCGGCCCGGCGCAGCAGCGCGACGGTGGGGCTGGCCGCGGCGCTCGCGGCGAGCAGCGTACGGCGGGCCCGCGGGGTCAGCGGGGCGAGCCGGGCGAGCAGCAGGCGGCGCAGCGCGGGCGGGATCGGCAGCGGGCCCGACGGGTCCCGCCCGGTCGCGCGGCTCTCCTCGGCGAGCGCGCGGGACAGTTCGAGGGCGGTGTACGGATTGCCGCCGGACGCCGTGTGCAGCCGGGCCAGCACCGGGCGCGGCCAGGCGGGGCCGCCCTGCCCGGCGAGCAGCGCGGCGACCTCCCGCTCGGTCATCGGCGGTACTGCCAGCGCCACGACGGGACCGGGGCACAGCGCCTCGGCCTGCCCGCTCCCGGCCCCCGCCGGACCGTTCGGGGTGCGTACGGCCGCGATCGCGGTGAGCGGCAACTGCCGGGCGCGCCGGGCCACGAAGGCCAGCGCCTCCGCGCTCGGGCGGTCCAGCCACTGGGCGTCGTCCAGTACGAGCAGCACGGGCGAGCGCTCGCACAGCGCGGTGAGGGCCTTGAGCACGGCCATCCGCAGCGTGAGGACATCGTCGTACGCGCTCCCGTACGACCGCCCGCGCGCCGCGTCCTGTGCCGCGTCCCGCGCCGCCGACCGGTGCAACGCGGCCCGCAACAGGGCCTGTTCGTGGGACGACAGCACCTCGAAGGCCGGGTCGCCGACCTCGGAGAACAGGTCGATCATGCCGAGGAAGGGCAGGTGGCGCTCGGCCTCGGCGGGTGCGCACCGCAGTACCAGGGTCCCGGCCCGCTCGGCCGTCCGCTCCGCCGCCAGTACGGCGGTCAACGTCGAGCGGCCGATGCCCGGTTCGCCCGTGAGCAGCACGCTGTCGCCGGCGTCCAGCGCGGCACTGGCGGTCGTGAGCAGCGCGCCCCGGCCGGTGAGCCGTGCGTCCGAACTGACCGATTCGATCCGTCTGACCATGCACCTGCCAACCTCGGGGCGTGATCCAAGTGTCGGAACCCGCGTCCCCGCGGTCAATCCCACGTCGCGGGTGGCGTGCGCGGCGGCCGAACACCGGCCGGACCGGCGGCGGTGGCGGTGGTCGTGGCCGAGCGGCGGGCGGTGGTCGTGGCCGAGCGGCGGGCGTGGCCGAGCGGTGGGCGGTGGGTGCGGGAGGCCCGGGCGGTGGGTGCGGGAGGCCCGAACGGCGGGCGCAGGAAGCCGAGCGGCGGGTGCGCCCCCCGGGAAGGGAGCACACCCGCCGTCGTCCTTGAGGTGCCGGACGGCTACCCGTCGATGCGGTGCGTGCTCCAGAACGACGTCAGATCCGTCGACGTCGCCGCCTGCGCCGCCGCCTTGAACTCGGCGGTCGTGGAGACCCCGTACCAGTGCGCCTGCGCGTAGTTCCGCAGCAGGGTCGTCATCGCGCTGTCACCGATGAGCCGGCGCAGGTCGTGCAGCGCGCACTTGCCGTACCCGTACACCACCGTGGAGTAGCGCGACGAGTGCGCGTCCCAGTAGGCCATCGAGTTCGTGATCTTCTCGCTGGACGACGCCCACGACACGCTGTTCCAGCAGTTCGTGCCGGTCTTGCCCTGCGCGAGGTCCGTGGAGTAGTCCGTGAACGCCTCGTCCAGCCAGGGGCTGTTGTACTCGTCGTCGCCGACGATCCCGTACCACCACTGGTGGCCCAGCTCGTGGGTGAGCGCGGTGCTGTCGACCAGGTCCAGGACGAAGCCCGGGTATTCCATCCCGCCGAACCAGAAGTTGTTGTCCAGCACGGCGTCCACCTCACCGTACGGGAAGGCCCCGAAACGTCCGGCGTGCGCGTCGATCGCCGAGATCGAGGTGCTGAGCATCGACTGGGCGTTCGCCGAGCTGATGCCGCTGACCGCGTAGACGTTGACCTTCGTCCCGGCGGGCGAGGTGCCCGAGACCTTGCTGAACGCGCCCGCCGCCCAGGCGAAGTCCCGGACCTTGCTGGCGGTGGCCGTGGTGACCGTGCGGCCCGAGGCCCCGGGGGTGTCGACCGACGTGCCGGTAGCGGGTACCAGCAGGCTCGTCGGGTGGTCGAGGGTCACCCGGAAGTCCGCGGCGAGCGAGTAGAAGGCCTCGCCGTTGTTGGTGTACGGGTCCAGGTGCCAGCCGGAGCCGTCCCTGACCGCCAGCAGCGGCAGCGCGTTGCCGATGAAGCTGAACGCGCCGTCCCGCCCGAACCGGTCGGCGCCGCTGGGCACCACGATCTTCAGGTCGAACCCGATGGTGCCGGACTGGCCCTGGGCCAGCGGCGAGGGCAGCGTGATGTCGAGGGCCGTGCAGCCGACCGACAGCGCGCCCGCGGTGCCGCCGGTCACATTGGTGACGGTGATCGGCGTGGTCGGGCAGCTGCCGTGGTAGTTGTCCCACAGCCGCAGGTAGACGTCATTGAGCGGCGAGGGCGAGGCGTTGGTGAAGGTCACGCTCTCGTGGCCGTTCCACGTGGCGCCGGTCGTGTCGCTGGTGAGGCTGACGGTGTACGCGGGCGAGGCCGGCGTCCGGGTGGAGTCCGCGGGCGGCGGGGTGGTGGGCGGCGTCGTGGGCGGAGTCGTCGGCGGGGTGGTCGGCGGGGTGCCGCCGCCCGACGTGGTGAGCGCCACGTCGTCGATCACGAAGCTGGTCTGCTGCCCGGAGTCCTCGGTGCCGCTGAAGGCCAGGCTCACGTTCTGCCCGATGAACGAGGACACGTCGAAGGTCCGCTGCACGTACCCGGTGGCCGCGTTGAGGTTCGAGTACGTCGCGAGCGTGCTGCTGCCGAGCTTCGCGGTGAGCTTGTCGTACGCGGTGGTGGTCGTCGTCTCGGCGGTGTCGATGTGCAGCCACACGGTCAGCGAGGCGGCACTGCATCCCGCGGGTATCGCCAGCGACTGGCTGAGCGTGTCCGTGTGCGTGGAGCCGTAGCCGTTCAGCCAGGCGAAGTAGCTGCCCGCGTGCGCGCTCTGGCCGCCGCCGGTGGTGATCACCCCGCTCGACGCGGTCCAGGGCGAAGTCCCGTTCTCGAAGTCGCCGTTGCCGACGACCTGGCCGGGGGAGCAGGCCGCTGCCGCGCCGGGCGCGCGGGCGGCGCCGGTGGTGCCCGCCGCACCGGCCATGCCGGCCGCGCCGAGGCTCACCGCGACGGCGAGCCCGGCCGCGCCTGCGCCGGCCATCAGGGAGAGAAGTCGTTTCCTCATCTACTCATCGGTCCTCTCGGAGGGTGGGGGGATGAGCCGGCAAGTGGCGCTGCCGTAGGGGGAGTCTGAACACGACCGCTCCCCGCCGGTAAGGTCCGGCGGGGAGCGGTAGGGATATCCCTATGCGGTTCCTGTGCGACCCCGCTCGCGGGCCGGGGCGGTCAGGACGGCAGCGTCCAGTTCTGGTTGGCGCCGCCGCCGCAGGTCCATATCTGCAGCCGGGTGCCGTCGGCGGAGCTGGGCCCTGTGGCGTCCAGGCACTTGCCGGAGCCCGCGTTGACCAGGGTGCTGCCGGTGCGGGTCCACTTCTGGGCGCTGGAGCCGTTGCAGTCGTACAGCTGCGCCCTGGTGCCGTTCGCGGTGCCGGCCGCGGTCACGTCCAGGCACTTGCCGAGCGCCCTGAGCGTGCTGTCGGTGCCGACGGTCCACTGCTGGGCGCCGGTGCCGTTGCAGGTGTAGAGCTGCACCGCGGCGCCGTTGGCGACGCCGGCGCCGGCGATGTCGACGCACTTGCCGCCGTAGCCGACGATCTGTCCCGTGCGGCTGCCGCCGGTCGGCGGCGGGGTGGTCGGCGGCGGGGTGGTGCCGACCCAGCTGTTGGCGGCGGTGGCACCTGCCGAGTCGATGGCGGTGTTGCTCTCCACCGGGCTCGGCACCTTGCCCGGGAAGACGATGAAGGTCACAGGCCCCGCGGTGCCGCCGGTCGCCGGGTCGGGGTCGACGCCGAGCGCCGTCGCGGTGGCGTACGACGCCTCGCCGATGATGTCGTCGGGGCCCTCGTCGGCGAAGACCGTGTAGACGACCTTGCCGTTGTAGACGACCGCGGCGACGCTCGTATCACGGTGGGGTCCTCTTCCAGTGGGGGTGGAGGGGGCGCGAGAACTGACAGGGAACCTTACTGACAGATACCTGTCAAGTCTTCGCGCCGCCCCCGCCGCAACCGGTTACCCCACCCGGGGCCGGGGGCCGGCTCCGCCGGCTTCTTCGGCGAGGAGCCGATCCCTGATGATCGGCGACGGCGACCACATCCGGTGGTCACTCGCGGGCCGCGGCGGCTGCCGGGTGGGGGTGTCGGGTCAGTGCTGAGGCCGTGGGGGCTGCCAGTGGCCCGAGCGGAGGGCGTCGAGGAGGTCGCGGCTCGCGACGGTGAACGGGTGGTCCCGGCCGAGGCTCCGGGCCCGGCGGGCGACGACGTCGGTCATGAGCGCGACGCCCTCCTCGGTGTGGCCGAGAGCGGCGCGGGTGCGCGCCTGGAGCTGGCAGGCGGCGAGGGCGATGGGGTAATCGGGCCCGAAGCGCTGCGAGTACGTCTCCGTGACCTCGCGGATCTCGGCGTCCGCCGTCGGGAAGAGGCCCAACTGGTACGACGCCCAGGCGTGGTTGTGGCGCGCTCCCACGGAGACGGTGTGGTCGGCGCCGAGGTGCTCGGCGCATTGCTGCGGCAGCGAGAGCAACTGCGTGCGCCGGTCCTCGGCGGTGAGTTCCGCAGCATCGAGCGCGGACAGGAGGCTGGAGCGGGACCGCAGGGTCAGCGGGTGCCATGGCCCCAGCGTCGCCTGGCGGCCGGCGGCTGTCGCGTACAGGAGCGAGAGCGATTCCTCGGCGCGGCCCACGTTCCGCAGCACGAGCTGGAGGCCGTGGGCGGTGTCCAGGCTGTCCTGATCATCGGCCCCGGCCCGCAGTTGCTGTACGGCGAGGGTGCGCTGGAGCAGTTCCTCGGCCTCGGAGTAGCGGCCCAGCCGGAACAGTGCCCGCCCGGCACGGGAGCGCGCGGCCAGTACGGCCCGGTGTTCACCGCCGAGCGTCCGCGCAGCGAGGTCCGCCGCCGTGCCCGCGGTCTCCCGGGCCGACGGATAGTCGCCGGTGCGGTGCAACGCGGTGGCCAGCCGGGTGGCGACCTCCAACGCCTGTGCCACGGTGGCGGGTTCGGCGGTCCGCCGGAGCAGCGCGAGTACGTGGGGTGCGAGCAGCCGAAGCCGCGGGTCGTTCGGCCCCGCGTCGGGTACGTCCGGTAAGGCGGCGCCGAGGAGCCGGCCGGCGGTGGTGTCGAGCAGCGCGGTCTCTGCCGCGGGTGTGGCGGACCTGACACTGTCCAGGAGCACCGCGTGGCTGCGGACGCAGCGCAGGCTTCCGTTGTCGCCGACACCGACCAGTTCGGTGAGCGAGTGGTCGAGCAGGGCGCGCAGCGCGGACTCGGCACGGGCGTGGGGCAGTACGGCGCTGATGCGGTCGTCGTTCAGGACGGACAGCGGCAGCGGCTCGGGCGCCAGGCGGGCGATGAGGCGCAGCAGGCCGACTGCTTCCGGCAGCCCGCGCGCCGCGAAGGCGTCGAGCGTCAACTGCCATGTCTGTCCCACCAGATGGCGGGGATCCGCGTCGCTCAAGACATCCGCTCCTCGGTCTATCAGCTGGACCCCTTGGTCTTCCTCCAGATGGCGTCCGTACACATCCATCGTCCAGGGGTCCATGATCTGGTGGCGGAGGAATCCGCCCGCCAGAGTGAGAGCGAGCGGCAGCCGGCCCAGACGGTCGGCGATCTCGGCGGCCTGGGCGAGTGTGCCGGTGTGCGGGGCGAGGTCGTGCAGGACGCGGGCCGCGTCCTCCCGCGGCAGGACCCCGATGTGCTGCAATTCCGCGCCGGGCCACCACCGGGGGGCGGCCCGGCGGGTGGTCACCAGAACCGTGCCACGGGGGCTGGTGCGCAGCCAGCTGCCGTCGCCGAGTATCGAGGGATCGTCCGCGTTGTCGAGCACCAGCAGCCAGGGCTCGGCGGAGCGGTCGAGGTAATGCCACACGAGGTCCGCGGCGGGACGGTAGCCGTTGCGCGCGGCAAGCAGCTCACCGTCGCCCGCGCTCCGGTCGGCGGCGACCGCGAGCATTCCGGCGCGCAGGCTCGCGCGGTCGGCGGCGTTCACCCACAGCCCCGCGCGGCCGTACTCCGTGGTGGCCACCTGGAAGAACGCGTGGGCGACCGCGGTCTTGCCGCAGCCGCCCATGCCGTGCAGTACGTATATCTCACCGCCGGGCCCCGAGGCCACGGTCGTCCGCAGCCGTTCGAGGACGTCGGTCCGGTCGCGCAGGACCACGGGCGTACGGCCGACGGTCGGCCGGCGTACGGAGTCGGGGCCGGCGGGAGTCGCCGGGGCGCTGCCGTAGTGGTGGTGCTCGCTGATGTGCTGGTCGCCCGACGCCTGGTAGACGCGGCCGTCGTCCTCAGCGTGGCCGTCCATGGCGCCGCCGTACGCACCGCTGCTGTTCGTCGCGTGGCTGCCCGTACCGCCGCCGTCCGTTTCGTTCATGGCTCGGTGATGTCCCCCACCGCGTAATAATCCGACCAGCATGATTGTAGTTTTATATACAGGTCGAGCCGCCTCACCATGGTCATTATTGCACCGCGGGCTCGGATTGCGACAGGCAGTCGAAGGACGTAGCATCCGTTCTGGCATATGCCAAGAGGCTGGTTCTCGATAGGTCCCGTGTGCGGTCGCCTGGGCGCGGGTAAAGTCCGTCCGAGGTGCATCTGCAACAACTGATACAAGGGGGGCGGCTGTGGCAAGACCATGGGAAGCCGATCGGACAACCACTTTTCTGAAGCGACTCGGCAAATCCCCG
Source organism: Streptomyces sp. NBC_01477 (assembly GCF_036227245.1). GTDB lineage: Bacteria > Actinomycetota > Actinomycetes > Streptomycetales > Streptomycetaceae > Actinacidiphila. The sequence goes on from NZ_CP109445.1 coordinate 5,013,433, forward strand.
CAGGAGCTCGGGAATACCACCGACAGCCCGGACTGCCCGGACATCTGGGAATTGGAGAACGGTGACATCGCCGTCATCGGCAGGGACCTGACGGCTTCTCTCGGGCAGAAGCTGCCGGACGGCGTCTCGGTCGGCTCCGACGAGCGACTCGTCGTGATCCCCAGGAACATGCTGATCGCGGCGAAGCCGGACATCCCCAGTGTTTGACTCTTTTTCTGAGGGCGCATTCGAACGCTTAGCGCGTCCCGCATATCACGAGGATTTCTATCGCGTCCTCAAGAGCGGCATCGGGCATCAGCGCAAACTCGAACGCGGCCAGCATTTCCAGGAGCGCGGCTTCCCTAGCTGGGAGGCGTTCGCCGCCGGGCGGTGGGACGAGGCGCTCGCGCTCATCGAGGAAAAGCGTACGGTCTACGCCCGGCAGTTCGCAGAAGCGGAAGGCATGGGCGTCGTGCAACGGCGGCTCCGGGTCGTCGAATTCCCGGTGACACCGTACGTGCAGTGGGAGCTGCACGTCCTGCGGCTGCGCGTGGACGTGGGTGACCGGATCAGAATCCTCGACGCGCGCACGATCGCCGACATCGAGCAGCAGCGATCCGTCCCCGAGGTCGTCATCCTCGGCGACGTGGTGATGTACGAGGTGCAGTACGACGACGACGGAAACGCCGATGGGGCCAAGCGGTACGGCGACCCCGCGCTGGTCGCCGAGACCACGGCCGGCTTCGAGGCGCTGTACGCGCGGGGTGAATCGTTCGTCGACTTCTTCGAGCGTGAGATCGTCCCGCTCCCGCCGCCGGCGGTCGACGGTATGGGGCAGCGGACCTGAGGTCGGCTTGCAATAGCGGCGTCGTGGAGGTCACGCACCCGCCCGCCCGTGTACCGGCGGAGTAGCCCCCTACCGGGCGTGGACCCCTGTCATGCCGGCCGCGCGACTCGACGCGCTCCGGGACGTGTTGCGTCCGGTGCCGCTGACGCCGTTCCTGCCGACCCTCACCGCCGGGAGGCCCGTCATCGCCCCGGGGCTGCTCGCGCGGGTCAGCAGCGATGAGGGCGAGGCGGTCGTGACCTTCGGGGCGCTGCGCCGCGGGTCCCTGACGCCACTGCGCGAGCACGTGTTCCGCTGGCGGCGCTTCGACGCGTGAGCCGCGCGGGACGCGTTCCCGCGTTCGGCGGCGCGGGCGATCGACCGCACCGGGCGCCGCCCCCGCGCGCGGTCGCGGGGGCGTTCCCGTGTGCTGAGGTATGCCTCCTGCAACCGGTGGGTCGTGAAGGCCGGGTGGTGCCGGAGTGGCTTCGCACCGAACATCGTTGCAGAGCATCGCGGTTCGACGTGCGGCCCCGGCTCGCGCCGCCGCCGCGCGCTGAGCCGCGCATGCCCGCCGCACCGTCGCGGTGCACTTTTTGCCGCGTACTCCGAGACTCAGGCGATGGAGGATCGTATGGCGTCAAGAGATCGCACGGATGTACCAGAACTCATCGGCCGCGCACGGGAGAAGAAGGTACTCGGCGAGGCGTTGCTGCAGGCCAGAAGGGGCGAGGGCCGCGCAGTGTTCCTGGTCGGCGAGGGGGGCATCGGCAAGTCGCGGCTGGTGCTGGAGGCCACCGCGCTGGCCCGCGACGCCGACATGCTGGTGCTGCTCGGCCGGGCCAGCAGGACCGGCCCTTCCAGCGCCATGCGCCCGCTGGCCGAGGCTCTGGCCAGCCTCTTCCGTGACGGGAGCGGGCCGTCGCGGGCGGAGATCGGCCCCTACCACGCGGCGCTCGGCGGGCTCGTCCTGGAGTACGGTCCCGGTGGCGCGGCCGGGGACACAACGGCCGCGAGCCGTACGGCAGTCGGGGACGCCACCGACGCGCCCGGCCCCGACGGAACCGGCGGGCGGCACGGGCGTACCGTCGCCGCCGACCGGGTCGCTTCGCCGGCGCCGTCGCCGCTGATGCTGGCCGAAGCGATCCTGCGGCTGACCGCCGCCGCCGGCGCCGGGCGCGGCTGCCTGCTGGTCCTGGAGGACCTGCACGACGCCGACGAGCAGACCCTGGCGGTGGTCGAGTACCTGGCCGACAACATCGCCGGGCAGGGCTCGGTGCTGCTCGCCACCGTACGGCACGATCCGGGGACGGCCGGGGACCTGGCGCACGCGCTGGCCCGGCGCGGCAACGCCGTCCTGCTGCGGCCGAAGCGCTTCAGCCGGGGGGAGGTCGCCCTGCTGGCCGGCTCGGGCCTCGGCGTGAGCCCGGCCAGCCTGCCGACCGAGGCGGTCAGCCGATTATGGCGGGACAGCGCGGGGAATCCGCTGGTGGCCGACGAGTTGCTGCACGCCATGGCCAGTGCCGGCATGCTCGTCGTCGACCCCCAGGGCTGCCGGTTCGACACCGAGGCCGGGCTGGAGCTCCCCTTCGCGGTGGGGCACCGGATCACCCAGCACGTGCGGCAGCTCGGCGCTGAGATGGACCGGATGCTCCGCACCGCCGCGGTGATCGGCGAGCGGTTCCCGGTGTCGGTGCTGCAACGCGTCCTCGGCACCAGCCAGCGCAAGCTGCTCGACCACCTGCGGGCGGCCCTCGCGGCGGAAGTGCTGCAGGGCTGCGGCCCCACCGCCGACTGGTACGGCTTCCGCGACCCGATCACCCGCACGGCACTGCTCAGCCAGTTCGCCCCGACGCACCGGACAGCGCTCGCCCGGCGGGCCGCCGACGCGGTCGAGCAACTGCACCCCGGACTGCCTGACATCTGGTGCGAGTTCACCGCCGGGCTCAGGTCCGCGGCGGACGATCCGGTGAGCGCCGCCGTCCTGTGCGGCCGGGCAGGCCGCCGGGCACTCGCCGCCGGACTCGCCGGGTCGGCGGCGGAACTGCTGGAGCGGGCGTGGGTGTTGTCCGACGGCGCCGGTGAACCCGGCCTGCGCGCCGACCTGCTGGACGGGCTGCTCACCGCGTTCGCCGAGACCGGCCGGGCAGGGCAGGGACTGGAGTTCATCGACCTCCCGCAGACCTTCCACGCCGGCGCGACGGAGCCGGGCCGGCTGGCCGGCCTGCACATCCGCCTCGCCCGGCTGGCAGCCGCCGCCGGACGCCGGGCGGAAGGCCGCAGACAGGTGCAGCTCGCGCAGGCGGCGCTGGGCACCGGCGCCACCGACCGGGACTCGGCCGTGCTGGACACGGTCGCCGCCTGGGTGCTGTCGGACTCCCCGCGCGAGGCGGAGCTGCGTGCCGCGCGGGCGGTGGCCACGACGGAACGGGCCGGCCTGCCCGACGCCCGGTGCCGGGCGCTGACCGCGCGCGGCGCCCTGGCCATGCGTCACGGCTCGGCCGAGGCGTCCCACTGGCTGACCCGGGCCCGGACCGCGGCCCTCGCCCACAGCCTCCCCCTGCGGCGGCTGGAGGCCACGTATCTGCTGGCCGAGGACGAGTGGCTGGCCCGCGGCGACCGTGCCGCGCTGCTGAACGCCCGCGGCGAGGCCGACCGGCTCGGGGCCGGCTTCATCGCCCACATCGCGGGCAGCAGGCTGGCCCTGGACCACGCGCTGCGCGGCGAGTACGCGGCGGCCGACCGGCTCGCCGGGGACTGCGCGGCCGAGGCGGAACGGCTGGGCCTGCGGGACAGCGCGCGCTATCTCCTCACCGTGCGCGCGGTGTGCGCGGGTCACCAGGGCCGGCGGGCGGAACTCGACCTCATCGGTGCGGAGTTGCGCCGATGTCCGGGCGATCCGGCACCGACCCGCTCGCTCGCGCTCGGCCTGGCAGGGGTGGTGTGCGCGCTCCTGGAGGAGGACCGCGACCGCGCCGCCCGGGTGATGGCCGAGGCGACCCGTCACGATCACGACAGCCCGGCGCCCCATCCGCTCGTCGGGCAGTACGGCCTGTTCCGCCTGGTCACCGCCGTACGAGGCGGCCCCGCCCCGCTGCCAGGCCCCCAGCCCGCGCCCGCCCCGCTGTCCGACCCCGGACTCACGCCCGCCGCGCTGTCCGGCCCCAAGCCCCCGCCCCCCGCGCTGCCCGACCCCGGACTCACGCCCGCCCCGCTGCCAGGCCCCCAGCCCGCGCCCGCCGCGCTGCCCGACCACGGACTCACGCCCGCCCCGCTGCCAGGCCCCCAGCCCGCGCCCGCCGCGCTGCCCGACCACGGACTCACGCCCGCCCCGCTGTCCGCCCCTCAGCCCGCGCCCCCCGCGGATCTCGTCGCCGGCGGCGCCCCCGCCCTCTCCCACCTCCCCGCCGGAGCCCCCCGGCTGCGCTGGAACGCCTCCTTCGACGCCCTGGCCCGCGCGGTCGCCCTCGGCCGGCAGGGGCGTGGTGAGCAGGCGGCAGAGGCCGTCGCCGAAGCCGGACGGATCGCGGAACCGTACCCGCTCGCCCTCCACCTCGGCCTGCGGCTGGTGGCCGAGGCCGCGCACAGCGACCACTGGGGCGACCCGGAGGGCTGGTTGCGCCGGGCCGAGGAATTCTTCCGTCTCGGCGGGGTGCCGGCGACGGCAGGTGCCTGCCGGGTGCTGCTGCGCCGCCGCGGCGCCGTCGTGCCGCACCGCCGCAACGTGGCCCACATCCCCCGGCCGCTGCGCGTACTCGGCGTCACGGAGCGGGAGTTCGAGGTGCTGCAACTGCTCACCGACCGGCCCGACAACCGCAGCATCGCGGCTCAGCTGTTCATCTCCCCGCGCACGGTGGAGAAGCACGTCGCCAGTCTGATCGCCAAGACCGGCCAGTCCGACCGTACGGCGCTGCGCGCGTACGTCGTCGAGGGCGGTGCGGCCGACTGACCGCGGACCACCGGGTGCCGCGTCCTGCCGACTCGGGGCCCGCGCCTTCCTGACAGCGGTCAGACGCCGCCCGGGCCCGCGGTTCCGTAGTCCCCTTCCAGCAGGACCACCGGCTCGGCGTCCTCGTCCCGATGGCACCACCGCGGTGACCCCAGCACGAGGACGTGGTCGGCGACGGGGACGGTCCGCTCCACCCGGCACACCGCCACCGAGGCGGAACCATCGAGCACGGGCACGTCATGCACCAGCCGGTAGTCCACTCCGGCGAAGCGGTCACCGGCGGCGGCGAACTGCACGGCCAGCCGCCGGTGCCGCCATGCCAGGACGTTGACCCCGAAGCTCCCGTGCCGCAACAGACTCGCCAGCGTACGGCTGTTCCGCTCGAGCGAGACCAGCAGCAGCGGCGGGTCCAGGGAGACGGAGGTGAGCGCGTTGACCGTACAGCCGACGGGCTCGGCCGCGGTGCCGCTGGTGACGACGGCCGCGCCCGTGGCCCATCGGCGCATGAACCGGCGCAGCTCCGTGGCGCCGACCGGGGCGGGGCGGCCGTCGGGGTCCGCGGAGGCGAGGGCCGTCATTGCGCACCCGTCAGGCCCAGCAGCGCCGACCGGGCCACCGCCCGGCGGCTCAGCAGCTCATCGCGGTCGTCCTCGTCGGCGAGAGCCAGCGCCCGCGTGTAGTCCTCGACGGCGTCGGCCCACAGCCCGGCCGCCTCGTAGACGAACCCGCGGTTGTACAGCAGGTCCGGGTTCTCCGGATCGGCCTTCACCGCGGCGCTCAGGTCGGTGATCGCCGTGACGTGGTCACCCGCCGCGTGCGCCAGCACCGCCCGGCTGGCCAGCGCCGGTACGAGGCCGGGGTCCGCCGCGAGCGCCGCGTCGAAGTCCTGCCGCGCCGCCGCCGTGTCGCCGCCCTCCAGAGCCAGTTCACCCCGCAGGTGCAGCAGGCGCGCGTCGCCCGGGTGCAGGATCAGGCCCTCCTCGACGTACGGTCCGGCCGCCGCCGCCTCGCCGCTCTCCATCAGCAGGCCGATCAGGTTGACCCGGGCGTCGAGCTGGTCGGGCTCCAGCTCCACCACATACGCGAAGTCCGCGACGGCGCCTGCCACATCACCCGCCTCGGCCTTGATGTCGCCCCGGTTGTAGTGCAGTTCGTAGAACGGCGGGGACAGGCTGATCGCCGTGTCGCAGTCGGCCGTGGCGCCGTCGAGGTCGCCCAGCCGCCGGCGGGCGTCCGCGCGGTCGAAGTAGTAGTCGGCGTAGTTGGGGTCCAGCTCGATCACCTTGCTGAGGTCGGCGAGGGCCTCGTCGAGCCGGCCCATCCCCAGATACACCTTGCCGCGGTTGTGCACGAGCACCGAGCGGTGCAACCGGTGCTTCTCGCCCGGCAGTTCCCGGTCGAGGTAGTCGATCCCGTCGGTGACCAGGCGCAGCGCCTCCGCTATCCGCCCGGTGCGCATCTCGATCAGCGCCAGCCCGTTCCTCTGGAAGACCGAGTGGAAGGCACGCTGCTCCGGATCGGGCAGCAGGGAGGCGATCGCGATGGAGTTGTTGATGTACGCGCGGGCCAGGTGGTGGTCCTTCAACTCCGCCGGGTGGAAGCGGGTGTAGAGCATGGCGAGCGCGTAGCCGGTGGACAGCTGGAGTTCCGGCAGGTCGTACCGCGCCCGCAGGTCGATGTAGGTCGGCTCGGCCTCCACGGTCTGCTCCAGCACCACCATCGCCGAGCTGGCCCGGGTGCTCAGATGCCAGAAGCGCTCCATCTTCGTCTCGGGGTCGGTCAGGTCCCGGCCGCGCGTGGCGACGTCGATCACGGAGTGGTAGTAGCCCATCGCGCCGCAGTGCCTGGCCGCCTCGTAGAGCGCGTCCGCGCCGGCGCCGGCCGGGTCGCCGCCCCGCTCCAGGTGGTACGGAATCGCCCCCAGGCCGAGGGTCATCTCGTCCAGCGCCAGCAATTCCGCGGCCCGGCGGTCGTGCAGGGTTTTGCGCAGCGCGGGGTCGGCCCGCTCGTAGGCGGCGGCCTCCGCCGGATCGTCGGACGTGCCGTCCGCGGCGATGAAGGCGTGCAGCAGTTCCTCGGGGGTGCGGCCGTCGGCTGTCTCGGTGTCGGCCGCCTGGTCGGTGCCGGCCGCCTTCCCCGCGTCGGAGGGCCGGTCCGCGGACCGTTGGGCGTACCGGTCGAGCGCCGCGGTCAGCTCGTCGATCAGGTCCCCGCCGCCGCTGGTGACGGTGATCCGGATACGGTCGGGCCGGGCCCGGCGCAGGAAGATGGCCAGGAATTCCTGGTCGGTGTGGTCGGCCCGGTCCGCCCGGTCGAAGACCAGCCGCAGCGGCGCCGCGCCGGCCGCGGCGGCGTACTCCGCGAGCAGCTCGACGGCGCCGTGTGCCAGCCGGCGGGTGCGGTTCGCCGGATAGATACGGGTCCGCTCCTCCGGGGCGGCCAGCGAGGTCAACGTCTCAGGGCCGACCCCGATGACCGGCCGCAACTCCGGTGCCACGGACAGGATCTCGGTGACGTGCCGGTCGGTGATGCCCGGCCGCAGCTCGACGGCGAGCGGGACCACCCGGCGCAGCAGGCTGCCCAGCCCGGTGTAGGGGCCTCGCAGCCCCCGGTGGCAGTCCACGGTGAAATCGCCCTGCGGTTCGGCGGCCGGGGCCGTACCGATCCGCCACTCGTGTGCAGTCATTGGGACTCCTCGACTGGTGATGCGGTGACCGGTGGTGCGGTGACGGTGATGCGGTGACCGGTGGAGCGGCGGCCGGGTGGTGGTGACCGGTGGTGGGACGACCAGGGCGGCCGGGCGGTCAAGTGGTGCGGGTCCTTCGGCGGGACGGCGCTCAGGAGATCAGGCGGAACGAGAGGTACGAGAGGTATGGGAGGTACGAGAGGAAAAGGAGGATCAGGACGAGGGGGCGGGTACCGGCGGCGCCGCGGTGCGCTTGCGGTTCCGGCCCGCGTACAGCGGCAGGACGACGATCTCCAGGCTCAGCAGCAGGAGCGAGCCGATCGAGTCCCAGAAGTGCGGGTCGCCCGTGCCGCCGCCGGCCAGCCCCGATCCGACGTGGTGGGCGAACTGCCAGATCAGCGGCGCGGTCCACAGCGACACGGTGACCAGCATCGCGGTCACGCCCCCCACGGTGATCAGCGCGAACCACGGCGCCACCGCCCGGTCCCGCGGCGCCCAGTCCCCGGTACGCCAGTCCGACGGCCCCACCCGCGGCAGCCGGCGGAACCGCTCGCGCAGGTAGGCGCGGGTCGCGGCGTGCGGGTCGGTGCAGCCGAGGGCGGTCGTGATCACGTAGTAGAGGTCGGTGCGCAGGAACACGTAGAACTGCCAGGCCAGCCGGAGCAGCACCGTATAGGCCACGGCCAGTGCGAGGCGTCCCGGCCAGGACAGTCCGCCGGACAGGTCGCCCGCCGCGAGGAGCACGAGCACGGAGAACAGCAGCAGGTCGGCCAGCATGCCCGAGAGCATGGGCAGATAGCGCCGCCGGGGCGGCACACTGCGCAGGGCGTCGAGCTGGGTCTCCACCACCACGTAGTAGAAGCGCCGCCCCAGGCTCATCCGGGAGGCAAGCCCCAGCCGGCGGGCGGCCAGCAGGTGGAACCACTCGTGCCAGAGCACGGCCGGCGACTGGAACAGCGCCACCCCGACCTGCACGGCGATCAGCGACGAGGTGAAGAAGACGTTGTGGGCGTGGGGGCGCAATTCGGCGTGCCGCACCATGACGACGGCCGCCGCGGCCAGCAGCGCGAGATGCACCACCCACGCGGGGCGCGAGAACACGATCCGCCCCACGGTCTGGAACCGGAGCTTCGGCGGCTCGGCCACCGCTTCCCCCGCCTCCCGGACGAACCCCAGGTCGCGCAGCGTGTCGAGGAAGTCCGCCATGTCCACGGACTCACCGAAGGTGCGCTCGTACCAGACCGCGGCCTCCTCCGCCGTGGCCCCGTCGGCGAGCCGGCGCAGCAGTGCCACGCCGTCCTCGGGGAGGAGTGCGTACGACTCGATGTCGGCGCGGCCCACCGTGATGCCGTCGCGTTCCTCGATGAAGGTCAGCGGGTGGAAAAGGACGCGTGCGGTGGACATGGGGGGCATGGGGCTCCGTCCGTACGGGCGCCGGTCACGGGCACGGATATGGGCACGGATAGGGGCACGCGGTAGGCCGCTCCTGCGCCCGATGCGCAGGAGCGGCCCCCTGCGGATCAGCAGCAGTCGGTGCAGTACAGCGGAGCGGACGAGGTGAGCTTGATGGAGCCGGACTTGCGCACGGTGATCTTCTTCATGTCTTTCACCTCCTTCGCGCCGGCGGATCGGCAGGTGCCGGCAGGACGCAAAAGTGTCAGCCCGGGACGTAGGGAGTCATGGGTGGCCCGCCCCCAACATTGGCCGCGCCCGGGGGAGTCGAACTGGGTCCGCGCCCCCATGTCCAGCGCCGCCCCCGGCTCGGCATCCTGCCCCCATGAGAGATGACGCGCTTTCGGTCATCGTCAGCGGATCGAGCGCGGCGATGGCCACCACGGGATATCTGTCATGGCTTCGGCAGGAGATCGACCTCCCGCTGCGGGTGCTCCTCACCCACAGCGCCGAGCGCTTCGTACGCCCCGAGGCTGTCTCCTGGTACGCCGACGAGGTCTACGCGAGCGATGCCGCGGACCTCAACCCAACCGAATTCGCCCGCCGTTCACTCGGCATCGTCGTGCTCCCGGCCACCGCCAACACCCTCGCGGCGGCGGCGCTGGGCCTGGCCTCCACCCCCGCGCAGACCGCCCTGCTCGCCTGCCACCGGCCGGCGCTGTTCTTCCCGAGCATGAACAAGCTGATGTGGACGAAGGCCCCGACGCGGCGCCATGTCGCGACCTTGCGCGCCGACGGCCACACCGTGGTGGAGCCGAAGGAGGGTCCCGTCTTCGAGCTGTGGCAGCGGGAGAACGTGATCGGTCTGAAGCTGGCGCCGCCGGACGAGGCGGCGGAACTGATCATCGGCTGGCTGGAGTCGGTGCTGGCGGACGAGCCGGATTCCGCCGAGCCGGACCCGGCTGAGCCGGATTCCGCCGAGTGGGCGCCGGGCGCCGGCGACGTGCAGCCGGCCGGGGACGTGCAGCGGACCGGGGACGTCGCGGCTGTCTGAGACGGCTCGTACGCGGCGCCGCCTGCCGCGTGGCCGGTCCATCCCGCTGTCGGACCGCCGCCCGGAGCGCGGACGGTCGGCGTCCGGTCTTCCTCGGCTCGCGAAGGGGACGGTGTCAGCGGCGGACGGGCGCCGGCTGGTGACGATCGGCTTGTCGACGACGAACGAGCACTCTGCTGTCACGCGCCTGTCACACGGCTACGGCGGACGGCGTGACGCCGGTGGAAGGGCCGCCCCCGCGAGGCCCGAGCCCGGAGGTACGCCCGACCCCGCAGGTACGCCTGGGCGGTCGCCGGCCGGGCGCGGCGGAGTGCGGCCACCGGCCTCCGGCGGGCGCGCCGCATCGCGGCAGCTCGCGGGCGACGCGCCCCCCGGCACCGTCCCGGCACCGTCCCGGCACCGTCCCGGCACCGTCCCGGCACCGTACCGGCGCCGGGACTGACGGCCGATGACGCGTCGACCTCACCACCCGCCAGCGACTCATCGCCCTTTTTGTCCAGTAATGTGCGGATGGCAGGCGATGAGAGAGCGCGAGCGGGACAGCAGCGAGGAGAGATGCCATCATGCGCAACGGTCCTGGACGGCTCCTCCGGCGGTACGCCGTGCTGCTGGCCGTCGCCATGGCGGTCACCGGCGTCCTCGCCTGCATGGGCGGCGTGCTCGCTCCGCCCGCGCGGTCCGCGAGCGCCATCGGCACCGTCGCCGAGCAGCTCAGGAAGCGGCCCGTCTACGTCGATCCGCGTGTGTCGGACCAGCTGACGCCGAGCCAGGCGAAGGCGCTGTCGGACCGGATCAGGTCGGCCGACAGACCGGTCTTCGTGGCCGTACTCCCGGCCACCTCGCAGTTCCCGGCGCAGACCGTCCTGAGGGACCTGCGCTCGGCGACCGGCGTCACCGGCCTCTACGCCATCCGTCTCGGCAGCCGGTTCGACGCCGGCGCCGACCCGCAGGTCATGTCGCCCACCGCGGTCGACAACCTGGTCGGCCAGGTCCAGCGGTCCTCCGGCGGCAGCACCGCCGACGAAGTCGACAGCTTCGTGGCCGGAGCCCTGCCGCAGGCCGGCGGCCGGGCCCCCGACTCCTGGCAGGGCCACAACGGTGGCGTCGGCCCGCTCGGCGCCATTGTGCTCGGCGCGGTCGTGGTCGTCCTGGTCGGCGTCGGATATCTGCTGTTCCGGCGGCGGCGCAAGGCACGCCAGGACCAGCGGCAAGGTCAGCTGCGGCAGCTGCGCAAGGCCGTCGACGAGGACATCACGGCCTTCGGCGAGGAATTGGACCGGCTGGACTTCCGGCCCGCCGACCCCGCGTCGGACGACCTGATGCGCGGCGACTACTCCCAGGCCCTCGACGCGTACGAGCGCGCCAAGTCACTGCTGGGCGCGGCCCGCCGGCCGCAGGACGTACAGCCCGTGACCCACGCCCTGGAGGAGGGCCGCTTCGCGCTGGCGACGCTGGACGCCCGCCGCGGCGGCGAGCCGCTGCCCGAACGGCGTCCGCCGTGCTTCTTCGACCCGCGGCACGGCCCGTCGGTACGCGATGTGCCCTGGGCGCCGGCCGACGGAGCCGTACGCGACGTGCCCGCCTGCGCCGCGGACGCCGCCCGGATCGACGACGGCGCCGCGCCGCTGACCCGTACGGTCGACACCGCCCGCGGCCCGCAGCCGTACTGGAACGCCGGCCCGGCGTACGCCCCCTATGCGGGCGGTTACTTCGGCGGCGGCCTGCTGCCCGGCCTGCTGGTCGGCACCCTGCTGGGCGGATCGCTCTTCGGACCCGGCTCCGGGTACGGGGGCGACGGCAGCGGAGGCGCCCCGGAGGGCGGCGACTACTCGGGGTCCGACTTCGACCCGGGCGACTTCGGGGGCGGGGGTGACGGCGGAGGGGGCGGTTTCAGCGACGGGGGCGGCTTCGAGTGACCCCGGAGCCGCCCGAGGCGGCCGCGTACGAACCTGCGCCCGGCCCCGCACCGGCCCGCGGTCAGTGCCGCCCGGCCGGCGTACGGCGGCGCAGCGCGAACAGTACGCCCGCCCCGGCGGCGATCACCGCGGCGGCCGACCCGGCGAGGAGCCCGCTGCTGCTCCCGCCCCCGCTCTCGGCGAGTTCGGTACCCGGAACGTTCGACGCCCCGGAGGCGGCAGGGGCCGCGGAGGTGGAGGACACCGGCGCGACGGCGCCCGGGGAGGTCGGGCCGGCGGGCGTCGGGGTGCCGGACGGCTGGGCGGCGTCGGGCACGCAGGCGGTGTCCGGGGAGATCGGCAGGTCCGTCAGCCGTACGTCGGCGAGGTCGCCCGCAGTGACCGAGACGTTCCACTGGTAGCCCTGGAGCCACGGCACGAGGATCGTCGTGACCGCTTCTCCGGTCGTGAAGTGGTCGATGTGCCCGGTGCCGACGACCTCGCCGTCGAAGCCGCTCGCCATCCGGATCCGCACGGTGATGTCCGCGGGGGTGCCGGAGGAATCCGTGTCGGTGACGGTGATGGCGGCCTTCGCCGTACCGGTGCCGGTGTCGCAGGACGCCGCCGCGGTGAAGTCACCGATGGTGCAGGCGTAGGCGCTGCCGGAGGCCAGCAGTACGGCAGCGGCTCCGGCCACGGCGGCAGCGGTGACGGCGCGCTTGGTCATCACGGGTCCCTCCCCAGGGAATGTCGACAGGGCCTGCCCGGTTCGGCACCCCCGCTCGCCACGGGCTCCCACCCGCGTTCTCCGCCGGAGGACCGAAGCCCAGGTCGGAGCGGTTCGCATCATGTCACCCCGGTGACGCGCCGGCGCACTTGGCCCCAGGCGCAGAGGACGTCCCCACCGGGCACGGCCTTACGGCAGGTGTCAACGCGGCCTGCGTCCTGACCGGGTTGGAGGCACTCGGGTGACGGACGGTGCCTCCGTCAGGCCCGTGGCGGTAAGGAGGCCCTGAACGGGCGTGCTCGGCCCTGCTCACGACGGACGGGGCAACGGTTCCGCGAAACCCGGATCGGTGTGTAACAACGCGCTCCAGAACTGTCGTTCAGCCAGGATCCCGCAGTGACAGAGCTGTTGCGCTTTGCCTCCGATACTGATCATCACCTCGCCACCACGTCCGATCACCGGGAGAAACCGTGTCTCGTGCCCTGCGCACCGCCGCTGTCGCCGCCACTGCCCTCGTCGCGGCTCTCGGGCTCTCCGCCTGCGACTCGGGGTCGTCCACGTCGGCGGACGCACCGGCGAAGCCGTCGGCGTCCACGTCGGCCTCCACCTCGACGGACGCGAACGCTCCCGGGGCCGCCCCCACCGCGGACGTACCGGACGCGACGGACACGGCCGGCGCGAAGCCCGACTCGGGCGGCACGAAGGCGTCGTCCTCCGGCGGCAACGGCAAGCCCGCTGCTGCCGTCACCGGCCGCTGCCACACGGCCGGGTTGACATTCTCCTTCGGCAACGGGGACCAGAGCTACAGCAGTTCCGACGACCAGCAGCACCTTGAGGTCGTGATGACGAACAGCAGCGGAGCGACCTGCACGGTCAAGGGCTTCCCGGGCGTGGACCTCAAGGCCGCGGACACCTGGTCTCTCGTCCGCTCCTCCACGTCCGCCTCCACCGTCACCCTCAAGCCGGGCGCGAACGCGAGCTTCGTCATCACCTACCTCCCCTGGGAGGCGGGCAGCGGCGTGGAGTTCAAGGCGAAGAGCCTCGTCATCACCCCGCCCAACGAGACCACGTCCGCCACCCTCAACTGGCCCGGCGGCAACGTCCTGCGCCAGGACGGCGCCACCCACCCCGGCACATACGTCGGCCCCGTCACCGCCTCCTGACCCTCCCGGGCCGCACCGTCCCCGCTTGCCGGGCCGTCCGGCGGTCCATCCGCCACGGCCGGCGCTGCCGCGGATGCTGTCAGAGCAGAACGGCGCTCGGCTGCCCGTGGACCAGTTCGCGCAGTTTCTCCTGGCTCGCCGGGTCGGTCGAGTACACCACTGTGCCGACCATGCCGCGTGTGAGCAGGACCTTGTACGTGTTGCGGATCAGGCGGTCCACGTCGGCGTCCGACGTGGCCTTCTTGAAGACCGGGTCCTTGGACTTCGTACGGTCGGTGACCCAGCGGTCGGCGCGCCAGACGAGGTCGGGGCCGATGATCACGCCGGACCAGTCGTACTCGAATCCCTGGGCGGTGTAGACGCAGCCGATCTGCCCGAAGCCGGCCGGGTCGGTCGCCCACAGGGCGGACGGGGGCGCCCCGGAGATGGCGCGCTCGCCGCGCAGGTTCCAGGGGCGTGCCCAGTCGCCGATCACCACGTCCGCCGGGAGCGGGTCCCCGGGCTTGGGCTCGGGTGACCAGGGCCAGCAGTAGCCCGCGGACATACGTGCGCTGAATTGGTCGTTGACGCGGCGCCCTGCGAGAAATGCCTCCATCTCTTCCGGGCTCCCCGCAACGTGGAGTTGCATGCGGTCGTCGGGTTCCCAGGAGACCGGGCCGCCCGGCTCCAGGCCGAGTAGCCGCACTACCCATCGCAGGTAGGCGTCGCTGCCGCCGCAGCGGAACTGGCTTTCCAGCCTTACGAGATGGCAGTCGATCCCCTTGCGTTCCGCAGCTGCCTTGATCTCGGCGACGGTCCCCATTTCGCCGGGGCGCACCACCTGGTGCTCGTCGAGGAGGAAGACGGGGACGCGGGCGACGTCGATGAGTTCGTCGATCTGCGGCCTGCCCGTGCGGTGGACGGCCGAGGTGTAGCGGTTGGCCGAGGTCTCCCGCATGCGGTGGGCCTCGTCGCAGATCACCACGTCGAGGGTGTTCTTCTCGGTCGTCATGAAGCTGTTGAAGTACTTGAAGAGGTCCTGCACCTCGCGCTTGCGGGCGCCGGCCACCTTGCGCATGGTCTTGGTGAACGACTGGGAACCGGTGGCGTGCAGAGCTGGGACTCCCTGCCGGTACAACTCTCCGAGTACGGACAGCGCGATGACGCTCTTGCCGGTTCCAGGACCGCCCGTGACGACCACGACCTCCTTGTGGTCGGACCGCTTGGCCCGGCGGACGGCGTTGAGCACTATGCGGTAGGCGACCTGCTGCTCGTCCAGCAGGACGAACTGCTCCCGCTCGCGCACCTCCTGTGCCGCCAGCGCCATCAGTTGCTTCGACGGGACCGTCCTGCCGGCCTGCAGTTCGTCGGCTGCCCGAGCCCCGGGATGCTTGTTGCTCAGCTTGGTCCTGAGGTGGCTGAGGAACGCTCCCCTGCTCTCACCGGTGAACAACTGCCCCCGGTCGTCGAGTTCGATCTCTCGTAGGCCGCTCACGCCGAACTCGGTGGCGTTATGGAGGTACGCCACCCCGCTGACGCGCTTCGGATGCTCGGCGAGGGCACCATTGAAGTTGACCAGGTATTCGCAGTAGCGGCGCACCTGCTCGATCGGATTGAGGACGGGCTGCGCGTAGGCGTCGACCTGGCAGAGCACGGGATCGTCTTCATGCGGGCTGGCCTGACTCCACTGCTTCAACTCGACGACGACGTAGGACGGCTCCCCACTGACCGGGTGCACGCCGGCGAGCACGGCGTCGGCTCGCTTGCTGTTCAGCGGCAGCGCGTACTCCAGCATCACTTCCACGTCACCGAGACCGGCGTCGTTCAGGGCCGAGGCCAGCGCAGGAATGCTGCGCTCCCAGGAGCGGGCCTCAGAAGGCCCAGGGCGGTACCCGTGCATGTGAACGAACTGCTCGGTGAGGTGGAGGAAGAGCGAGCCGTCGAGGCCCATGACGGCAACCGTCCTGGCTGACGCGCGGAATAGCAAGGAGATCCCCCAGGCAGCACGAAGTGACTCGTGCGGGTGGGGGCATGTCCTTCGAAACTCCACCGGGGTGGAGCGGAAGCCCGTCGGGCCGCGATGACGATGTGATCAAGGGTACCTACGCGCCAGATAGTGCAAAAGGCGGCGATCACGCGGTGTGCGAGACGTGCTGGCCGTACTGAGATTCAGAGGCCCGACACTTCCGGCATCAAAGGAATCAGGCGCTCGGGACTCTCGTCTCGCACTGTCGGCCCGAGCGCGGCTCTGCAGGCACCAACCCCTTTTTCAGTACCTCCGGTTGTGCGTTAACGTGGTCTTGCAGCACGTGCTCTCCCCGGAGGGTGTACCCGACGTGAACTGCGGAGACGTAGAACTTTCGGTTTCGGTGGTGCGACCTCTCGGTGCGCTCCCGGCGGGAGCCGTCCGGCGTCCGTCACCGTTCATACCGAAGGGGACGCATTCCTGTGGCTGTCGTCGAGTACACGACCAAGCACCGCATTTGGGTCCGTGATGTCCTGGTGGGCATTGCGGCGGGCCTCGGCTCGAACCTGATGTGGGTGCTGGCGCAGACCGTGGTGCACCGCCTCGGCTGAGCCAGGCGGCGGGCGGGCCTCCGGGGGCCCGCCCCTCACACCGCCCAGCGCGGACTAGTCTACAGATCGTCATTGCGGCCCGACGGGCTTCCGCTCCGCTCCGGTGGAGCCACGAAGGACATGCCCCCACCCGCACGAGTCCTCTCGTGCCCGGGGAACCTTCGTGCTCCTGCAATTGTCCGCCGCCGAACTCGGCCTGCTCATCGACGCCAAGCCTGGATCGGCGCATCTCCCGCTCACCGAGCGGCTGATGGAGGCGCATTCTGCAATCAAGGGACGAGTTGCCGATCAGGGCGACGTCGCCTCCTGGAACAACAGCATTCCCGTCGTGGTAGGAGCACTGCTCGATTGCGGCCTCCACGAGGTCGAGGTGCAGGTCGAAGTCGACCTGCCCCATACCAACAGCGCAGTCGACCTGGTGTTGTGCGGCCGGCGTCCGGGCACGCTGGAGCCCTCGTACCTCGCGGTCGAGCTGAAGCAGGTGCGGAAGGCCACCGTCGACCCACGCTGTCCGATCGCTGTCGACCTCGGGTTCGGCGACGGGAAGAACAAGCTGCATCCTGTGCGCCAGATCCAGCGCTACTGTGAGTACATGATGCGCTACCTTCCCCATCTGCGGGAGGGCGAAGATCGGTTGGCGGGCGTGGCGCTGCTGCATAACGCGCGGAACGCAGACGTGGCGGCGCTGTTCGATCTGCCGGAGACGGACCACGGCTTTCTCTACACCCTTGACGACCTGGACCGGTTCCGGCGAGTCCTCACCTCGAGGTTCGCCCCGCTCGCGGGAAGGGGTGCCGCGACCGCACTGGACGAGGCGCGAAGCGACCCTCTGCTCAAGGTCACAGACGTGGCGCGGCAACGCAGCGTCACCGGCGGTGGTCTCACGCTCCTCGACGAGCAGTACCTCGCGTTCGACCGGATCACCCGGCATCTGGAATTGACTGCTCCCCTTGCCGACTTCAACGTCGGACTGTTCTACGACCCGGACGCCGCCCCCGACGCCGAACCCGGCATCGCCAAAGATCCTGTCTCTGCTCCACAGGGCAAGCGCGTCTACATCCTCCGGGGCGGCCCGGGCAGTGGGAAGAGCGCCGTGGCCTTGGAATTGCAGCGCGCCCTCGGGCTCAAGAACCGTGAGGCCGTGCTGGCGAGCGGGTCCCACGCGTACACGGAGACCTTGCGCGAGATCATGGTCAGCGGGGCACGCCGAGGGCAGCTCGCGAGCAGACGCGAAGCGGCTGGCAAGATGTACCGGTACTTCAACAGCTTCAACGGCAGCTCGCCGGACAGCGTCGACATCCTGATCTGCGACGAGGCCCATCGCATGCGACGGAGCTCCACTTACCGCTGGACCCGGAAGGAACTCCGGGACGACGACCGACCTCAGGCGTCCGAGCTGATCAGTGCTGCCAGGGTGCCTATCTTCCTGCTCGACGACCATCAGTCGATCCGCCCCGACGAAGTGGGCACCGCCGACTATCTCAGGAAGATCGCCGAAGACGCCGGCTGCCAGGTCGAGATGTCGGACCTCGATGGGACCTTCCGGGCGGGTGGCAGCAAGCGCTACCAGAGCTGGGTGCAGCAGCTGCTGGGGCTGGGCACCTCCTCGGATCCTGTTCCGTGGCGACCAGACGGAAAAATGACACTCACCGTCGCCGACTCCCCTGAGCAGATGGAGCAGTTCATCCTGGAACGTCATCGTGCGTCGTCCACGGCACGGATCACCGCAGGCTTCTGCTGGCCGTGGAGCAATCCGGACGGGGAACGGCTCGTTGATGACGTTGACATCGAGGGCTGGCGCCGCCCGTGGAATGTGAAACCGGAGCACAGCGTTCCGCACGCCCCGCGGTCCGACCTGTGGTCGACCGACCGCCGAGGCGTCGGCCAGATCGGCTGCGTCTACACGGCCCAGACCTTCGAGTACGACTGGAACGGCGTCATCATCGGTCCCGACCTGCTCTTCCGCAACGGAAAGTTCACGGTGAACCGGGCTGCCTCGCGCGACCCCGCCTTCCGCGGCTCGTTCGACGAACAGGTCATCGAACGGTGCGTCCGCAATGCGTACCACGTGCTCCTCACCCGCGGTGTCTTCGGGACCGTGGTCTACGCGGTTGACCCGGACACGCACAATGAGCTGCGCAGGCTGATCACTGGCGCCATCGGTATGCAGCACTACGACGGCGCCCAGCCGAAGCTCACCGCTGAGGGATCGCAGCTGCCGCCCGAATACCGGCGTCGCAGTTCGCCATGATCCCGTCCTGACTGACGGGAAACCTTCCCCCTTTGCCGAGAGGCCGGCGCGGCGCACACCGGTGCTGCCCGCCCGTGTCCGCCGCCAAGTGCCCGGGGTCGCCGACACGAGGAAGAGGACACCGCCGCGCCCGCTCGACGTCCAGGAGCTCTCGACGGAACTGGCGCCGACCGCTCGTGGAGTGCCCGGGCGTGCCACGGTCGAGGGTGCTGTACGGGGCGCGTCGGCTGCCGTTCTACGGTGACCGCCCCCGCCGGTCCCGTTCGCCGGGGTCCGGCGAGGTGGTCAGCTGCGGCTCGCTCCCGGGGGTGCCCGGGACAATCCGGTCGATGACGGCTGCGGCCCGCTCCGGGCGAGCCTTCGGCCAGTTGCCGAGGTGTTCCTGTACGGCCTCTGCGATGCAGTTGCGTACGGGGGCGTTGCCCAGCGTGCCGCGGGTGGCGCCTTCGAACGTGGGGAAGTCCAGCTTCACTGACACGACCGCGGTCAGGCCATAGCCGATCCGATCAGCACTGAGGTCAGAACTGGCAGCCATCAGGATCCGATGCTTCCGTGCGTATGCGTATGCGTATGCGTAGGCCGCGACCGCCGTGCCGTCGCGGAAGCCTTCCACATGGGTGCCGCAGTAGAGGGTTGGGCGGCTGTTGGCGAAGCCGCGGAGCCGCTCCTCGCGTGAGGTGCACCACTGTAGGGCGACCTCCGCGGTGCCTTCCTTCCATCCGCTGGTCCTCCCACTCGAAACCGATCACGTCCGGATGAATGGGTCTCCCCGCCCGGCACCGAGGAAGGTGACGAAGTCCCGCGCCCCGCGAGCGGATTGGAACCGTGCTGATTGGGGCTCGCCCGGGTGGCGCGCGTCGTTCAGTGAGATTCTCAGGCTCCGGTTGAGGAAGGCCAGTTCGTGGAGGCGTTCCGCCAGCACTGCGAACGAGCACTCGACGGTCTCGAAGATGTCGGGGTCGGGCCAGAAGGCGATGGTGGTCCCGCCGTCCGCAGCCGGTCCCACGGCACTGGGCGGGGCAACGGGTACGCCGCGTGTGTAGCGCTGGACCCGGCGGGTGCCCTTGCGCCGCACCTCGGCTGTCAGGCGGTTCGACAGGGCGTTGGTGACGTAGAGACCGAGGACCGCAGGGCCCATGGCCGCGGTTTTGCAGCCGACGAGCTCCCACCGGGGAGGCACGCGGGTCAGCAGGGTTTCGAGGGCGGGGCCATCGGTGTCCCCGGCTGCTTCGACGGGAACCCCCAGCCCGCCGTCGGTGACGCTCACGCCGCCTCCGCGCGTGAGGGTGACCTCGACGGAAGTGGCACGGCCGGCCAGGACCTCGTTCAGCGCCCGGCCCAAGACCTCGAACACCGCATTGTGCAGGCCGCGTTCGCCGGTCGAGCCGACGTACATCCCAGGCCGCTTGCGAATGGTCTCCCACTCGTACAGCACCGTGATGTCACTTGCGTCGTAGCTCTTGGCGCCCTCGCTCATGAAGCCCACTCCGACTGTGTCCAGCAGACCTCGCCAGCGTAGGCGCCTTCCCGGAAAACGCCAGGTCAGGTGGTTTGGCGAAGGGTATGAGCGTGCGGGTGAGCGCCTCTCCGGAGGTGGTCGCTCCGGCAGCTGAGGGCAGCAGCCACAATGCGGCCGGCCCTCGAGCGAGGCTGCGTAGGACCCCTTTCTCAGCACCCCCCACGTGCCTGATTTCACGCTCTCGACCCGCACGGCCCGCCGTTGCAGCCTCGCGATCGGCGGGGGACGTGTGCCGTGGATGCGCACCGGGGTGGGCGCATCCCAGGTCGGTGGAACACCTGATGCTGGTGGTGACGGTTCGCTACGTTGGTGTCGGGTTCTCGGGGGAGGCGCCCGAGGCGGGCGGGATAGGGGGCCGGACGTGCCTGTGGAGGTCGTGCCGCTGCTGATGTTCGGCCTTGTCTGCCTTCTCGCCGGGATCATGGGGGAGAGCGTCGAGGCGGGCAACGTCAAGCTCCCAGCGCTGAAGAAGAAGCAGGTCCGCGCTGCGGCCGCAGCGATCGGAGTCGTCGCTCTGCTGCTCGGGATGATGGTATTTCTTCGGGACGGTCCGGATCCCGGGGACGACTCGGGCGCGGACGGCCCGAACGGCCCGACCACCACGCTCTCCTCCGCTCCCTTCACCATCCCGTCCACCACGCCCCCCGCGAGCACGCCCGCCGATGTGGTCCCCTCGCTGGCGCCCAGGGAATCCGTCACTCAGCCGTCCGAACCCGAGCCCGTATCCGCCGGTGTGCGGTGGCACGGCACCCTGACCTTGGACGGCGAGAACATGCAGACGGGGTGGGCGCTCGACTCGGTCCCGCCCTCCCGGGCCCTGACCGGTGACATCGGCCTCATCTGCCAACTGGTCTGCGAGACAGGCCAAATGTGGGGCAACGCGCTCGCCAGCTGGTCCGGCGCTTCGCCACCCACCCGTGAGCAGTGCCGGGACCGGCTCAACACCACGGTAGGCACCCAGCAGTTGGAGGCCGAGCCGGGCACCATGGGCTGCGTGGGCACCACCGACATGAGGATCGCGTACTTCAAAATGCTCACCATGCGCGGCTCGCACATGACCCTCGAAGCGATGGTCTGGGAGCTTCCCCCGGAATAACGGTCACGTGTCCGGTCATCGGGGCGAGGCGGCCTGCGCCGGAGGGGGCGGGGATTGTCACATCTGGTGTACGGGCGCTGCTGCGAGGGTCGTTCAGGACGGCGGCGGGCATGGGCGTTACCCCTGGCGGAGGATCTCCCGCACATCAGCGGCGAGAGCCGACATCTGCTCTCCGACCTTCGTCGTCGTCCTCACCAGGGGAAACGAACGACTTGCGCGGCTAACCCCCTGTTCCTCGAAGCTTCGGGACATCCCCGGCCGGGACCGTTTCCACACCTCGCGCATCGCCCCGTCGTGCGCCTGCTGATCCTGGAGGACCGTTGTGTCCGTTTACCTTCTGATCGCCACCCTGGCGATCACCATGACCCTCATCCTCGGCGTCACGGTCGTCGCCGTCGTCGCCGTGCGTTCCGCCGTCCCGGAATCCATCCCGGCCGTCCTGCGTGCACTGGCCGCGTTGGTGAGTGCCGTGCTGCGTCGCCAGCGCAAGTAGTGGCCGTCCGTGCCCGCCGCTTGCGCAAGCGGCGGGCACGGACTTCCCATAAGGACGCTCCCTGCAACGTGAAGAGGTCGTCCGATCGGAGGAAAAGCTCGGGCCCCTCACAAGGGCCCGAGCTGCTTGCGCGTCTGTACCCGCATCGCCCGCACCCGACGGGCGAGGGCACGGGTTCTGTCTGCGGACGCGATCGATGAGACTGCTCGGATCAGCCTGCCGCTTTGAGGCGGAAGGGATGGCCACCCGCGGCAGTCGCAGTACAGTCCTCAGGCGTCTACGACTGGATCATGAGACCTGATGGCTGCCGCTCGGTGAAGACGGCGAGCTGACGGAATTCGCCTCCAGGTCCGTCTTGTAGTGAGTGCGGCTGCCAGTTGAGGGAAAACGAGCCGCGCAGGTTTCGCGTGTTGGCCGGGTAGTCGCCGCCACCTCGAAGGAGTGGGTTCGGGAGGGTGCGGCCCTCGTGGAGGCGGAAGTCGCGGTCACGGGTGTCGTCCTGCTTCGGCGGCATCCACAGGCCGGCTTCATTGGTGATGAGGAGGGCCAGGCCGTTCCGGTCGGGCTTGCCGAAGCGCTCCAGACGGGCGATGTCGGAGACGAAGCCAGTCGAGCCAGGTCGGTGGCTGAGTGAGACCTCAGTGCGTACCGCTCCTGGCCAGGTCCGGCCATACCCGACCACTCCGCCGTGCGGTCCTTGAACTCGATGGCAGCCTGGGCTGCGGAGCCGACGCAGAGCAGGTCGAGGTACTCGGCGCCGGCGGCGTCCGGTGCGTTCTGCCGCACCTCCAGCCTGGATCGGATATTTCGGACAGCGGGGTCCCGCTGGAGGAGGTCTCTCGGCTGGTGGGGCACTCCGGCACGGCCGTCACGGAGGAGGTCTACCGGAAGCAGATCCGGCCGGTGACCCAAACCGGAGCCATCGCCATGGACCACATCTTCCGGCGTGATCCGAAACCGTAGACACTCAGTTTGGCTCCCAGCACGCGTGAGGGCCTCCTACCGAATTCGGCAGGAGGCCCTGACCTGCTGCTTTGGAGTCGGGGTGGCGGGATTTGAACCCACGAACTCTTCGTCCCGAATGCCGTCGAACCGGGGCCGCGAGCTGGGTGCTTGGCGTTGCCGCAGGTCAGAGGGCTGGGCTGAATGGGTCTGGTGTGGTGTCGAGGGGGCTCGGGGAGCCGTTCGGCTCCCAAATGGCTCCCAGGAACCAGGGGCCTGACCTGCTTCATCACGCCTGACGTGACGAGGATCCGGACCGTCGGCGTCAGAGCTTCACAAGCACGACGCGGTCGCCGCAGAGTTTGTGCATGTCGTCCTCGTCGGAGGTGAAGATCGTGACCCGGCCGGGCTGCCGGAGGGCCACGGCGGCCAGGGCTGCGTCGATCGCGTACTTGTGGCCGTGCAGCCCAGCGTCCTGCAGGAGGTCAATGGCGGCATTCGCGATCTGCTCGGTCACCGGCTCCACACGCAGCCGCGACAGCGCCCAGCGCCAGGCCGGCCGGTGAAGCTTGGCGTGGTACGCCTCAATGAGGGTCATCGACGTCGTGACCACCGGGATGTCCGAGCGGTCGGCCTCCTTGATGCGCGCGCCCATCCGCCGGTCGCCGCGTACCCACTGGGACAGGCCCTCACTGTCGAGCAGGTAGACCTGCCCGTCGCTCACGCGGCAGCTCCGGGCGGATTGGCCGCCTTGCGCGCCCGCTCCTCGCGTTCGGCGTGGGCCCGCTCGATCTCCCGGCGCTCGGCCTCCGCTTCGGCCAATTCTTCCTCCGTGACGGGCCCGTATTCGGACTCCCACCAGTCGACGGCTTCGTGCAACCGCTCCCGCTCCCGCTGGCGCTCGACAGCCTGTGTGACGTAGCGGCTGAAGCCGCCGGGGCCGACCTCGGAGCGGATCTCCTCGGCCAGCTCCTCCGGCAAGGTCACGGTGTATTTCTTGGTTGCCATACCGTCGACCATACCGACTGTGTGACACATTCGCCATCACGGGCGAAGGGGCCGTCGGGCACAGAAGCCCGCCGGCCCCAGACGCCGACGCGCTGCCCAGGACGTGACATCTGCCAGGGGCTGCGCCCGGGCGGGTCAGTCCAGCCGGACCACCATCGCGTCGCCGTCACGAGCGGCGGCCTCGAAGAACGGCACCAGAGCGTCATAGTGGTGGACGACGTACTTCAGCCAATCTCCGACTTCGTCCTCCGCGATGCCCGGGTACAGATCGGCGCGGGCGAGTTCAGCTGCGGTTATGCCCCGGCTGAGGACGTTGCTCAGGGTGCCCGCCAGAGCTGCGGACGCGGCGCGGACCTGCTCAGGGGTGAGGTAACGGGGTGGCCCGTACCCCCAGTCGTCTGCTCCGGGGATCTCCTCCTCGCCATGAACGATGTCGACGGGAAAGTCGACCCGCCGCAGCATGAGGGCCAGGGTGTCCCACGCCTTGCCGATGTCGAGACAGCGGGACTGAGAGCCGCCAGTTTCGTCCATCCCGACATCGATCAGCTCCTCGATGAAGTCCAGGGCCCAGCGTGGATCCTCGACCGCGCGCTCGAGTTCGGCCGGCGTCAGGCGGGCATACTCGCCGATCATGCTCATGGTCCGGATCGTAGATGTTGGGGCTGACAGAGGCTCTGGCCCCCTGAGCCCCCATCCTCTCAGCGCCCGCCGTAGCCGGCGGCTGGGTCCCTTTGCGGTACAAGCGGTCGGGGCTGGGAAGTGCACGCTGGCGGCAGCGAGGAGGTCGAGCATCAGCGCAGGTCGTCCACCAACAGGTCGAGCGTGGCCTCTTCATGGAGGGCGATGCTCAGTGCCTCCATAGTCGGCGCGAGATCGGTGTCCCAGCCGGCGTCGACAGGCCGTCCTGTGAGCGGGAGTTGCGGGACACCCTGGGCCTGAGTGCGGGCGGCGAGTCGTTCGTAGTCCTCGGCGCTCATCCGCCACGGGCGGGCGTCGTGGCGCCGGATGATCCGGTTGGCCAACGTGATCCCCGGCCAGTCGAAATCGCCGTGGTAGGCGAAGCGGCAGTCCGTGGCGGCGAGGACGTCGAGGAGGGTGAGGACCACGGTGGAGGCGCTGCCTGACGTGCAGACCAGCGGCTGCGTGCAGGCTGCGTCGGCCGCGGCCTCCAGCACCCGGGGGTTCTCGCATATACGGATGAGCGTGCCCGGGGCCATGGTCAGCTCCAGAGTGTGCAGATCGCGCAGGGTGAGATGGGTCTCGGCATGATTGTCGGCCCTGTCCCGCAGGGCCTGCTCGCGCCAGCCGGCGCCCTCCGGGCGCAGGCCGTAGGCGAGGACGGTGCTGGAGACCTCGTCCGGACTGACGCCGGCCAGCCGCCACAGTGCGCGTCGTCCGGCGGCGCCCTCCGAAACTTCCGCGCCATGGGCGAGTGCGATGCCCCGTTGTACGAGCCGGGCGAGCCACGTGCCGTCATCCAGTCCGTGCGCCGACCCCGTCGCCTCGCTGGCGATCTCGCCTCGGCCGCGCGCGGCCGTTCGCATCGGGCCGAGCAGCATGACGAGGATGTGGAGGGCTTGGTGGAGGCTGCGGATCGCGGTGTCGGGAGTCACTCCGCGGGGCACGCCCGCCCGCCGGAGCCCGTCGTACCACTGCTGCGCCCACGCCTCGTCGGCGAGAGGTGAAGAGCTCAGCGCTTCGGACAGTGAGGACCATACGTGTTCGCGGCGCGCGACGGCGTCCGCGCGCACTGCACGCCGGTCGGTCAGGGGCGGTCCGAGCGCCTGGACGACTGCCACCAGACCGGCTCCGGCGGCCGAGGTGCGAAGGCGGGTGTCGAGTTCGGCGAGCCGCACGGTCGCCTCCGCGCCCGTGAGGGTCCTGCCCAGGAGCTGCGACAGGGCCGTCCGCTCGGACGGGTCCAGGCCGGTGAGCCTGAGTGTTCCGGTCGCTTGCAGCCCGTTGCGCTCCAGGCGGGCGCGCAGGCCGGTCCATAGCCGCTGGAGACCTGGTCCGGCGAGCCAGGTTCGCGTCTCCGCGGGGATCGTGCTCATACGGACACCAGCCGTCGGTTCCGGCCGTTCCACGTGTAGTGGAGGGTGGCCACACCGCGGACGTGGGGGTCGCGCAGGCACTCGTAGATGTGCAGGGAGGGGACGTCGGCCCAGTTGCCCATGAGGCGTTCGCTGGTCAGGACGAAGTCCAGGTCGAGGTCGACGAGGATGCGCCCGAGCCGTGCGTGGGTCGGCTCATCGACCTTGGCGAAGGCGTCGTCGAGCAGGATCAGCCGCGGCGCGTGCGGGGTGGATTCGCCGAGGGTGGTGAAGTGCGAGGCGGCCGCGGCGAACAGGACGAGGTAGGAGAGCACGCGCTGCTCGCCCTGGCTCAGGCCGGTGCGGCCGGTAAGCGGCCGCCTACGACCCGGCCGCGCCTCCTCGACGACGAAGGTATGGAAGCGGAACCAGCCCCGGTAGTCGAGTGCTGTGCGCAGGTGTGCGGAGTAGCCGGCCGCCGGGTCGGCCCTGCGAGCGTCCTCGATCCGGCGTTGCAGCACCTCGCGCAGTCGTTCCGTCTGCTCGCGAGTGCGCAGGCCCGACGGGCTGCGCAGCAGTTCCACGGCGGCGCGCACATCGGCGTCCACGTCCTCGTGCAGCTTCCACTGCAGCTCGACCCCGAGGCCGTGTGACGTCCGGACCGTCCTGAGAGTGTCGTTGAGAGCGGTGACGAGACCGGCGGCCGCGATGACCTGGGCGGACAGGTGGTCGCCGAGTTCGCCGGTGAGGAAGCGCTGGAACACCTCGCTTTCGCGCTCGGTCAGCCGGCCGCGGGCCTCGGCTGCCTGCTCGCCGATCCGCAGCCCGACGACGGCGACGTCGTGCGAGCCGTGGTCGTCGAGGAGGCGGCAGACCTTGATGCCGTCCTTTTCGAGCAGTTGCGCGTCGTAGCCGCCGGCCAGCGCGTCGCGCAGGGTGGTGTAGCGGTTCATAAGGGTGCTGTCCGACACGTCGCGGGCCGGTCGCCCCAGCCCCGCGCTCACGGCGTCGGCGACCTGCCTGAGCATCCGGATCCTGCCGCGGACGTCGGTCTCGGGCAGGTCGGCGTCTCCGGTCGGGAGCGAGGCAGTCTCCAGCCCGGCTCCCCTCGTCACGTCTGTTCGCCCCAGCGCGCCGTGCAACGCATTCCCTGCCGCGATCACCGCGGACTCCTGACGCGCCAGGTCCTCTCTCAGCCGCGTCTCCTTCTCCTCCGACCGCACGCGCCCGTCACGCGCGCGTTCTGCTGCGTGCTGCGCGGCGGGTAGGGCGCGGGAGGCCGCATCGATCCGTGACGTGGCGGCTGCCTCGCGGGCCAGGACCTCGCTCTCGGACGAGCCGACCGCCTTCTCCAGCGTCGCCAGACGGGAACGGGCCGGACGCAGTTCGTCCATCCGGGACCGGTAGTCCACCTCGGCGCTGAGGCGGTCCTCGCGGGCGCTGCCGTACGTCGCCCGCGCAGTCTGGTCGTCACTGAGCGACTCGGATACACGGTGGACGGTCTTGGACAGTCGCCCGAGCCCGCCGAGCACGACCGTCAGGGCGGTGGTGGCACGGGCCAGGGCCTCGGTGCCGCCCGGTAGGTCGTTCGCGGTCGCAGCGGCTTCGGCCGCCGTACGGGCCTGCACCGCGGCGGTGCGCAAATCGTCTGCCTTGCGAGCCGCAGCCGAGACCTTCCCCGTCAGGTCCTCTACCGCGGTCTCTCTTCCGGCTGTCTCCGCCCAGGCGCCGGACAGCCGCCGGGAGGGCGGGAATCGGCGCACGGCGTCGTCGAGGGCCGTGCGGCGCAGATCGACGCCCGCCAGTTGTTCCTGGACCTCGGAGAGCTGGACGCTCACCTCGGCAATCCGAGCGTCCAGCTCGGCAAGCTGCCGTCGCCGCGTCTCGGCACGCACGGCCGCCCCCACGAACTGCGCGGCGGGTTTGACGCTGCGCCCGCTGAGCGCGCCGAGACGCCAACTGCCGTCCCAGTAGACGGCACTTGCCGTACGAGACTCTTCTCCGCGTGTCAGGGAGACCGACGACAGCACGTGCGCGATCCGCTCCACGGCGACGCCGGTGCCGGTCGCGTCCACCGGGCGCAGAGCTGCCGCCAGGCTCGGGCCTGCAACTGTCGAGGCGTGAGGATCGAGGAGGGTGTCGAGCGTGCCGGCGTCGAGAACGGTCCCGTCGGCAGTGACCCATGCGTCCAGCAGTCCGCTTGCCTGGAGTGCGGCTTCGAGGTGGGCTTGCTGGGTGTCGGAGAGTCCGTCCGCGAAGTCGACCAGCCGGTAGAAGGGCGCACCTGTCCCCTCCTGCCGGGCGGCCCGGCGATGCGGTGGCGGAGGGGGAGTGGGGTCAGGTAGCCGTTCCCACTCGCGCCGCTGCTCGGCCAGGCTGTCGAGGGTGGTGCGCAACTGTCGGGTCTCGACGGCGAGGTGGTCGCGTGCACCGGACAGCTGACTGGCGCATGGAGTGAGAACGAGGTGGGCGGCCTCGGCGGCCTGGGCGTCGATCTCCGCCGGCAGGGTCCGGTCTGCGAAGGGAGCGTCGGGCGCCGGGGCGACCGCAGTCAGGGCCAGGATCCCGCCGAGGTCGGGGCAGTCGGGGGCGAGCGCGGCGTCCAGGCGTTCCGCCCACCTCGCGACCTCCTGCCGGTACGTGGTGCTCTCCGCCACCACGCGCGTGCGGGCCGTCTCCAGGTGGGCAGTCGTTTCCTGGAGCTCCTGCTCGTAGCGCTCCCGCTCGGCGTCCGCACCGGCCGCTTCGGCGAGTGCCCTGCGGGCCTCGGCGAACAGCCGTTGCACCTCGGCGACCGCGCGCTGGCGGTTGGCTGCGACACTCCTGCCCGCTTCCAGCTGCCGGCGCCATGCGTCCAGTGCCGCCGACGTGGCGACGGTGTCAAGGGCGGTGACACGCTCGTGGCGCACGATGTGCTGCCCGCCGTCGGCGTCGAGCACCTCGACGGTGCGCGGTCCGTCGAGCTCGGTCTGCCGCGAGGACACGGCCTCACCGAGATGCGCGGCGGGCAGTCCGGCCTTCTCGGCGTCCGACAGCAGCTCCCGGTGGTCGGACCCGATGTCCTTGAGGCGGTCCGCCGCTTGCCGGAGTTCTCCGGCAAGCCGCTCCGCAGTGCCCTTCTCCGCCCGGTGGGCGTTCAGTAGAGCCGAGCAGGACGTCACGGCTGCGGTGTGCAACGCCCGGACGGTCGCGCGGCGTTCCGACAGCTCCTGCACACTGCGGTACCCGTCGCTGCTCTGTACCGCGGCGAGTTCGTCCTGGGCCGCCTCCCGCTCCTCCGAGATGTCCGCCAGCCGCTGCACCGCCAGGCTTTCAGCATCCCGCAGCGCGCTGACCTCCTTGGCCGCGTCCCCGGCTCTTCTGCGCCATTCAGCGAGCACGTCCAATTCACCGAGGACCGCCTGGGAGGCTTTGCGCAGGACCCCTGACAGGTAGCCGCGGTACTCGCCGAGGAAGGTGTGGAGCGCCGCGTCCGTCTTCTCGAGCCGACCCAGCTCGGTGCGGACGGCGTCCAGGTCGTGCAGGTTGCGTGCGACCTTCTCCACGACCTCGTCATCCAGCCCGGGCAGCGTCTCGCTCAGCAGGGTGACAAGGCCGCCGGACTCGATGCGGTCACCCACCGTCGGGCGGCGCAGCCGGTGGAGGAGCTGGGTGAGGTTGCGGAAGCGTGTCGTGTCGGTGATCCCGAAAAGCTCGCGGGCGACCCGGGTGCGGTGCTCGACGGCCCGCTCCGTCACGTTGTCGGCGCCGACGCGCTCCTTCAGCTTCTCCACCGGCAAGGGCTGGCCCGCTTCCACCAGATGCAGGTCCTCGCCCACCCGGAGAGGTGTGACGAAGAACGCCGGGACGGCCCTGCCGGTTGACTTCGACGCCCGGATCGCCGCACCCAGCGTGAGGAACTCCTCCTGGCCGCCGGCCTCGTCCGCCGGCCTGCGGAACTCGACCCAGAGATACCCCGCGCGGTTGGTCTGCTCCACGCCGTCCAGCATCAGCCAGACGAGCGTGGTGCGGCCCGTCCCCGTCGCGTCGAGCGCACGGGCGTCGCCGTCGAGCAGGTAGGGCAGCAGCATCTCCAGGGCCTTGGATTTGCCCGCGCCGTTCTTGCCGCGCAGCAGCAGCCTGCCGTCGCCGAAGGCGAAATCCTGCTCGTCGTACTGCCAGACGTTGCGGATGCCGGCCCGGTGGAGCCGGAACCGGCGTGCGGCTGCCGCCGGAGCCGGACGGGGGGCGGGGACCGTGGGGAGGTCGGCGTTCATGAAAGAGGCTCCTGATGTCCGTCGATGGCGGCAACCGTTCGCTGGGCGGGCCGCACGGTGACCTGTGCGGCATACCTGGCCGCGGCGGCCAGCAGCACCAGGCCGCTGCCGGAAGCCCGCGCACCGGATACGTCGGTCACGGGCCGGCCCTCAGGCACGGCATCGTCGTATTCCTCGGGGAGACCGGCGCCTTGGGACCGCAGCACGCCGTCACGGGCCACGAGCCGCATCCGGACCAGCAGGTCAACGACGGCCGCGCCCAGGGCCGGCGGACTCTCCACGAGTTCGCGCTTCCAGTTGCTGCGCCGCCCGTACGAAACGACGACCTCCGCCAGGATCTCGTCGATCAGCCCGTCCGGGATCGGTACGCCGATGACGAGGTGGCCACCGGTCGCGGGATGGCCGGGGCTGTCGGGACGCAGTCTCTCCACCATTTCACCCAGCGCGAGCAGGGCGGCTTGCGCCACCGTCCCGCTGCCCGGGAAGTTCACGTCGGACAGCTCGTCCTCGGGGTCCACCAAGGCGGCGCCCTCAGCCCTGATCTCCGCCTCCAGGCCGAGCAGTTCGGAGAACGCCTGGGCCTCCCGGCGCTGCCGGGTACGCAGCCAGTCGCGTTCGGCGTCGGTCAACTCGTCGAGGAGGACGACGGGCGTCTCCACGAGCATCCGTCGCACGTACGTACGCGGCCCGCCGAAGCCCGGGTCGGCCGCCCGCCGCACGAGGTCGGTCCCGCTCGTGCTCTGCGTGAGCGGGCCGGCGACCACCGCGCGGGCCATCTCCCGATCCACCGAGATCAGGGCCTCGCCGCCGTCCTCCTGCTCGACGGCCCCGACGCTCCCCTCCGTCTCGGCGAGCACACCCCAGTCGACCAGCTGCCGAAGAGCGGCGCCCAGCGTGCGCTTCTGGGTGGCCCTGCCGACGTCCTCCCACTCCACGCCGGCGTCGGCCGCCGCCGCCTTGATGTCGGCGACGAGCTGGGACAACAGCATCTGCTCGGGTGCCGTGACCAGCACGGACAGAGCGAGGGCCACGCAGGCGTAGGTGCGCGGGGTGAAGGGGGTGCCACTGGACCGCTCCAGCCGGTGGCCCGCCCCTTGTCCCAGGCCCGCCTTGAACAGCCGGGCGTAGGAGGTGTCAACGAGCAGCCGGTACCCGAGAACCTGCTGGAAGCGCTGGGTGAGCCAGTCCGCGTGGCGACGGATCAGAGGGAAGAGGTCCGCGTGCGGGCCGTCCGCGGTCACCAGCGGATGGGCGAGCAGCAACCGTCCCGCACTGCGGCGTTCGGCCGCGAGGGCGACGTCATGAGCCGAGGGCAGGGTCACGATGCGCTCGCCCGCGCTTCGAAGGTTGCGCGGTCTGCTACTCCCACCACCGAGAGGTCCAGGCCGTCGAGGATGAGGTCGCCATCGGCCGCACGCAGCACGGTCGAGAATCCGGCCACGGACCGGACGGTGAGACGTACGCCCAGCTCGACGTCCTCGCTGCTGGCTCCCTCCACTGCGAAACCACGTTCCTGCGCGGAGTCGCTTCCGCCGCGGCGAAGTTGGGCGTTGCCCAAGGCCGTGGCGAGCAGTTCCAGCAGCAGCGACAGGGCAGCCGAGGTAAGCCGTATGTGTGCGAAGCGGCCAGAGGCGCTGCGCAGCTCCTGCGCGGCCGCACGTCTGGCCTCCGCCTGGGCACGGGCCGCCTCCGCCAGCCGCAGTTTCTGCTCGGAATGGTTCTCCACCGCCGAGGCCCTGCCCCGCTGGGCGCGGGAGCCCCGCTCCCGCAGGGCCACCGGTACCTCTACGACCGGGCCGGTCCACCAACTCGTGTACGCGGGAACCGCCTCGTCGGCCGCCGGCGGAATCCCGAGGTGCCGGGCGCCGTAGAGGCCGAAGGCTGCGACCGCGATGTCGTGCGCATCCTCCGGAGTGGCGTCGTCGAACCAACGGGCCAGCCGCAACAGATCCTTCCGCCGCGACATCTCTCCCGACGCCGAGCGCAGCATCCGCTTGGCGTTGGCGAGCAGCGACTGCAGCGCGCGGAGGGTGGCGTCTCGAAGCTGGTCGACCTGGCTCCCCCGCCCCTCCAGGTCGCTGAACCACCCCCGCAGTCCCTCCCAGTCCGCCAGCTCACGGCCGCGGCTGCGCTGGACCCTGGCCGCGGACTCCCCGCGCGCGGCCGGCGGGACACCCAAGAGGCCCTGGCTGTGGGCGTCGAGCTGCTTGAGCAGGCCGGGAAGGTGCGGCCATAGCCGGTCAAGCGCTGCCGCGATCCTCGGCGCGCGGAAGGACACGTCCTCGGTGATGGCCTCGACGTAGTCGAGCAGCAGCTCCTTGAAACCCTGGTACTCGGCAGAGTCCAGGTCGTACCGGGCCAGCACCTGGCCCAGGTAGGCATAGAAGTCCCGTACGGAGTCGGCGAACTCGGCGAACTGCACGAAGAGGGTGCTGATGCGCTCCAGCGCGTCCTGCGGCTCCGCGCCGCCCACCCCTACCACCGACTCGGCGAGCTCATGCAGCCCGCGCTCGACGAGGGCCAGCAGCTCGCTGCTGACCTCACGCGCCGTGTCCGCACTCGCGAGCATCTCGTCGGCGTCCCGCTGGATGCGCTCGCCCAACTTCGAGAGCTGGTAGCGGGACCGAGCCCGCTGGTATTCGCTGATGCTGGACGCCTTGACGGTGTGCGTGCTCGGTAGGAGATTGCCCCACTTCACCAGCTGATCCAGCCGCGTGGCGAGCGTGTCGGCGTCCAACGCGGCCGCCGGCCCACCGACCGCTTCAAGCCTCTCCCGCACGTCTGGCACGGCCAGGTCGGCCAAGAGGGTCCCGCAGAAGACCCGCATGATCGCTATGTGCTCCAGCCGCTCGGGCGCGCTCAGGTAGGCGTACGCCGTCAGCCGCTGCCACGCCCCGTCGCGCTCGGCTTGCGCCGAAGGGGCTTCTTGTGACGGTTCCTCCATGCAAACGAGGCTACGCACCGCCACTGACACGGGTGGCCGCTTCGAACGAAGTCTCCTCGCCTGCTCGAGTGGCCGCCGGCGCTCAGCCGCGGGCCAGCTGCCCCCAACCCGGCCACCGCGCACCGCCCGGACGGGCACGCCGAGGGGCGAAGGGGTTGCGGGCGGGGCGCCGAACGTGAGCGGGCCGGTGGCGACAGTTCTGGATCCACGAACTCTTCGTCCCGAATGAGGCCATGATCTCTACCTGACCTGCGGGATTCGGGAAACCGCAGGTCAGGGGGTGGGTGGGGGTTGGTCTGAGCGGGTCTCGGGAGGCGGCTTTTCCATGATCGTCTCCCAATTTTCTCCCAGAGATCGGGATCCTTACCTGCCTGATCGTGCGGTCCCCACGCGTGGGAGGGGGCGGTCAGAGCTTCGCGACCATGGCGCGGTCGCCGCAGAGCTTGCGCAGTCGGAAGGGAAGATCGTGACCGCCCCGGCTGCCGCAAAGCCACGGCCGCCAGGGCTACATCGACGCCGTACTTGTGGCCGTGAGAAGCGGCGCCGTGGAGGAGGTCGATGGCAGCTTGCAAGTCGCGGCTGCATGCAACCTGAGCGGAGGTCGGTGACTTCGCGCTTTTCACGCTAAGTCAGGATGCTTATATGTAGAGTTACTTCGTGTCTTGGTAGGCGCTGGCTTCAGCGTCTGCAGTCGCAGCGCCGCTCGAGCAGAAAGCCGCTGCAAAGAACCAACTTACGACAAGGGGAGGGGCTCCCAGTGGACGCGCATCCTATGAGCCTGTACGAGCTCTTCGGGCCAGACCAGCGACTCATAGTGCCGATCTTCCAACGGCCCTACGTCTGGACCGAGGACAGGAACTGGCGCCCCATGTGGGATGACGTCGCCTCCTTGGCCAACCGGAGGCTCGCTGGCGATGACGTTCACCGGCACTTCCTCGGTGCTGTTGTACTCGACCAGTTGAAGACGCCCACCGGCTCCATGCCCGCACGGCAGGTAATCGATGGTCAACAGCGTCTGACTACGCTGCAGGTTCTCTTGGCTGCGGTCCGCGACGTCGCAATCGAACTTGGGGTGCAGGACAGATACGTGCGCGCCCTTAGGAAGCTCACACTCAACGACGACGACATGACGGATGACCCGTCTGCGGCCTACAAAGTGTGGCCCACGAACAGTGATCGAGAATCCTTCCGCATCATCATGGATGGAGATTTGCGGGGGCAAGCGAATGGTGTGCTCCCTGGCGAAAAGGACGACCTCCAGCTTGTCCAAGCGTATCGATTTCTTCGCGATCAGGCGATCAACTGGGCTGAAGCGTTGGGCTATGAGGGAAGATTGGAGAAGGGATTCGATGCTCTGGTACGCGTCTTGCGTGAGAAGCTTGAGGTAGTAGTCATCGATCTTAAGCCCGACGACAATGCACAGGTCATTTTCGAGAGTCTCAATGATCGCGGTACTCCGCTGCAAGCGTCAGATCTGGTGAAGAACTTTGTATTCCAGACTGCGGAGGAGCAGAATCTGCCGGTGGAGGCGCTTCATCGGGATGTTTGGGCGCATCTGGAGACCCGTGCTTGGCGCCGCGAAATCAGCCAAGGGCGACTTAAGCGACCAAAGCTCGATGTGTTCTTCACTCAATTTCTCACGTCTGAACTCGTAGAGGAAGTGCAGTCGCCTCAGCTCTTCCTTACATTCCGCAAATTGATCCGTGATACCGGCGCTGACATGCCCCGCCTTCTTCAGCACCTACTCACCCAAAGTCGGGTGTATGAACAGTTGACGTCGGAGGAACAGCCGAGCACTCCTGAGGGTCGGTTTCTGCGAAATCTCCATGTTTTAGATGTCAACACCATAATCCCGGTATTGTTGTACCTGGTCACTCGGTTTGCTGAGCATGAACGTGCCGCGGCAGTAGCGGCACTGGATTCTTACCTACTCCGTCGCACTGTATGTCGACAGACGACGAAGAATTACAACCGACTCTTCCTCGAACTTCTTCATGTGCTGAAGGAGAAGGACGATCCGGCAGTGGTGGAAGATTTTTTGCAACGGCAGGACGCAGACTCCGGGTTCTGGCCCAGAGACGCCGATGTTCGCTACGTCTTCCGTTCGCAGCCGCTCTACAAACAGCTCACCCGAGCTCGGTTGCGGTTGTTGCTGGGTGAGTTGGAGGACGAGCTTTATACAGGTAAGACGGAGCGGCAACTGTATACCAGTAAGTTAACAATCGAGCACCTCATGCCTCAGGCATGGGAAACTCATTGGCCGTTGTCTCGCGGCAACTTAAATGGGGCAGAACGGCGACAGAATCTCATCCACACCATCGGTAACCTGACCCTTCTGACGCGAGCTCTAAACCCATCTGTATCCAACGGCGCCTGGGGGAGGAAGCATTCAGAGATTCTGCTTCACAGCGGGCTCTCGTTGAACAGGTCATTGCCATCCGTCTGGGAAGAGGACTGCATTGTTGCGAGAGCCGACCATTTGGCGCAGGTCTTCTGCCGCCGTTGGCCGCGCCCAGATGGCGGAACGGCGACGCCTCCCGTCACTGTGGTACCCGTGGCCGGGCGGGCGGAGGCGGCTAAGAGCAGGCGTGCAGTGGTCGGTCAGGGGTCACGCCGTGACGTCGCCCGTCACATACAAGAGGCTTTCGCCGGCATGCCGATCGGAACCGTCCTCACTCGGGCACAGATAGTTGCGGTGCGTACCTCGCAGTATGAGGCCGGAGAGATCAGTCCCGGAGCAGTGGGGGCACGGCTTCGTAGTGACAACGTGCCTGGTGTGCGCACCGTTCCCGGGTCAAGTCCGCTGGCGGCGCGAAAGACAGGTTGAAAAGGCATTCTGCTCTGGGAGATGGGATCAGCGACTCCGCGGGAATGAGGCGTGACCTGCCCGCTGGGCTGCGGTGATTGGGATACCGCGGGCCGGGGGTGGGTGGCGTGAGCCTCAGGGATCTGGGGCGGCGGTTTCCTGCTGAGCGGCTCCCGCCTTCCTCGACGTGGGCCACAGCTTGACGTGCTCATCCATGTGGTCGGTCATCGGCGTGGGGGTGCGCGCAACAGCTAACAAGTCCATTTTCGCTGGGAGCAGTGTGCGCATGGAGCGAGTGCGCTGACGCCACTTGGTCATCAATCGATCTAAATAGGTCAGATGCGATCAAGTGGTGGCCGGGTGTCGCTTAGGTCCGGCAGTATGCGCTCAGGGTGGGATCTGTCGGAGTATGCCGAATTCGGAGGGGTGTATGGCGATCAACGTGCTGCCAGTGACAGGGGAGCAGCCGGAACTACTCGCTGCAGCCATCGCCCTCGGCGACCGCTACACAAAACGGCTGGGCCTGCTCACGCCGCCCACCTACCGCAAGTATGCCGATGACGGCGGCCTCCTGGTGGCGCTGGACGGGGACGAGGTCGTCGGGTACGCGCTCTTCGGCTTGCCCAAGCGCTACCAGTACGTGCGTCTTGCGCACCTTTGCGTGGCGGAGGAGCGTCGGGGCAACGGGATCGCGGCTCTCTTGATCGCAGAGCTGCGCCGTCTGCAATCGCACCGTTTGGGCATCCGGGCGAGATGTCGACGCGACTACGGGTTGAGTCCCATGTGGAACAGCCTCGGCTTCGTCCCGAAAGGCGAGGGGCTGGGGCGCGGCGGCGACAAGGAGACTCTCGATACGTGGTGGCTCGATCTCGGCCACGACGACCTGTTCACCGAGGTGCAAAGCGATGCGTTGCTGGTCGTGGCGGTCGACCACAGTGTCTTCTCTGGGCTCCAGGGGTCGGGCGACGAGCAGGACATCGAGGAGTCGCGGGCACTGGAGGCCGGCTGGCTCGCGGACCTGATCGAACTTGCCTACACGCCGCAGCTCCTCTTGGACGTACGGGAGATCGAGGACCGGGCGGAGCGGACCCACCTGCGAGCTGGCCTGTCCCGGCTCCGTTCGGCCTCGCCTGAGGACGCTTCGGTGTCCGCGCGCCAGAAAGAGCTGATCGCGGCGCTGGGCAAGCGCATGGCGGATGTGCCGATCGACGACGACATGCGCCGTCGGCTGCGGTACGTGGCCGAGACGGCGGGCGCCGGTCTGCAGGTCCTGGCGACGCGTGATCCCGAGCTTGAGCGACTGACCGACATCGTCTGGGACGTCGCGCGTGTCCGGGTGGTCTCCCCGGCCCTGGTAACCCAGCATGTCGATGAACTCCGCCAAGCCCAGGTCTACCGTCCGGCGGACCTCCTGGGCACCGCGTTCTCGGCTGAGGAGGTAGCCTCCGGAGGCGAGGGGGAGCTGGTCGCCTTCTTCCAGCAGGCGGACGGCGACAACGGGACCGCCTTCGCCGCGCGGTTGGTAGCCCTCGATTCTGACGGGGTGTTGTGGCGCAAGGAGTTGCTGCGGGATGGCAGCGGACACCCGGTGGCTCTGTACGCCTGGGCCATGGACGGGCGCACGTTGAACGTCTCCTTCCTGCGCACGGCTGCACACCGTCTGGAGGAGACCCTCGCCCGGCAGTTGCTCTTCATGCTCAAGCGGCTGGCGCGGGAACGGGGCGCGCAAGTCGTCCGTATCGTGGATCCCCACCTCTCGCCGGCTGCCAGGTCAGCAGCGGGCGCTGACGGATTCATCGAGGACGGGAACGGCTTCACGGCGCTCATCGTGGACGTCTGCGGGTCGGCCGAAGCGGTATCTGAGGCGGCAGAACGGATCGCGGCACGAACTGGGCGTATAACGCCAAGTCTGGGAGCCAAGACATCGCCCGAGATCGTGAGCGTGGCGGAGCGGGCGTGGTGGCCCGCGAAGCTCACCGACACGGCCCTGCCGTCCTTCATCGCACCGGTGAAGCCCCGCTATTCCGCCGAACTCTTCAACGTGCCCGCCATGCTCCTGCCGCGAGCTGACGTGCTCGGGATCAGCCGTGAGCACGTCTACTACCGGTCCGCAGGACATCGCGGTGAGTCGGTCCCCGCACGGATCCTCTGGTACGTCAGCGAGGGGAGCCCCGGGGGGCAGGGCAAGATGGTGATCGGTTGTTCACGCCTGGACGACGTGGTTGTCGGCGATCCCGACACCCTCTTCTCGCGATTCGAACACTTGGGCGTATATGGTCTCCCGGAAGTGCGTAAGCAGGCCCAGCCGACAGGCAGCGTCATGGCGTTGAGGTTCTCGGACACGGAGATTTTTCCTGTACAGGTGGCGTACTCGCGTTTGACCGCGCTGGCTGCAGGGCTCGGACTACCGTTGTCGCTGATCACGCTGTCGAAGATCAGCAACGCACTGTTCCAGGCTGTGTACGAAGAGGGGCACCGAAAGACGTGAGCGATCCGGAGCGCGCGATGCTGCTGTCCGTCCACCCGCGGTTCGCCACGGCGATCCTGGCCGGGACCAAGACGGTCGAGGTGCGTCGGCAACGTGTCGCTGCTCCGCCGGGAACCCCGGTACTCCTCTACGCGACAGCGCCCACGATGGCCATCGTGGGCATGGCACGGATCGCCTCCGTGCAGGTGGCCTCCCCTCGCGAGGTGTGGTCGGCTAGCCGTACGAGCGCCGGGATCACCCGGCGCGAGTACGACGAGTACATGAGTGGGGCGACCAGCGCCAGCGGCCTGTGCCTCGAAGAACCCATCACCTTCGATGCCCCGGTACCGCTGGCCGCGCTCCGGACATCTGGCTCCTTCCACCCGCCGCAGAGTTATCGCTACTTGACTGGGGAGGACCTCCGGACAGTCGCTGCGGTCGCACCAGGCCTTGGGAAGGCGCTGCCAGGCGTTCGAGTAGGAGGTGAGCGGCCTTGGAACCATTGAGAGACGACGACCCGACAACGATCGGCGGCTATGCGCTGGTGTGCCGGATCGGGGACGGCGGCATGGGCCAGGTGTTCCTCGGCGAATCCCCGGCGGGCCACCAGGCCGCGGTGAAGGTCATCAAGCCGTCGATCCTCGACGAGGACACCCGTGTGCGCTTCCGGAGCGAAGTGGAGAGCCTGCGCACCGTTTACGGGCCGTTCGTGGCGGCCTTCGTCGGGGCGGATGCGGACGCTGACCCGCCGTGGCTCGCAGTGGAGTACGTCAACGGGCCGGACCTGCGCAGCTTCGTCGCCGACTACGGCACGCTGCCGCTGGTCGAGACCGCGAGCCTCGGGGCGCTGCTGGCGGAGGGGCTCGGCACGGTCCACGAGGCGGGGCTCCTGCACCGCGACCTGAAGCCGCAGAACATCCTCCTGGCTGCGTACGGCCCCAAGGTGATCGACTTCGGTCTCGCCGTGCTCGCGGAACGGCGGACGGCCTTGACGGCGACCGGCTTCGTCGTCGGGAGCGTGCTGTGCATGCCGCCGGAGCAGGCCCGAGGCGAGCACCAACTGGACCGGTCCGCCGACGTCTACGGTCTGGGTGCGTCGCTGCTGTTCGCCGCGACCGGTCACTATCCGTACGAGGGACGGACCTGGCAGGCCGTCGCGCTGAACATCGAAGACCCGGCGGTGCCGCCTGACCTCACTGGCCTGCCGTCCGAACTCAGGCCGCTGGTCACGGAGATGCTCGCGGCGGACCCCTGCGCCCGGCCGACGCTGCCCGAGGTCACCGAGCGGCTCGTCCGGGTCATCCGCGGCCAGGGCCTGACCGCCTTCCAGGCCAAGCGGCGGCTCACCGACCGCACGCCCGAGCTCGCCCTGCCCCAGCTGCCCCCGCAGCCCTCAGCCGGAGCGGACACCGTCCCCCCGTACACCCCGGCGGTGCTCGACGTCGCCGCGGAAGAGGACGACGAGCAAGCCCCTGCGCCCGAGCCCGACGAGCCCGACGATCCCGACGGGCCCAGGCCCGTCGGCGTGCGCCCCTCCGCGCCGCTGCGCATCGCCGAGCGCATCCGTGCCGGATACGCCCGCGGGGCACGTTTCTGAGCTGCGAGGTTGCCCGCGCTGAAGCGCGCTCGATGCCCTGGCCGCCGTGACAGACTTGGTGGTCGTGGACACGCAGGGCGAACGGGGCAGCAGAAGGGGCCGCAGGTGAGCGATCAGGGGGTGGCGCAGGACGGGACCCGCTTTCCGCCGGGGGCACAGATCCTCGTGCGGGACGAGGAGTGGCTGGTCCGGAACACCACCAACGACCGACTACGACGGGGAGCGGATCGAAGCGGTCGGAGTTTCCGAGTTCGTCCGGAACGAGGAGGCGGTCTTCTTCAGCAAGATCGACTTCGTGGAACTGCTCGACCCGGAGAAGACCGAACTGGTCGCCGACACCTCCTCGTACTTCCGGCGCAGCCGCCTCTTCCTCGAAGCCGTCCTGCGCAAGACCCCACTGCCTCAGTCGGAGCGCGGCCTCGCGCTCACCGACCGCTTCCTGCTCGACCCGCTCGGCTATCAGCAGCGCCCCGCCGAGCTCGCGCTGTCCATGCGCAACCTCCGCCCCCTGGTGCTCATCGCCGACGTCGTGGGCCTCGGCAAGACCCTGGAGATCGGCCTGACTCTCGCGGAGCTCATCCGCCGCGGGCGCGGCGAGCGCATCCTGGTCGTGACTCCACAGAGCATCCTTGAGCAGTTCCAGCACGAGCTGTGGACTCGCTTCTCGATCCCGCTCGTACGGCTCGACTCGTACGGCATCCAGCGCATCCAGCGCGAGATCCCGGCCGGCCGGAACCCGTTCACGCAGTACAAGCGGGTGATCATCTCGGTCGACACGCTCAAGAATATCGGCCAGTACCGGCACCACCTGGAGCGCATCCGCTGGGACGCCGTCGTCATCGACGAGTCCCACAACCTGATCAATCCCGGCAGCCAGCGCCGCGCCCTCGCCGAGACCCTGGCACCGCGCACGGATGCCCTGCTGCTTGCCAGCGCCACCCCGCACAACGGTGACAAGCGCTCCTTCGCCGATCTGATCTCGCTGCTCGATCCGGCCGCCATCGCCGACCACGACCGCTACGACCCGGCGGAGGACCTCGGCCACCTCTATATCCGGCGGACCAAGATCAGCCCCGAGGTGCGGGATGAGATGGGCACGGAGTGGCCCGATCGCGGTCCCACCGTCTCCCTGCACTGCGCGGCCACAGAGGCGGAGGAGCGGATCTTCACCGAGCTGACGGAGCACTGGCTTGCCGCGCCGGGGAGTACGGAGTTCGGGGCGGCCGACCAGGACCGGACCTCCGTCGCCACCGAGCAGATTTTCGCCTACAACCTGCTCAAGCCCTTCCTCTCCTCCCACACCGCCCTCAGTGAGACGGTCGACAACCGCATCGCCAGGCTGGGCGAGCGGGTCCGCAAGGCGACGGAGAAGGGGCTCGCGGCTGACCCTAGGATCGGCCCTGAGCAGGCGGCGCTCGTCCGGCTGCGAGAGATCATCGCGGACATGGGCGACGGCACCGCGCACGGTGACTCCGCCAAACTCGACGCACTCGTGGGGCAGTTGACGCAGATCGGAGTAGGCCCCGGGTCGACCACCCGGGCTGTGGTCTTCTCCGAACGGGTTCGTACGCTCAAGTGGCTGGCCGAGGTTGTTCCCGCCCGGCTGGGCTTTCCGGTCGGCGCCGACGGGACGGCGAAGGCCGTGGCCGTGATGCACGGTGGCCTCAGCGACGACGAGCAGGGCAAGGTCCTCGAGTCGTTCGGCCTCGCCGACACCCCAGTCCGGCTGCTGCTCACCGGGGATGTCGCCTCCGAGGGCGTCAACCTGCACCGGCAATGCCACCACCTGATCCACTACGACATTCCGTGGTCGCTGATCCGCATCGAGCAGCGCAACGGCCGGATCGATCGGTATGGGCAGAAGTACGAGCCCCAGTTCCGCGCGCTGATCCTGACCTCGGCCATCTCCGGCGCCAAGGACGACCGCACTGTCGCTGAGAAGCTGCTGCGCCGGGAGGAGGAGGCACACAAACTGGACGGTACGGCCGAAGCGGTTTCTGGCTACTACCGGGCCGAGGAAGAAGAGCGTCGGCTGATCACGGAATTGGTCAGCGGCGGCACGGTCGAACACTTTCTGGAGTCCGGCCAGGACGACGACGCGGCCCTCGCCGACCTATTCGGCCAGGTGGACACCATCACCGAGCAGGAACTGCCCGCCCGCGCCGAGCTGATCTCCCTCTTCGAGGGCGATACGGCCGAGTTCGTCGCCACCGCGCTCGAAGAGGTCTACAAGGAGCGGGCCGAGGACCTGATCGGCCTGTCGTTCGGCACCGACGCCAAGGGCGGCTCGTACTTTTCGCTATCTCCGGCCAAGGCCCCCGACCTGCTGCACCGCCTCAAGGCCCTACCGCCCGGCTACCTCAAGGAGCAGCGTGTTGCAGAGCGGATGCTGGTTACCTTCGACCGCACCCTCGCGCAGCGAAAACTCACCGAGGCGAGGGACAGCAGCACCACCATGTGGCCGGAGGTCTCTTTCCTCACCGATATCCATCCGGTGGTGGAGTGGCTGACGGACAAGGTCCTCGTGACGTTCGACGCGCAGCAGGCCCCGATCATCACCACACCGCACGTCGACGGACCGGTGTTCCTCGTGCAGGGCATCCACTCCAACGCACTCGGCCGCCCCACCGTGGTGCGCTGGATGGCGGTGAGCGGGCTGAACTCGGGAAATCTGGAGGTGCGGGCCATGGCGGACGCGCTACGCGACGCGAAGGTCGGCCCGCGGCTCGCACGCACCGGCGGCCCGCGCGACCTCGACCGGCTCCAGTCCCTCGTCCCGGCCGCCGTCGCGGCCGCCCGCGGCCACCTGGACGCCGGAAGGGCCCAGTGGGAGGAGCAGATCAGCGAACCGCTCGCCGCCTACCGCGCCCGGCCATGCGCGCTCCCATCGAGAAGTGGATGACGTTCCTCCATCCTGACCAGGTCGCGCTCGTCCGCCGCAACTGGGCCGGCCCTGCGCGGATCAGCGGTCCGGCCGGCACGGGCAAGACGGTGGTCGCCCTGCACCGCACGGCTCACCTGGCACAGCGCACGACGGGCCGCGTCCTGTACGTGACATTCGCGAGCAACCTGCCGCGTGTCCAGCAGACGTTCCTGTCCTCCGTAGCCCCGCACGTCGCCGATCGCGTGGACTTCCACAGCCTGCACGCGTGGGCGCTCGACTTCCTGCGGGCGCGCGGCGTGCAGGTGAACGTGAACGGGGAGAAGGCGGAGACGGCATTCAGCCACGCATGGAGACTGGTCGGCCGCGCGAGCGCTCTGGCCGAACTCGTCCCCCACCCGCAGTACTGGCACGACGAGATCACGTACGTCATCAAGGGCCGTGGCGTCACCACCTTCGCCGACTACGTCACCGTGCGGCGGCCCGGCCGCCGCACGGTGCTCCGGCGCCACCACAAAGAGGCCGTTTGGGCGCTCTACGAGGCGTACGAGTCGCATCGTACGGAGCGCGGAGTCCACGACTTCAACGACCTGTTGTCCCTCGCACTGGCCGAGGTCCAGGAAGGCGCCAGGCCGCCGTACACCGCGGTGATCGCGGACGAGGTCCAGGACCTCACCCTCGTCGGGGCCAGGCTCCTCTACGCCCTGGTCGGCGACGCACCGAATGGCCTGCTGCTGGTGGGCGACGGCCAGCAGGCCGTCTATCCAGGAGGCTTCCGGCTGTCTGACGCGGGCATCGAGGTCCGAGGTGACCGCGGCCAGGCGCTGCGCATCAACTACCGAAACGCCACGGAGATCCTTGAGGCCGCCATGGACGGCGTCGCCGAGAACTTCTTCGAAGACATCGACGGTGAACGCCTGTCGGGGTGCCGTGATGTGGAATCCGAGCACCACGAGGGAGCGGTGGAGCAGATTGAGTGGGCGAAGTCGGAGGAGCATGACAAGGCGCTGATCGAGGCGTTGAACGGCCTCGACGCCGAGCAGCAGGCGGATTCGGCCGTGCTGTGCCCGTCCAGGCGGACCACGGAGCATTACCAGCGGCTGCTCGTCCGGTCCGGCATTCCGGTCTTCCTGCTGGAACGCTATGACGGCCACTCGGTACCCGGCGTGAAACGCGGCAGCTACCAGCGCTCGAAGGGACTGGAGTTCAAGCGCGTCTACCTCCCGCGACACGACGTGGCGATGCCCAAAAGCGAAGGGAACGCGGAGGCCGATCGCGAGCGCCAAGAACTCAGCCGACGCCAGCTTCTCGTGGCGACGACGCGAGCTCGTGACTTCCTCTGGACGGGCAGTGTGACGCCAGCCGGCAGCGCTCAGCCGGGCTGAGCCTGAGAGAGGCCGTTCGTTATGGTGCGGATGTGCGGCGGCCATTCGTTCTTTTCGACCTCGACAACACGCTCGTCGACCGGCAGGGGACGCTCGCGGACTGGGCTGGTGAGTTCGTCTCCCGGCACGGGCTGGGGGACGGGGAGCAGGCGTACGTGCTTGGGGCTGTGGCGGAGCGGGCGTATCCGTCGACCTTTGACACGATCCGTGTCCGCTACCGGCTGGACGCGTCGGCGGAGGAGTTGTGGCGGGCCTACTGCGCGGACATCGCGACCATGCTGTCCTGTCACAGCGAGGTTCTCGGCGGGCTGGACGAACTCCGTCGGGCTGGTTGGCGGGTGGGGGTGGCGACCAACGGGGCGGCGG
Organism: Streptomyces sp. NBC_01477; assembly: GCF_036227245.1. Classification (GTDB taxonomy): domain Bacteria; phylum Actinomycetota; class Actinomycetes; order Streptomycetales; family Streptomycetaceae; genus Actinacidiphila. Next base: position 5,057,704 of record NZ_CP109445.1, read on the forward strand.
ACATTCAGTGGGCCAAGTTGAGGGCTACCGGGATCGCCGGCCACGTGGATGGGGCTTTTGTCTCGGGGGAGGGCGATGCGCGCAAGCCCGCGGTTCGGCATTTCGCCCTGGCCGCGGAGCGGTGCGGAGCCGTGTTGAGCGACGGCGGTTGGATGGTGGGGGACAATCCCGTCAACGACGTCGGGGGCGGGCACTCGGCGGGGCTGCGCACGATCTGGGTCGCCAACGGCCGGTCTTGGGTGGCGCACGCACCGGCCCCTGAGCACACCGTTTTCGATGCTCGCAGCGCCATCGACCTCCTGCTTCGGCTGGTGGCAGATCACGTAGGGACCGCTTCATGACCGTGACCGTTGGGCTGCTGCATCCGGGCAGCATGGGAGCTGCCTTCGGCGCGCAAATGCGTGCTCGCGGCCACACGATTCTGTGGTGCCCTGACGGTCGTAGCGACGCGACCCGGCTCCGGGCGGAAGACGCCGACCTCCAGCCTGCCGCGCTGGCGGAACTCGTTGCTCGCTCCGAGGTGCTGCTGGCCCTGTGCCCGCCCGCCGCCGCCGAGGAGGTCGCAGCGGCGGTGGCGGCCGTCCGGGCCGCGAGCGCGGACGCGATCTACGTCGAAGCCAACGCGGTGGCGCCGTCACGCGTGCAGCGTGTCGCCGAGCTGCTCGCACCCATGCCGGTGGTCGACGCTGCGGTCGTCGGGTCGCCCCCGGCGGGAGGCAAGACGCCGACCCTCTATCTCGCCTGTGCTTACGCGCAGACCGATCGGATCGTGCAGCTCTTCGCGGGTACGGATATCCAGACGCACGTACTCGGGGATGGCCTTGGCGCGGCCTCCGCCCTGAAGCTCGCCTACACCAGTTACCAGAAGGTCTCCCGCGTGCTGGCCGCTGTGGCGTACGGAGCGGCCGATGCGTACGGCGTCGGGGACGAGCTGCTGGCGATCGCGGCCAAGCGCACCCGCAGCTACCTCGTCGAGACCGACTACATCCCGAAGACCGCTGCTCGGGCCTGGCGCTGGGGTCCGGAGATCGAGGACGCCGCCGGCCTCCTCGCGGACGCAGGGCTGCCGGACTCCCTCATGCACGCGGCTGCCGCGACGCTCGCCCGGTGGGACGGCAACAAAGACCAGCAGCTCACCCTCGTCGAGGCGCTGGAAGCGCTGCGTGGAGAGTCGGACGATCCGACGTGAGCCCACCGGCAGCCCTGTCGCGGTCAGGGCTGCGCTGCGGCGCTGCGGACGAAGGCGTCGATCTGCTGGGCCGCCTCCTGCGGCGTGACCGTGTCCGTGTCCACCCGCACCTCCCACCCGGCCTGGGGGTACGAGGCAAGGTCTTCCTGGGTGGCGTCCCACGCTGCCAGCCGAGCCGCCGTGTCCGCATCGCCCCGGCGTCGTGACCGCTCGGCCGTAGATGTCCGGGAGCACCACAGCAGTACGCGCACCCAGCGCACCCCGGAGAGGGCTGCCACCTGCTCCACCCCTGCCACCTGGCCGAGATGGACGACCGGCACCGTGCCGCCCTCCATGGCCTGGTCAAGCCCGGGCCTGTCGACGACGTAGATGTTGCCGTACCGCTCGTTGCGGTAGATGACGTCGCCGCTCGCCTCCAGATCGGCCAAGTGCGTCGCCGTGCCCATGCGGTAGCCCGCCGACTTCCCGCTGCCGACCTTGAGCCGCCGGAAAGGGACGTACCGCGCGTCGAGTGCGGCCAGCGCCGTAGTGACCGTGTCTTTGCCCGCCGCCGGCGGCCCGTACAGCAGGATGCCCGACCTCATGGGGAACAGTCTGCGCCGTCGAAGGCCGTTACATACCGACTATGCCGTGTTCGAGGTAATGCGTCTCGCCGCTTGCGCGTGCGGCAAACGCTGCGTGGATGCGACGGGCGAGGCGAGGAATCAACACCTTGTCGAGCTCGTCCTGAGCGTGGAAGGCGTAGGCGTCGATCTCCACGCCGTCCGGGCGGATCTCTGCCTGGCCATCCTCCCCGAGGATGCCGCCGTCGAAGACGAAGAGGAGCTTGTCGCCCTCGGACGGGTGGGGCGCCCAGTCGGCGACGAGGAGGTGTCCGATGGGAGTGGCGAGGTGCAGCTCTTCCTTCAGCTCGCGGGCAGCGCCTTCCCTTGGCGTTTCACCGGGGTGGAGGTAGCCGCCGGGGATTTCCCAGCCGGGTTTGTAGGTGGGATGGACGAGGAGCACGCGGCCCGCCTCGTCGAAGAGCAGCACGCCTGCTGCGGTGCGGGGCTGGGCCACCGCTTCTTGGGGCTCGCTCATGCGGACGACTGTAGCGGCCGAGCTGAAGGCGCCCGATGTACTCGATGGGGCGCGCATGGCCCGCACTTGGTGCACGGGCGCAGGGACGACCGCGACGGTTGCGCTCCCGCGCATGATTCGCATGGTGGTGTTCGGTGCGGTCGTCGCGCAGGGGCGGGACTACCGCGAGACCTTCCAGGTTCTCCTGCCCGGCTTCGACCTGGCGGAGGAGAGGAGCGACGGGCGGAGTCAGAGAAGCCCGAGTGGTTCGGGGAGGACGACCTGTGTCCGGATGTGCGACCGACGCTGTCAGCTCTGCGTCAAGCCGGGCTGTGGGTTGGCATCGCCGGCAATCAGGCGGTCTGTGCCGCTTGGCGCCCTGCGGGCGCTCGATCTGCCCGCGGATCTCATCGCGACGAGTGACGACTGGTGAGCCTCGAAGCCGGGCGTCGCCTTCTTCGAGCACTTCATCGAAGCCGCACCCGCTGCTCCCGGCCAGATCCTCTACGTGGGTGACCTGCTCGGCAACGACGTTCGGCCGACGGCGCAAACGGGAATGCGGACTGCGCTCAACCGCCAGGGGCGAGGGGAGTCGCGTGATCGCTCCGCTCCGACCCACGGGGAGTAGCGCCCCGCAGCGTAGGGAATGCCCCCTCGTATGCAGAGGGACATGGTCGCGTGGGCCTCACAGTTGGCGCGGGACGAGCTGGCCGGTCCCCTGCCTCGGCGTTGGGCGCATTCACAGGGAGTCGCAACCCGCGCTGTCTCGCTCGCGCCCGTGGCTGGCGAAGCTTCTGGCCTGCTTCGCACGGCTGCCGTCCTGCACGACATCGGTTACGCGCCACGTCTGGCGGCGACTGGTTTCCACCCGCTGGACGGGGCTCGGTTCCTCCGGGATGTCCATGGAAGCGACGAGCGCTTGGTCCGTCTGGTGGCCAACCACTCCCTTGCCCTTCTGGAGGCGGAGGAGCGTGGGCTGCGAGAGACGCTGGAGGCTGAGTTCCCGCTACTGGAGGACCGGTTGCTCGTGGACGCGCTCGTGTACTGCGACATGACGACGACGCCTGACGGTGAGCCGACGACCGCCCGGAAACGGGTGGCGGAGATCGTCAGTCGGTACGGGGCTGACAGCATCGTGGGGCGGTTCATTCGGCGGGCGGCGCCGGAGATCTTCGCGGCGGTGGAGCGGGTGAGGGCGGCGATGGGCGGCGCTCAGCCGAGGTAGGGGTAGGTGCCGGCGAGGTAGTCGCCGATCTGCTGGCGCATGCTGGCGTGGATGTCGTACGCGTCGAGGTCGGCGGGCTGGACGAAGCGGACGCCGTCGGCTTCGTCGTTGATGGTGGGCTCGCCGCCGACGGGGCGGCCGATGTAGGTGTTCTCGTACTGCTGGCGGATCTCGCCGTCGGTGTAGGCGACGATGTGCTTGGGGTTGGTGTAGACGCCGAGGAAGCCCGTGATCTCGGCGACGATCCCGGTCTCTTCGAGGCATTCGCGGACGGCGCACTGGGCGGCGGTCTCGCCGATGTCCTGGGCTCCGCCGGGCAGTGCCCACTGGCCGGTGTCGCGGCGGCGCTGGAGGAGGATCGCGCCGGACTCGTCCACGACCAGGAGGTTGCTGGCGGGGATGAGGGTGTTGGCCTTGGGGGCGCTCGGGTCGTTGTAGTACTCAGTCCTGCCCATGTGCTCTGGTCCCCTCCTGCTCGGGCGTCCAGGGGCGTGCGCCGGCCCAGACGGCATCGAAGCTGTCAGCGTACGTGTCGAACCAGCCGTTGGCGTCTGCCCATTTGAGGTGGAGGACGGGGTTGGCGCTGGCGGGCTGGCCGTAGATGTGCGGGTTGGCCAGCAGGGTGTCGTCGTAGCGGAAGAGCGAGGTGTAGAGCGTCGTGTCGTGCAGCCGCACCTCGCAGCCGTCCACCGCTAACAGCGAGCGGTAGTAGGTGAGGGAGGCGCGGATCTTGGCGGCCAGGGTGTCGCCGATGCCTTCCTCACGGCCCCGCAGGGCAACGGCCTGGCCGCCTGGGGCACCGAAGCACAGCCGCACACGGACGCCGTCGGTCGCGCGGGTAGCCAGCATCCGTGCGACATGCGGGTTGCTCTGCGCGAAGAACGTTCCGGAGAAGACCAGCACGTCGATCTGTTCCTGGGCCTGTTGGAGCAGGGAGAGCCACGTCTCCCGCGGGACGCTGGCCCGATTGGGGTACGTGCAGAGGAGTTCCGTTCCAGGGCTGGCGGTCGTCGTCGGCCTGCTCACGGCTTGCGGAGCGGGCCAGAGGAAGGCTTCCTCTACGCGGAGGTGCTGGGCGACGCGATAGCGGTGGCGTGGGTGGGGGATGCGTCCGCCAAGCCAGCGGCCGACGGTCTTGGGGTCCACTTCGCATACTTCCGCGAGCAACTCGGGCGTGACGCCCCGCTGGGCGAGTACGGAGTGCAGTCGCTCGTTCACAGAACCATACAAGTGCAGGGCCTTGCAGGCGGGCAAGCCCTATTCGTTCAGGACCAACGGAATCGGTGGCTCCCGGGCGGCGCCTACGCTGCCCGTATGGCGCTCATCGTCCTGTGGGACATCGACCACACGCTCGTCGACAACGCCGGTGTGAGCAAGGAGATCTACGCCGCCGCGTTCGAGTCTGCGACGGGAATCCGTCCAGCCGAACCAGCGGTCACCCAGGGGCGTACGGACCGCCTGATCATGCGGGACATGCTCCGGCGCCACGGGGCGGAAGAGCCTGGGTGGGCGGTGGTTGAGGCTGCGCTCGTCAAGGCCGGCGCGGAACGGCTTGAGGTCTTGCGTGAGCGGGGCACCGCGCTGCCAGGTGTACGGAGTGTCCTCAAGGAAGCCTCCATGCGGAGCGGTTGGGTGTCCTCGGTCCTCACCGGCAACATCGCGGCAAACGCCCGTGTCAAGCTGGCGGCCTTCGGCCTGGACGTGCTGCTGGACCTGCCCGTCGGAGCCTACGGCGCCGACGCCGAGGAGCGTCCGCACCTTGTGGACATCGCCCGCCGCCGCATCCACCGCGGCTGCGGCTTTCCCCTCGACACCCCCGTTGTGCTGGTGGGCGACACGCCCCGGGACGTCGAAGCCGCCCTGACCTCTGGAGCGCACATCATCGGCGTGGCCACCGGCGTCGACAGCTCGGCCGCGCTCGCCGCGGCCGGCGCCCCCGTCGTACTGCCCGACCTGGTGGACACGGATCGCGTACTCGCGCTGCTGAAGGACGTCGAGCGGGGCGAAAACGTCCCCGGGACGTCCTGAGCCCGTCCCTTTACGCGGTGACGCGGTCCAGCACCGCGCGGCCACCATCAGGGCCTCAGCCAGGCATCAAGCCCAGGGAGGTCTGCATGATCGCGGAAGTCACCGGCATCAGGACGATCCGGATGCTCTACCTGCAACTGCTCTACCGCTGCAATTTCGCCTGCCAGCACTGCTTCCACGGTGAACGCCTCCAGCACGCGGACGCCTTCACCCTCGAAGAGGCCATCGCGCTTATGAGGCTGATGCACAGGGAGTACGGCACCGAGGCCGTCAATCTCCTCGGCGGCGAGCCCTTCGTCTACAAGGACCTGCCCGAGGTCGTCCGGTACGCCAAGCAGGAGCTCGGTCTCCACGTGGAGATCTGCACCAACGGCTACCGCATCGAACGCCGGCTCACCGAGATCGCCCCATACCTGGACCTCCTGCGGATCTCGCTGGAGGGCAACGGCGCGACCAACGATGCCATCCGCAAGTTCGGCAGCTACCAGGGCGCACTGAGCGCCCTGGACCACGCCCGCGACCTCGGCATCCCCACCGGCGCGACCATGACGGTCAACGCCCGCAACATCGACGAGGTCCTGCCGCTGGCCCGCACCCTGCAGGGCTACGGCGTCCAGCAGCTCAAACTCCACCACCTGCGCCCGGTCGGCAACGCCGCCCACCACCCCGAACTGCTCATCAGCGACACCACCGTGTACGGCCGCCTTCGCGAGCAGCTCCGGGCCGCCAGCCTCTCGATCGAGGTCATCGTGGACGAGGACCTCTCGGAGGAGGGCACCCCCGAGACCTGCGACCCCGTGACGGAGGCCCTTGCAATTCCCCGGATCGAGGCCGACCCGCGCGGCGCCCTGACGATGTCCTGCAAGGCAGTCGGCAAGGACGCCCACGCCTTCTGGTACGACAAGGCCGCCGGCCACATCGTCCACCGGCCCTCCGCCACCGACGAGATCGCCCTCGCGGTGCCAAGCGTGGTCTACGCCCGTGCCTGACCGACCGCTCTTCGAGAGCCTCGAAGGGTTACGCGGCACGGGGAAATCCACCGTCGCGCCGCTGCTGGCGGCAGCCCGCGGCGCGGAACTCGTCCCCACCGTGCCCGCGCTCTACCAGTCTCTGCGGCGGGAGATCGACGCCCGGGACAACGTGGAAGCCCGCATGGCCTTCTACCTCTCCGCCCTGTTCACCGCCACCGACGACATCCGCCGGCACCTGTCGGCCGGTATCCCGGTCGTCGTGGACAGCTACTTCGCCCGCTGCCTGGCGAACCACCGTGCCTACGGCTCCCGTCTCGGTGTCACCCTGCCGCCGGACCTGCCCGAGCCCGTCACGTACAGCCTCGTGTGCGACGAAGAAGAACGCCGGCACAGGCTCTCCGCCCGCCACAAGTCCACGTCACGCTGGGACAGGCTCGCCGAAGAAGTAGCCGAGCAGATCACCCACGCGTACGCACCCTTCCCTATGCATCGCGTGGGCACCACGGGCCGCACACCGGAACAGGTCGTCCACGCCATCCTCGACGTCACTGCCCAAGGAGGCAGCGGTGCAGACCCTCAGCCGGTGGGAGAACACCCCCACTTTCTTCCCCCAGTTCCGCGCGGCCCTGTTGGAGCACGTCGGCTCTAGCGCCACCGTGGTGGTCATCGGCGCGAGCGACGGCAGGCTGGTCCTGCCGCTCGCCGCAGCCGGCCACCGTGTCATCGCGATCGAACGAGACCCGGTCGCCCTTCAGGGGGGACTCGTCCAGCTCCCCGACGGAACAGAGGCCCACGCAGCCGGGCTGGTCGAACGGCTTCAGCAGGAGCAACTGGACGACCGCGTGGACATCGTGGAGTCAGACTTCCTGGATGCGGACCTGCCCCTTGCGGCGCGATACGACGCAGTCTGGACGAGCTGTTCCTGGCACTACAGTGCCAACCACCACCGGCCTCTGGCGGACTTCGTCACCCGCATGCAGGACCTCGTGCGCATCGACGGCCTGTTCGGAGCCGAGTTCATGATGCCGGTCACGGCCCGGCACTACCTGAGCGAGCACTACACGTCCCCGGAGCGTCTCGGCCCCTACTTCACCGACGGCTGGAACATCCAGCTGACCTTGCGAACCGGGCAGTTCACCGAGCTCCCGCACATCGGCCAGCCTCATCCGCATGTTCACCGCATGGGCGCGCTGCTGGCGACCCGCACCTCTTCTGTAACCACCGAAAGGGCATGAAGCGATCATGAAGCACGAATATGAGGCGAAGTTCCTCGCCGTCGACGTGGCCGACCTCCAGACGAAGCTGGCAGCTCTGGGAGCAGCCCAGGCCTTCCCGCGGACCCTCCTCACTCGCAAGATCTTCGAGAGCGACGTCCTCGACGGCTCCCAGTGGGTACGCCTCCGCAACGAAGGCACCCGCACGACCCTCACGCTCAAGCAGGTCACCGACGCCACCTCGATCCACGGAACGACCGAGATCGAGACCGAGGTCGGCGACCTCCAGGCGATGGCCGAAATCCTCGGCAACCTGGGCCTGCGTGAGGTGCGCTACCAGGAGAACTTCCGCGAGGAGTGGCAGCTCGGCGACGTCGCCTTCGACTTCGACACCTGGCCCGACCTCCCCACCTTCCTGGAGATCGAAGGCCCCGACGAAGCATCGGTCCGCCAGGCCGCGGCAAGCCTGGGACTCGACTACGTCGACGCCCGCTTCGGCAGCGTCGACGCTATCTACAAGAGCGAGGCGGGACGCGACATCCTCGCCGAACCCACCCTCCTGTTCTCCGACGCGAAGAACAGCGAGAACACCGCCCCCTCCGCCACCGGGCAGTGACCCGGGGGTGAAGCAGTGCTGACCGAAGTCCTCGTACAGCACCAGGTGATCCACGGGATAGCCGCGTTCGCCCGCGGAGGCGTGCCCGAGCCTGCGATGACAGACGACGGCAACGAGTGGGTTGACGGATACTGCTGGCTGTTCTGCGGCCAGCAGTGGACCCGGGTCCTGTGGATCGGCCCGGCCAACGTCGCCGGGGCGCAGGCGCCGATGTACGCGTGTGGTCTCTGCATCCGCGAACTGCAGGACCGGGTCTGGGCGGCGATTCTTCTTGAGGACCGTCCGGCAGCGCTGCAGTCGGCCCAGTCGTCGTCGCCAGGACGACCGACAGTAATCGGCCGCGGTGCGAAGCACAGGCGACGCCGGGCATGATCGGAGTATCTGAGCGCTCGACCGCAGAGGGAAGCACGGCAGGCCTGGTTCTGCAGCGGGCGCGATCCTGTCCAACACAGGGGTCCACGAACGTAGTGGACCCCTGCGGGCTGTCCACACGCCTCATCGGACTGCTCTCCGCCACTCGCCCGGACGCCGTACGGTCGCCGCGCATCGCTGTCGTGCTCCGGAGCCTGTACCGCAGCTCGCACGCCAGCGTCTTCCTTCCCAGCGTCGAACAGGTTCATGCCCCAACACGTCTCGGCGCCTGTTCCGCCCGGCTAGGGTCGCAGGCAATGATCGCAAACGATCACGTCGTCGTCATCGGAGCCGGGGTCTCCGGGCTGACCACCGCCATCGTGCTCGCCGAAGCCGGAGCGACGGTGCGAATGATCGCGGAGGAAGTGCCGGGCGTTACCTCCCTCGCCGCTGGAGCCGTATGGGGGCCGTACCTCGTCGAGCCCAAGGACAAGGTCGCGCGATGGAGCCGGCACTCACTTGAGGTCTTCGGCGAACTGGCCGCCGACCCTGCCACCGGCGTACGGCTGACCAGCGGCATCGAGGCTTCCCGCCACGCCGATGCGCCACCGGACTGGGCCACGGCGCTGCCCGAGTTCCGCCCGTGCACGGCCACCGAACTCCCCCCGGGTACACCTCCGCTTCACTGTTCCTCTGGTCGACATGCCGGTCTACCTCGACTACCTCCAGCGGCGGCTGGCGGGCGCGGGAGCGAGGGTCGAACAGCGAGGCTGCGCTCCCTCGCCGAGGTCGGTCCAGACGCCGCCGTCATCAACTGCACCGGCATGGGTGCCCACGACCTCGTCCCCGACCCGGAACTGCGGCCGATTCGCGGCCAGCACGTCGTCGTCAGCAATCCCGGCCTGACCGAGTTCTTCTCCGAGGACACCGGCCTCTCCCCGGAACTGCTGTGCATCTATCCGCACGGGGACACCGTCGTCCTGGGCGGCACCGCCGTTGACGGAGTCGGCGATGTGGACGCCGATGATGCCGCAGCAAAGTCCATCCTGGCCCGCTGCACACTCACCGAGCCGCGCCTGGCTGACGCGCAGATCATCGAGCACCGCATTGGAGCCCGACCCACCCGAGACATAGTTCGAGTCGAGAGCGACCGGCTCGAAGACGGCACCGTGGTCGTGCACAACTACGGCCACGGGGGTGCCGGCGTCACTCTGTCCTGGGGGTGTGCGGAGAACGTTCTGACCCTGCTCGGCGAGCGGTGACGAGAGGCCGCAAGCAGATCAGAGGCGCGGCGAACGAAGCTGCTGCCTGCTCACCGTTACGGCCCAAGGAGTGCACACCGTGCTCCACGGTGTTGACCAGGGAGTTGCCTATGAACGAGTCGTTGGACGAGCGACCGAAGCCGTTCCTGTACGTCGTGGTGTGCGCGGCGGGTGTCGCGGGGGACGTGGGCACGCTGATCACCATGGCGCAGGACCGCGGCTGGGGCGTTGGAGTGGTTGCCACCCCGCAGGGGCTTGGTTTTATTGATGCCGCGGCCGTCGAGGTGCAGACGGGTTACCCGATCAGGTCTGCGTGGCGGTTGCCCGGCGACCCGCGGCCGCTACCGCCTGCGGACGCCATCGCCGTTGTGCCGGCGACTTTCAACACGATCAACAAATGGGCTGCCGGGGTCTCCGACACGCTGGCGTTGGGCATTCTCTGCGAGGCGTACGGCCTTGGCATTCCGACGGCTGTGCTGCCGTACGTGAACTCGGCCATGGCCGCCCACCCCGCTTACCAGGAGAGCCTGGCCCGGCTGCGCGGGATGGGCGTCATGGTCAGTTCCCGCGAGCCACATCCGCCGAAGGCCGGCGGGGGCGCTGATCGGTTCCGCTGGGAGGAAGCGCTGGAACTGCTCGGCCCAGCTGTGGACGCGCGGCGGTGAGCACCCCTTTCCGGGCGAGCGAGCGTACTCCTCGTTTCGGAGTGTGAGGGCCAGCGGTCGCTCGCCGAGCAGACGGAGATCGCGCAGGTCCGAGTCGATTCCTCACTGCATGCGCTGCACGTCAAGCCGTATCCGTACTACGTGTCCGACGCCACGACCGCGGACGTCGTCGACTGCTTGCGCCGCATCACCGACGCCCCGGGCGAGGCCGAGGAGATCGGCGCCCGGCTGTGGGAGGCGCTCACCAGCGGTCGGCTGAGCGTGCGCAGCCACTCCTTCTCCTGCACTCCGCCGCCGTACGCCGATACGCCTGGCGATCTGCTTTCGGCCCTGACCGGCCCGGTGGCTTCGGGCTGCGCAGAGCACCCCGAGCCACCAGCGTCCGGTCAGGGTCGGGATCAGGGCGTCAAGCGGTGCAGGTCACGCGGGAACAACGTGGTGCGGCGGATGTTGTCGGCGCCGGTCAGGCGGGCCGTCCAGCGCTCCAGGCCGAGGGCGAAGCCGCCGTGCGGGGGCATCCCGTGCGCGAAGGCGGACAGGTAGCTCTCGTACGGCTCCGCGCACTCGCCGCGCGCGGCCAACGCGGCCACGTAGTCCTCGTAACGGTGCAGCCGCTGCCCGCCGGTGACCAGTTCCAGGCCGCGGAAGAGCAGGTCGAAGCTGTTGGAGTACGCGGGCCGGTCCGGGTCCGGATGGGTGTAGAAGGGGCGCTTGGCCATCGGGTAGCCGGTCACGAACAGCAACTCGCTGCCGTGCTCGCGCAGCGCCCATTCGCTGAGGAAGCGTTCGTGTGCCGGTGCGAGGTCGGGCTCGTCCGCACCGAGCATCTTCATCGCGTCGGCGAAGTGGATCTGCGGGATCTCCGCGGGCACCTCAGGCAGCGTCAACTCCAGCCGCTCCACGGCCTCGGCGGACCGCTCCTCGATGCCCACGACCATGCCGGCAACGGCTTCCCGCACCACGGCCATCACGTCGCGGTGGTCGGTGATGAACCCCAGCTCGGCGTCGAGGCTGGTGTATTGGGCCAGGTGGCGGGCGGTGTCGTGCGGCTCGGCGCGGAAGACCGGGCCGGTCTCGTAGACCCGCTCGAAAACCCCGACCATGGCCTGCTTGAAGAACTGCGGGGACTGCGCGAGATAAGCGGGGCGGCCGAACCAGTCCAGGGCGAAGACGTTCGCACCGGACTCCGTTGCCGAGGAGACGACCTTCGGCGTGTGGATCTCGGTGAAGGACAGTGCGTCCAGTGCGGCCCGGAATCCCACCACCGAGGCGGCGGAGAGCTGGAACGGCGCCTTGAGGTGCGGATGGCGCAGGGCTACGGGTGCGTGGTCGAGGATGGTGGGCAGCCCTGCCGACACCGCGGGGCGGTACAGGTCGAACGGCGGGGCTTGGGCGAGCGAGGACAGCGGCTCGATCTGCGGCGAGGTCAGCTCGACCCCGCCGGGCGCCTGCGCGTTGGCGGTGACCGTGCCGCGTACCCGCAGCACGGTCTCTTCGGGGACGTCACCACCGGGCGTGGTCAAGACGACCTGGGCCAGCTCGGAGCGGTCCCGCAGGACCAGGAAGGTGACGGATTTCAGTTCACGGCGGCGGTGCAGCCAGCCGGAGACTTCGACGGTTTCGCCTACGTGCGCCGGCAGCTCGGCCGCCAGGACGCGGTTCGTCGTGCGGATCATCGCGGCCCTCCAAGGGGCGTCGTGGTGATCCCTTCTGGGTGCGGGCGAGAAGGGCAACTCGCGGTGCCACCGCACCTTCGCCGCCACGCGCAGCGTGACGGCCTCGTTCCTGCCCGGTGACGGGGGCAAACCGGCGGGGCATGGGGCCTTCGGCCGTTCCTCCCCGCGCTCGGGAGTGTCTTCGCCCCAGGTCGCGAGGCTGCCTTCTCAGCTGCCGGCAGCTCTCTCGGCTCGCGTGGGCCTGTGGTTACTCGTCTCCGTCTACGCGTTACGGCCGAGAATACGGGGACTACTGCGTGTCAGCAACGAGATACCCTGCGGGTCGCCGGTCGGGGAGATCGAGCCGGCCGGCGGACCTGATGCAGCCGGGCCGCCGCAACCTCGACACTCAGTCCAGAAAGAGGTCCGCCTGGTCGGTCGCCCTTCATCGCTGGACACGCTCAGCAGCTACGAGTCGAGCGGCGTACGGGCTGACGTCTACAACGAAGGCCTGAAGCCAGACCGGCGTTCGTCCTCCAGGCCGCCGAGACGGACGCCGCCTTCGACCAGGGCCATGGGTCTTCCGCCGCTCGGTTGCCGTCCGTGGTATTGGACGACGGCTCGTATGGCCGAGTGCCGTTCGTCATCTCCGGCTGCCTTCGTAGCCCACGCTGGCCCGAGGCCCATGCCTGCGCGCCGATCAGATCTGCTCGCCGGGGATATCCAGGTACTCCGTGCGGAGGATGTCCAGAATCGGGTGGTCGGCGGCGAGTTTGGTGTTGTCGATGCGGGCGATGGCTCGGACGCCGATGGCGGCATTGGTGGCGAAGGCCGCTTGCATCGTGCTCAGGCCGGACAGGGTGACGGGAATGTCGATGTGCTGGTAGGCGTCCTGTAGGAGCAACATGGTGATGCCTGGGAGTGCTGCGGCGGTCGGCCAGATGATGCGGTTGCCGTCGTAAAAGCCGATGTTCCACGTGACGCCTTCGCTGATGACGCCGTCCTCGTCCACGAAGAGGGCATCATCGAAGGCGCGGAGTTGGGCGGTCCTTCGGTGGTGGAGGGAGGCGAAGAGTCCCACGCTCTTCACGTGGGGCACTTCGCGCCGGTAGACCGTCGACTGGACTGACAAGGGCGGCAGTGGCAAGACCCCAGCCGACCGTTGGGTCACAAGGATGCGCGGATTGTCGGCGTGGCTTGGGTGGCCGAGATCGGTCTCGGGGTCGAAGACAGTGACCCGAATGGTTGCTGCCCCAACCCTCGGCGCGACGCGGCGAACGAGGCTCCGGATGTGCCCCTGGTCGAGGTCGACCCCGAACAGGATTCGGCTGTCCCTGGTGAGCCGCTCCAAGTGCAGTGCCAGGCCCCGAACGCGTCCGTCGTCCACCCGCAGGCTCGTGAACGAACCGTAGTTGGTCAGGGCGAGAGCCTGTAGTTCGTCCACGGTGACGGGACGTCCGTCGAGTTCGGCCATGGACGAAGCATGACAGCCAGGTTGGCGGCCGGCGTCCCCGCGGAAGCCGTCTGATTTCGTGTTCACTGGTACGTCACGGCTGCCGCGGCGACCGCAATTCCCAGGAGGCAACCGTCGTCAAGCGGGATGCGGGCGAGTAGCCGGGCAGGGCGGGTTTCGCCTGCTGAGGCAGGATGAGGCCTTCGACCACTGCGGGAGGGCCGGGGATGGGTTACGAGTTGCAGGCGGTGATCGCGGAGGAGGGGCTGCTGCGTGCTGCCGTACGGGACCTTCCCGGCGCCGGGTTGGCGTCTCTTGGCCAGGGCCTGTCGCTGATGGTGATAACGGACCAGCTGTTCGACGCCGTCACGGACGGCGGTTCCGCCGAGGCTCTGGGGTTTTGGCGACTGCCGGGAGGCTTCGAGTTGACGCTTGCGGAGTGGTCGACCGCGGGGCCGGTCGCCTACGTGGAAGCGGAGTTTTTCGGCGGTGATGGTGAGCAGCGAGCCGCAGTGTGGGCTGATGGGGCCAGGATGCTGGGGCCGCTGCACACGCCGCCGGGTCAGCCCTTCCCCTCTGCCGGCAGCCCGATTTCACAGGCGCTTCGACGGTTGGGCGCCGTGCGGCGCGCGGACGGGGACGAGTTCTTGGCCGTGGGCCTGGACCGCCATCGATTCAGCGAAGACTGGATTGATGGCGCTGACCGTCAGGGCCCGCGCTGAGACGTCGACGGTTGCGGAGAGAGTCGGCACCTATGGGATGGCGGTGGCCGCCGAGACGGTGGGGTCGGCGCTCGCACCGCGAGCAACTCGGTCCTCGTCGCAGTCGCGATTCCGTCGCGGACGATGTCGAAGTGTCCGCCCGGCGGGTTAGCGTGATCCGGTGACTCAGCTCGTCTTCGATGCCCAGACCTTCGTGAACTTCCGGGACTACAAGTTCCCGGGACACGGTCATCGATGGACCGACGTGAAGACCTTCCGGATCCTCTCGGGTGCCAAGGACGATAAACTGCTGGGTTTGCTGGTCGCCGACGAGCAGTTCCGCGATGACTACGCCGGGGGCGGCACCGATGCGGCCGGGCAGCGCCATGGGCCGTACTGGCTGCGTCACATCACCGCAGACGCCTACCAGGAGGTGGGCAGCGCCGAGGCCGTAGGCACGATCCGTCGCTGGGCCGACCAGCATGGTGCGCTTCCCGAAGCCCTGGAAGCGGTGATGGCCGCGGAGGTGTACGCGGTGCTCGCGGCGGCCGCCAGGTGCTTCGTCCTGCCGGATCTGGGCAGGACCGCGTTTCACGACTGGGGCGGGGTGCACACCGAGTTCCATGAATACGTCGTGATCGACCGCGAGCGGGCGTCCTTGGCGCTGATCGTGGCGGCAGACGACTGACGGCGGTCCTCTATCGCTTCAGGACGATACGGGAGCGGTCACAGGATTGCCGCCGGAATGGTGATCCGGCTCCGCCCAGAAAGCACGCGGGTTCAGCTTTCAGCCAGGATGTGTGGTCGGCCGAGGCGGCGCAGTGGGACGAGCCGACTCGCCCTGGGCGGGGTGGAGACTTTGTGGCGGGCGGGCGATCTGCGTTCTCTGAGGACGCCCAAAGTGACTTGGAGGCGGCCGGATGGTCTGACAGCATGCGGGCCATGTCCATCCTGGCCCCGAACGGCGACTAGGCCGTCACCGCGATGTACTCCGTACCCGACGACGCTTGGTACCTGGAGCTGGACCTCGTCGCAGGTCAACGGACCCTCGTGGCCGCGGTCGTCCCCGACGAGGACCCTGCGCGGCAGCCGACTGTGAGCTTCAACCCTCGTGGACACCACCTGGACATTCCGTACGAAATTATGCGCTGGTTCATGGACCAGGTCGAGGAGCAAGTCCGCACGTCGCGCGTCTGGATGCGGCTGCGGCCGGACCTCGTCGAGGCCATCCACAGGTTGCGCCAGGCGCACTGGGGCACCGTAGATGACGACGAGTTCCCCCGCGTTCTGGCCGGAGTGCGTACCGACATCGCAGAGGCTGACCTTCCCGCGGTGCTTGCGGCCGCCTTCGGGCGGAATCTCGACGGCACCCCCGTTGATGACGTGCAAGCGCTACTGGCTGTGGACACCCATCAGTCAGGACGTGGCTAGGACGCTGCCGTGCGGGCCATCCGAAGGAGGCCGCGGCGGCCACAGTTTGGACCCATTGCGGACGCGCGGGTGAGGTGATCACCTCCTTCGAGTCGGCGTGGTGTTCGGCAGTGTCAGTGCGGGGGTGGCAGTTGGCGGTTGCGTCGGGCGGCGGCTGGGCCGAGGCCCTGGGTAGGTCGGCGCGGCGGGGAGGTTGGCCTCGTGGCGGAGGCGCCAGAGGAGGACGTCGGTCAGGGAGTCGGCTGTCGTGAGTTCGCGGTTGTCCACAGCCCTGTGGAGGAGGGTGACGGGGTCGTGGCCGGCTTGGGCGGCTTCGGTGAGGGTGGCGGCCAGGGCGGGCCAGTTGGGTTCGGACTGGATGCGGGCGGCCTCCGTGGGGAGGATTGTGCGGATCGCCTGCGCCGCGTCCCGCTGGGCTGGGGCGGGGAGGGACTGGCCGGTGGCGCGCATCGTGGTGAGGGGTGCGGTAGCTGCTGCCTGGTAGGCCGCGCGGAGGTGGGTGGCGGTCTGGTGGGAGGCGGCGGCTTGTTGGGCGTGGCCGCGGGCGGCGTACCAGTGGGCGGCCATGACGGCGGCCGTGATCAGGATGCTCAGGAGCATGGCCGCCGCCGCGCCGTCCTCGCCCTTACCGAGGGCTGGGCCGGACTGGACGAGATCTCGGGCGGCCCTGCGGAGGGCCTGGTTGTGGGAGTTGCCGGCCTGGATGTGGGAGCGGGTAGCTCGTTCGAAGCTGCGCGCCGCCGCTTGGAGTTCGGCGCGGGTATTGGCGGGGCTGGTCTGCGCGAGGGCGTCGAGGACTTCGCCGATGCCGGTGAGCTGGTCGGCGGCTTCTCCGCTGTCCTCCTGGTCCAGTGACCGGAGGGCGTCCGCCGCGGCTGTGGTTGCGGCGCGACGGGCTCGGGCTGGTTCGGTGATTCCTTCGGAGGGGATGTCGCCGGCGGCCAGGCGCTGGCGGATGCGGGGGAGGGACAGGTCGGGGGCGAGTTTCGAGCCGGAGAACCAGATGGGCTTGCCTTCGCGGTTGCGGTCGCCGGGCAGGGCGACGGTGAAGCCGGTGACGTCACCGGAGGGGGCCACACGCTTGGTGATCCGGACGCCCTGTGCGTTGAGACGGCGGAAGAACTCCTCCTCGGCGGACGCCCCCGCCAGGGCGCGGCGGACGGCGTCGCGGAGCTGGTCGCGGGCGGGGCGGTCCAAGCCGCGGCGGTCGGCTTTGCGAAGCTCGGCGCTGGTGGCGCGTTTCGCTGCTGTGCCGTCGCCCGGGTGGAGTTCGCGCAGGCCGAAGTCCCTCTCGATGGCTCGGGCTTCGGCCTGGACGGCCTTCCGGTCGAAGTTCCGGCGGGCGGTGCGGCCGTCCTCGCGGACGAGGGTGGCCGCGATGTGGGTGTGGTCGGGGGCGTGGCGTACGGCGACCCAGCGGCAGGCTTTCGCGTCGCCTTCGGGTGCGATGCGGTGGGCGACGGCGGCCCACTCGTCGTCGGTCAGTTGGCGGTCATCGGCGGCGGTGCGGACAGAGCAGTGCCAGATGGTCGTCTTCGGGCGCTGGTCGCGGGGGAGGGACTTGACCGGGAGGTCAAGCTGACGGGCGAGCTTCGTGATCGCTTCGCGGC
Organism: Streptomyces sp. NBC_01477; assembly: GCF_036227245.1. Lineage (GTDB taxonomy): Bacteria > Actinomycetota > Actinomycetes > Streptomycetales > Streptomycetaceae > Actinacidiphila. The sequence continues at coordinate 5,075,134 of NZ_CP109445.1, forward strand.
TGGCCGTGGGGCCGGGGTCGGGGGCGAAGGCGTTCCAGGAGGCGACCATGTGCTGGTCGGTGTGCTCGTTGGCCTTGCCGGGGCCGTAGAGGTACGTGATCAGGCCGTACGTGCCGCCTGTGCCGGTGGTGATCTTGGGTATCACGGTGCCGCTACTTCCAGGCGATCTCGGTCGCGGCTGCGTCTACGCCGTCTAGGGCAGCACGGGTGAGCTGGAGGGTGCTCTGGGCCAGGGCGTGGAGGGGGTTGGCCGGGTGGAGGTGGAGGAGGACCTGGTTGAGGTTGTTGCCGACGGCTGCGAGTTGGCGGTTGGACTCCATGAGCTCTTCGAGTTGGCGGCGGGTGTCGGCGATGGCCGCCCTCGGGTCGGAGCGTCGTGCGGCGAGGAGTGCGGCTGCGGCGGCGTATCCGCCGGGCTTGAGGTTGCAGGTGCCGGCTGCGGTGGTGAGGGCGGCCCATTCGCTGTCGCTGAAGCAGGGGTGTGCGCGGTTCCGGCGGGGTTCGCACATCCGCCTGCGGTGCTGGAGCGTGATTTCGGCGGCCGGGGCACGATGGGGCCGCTTCGGTTCGGTGCGGGGGACGGCCGACACGGCGGCATCGACATGGTTTACGGCCAGGGCGACGCCGTGGAGGAGGGCGGCCGATCGGGCGCTCGGACTGCCGCCGGAATTGAGGTGGTGGGCAAGGTGGTTGAGTCGGCCGCCGGTGGCTCCGAGGCCGCTGTCGGCGGTCATCAAGGCTTCGAGGCGGCGGCGTTCGTCGTCGATGCCGGTACGTCGGCCGGTCCGGGAGTACGCCACGGTTGCGGCTGCGGTGAAGCCGCCCGGCGTGAGCTGGCAGGCGTGTGCTGCGGCGGTGATCTCGGTCCATTCGTCGTCGCTGAAGCAGGGGTTGACGCGGTGGCTGCGCGGGACGGCGAGGCGTCGTCGGTGGTGGGTGACGGCTTCGGCAACGGTGGTGACTGGGGTAGTGCTTGCGTCGGCTTCTGGGCTGGCAGCGGGTGATGTCGTGACGCGGTCGTACGTCCCACTCGGCACCCCTGGGCCGAGAGCTGCCGACGTCGCCCGCCCCGTGGCGGCGGCTTCGGCCCTGCCCGCCACCCCTGGGGCGGGCTGAACCCCGGGATGACTCATCCCGGGACAACTTGCTCCGCCGCACGGTGGGCTGTTGCGATTGTGGGGGGACGTGTGTGCGCCGTCGGGGACAGGGTGCGTGGAGGTGGCCGGGCTGTGGCTGCTGGCGGGGTTCGACATGGCGGACTCCGTGGCTGTGGGCGGCTCCGGGGCGTTGGGAGGGTCGGCGGTGGGGACGCTCGTGGGCTGGTTGCGCCGGATCTACGAGCACCCCCACCGCCTTCGTCGGCTCAGCCCTTGGGCGACGCAGGCTGGTCTTGGGCGAGCTGCGCGAGGGCTTGGGCGATGCGGTCGTTGCCGGCGGACAGTCCGGCTGCCTGGATCGCCTCACGGGCGCCGACGCGGCTCACCTGGCTGGAATCCGGGTGGGCGTGGGCGATGACGGCGGCCAACTCGTCGATGGAGGCGTCGGCTCGGCGGCCGGGGCGGCTGGTGCCGACTCGCGTGCGCGAACGGCTCGGCGAGGTGCGGCTTGTGGGTGCTTTCCGGCCGTGGGTTTCGGCGTCCGGGGCCGTCTGCGGTACTTCTGGGCGAGAAGTTGTCCGTTCGGCGGCCGGAATCCCGTCCGGGACTGTCACCGGCGCGCCCTGCATTCCGGCCGTTGCCGATTCCGGCTGCTGCGTGCGGCCGTGGCGGGTGACCAGGATGTGGAGGTGGGTAGCGCCGCCCAAGGCCATCGGGGCGATCGTCGAGAGGACGGCGACGGTGTGGTTGCCGAGGACCAGGACGTGGGTGCCGGGGGAGTTGAGCCGTACCGAGTGCAGGGAGTTGGCCCACAGGCTGGCGGCCGTGGCGGCGCCGAAGAGGGTCCAGGCGTAGAGGCGGGCGCTTCGGGGAGCGTCGCGGAGCAGGAGGATCGCGCGGACGCCGTAAGCGATGAAGCCGTCGATGACGATGGGGAAGAGGTAGCTCAGGTCGGGGCGGACGTGGGTGGCCAGGGCGACTTGGCGGAGGGAGTCGAAGGAGAGGATGCACCCGCAGGCGCCGAGTAGGAGGATCACGAGGCGGTCGAAGGGGAGCGACCGGGGGCGGGTCCAGTCCGGTATCGGGGCGGGGCGCTCGGGCTGGGGCGGTGTGGACGTGGGCATGCGGGACTCCAGGCATGGTGGAGGGCGGCGCGGGGCGCGCGCGAGCGCGGGCAGGCGGCATCGCCCGGTGGTCGGGGAGGGGCGCGCGTCAGGGCAGGGACGGGCGCGGGGCGGCGTCAGCCGCGAAAGGCGAGGTCAGGCTCTCGCGCCGGCCAGCTGGCCCGGGTGGTGGCCGTTGAGGGCGGCGCGGGCCAGGGCTCGTCCGCGTGCGGCGGTACGGGCGCGCTCGGCCAGGGCGTCCTGAGAGGAGGCGTCCAGGCCCGCGCAGGTGCGGCAGATGCCCACGTGCGGGGTCGGCCGCGCGCAGCCGGTGCACTCGTACCGGCGAGGAGGCGGCGGCGCGGTGATCGGCTCGGGTGCCGGGGGCAGCTTGCGGGTCAGGCGGTCGCGCAGGATGGCCGACGCGCTGTGGACCCGCTCGGGCAGGCCGCCCAGGAGGGCGAAGGAGAGGTCGCGCGGGCCGAGGCCGCGTTCCAGCCAGGGCGTCACCAGGGGCGCGAGCGTTATGGCCTCTGCCGCACCGAGGCGCAGGCGAAGCTCGGCTGCGGTCACGCGGTGGAGCAGTGCCGCTGCCTCGGCGCCCGCCGCACTCGTGGGTGTGGACGGGATCTCCCACCGCCCGCCCTTGGCCGTGGCCGGTACGGCGTCGGCCGGCGTTCGCTGCGCGGGGAGGGTGGGTTCTTTCCCACCGTCCTTTACGGGGTGGGCGCCGCGGCCATCGGCAGCTGGTCGACCGGAGCCCGGGAGTACGGCACCCGGCGCCACCTGCGCGGTTGCGTACGCGGTGTGAGGGATGTCGTACACGTGGGCCTGGCTGACGAAGGTGCCGTCGGCTTGGCGTACCCGCTCGACGCGGTAATAGCCGAACACCGTCAGCTCGCGCAGGGCCTTCGCCACGGAGAGGCGTCCCTGGGGGCTGGTGTCGGCCATGTGACGGCCGTCCTCGCGCCAGCCGTCGGGGCGGGAGAGGAGGTCGGCCAACAGGCCGCGGGCGGTGTAGGACAGCCGCCGGTCCTGCAGCAGCGTGTTGGGCAGGACGGTAAAGCCGCGCGTATGGCGGCTACGATGGATCTGCATCGGGAGTTCGCGCTCCTTGTGCCGGACCCCGGAGCGTTCGCGCGCTGCCGGGGTCACCCTATTAAGTTCGTTCGTGACAGAACGTACCACGCGATTCGCCCAAGATCGACTGCTCTTGGGCGCCTTGCTGTCCGGTGGAACGTTCCTCCCGCGAGCGAGGAGGACGGCGTGGGCCTGGAGCGTGTGCAAGGCGTCCTCCCTCTGTCGGCGGGCCGGGCTCGACCCGGTGGTGGGAGCGGACGGTACACCCTTTTTCCGGATCGGCCTCCGACGCTGATTCCCCGTGTTGCCCTGGACTCCTGTGCACGTTCACGGTCCGGCAGTCAATCCGTGGTGAAGGGTGCGTATCCCGTCGGGACCTCGCTGACCTGTAGGTCTGAGAAGACCAGGGTGAGGTTGTGCGCGTTGGTCTCAAGACGCACTTCGTGGAAGTCGAGTCCGACGGCTTGCGCCCAACGACGGGTCGTCTCCGACGCGGGAAGGATCGTGGCCCCCGGATAGAGACAGTGCCACTTCACGCCCCAGACATATCCGTCGAGGTCGACGCCTGTCTCGTGGTCGATGAGGCGTTCGTCCAGCGAGATGCGCCAGGTGTCGGGTCGTACCGTGGTCTCACACCGGGCCTCGACGCAGTACTTGAAGAGGTATCGCAGATGGGCCGGCTCGATGCCGGTGCGGGGATCTGCTGTCGCGTAAACGATGACCTCGTAGTCGCGCATGTAGCTGGTGTAGCCGTGATGCACTACGGCGGTGTCGAAGGCGTCGTCCAGCAGCTGTTCGAGGAGTGCGGCATCCATGTCGCTGTTCTACTGCACGTGATTCTCAGGGCGCGTCCGGGATTTCGTGCTAACGTCCCGCGACGAGCGGCCGACCAGGGCGAAGTCGTACGCGAATCCGCTTCCGCAGGGCCGCGACGGCGAGGTACAACAGCACCTCCGCCAGCTGACCGCCGCTCGTACCCGTACCGCCGACGAAGGAGGGACCATGCGCTTGCCAGTCGTGCCGTGTCGGGACCTCAACCGGCTCCGGAGAACCGCCTGCTGACCTTGCGCCTGTCCGCGCCAAGTGTCTGAGCAATGTCGTCCCGCTGTGCCAACCGCAGCCTCCGCGCGCTCTGTTACTGCCCTTCCCTCGTCCCGAGGTTCCGCCATGTCCCCTCCCGCTTCCCCGCTGCCCGTCCTCTACCGGCCCGCCCAGATCGCCGACGTCATCGGCTGCTCGGAGTGGTGGGTCAAGGAGCAGGCCCGGCGGCGCCGGATTCCGTTCACGCGGCTCGGCGGCAGCTACCGCTTCACCGCCGACCACCTCGCGGAGATCATCCGCATCTTCGAGGAACGGCCGCTCGCCCCGCCCGACGCCGGCACCCTGCCGTCCGCCAGGTCCCCGTACCGCCCGGCCCGCGCCGCGCTCGTCGCGGCCGAGCCCCGGCTCAACGCCCGACCGCCGCGACGACGGCGGTCACCCGCAGGACCCCAGACCACCACCCCGGAAGGAGCCAGACATGGGATACGGCGAGAAGCGCGGCGACTACTGGCGCGCCCGCTACAAGATCGCGCCCGGCAAGTACCGCACCCTCGCCGACGGCGACGGCGAGCTGCTGCGCTTCCGGACGAAGCGTGCCGCCGAGCAGGCCGCCAACGAGGAGGAGGCGAAGGTACGCGGCGGGCGGTGGCATGACCCGGCGGCGGCGCGGATCACCTTCGGGGAGTACGCCAACCGCTGGTTCACCGTGCAGGACCTGGCTCTCTCCACCATGCAGAACTATCGGCGGCACATTGAGGAGCACCTGCTGCCGTACTTCAACGACCTGGAGGTCGGCGAGATCAACCGGCACCACGTCGAGCAGTGGGAACGGCAGGAGCGAGGGCGAGGCTATGCGGCCGCCACCTTGAAGACCTGGCGCAGCACCCTGCACCTGATCCTCGGTGACGCCGTGGACGACGGACTGCGCGAGACGAACCCCGCCGCCCGGCGCAGGGGGCGCGGCAAGCGTGCCGGGCGCTCGCGCAACCGTGGGCCGGAGAAGGTGATCACGGACGCGCTCGGCATCCTGCTCATCGCTGAGCGCGCCGCGCTGCTGACCGGGCGGGACGACGAGTTCGTTGCCGTCGTCACCAAGGGCTACACCGGTGTCCGGTGGGGCGAACTCATGGGGCTGGAGGCGCAGTTCATCCGGCCCGGCTCTCTCCGCGTCGAGTGGCAGCTCTACGAGCTGGACGGCGGCGAATTCCACCGGTGCCCGCCCAAGGACGACTCCTACCGGACCATCGACACCCCGGACTTCCTGACGGGGCTGCTCTCGCGGCACGTCGCCGCGAAGCGGCCCGAACCGTGCGCCTGCCACGGGCTCCGATACACCTTCAACGGTTACTCCGCCGCCAACGGGGCTGCCCGCCGGCCCGGTGCGAAGCTCGTCGACGTCGCCCGCAAGGCCGGAGTCTCCGCCGGGACCGTCTCCAACGTGCTCAACTGGCCCGGCCTCGTATCGGAGGACAGGCGGCTCCGGGTGGAGGCCGCCATCGCCGAGCTCGGGTACGTCCGCAACGCCAGCTCGGGGGAACTCGCCCCCCACTGGCGGCGCAGCGGCTTCGCCTCGTGGCTCTTCTATCCGGCGACCACCGGCTCCTACCCGACCCGGGCCCCATACGACGCCCACCCCGTGCCGCTGCTCGCCGAGCCCTGGCCCGGCATCCCCGCCCGTGGCAGGGGCGCCGCCCAGCGCGCCCAGGCGTGCTGGGTGCCGATCGCTCCTGGCCTGACGCCCCACGGGCTCCGGCACACCCACCGCACGATCATGGAAGAGGCCGGCACCCCGCCCAAGCTCATGGACGAGCGCCTCGGCCACGAGGACGGTTCCGTCCAGGCCCGCTACTCCCACGTCACCCCGCGCATGCGCGCCCGACTCATGGACGCACTCACCGAGCAGTGGGAGGAAGCCCTGGAAGCCCGGCGCCAGATGAGCCCCGGCTCCCCGGTCACGGCGCTCGACGCGCTCCTGAGATCGGGAAAAAGACCAGGCCAGCGGGCGGAAGAAGAGACCCCCCGACCAAGATCTTCTCCCAATTTTCTCCCAAGAACCCCTCGGAACGCCGTGAGGGGCGGTCTTCCGAATCGGAAGACCGCCCCTCACCTGCAGTTTCACCAGTCGGGGTGGCGGGATTTGAACCCACGGCCTCTTCGTCCCGAACGAAGCGCGCTACCAAGCTGCGCCACACCCCGGTGCAACGGGGTTTACTTTAGCGGACGCGGGGCCGGAGGCGAAATCCGGTTCAGGCGGGGGTGAGGGTGAGGAGGGTGGCCTCGGGGGGGCAGGCGAAGCGGACGGGGGTGAAGCGGTTGGTGCCGCAGCCTGCTGAGACGTGGAGGTAGGACGTGGAGCCGGTGGCGGTATGGGTGGAGAGGCCCTTCACGCGGTCGGTGTCGAGGTCGCAGTTGGTGACCAGGGCGCCGTAGAAGGGGATGCAGAGCTGGCCGCCATGGGTGTGGCCGGCCAGGATCAGCGGGTAGCGGTCGGCCGTGAAGGCGTCGAGAACGCGCAGGTAGGGGGCGTGGACCAGGGCCAGGTTGAAGTCGGTGTCCGGGTCGGGGCCGCCGGTGACCGCGGCGTACCGGTCGCGCTTGATGTGCGGGTCGTCCAGGCCCGTCAGGCCGAGCACCGGGCCGTGGTCGAGCTTCACGCGGCCGCGGGTATTGCTCAGGCCGACCCAGCCCGCCGCGTCGAACGCGTCGCGCAGGTCGCCCCAGGGATTGCGGATCACGCCGTGTGCCCCGGAGCTCTTGCCGTTCAGGCCGTGCTGGCCGCGGGCCTTCTCGACCAGGTAGCGGCCAGGGTTGCGGAACTTCGGGCCGTAGTAGTCGTTCGACCCGAAGACGTACGTACCGGGGAAGCGCAGCAGCGGGCCCAGCGCGTCCAGCACCTCGGGGACCGCGGTCGGGTCGGACAGGTTGTCGCCGGTGTTGACGACCAGGTCGGGGCGCAGGCCCGCCAGCGACTGGATCCAGCGGCGTTTCTTGTGCTGGCCCGACACCATGTGGATGTCGGACAGCTGGAGGATACGGATCGGCCGCAGTCCGGGAGGCAGCACCGGGATGTCCACCCGGCGCAGCCGGAAGGACCTCGCCTCGAAACCGGCCGCGTATGCCACGCAGGCCGCGCCTGCCACCGTCACACCGAGGGGTAGTCCGTATCGCGCGCGCATGCGTCCATCGTGTCAGAGTCCGGGACGGGTGCCGTACGGCCGCCTGTTGCGGACCGCGGGGTTAATGCGGGGCGGCCGGGTCGCGGTGGTGCGAAAATCGGGGTATGACCACGACGCTCAAGCAGCGACTCAAGGACGACCTCACCACGGCGATCAAGGGCCGTGACGAACTGCGCTCCGCCACGATCCGGCTCACGCTGACCGCCATCACCAAGGAGGAGGTCGCCGGCACCACGGCCCGGCAGCTCTCCGACGACGAGGTGCTGACGGTGATCACCCGGGAGGCGAAGAAGCGCCGCGAGGCCGCCGAGGCGTTCGAGCAGGGCGGCCGGGTCGAGTCGGCGCAGCGGGAGCGGGCCGAGGGCGAGGTGCTGGCCGCGTATCTGCCGCAGCAGCTCACCGACGAGGAGATCGCCGCGATCGTGCGGGAGGCGGTGGCGGAGTCGGGCGCGACAGGGCCGAAGGGCATGGGCGCCGTCATGAAGCTGGTGAACCCGAAGGTCGCCAAGCGCGCGGAGGGCGGCCGGGTGGCCGCCGAGGTCAAGCGCCAGCTCGCGGGCTGAGGACGTCGGCGGACCCGGTGGCCCACGGGGGCCGGGTGGCCCAAGGGCGGGGACACCCGAGCAGGACCCGGGACCGCGAGCCGGCGGGGGGAGCGGAGCGCGGCGGGGGCGTAAAGCACAGGGCTTACGACCGCGGCGCGCAAGCCGCAGCTGCACCTCTACGCCCGGGGCCGCGCACCCGTACGCCCGCCCCGCGCCCCGCCTCGCGCAGTCCGCACCCCACGCGTAAGGGGCGCCCTCCTGGAAGGGCGCCCCTTACGTGCTCAGCGTCGGACCGTGGGCCTCACGGCCCACCGCCGGTGGTTCCGCCGGCTCGGCCGTTGCCGCCCGTACCGCCGCCTCCGTTCCCGCCCGTGGTCAGGCCGGGCGGGATGGTGAAGCTCGGGAACGGGTTCGGATCGGCGCCCCCGGCACCCGCGGTCGTCGCACCGCCGGCGCCGCCCTTGCCGTCGTCCGGGGGCTGGGTGCCGTCCGGCGGCTGGTTCTTCTGGGGCGAGTCGGGCAGCTCGACGGTGACGAAGTGCTCGTTCGGCGTGCCCTCCAGCGCGCCCACCATTGCGTCGCGCCAGATCGGCGCCGGACCGGTCGCGCCCTCGACCTTGTCGAAGGTCTTCGGGCCGATCTTGACCCTTATCCCGCCGTTGTCGTCCGCTCCCGCGTACATCGACAGGCGCCTGCCGTGCACGCCCTTGCCGAACGGGTCGCCCAGCCACACCGCGGAGGCCAGGGAGGGCGTGTAGCCGGCGAACCAGGCGTCCTTGCGCTCGTCGGTCGTACCGGTCTTGCCCGCCGTGTCACGGCCCGGCAGGTCGGCCGCGGTGCCGGTGCCGTCGTCGACGACGCCCTTGAGCATGCTGTTCAGCGTGTCCGCGGTGTTCTGCGACATCGCCCGGCTGCAGATGCTCTTCGGCACGGGGATCTGCTTGCCGTTCGGGCCGGTGACCGACTGGATGGCGATCGGCGTGCAATAGACGCCGCGGTTGGCGAACGCCGCATACGCCGAGGCGACCGTGAGCGGCGACACCTCGTTGACGCCCAGGGTGAGCGCCGCGGCCTGGATCAGCGGCTTGCCGTCGGCGCGGGCGAAGCCCAGCTTGGAGGCCATGTTGATGATCGGGCACAGGCCGACATCGGCCTCCAGCGCCACGAAGTACGTGTTGATCGAGTGTTTGAGAGCGTCCGGCATGGCATAGGGGCCGACTTCGGACTTCATCTCGTTCTTCGTGCCCTCGCCCGGGTGCGCGTGGACCACCTTGTTGCCGCAGGTGGTGACGTCCGGGTAGGTGTCCAGCTCGTTCGGCGACGGGTAGGACTTGTCCGGGGTGAAGCCCGACTCAAGGGCCGCGGCCGCGGTGATGGGCTTGAAGGTCGAGCCGTTCTGGAAGCCGCCGCTGTTGCCCATGTTCTTGTCGACCGACAGATTCAGCTGGGTCTGGTTCTTGCCGAAGCCGTACGGCTTGCTCTGGCCCATGGCGACGATCTTGCCGGTGCCCGGCTGCACCATGGTGTCGGCGGCGACGAAGTTGTCGCTCTTGTAGACGTGCTTGCCCAGGCCCTTGAGCAGCGACGCCTGCGCCTTCGGGTCGAGCGTCGTCCTGATGGTCATACCGCCGATGTCCCAGGCCTTCTGCCGGTCGGTCTTGGTCTTGCCGAACGTCGCATTCTGCAGGAACGTCTCGCGCACGTAGTCGCAGAAGAAGCCGGCGCCGTTGACAGCGGTGATGCAGCCGTTCTTCGGCGCGCTGACCTTGAGGCCGAGCGGGGCCTTCTGCGCGGCCGCGGCCTGCGCCGGGGTGATGTCCTTCAGCTCGGCCATCCGTGCCAGCACCGTATTGCGACGGGTAAGAGCCGTCTGCTCGTTGCTGATCGGGTCGTAGCGGCTCGGCGACTGCACCATGCCGGCCAGCAGCGCGGCCTGGGTCAGTGTGAGGTTCTTCGAGGAGGTGCTGAAGTAGCGCTGCGAGGCGGCCTCGATGCCGTAGGCCTGCTCGCCGAAGAAGGTGATGTTGAGGTAGTTCTCCAGGATCTTCTTCTTGCCCAGCTCCTTCTCGACCTGGATCGCGTACTTCATCTCCTTGATCTTGCGGCCGACGGTCTGCTGGGTGGCCTGGGCGACCTTGGTGGCGTCGTCGCCCGCCTCCTCGACGAAGACGTTCTTCACGTACTGCTGGGTCAGCGTCGAGGCGCCCTGGGTGCCGCCGTCGGAGGCGTTGTTGCTGAGCGCGCGCAGGATGCCCTTGAGGTCCAGGGCGCCGTGCTCGTAATAGCGCGAGTCCTCGATGTCGACGATGGCCTTGAGGATGTTCGGGCTCATGGCGGTGATCGGGACGACGGTGCGGTCGCGGGAGTAGACCGTGGCGATCAGGCCGCCCTTGGCGTCGAGGATCTTGGACGCCTGACTGAGCGGCGGAGCCTTGAGTTCTCCCGGCAGATCGTCGAAGCCTGCCGCCGTACCCTTCGCGGACAGGCCGAGTGCACCGGCGGCGGGCAGGGCTATTCCCGCCAGGACCGCGCCTGCCAGGACGCTGACGCCGAGGAACTTGGCGGCCTGCTGGGCCGTCGTGAGCCCCCCGCCAGAACGCTTGTGAGCCATGGGGGCAGCCTACGTGGCGATTCCCCGGACGTACGCCCAGGTGTTCGCCTAGTCTGTAACAGACGGGGTGCGAACGTCGGCGCACCCCTGTCTCCCGTCATCACTCTTGTGAGTGATGAGAAGTGCCCGAATTTCGGTATATGCCGGAGGACTTGGCTCCTCCCGGCGGGTGATACATGCCTGAATCACCCCATAGTTCCGATATGGCCAGCAGTCACTCCGTTGGGTGATCTGCTGGGCACGCATAGTCCATTCGGGCCATGCAAGATTGGGCCTGAAAGGGCTGTTGCGTCGCGCCTACCTTCCGTAACGTCCTCAACTGGCAACGGTGAATATGCCGGTTGCCGCCGTGGGGGAGCCTCGATTCGGGAGAGGACGGCGCCAGCATGAGCAGCTGGGTAACCGACTGGAGCACGCAGGCCGCATGCAGGACGACGGATCCGGACGAACTCTTCGTCCAGGGTGCGGCGCAGAACCGGGCGAAGGCGGTGTGCACCGGGTGCCCGGTCCGCACCGAGTGCCTGGCCGACGCGCTGGACAACCGGGTGGAGTTCGGGGTGTGGGGGGGCATGACCGAGCGGGAGCGCAGGGCGCTGCTGCGACGGCGACCCATGGTGACGTCCTGGCGAAGACTGCTGGAGACCGCCCGCACCGAGTACGAACGCAGCACCGGCCTGCTGCCGCTCGATGACGAGGACGACTACGCCGCGGCGGGCTGACCGTCCGCGAGTTCCTGTCCGATCGCCCGCAAACCCTCCAGGTCGTGCACATCGCCAGGCAGGGCGGTGACATCCACCATGGGCACCTCCGGATGCACTGACACGAAGCGGTCGCGGGTGCGTCGTTCACGCGCGACCACCTGCATGCGTTCTGCATGGAGGCGCAGCAGTCCGGCGGCGAGCCGCTCCGTACCGCCGGTGTCGTCCGGCGGGGCCTGCCGGGAATCAGCATGCCCGGTCCCGTGATCCACAATGCCGCCGTCGGTAAGATTTTCTGCCGGATCCTTCTTCGCCCCCCGCCCGGCGCCCTTCTTCGGCTCCTGCCCCGCGTCCTCCGCCGCCTCCTGAGCCGCCTCAGAGGCCGCGTCCGCCGCTTCCTCGGCGCTCTCGGCCGCCTGGTCCTCCAGCGCCTCCGCCGCCGCCAGAGCGCGCTCCGCGGTCAGCTGGGCCGCCCCGCTGCCGTGCACCCGGTTGAGTACGAGGCCGGCCAGCGGCATGTCCTCGTCGGCCAGCCGCTCCACGAAATACGCCGCCTCGCGCAGCGCGTCCCGCTCCGGCGCCGCGACCACCAGGAAGGCGGTGCCCGGCGCCTGGAGCAGCCGGTACGTGGCGTCGGCCCGGGTGCGGAAGCCGCCGAACATCGTGTCCATCGCGGCCACGAAGGTCTGCACATCACGCAGCAGGCCCGCGCCCATCACCTTGCTGAGGGTGCCGGTCATCATCGACATCCCGATGTTGAGGAACTTCACCCCGGCCCGTCCGCCGACCTTCGCCGGGGCCATCAGCAGCTTGATGAAACGGCCGTCGAGGAAGGACCCGAGCCGCTTGGGGGCGTCGAGGAAGTCCAGCGCGCTACGGCTCGGCGGGGTGTCCACGATGATCAGGTCCCAGGCGTCCTGGGCACGCAGCTGGCCCAGCTTCTCCATCGCCATGTACTCCTGCGTGCCGGCGAAACCGGCCGACAGCGATTGGTAGAACGGGTTCTCCAGGATCGCCCTGGCGCGCTCGGCGTCGGAGTGCTGGACCACGACCTCGTCGAACGTCCGTTTCATGTCCAGCATCATCGCGTGCAGTGAGCCGCCGCCCGACCGATCGATTCCAGCCACCTCGCGCGGGGTGTTGTCCAGCTCGGTCAGCCCCATGGACTGGGCGAGCCTGCGGGCCGGGTCGATGGTCAGCACCACGGCCGTACGCCCGCGTTCTGCGGCGCGTACGCCGAGAGCCGCGGCGGTCGTGGTCTTGCCGACGCCGCCGGAGCCGCAGCAGACGATGATCCGGGTCCTCCGGTCGTCGATCAGCGGGTCGATCTCCAGCACGGGGCTCTCCAGGCTCATGTCACCACTCGCTTCACGTCACGTTTCTTCACGCGTCTACGTCGTCCGGTGCGGTCGTGCCGGGTTCAGCCGCGCCGGGCGCGGCCTGTTTGCGCAGGCTGTCGCCCAGCCGGTAGAGGCCGCCGAGGTCGATGCCGTCGCTGAGCAGCTCCAGCTCGCGCACCGGCAGGCCGAGCGCGGCGATCTCGGCGCGCTGCTCGCGCTCCAGGACCACCCGCTGGGCGTGCTCGTGGGCCTGCGCGAGCAGCGGGTCGACCAGCCGCTCCGCGACCCCGCCGCGCCTGGCGCCGCCGAGCCCGGCCTGCGACAGCGCCTTGGCCACCGCCGTACGCCGCTTTCCGACGGCGACCGCGCTGCGGTCGGCGGCGGCCTTGGCGAGGTCGGCGTCGCCCAGCAGCACCGGGCGCACCATGTTGACGATCACCGCGCCCACCGGCAGCCCCGCGGCGCGCAGCTCCGCGACGCCGTCCATCGTCTCCTGGACCGGCATCTCCTCCAGCAGGGTGACCAGGTGAATCGCGGTCTGCGGGGATTTCAGCACCCGCATCACGGACTGGGCCTGGTTGTGTATCGGGCCCATCCTGGCCAGTCCCGCGACCTCGTCGTTGACGTTGAGGAAGCGGGTGATGCGGCCGGTCGGCGGCGCGTCGAGCACGACCGCGTCGTAGACCGGCCAGCCCGCCTTGTCCTTGCGGCGGACCGCCTCGCACACCTTGCCGGTGAGCAGGACGTCCCGGATGCCGGGGGCGACCGTGGTGGCGAAGTCGATCGCGCCGAGCTTCTTGAGGGCGCGGCCGGCCCGGCCCAGCTTGTAGAACATGTCGAGGTAGTCCAGCATCGCCAGCTCGGCGTCGATGGCGAGCGCGTGGACCTCCCCGCCGCCGGACGCCGAAGCGATCCTGCGCTCCTCGTAAGGCAGCGCCTCGGTCTCGAACAGCTGGGCGACACCTTGCCGCTCCTCGACCTCCACCAGCAGTACGCGCCGGCCCTCGGCCGCGAGGGCAAGCGCCAGCGCGGCGGCGACCGTGGTCTTACCCGTGCCGCCCTTGCCGGTCACAATGTGGAGCCTGACCGCGGATGACTGTTGAGCGCTCACCTTGCGAGCCTAACCACTGACGGGGCGGCCCACTCCTCGGGTATCGGCGAGGCGATAAAGTCGCGCCATGGCAAAGAAGTGGGAATACGCGACCGTGCCGCTGCTCGTGCACGCGACAAAGCAGATCCTCGACACCTGGGGCGAGGACGGCTGGGAGCTGGTCCAGGTCGTGCCCGGCCCCAACAATTCCGAGCAGTTGGTCGCGTACTTCAAGCGCGAGAAGCAGGCGTGAGCGGGGAGGTCGCGGCCCGGCTCGCCGAGCTGGGCCTGACGCTGCCCGAGGTGGTGCCGCCGCTGGCGGCCTACCAGCCGGCCGTGCGGTCGGGTCAGTACGTCTTCACGTCCGGGCAGCTGCCCATCGTGGACGGCAAGCTGCCGGCCACCGGCAAGGTCGGCGCCGAGGTCACGCCCGAGCAGGCCAAGGACCTGGCCCGGGTGTGCGCGCTCAACGCGCTGGCCGCGGTCAAGTCGGTCACCGGTGACCTCGACCGGATCGCGCGCGTGGTCAAGGTCACCGGCTTCGTCGCCTCCGACCCGTCCTTCACCGGGCAGCCCGGTGTCGTCAACGGGGCGAGCGAGCTGCTCGGTGAGGTGCTGGGCGGCAAGGGGGTGCACGCGCGCAGTGCGGTGGGCGTCGCGGTCCTGCCGCTCGACGCGCCCGTCGAGGTCGAACTCCAGGTCGAGCTGCTCCCTTAGCCGGCAGAGGGCTCCCCTCCGCTGGCGCGGGGCGCCGCTGCGTCGGCCGGTACGCATCCCTCCGGGTGCGGGGGTCGGACGGTTTCCCCCCGGAAGGGGGTGCCCTTTCCCCGGGCGCGGGGCTGGGTGCCGTTGCGGCTGGGGGTGCCCACCAGGGGCGCGGGGAACCGCGCGCTCAGCCGTCCACCGGCCGGTGGTCCGGGGCGGACCGGAGGGACCCTTTGGGTCGGTGGCGACCCGCGCGTCGGTGGTGGGTCGCTCGCGCCGTTCCCCGCGCCCCTGGGGTGGTGCGGTCCGTCCGCACACGACGGCGCGTTGTCGCTGAGCGCGCCGTTCCCCGCGCCCCTCCGGGGCACGTGCGGTGCGTCGTCACGCGACGGGTGGGTGGGGGCTGGCCGCGCCATTCCTCGCGCCCCGGAGGGGCACCGCCTGCCGCGGACGGGGCGTACCCGGGGGCGGGTCAGCGCCCGGTGCCTCGGGTGCCCGGGGGACGACCCTGCTCGCGGAGGGGCCGAGGAGGTCTCGAACATACCGGCGGAGCCACGTAGGCTCCGCCGCATGAGCATGATGAGCGGCGCCGGGCTGCCAGCCGCCTGGCCGGAGCGCATACGGGCGCTGGCCCGGGGAGAGCTGGCCCCGGTGGTGCCGCGCCGGGCGGCCACCGTGCTGCTGCTGCGGGACACCGCGCCCGGCGGTGGCCCGGCCGTGCACATGCTGCGGCGCCGCGCGTCGATGGCCTTCGCCGCCGGCGCCTACGCCTTCCCCGGTGGCGGCGTCGACCCGCGGGACGAGCGGCCGGTGCGCTGGGCCGGGCCCGCGCTCGACGACTGGGCCGGACTGCTGGGCGTCGACCCGGCCGCCGCCCAGGCGGTGGTGTGCGCGGCGGTGCGCGAGACGTTCGAGGAGTCGGGGGTCCTGCTGGCCGGCCCGGACGAGGAGTCCGTCGTCGCCGACACCACCGGCGAGGACTGGGAGGCAGACCGCGCCGCCCTGGTCGCGCACGACCTGGCCTTCGCCGACTTCCTGGCCCGCCGCGGCCTGGTGCTGCGTACGGACCTGCTGCGGCCCTGCGCCCGCTGGATCACCCCGGAGTTCGAGGAGCGCCGTTACGACACCTGGTTCTTCCTCGCCGTGCTGCCCGCGGGCCAGCGCACCCGGGACGTGTCGGGCGAGGCGGACCGTACCGCCTGGCTGCGGCCCGCCGAGGCCGTCGCCGGCTACGACCGCGGCGATCTGACGATGCTGCCGCCGACCATCGCGGTGCTCCGCGACCTCCTTCCGTACGACTCCGCCGATGAGGCGATGGCCGCCGGGTCCGCGCGCGACCTCACCCCGGTCATCGCCACGGCCACCGTGGACGCCTCCGGCGAGATCGTGCTGACCTGGCCGGGCCATGACGAATTCACCCGCGTCGCACCCGGGGGCGAGGGCCGGTGAGCGCCGGGACGGCGCCGGGGCAGCCGCGGGCCACGGTCGGCGGGTGGGCGACGCCCCGCGCGCTGTGCGTGCTCGCGCCCAACCCCTCGGCGATGACCCTGGAGGGCACCAACACCTGGATCGTCGCGGAACCGGACTCGCCGCTGGCCGTGGTCATCGACCCGGGACCGCTGGACGAGGACCACCTGGCCAACGTGCTCGCCGCGGCCGAGCAGGCGGGCAAGCGTGTCGCACTGACGCTGCTCACCCACGGCCACCCGGACCACGCCGAGGGCGCGGCCCGTTTCGCCGAGCTGACCCGCAGTCCGGTCCGCGCCCTGGACCCGGCGCTGCGGCTGGGCGACGAAGGGCTCGCCGCGGGCGACACCGTGACCACCGGCGGGCTTGAGCTGCGGGTCGTGGGCACCCCCGGGCACACCTCCGACTCGCTGTCCTTCCTGCTGCCCGCGGACGCGGCCGTGCTGACCGGCGACACCCTGCTCGGCCGCGGCACCACCGTGGTCGCCCACCCCGACGGGCGGCTCGGCGACTACCTGGACTCGTTGCGGCGGCTCCAGGCCCTCACCGTGGACAGCGGCGTGGACACCGTCCTGCCGGGCCACGGCCCGGTGCTCGGCGACGCCCGGGGCGCCGTCGAGTTCTATCTCGCCCACCGTGCCCACCGGCTCGCCCAGGTCGAGACCGCCGTCGAGTCCGGGCTGCGCACCCCGGCCGAGGTGGTCGCCCGCGTCTACGCCGACGTCGACCCGGCGGTGTGGCCCGCAGCGGAGCTATCGGTCCGCGCCCAACTCGACTACCTGCGCGAACACGGACTCATCGAACTGCCATGACTCTCCTTTCCACGGTCTTCACTCCCCACTCCCGCACCTTCGCCGCCGACCCCTACCCGGCGTACGAGGAGCTGCGCGCGGCCGGCCGCGCCCATTACTACGAGCCGACGCGGCAGTGGCTGATCCCGCACTACGACGACGTCAACGCGCTGCTGCGGGACCGCCGCCTCGGCCGCACCTATCTGCACCGCTTCACGCACGAGGAATTCGGCCGCACCGCGCCGCCCCCCGAGCTGGAGCCGTTCACCGTGCTGAACGACAACGGCCTGCTCGACCTGGAGGCCCCGGTCCACTCCCGGATCCGCCGGCTGGTCGCCAAGGCCTTCACCCCGCGTACGGTCGAGGAACTGGCGCCCACCGTCCAGCGGCTGGCCGCCGAACTGATCACCTCCCTCCACGCCGACGGCGGCGGCGACCTGCACGCCCGGGTCGCCGAACCGCTGCCGGTCGCGGTCATCGCCGAGATGCTGGGCATACCGGCCGGGGACCGCGGCCAGCTGCGGCCCTGGTCGGCGGCCATGACCGGGATGTACGAGCTCAACCCGGGCGAGGACGCCGCCCGTGACGCCGTGCGGGCCAGCGGGGAATTCTCCGGCTATCTGCGGAAGCTGATCGCCGCCCGCCGCACCGACCCCGGCGAGGACCTGATCAGCGCGCTGATCGCGGTCCAGGACGACGGCGACGTACTGAGCGAGCAGGAGATGGTGTCCACCTGTGTGCTGCTGCTCAACGCCGGCCACGAGGCCACCGTCAACAGCACCACCCTGGGCTGGCTCAGCCTCTTCCGGCACCCCGACCAGCTGCGGATCCTCCAGGACGAGCCGGACCGGCTGCCGGACGGTGTGGAGGAGGTCCTGCGCCACGACACCCCCTTGCAGCTCTTCGAACGCTGGGTCCTGGACGACATCGAGGTCGGCGGCACCGTCATTCCGCGCGGCTCCGAGGTCGCCCTGCTCTTCGGCTCCGCCAACCGCGACCCCGCCCGCTTCCGCGAGCCGGACCGCTTCGACGTCACCCGCCCCGCCGCCGACAACCGGCACGTCAGCTTCGGCGCCGGCATCCACTACTGCCTGGGCGCCCCGCTGGCCCGCGTCGAGCTCACCGCGTCCTTCGGCACCTTCCTGCGGCACGCCCCCGGGATGCGGCTGCTGTCCGAGCCGCGCTGGCGGCCGAACTACGTCATCCGCGGGGTGGAGGAGCTGCTGGTCGGCTGGTGAGGTCCCGGTCGGTTCCCGCAGCGGGAGCTGACGAGCACGACGGACCGCTGGCGCGTCCACCGCGGCACGCTCTGGCCACCCCGCCTCACCGCTGCGTCAGCGGTCCGTGGCGGTCAGTGGCGCGGCACCGTCAACCGCCACGCCGCGGGCTCCACCGTCCACGTCCTGGTCCGCACCGGGCCGGTGACCGCGGAGTCGGCGCGGTAGCGGAAGTCCCGCCCCGAGACGGTGATGGTGCGCGCCCTGGCCCGTATGTTCGCCGCGCCCTCCGTACGCCGTACGCAGACCTCCGCGAAGCCCGCCGGGGCCGGACGGACCGAGATCTCCTGCACCGGCTCGTCGAGGTCGGCGAGCACGACGCCGTCCGCCTCCACCCGCAGCCGCTGCCGGGGCGGCTGGTGGCCGCTGGCCGGGATCGGCGCGGTCAGGGTGCGGACCAGCGAGCGGGCGGTCTTCTCCACCGGGGTCCACCAGTGCGCGGCGGTCTGCGAGACCGGGCTGCCGCAGGGGATGCTCAGCGTGCCGAGGACGATGCCGCCGCTCTCGTCCACCAGCAGGTCGAGTTCGCGCTGCGTGCCGTCCAGTACCGCACGGGCCGCCGCGGGCACATCGACCGGCACGCCGAGCGCGCGGGCCAGCGTCGTGCGCGACCCGATCGGCACCAGTGACACCGGAGCCTCGTGCAGAGTCCGGTCGCGGTGCAGGGCGCGGACCGCACGCAGCAGGGCGAGGTCGTCGCCGAGGACCACGGGGCGCCGCCGGCCGCGGTGGGTCAGGGCGCGTTCGGCCTCCTCCGCGGACTCGGGGAAGGCGATCTTCACGGAGGGCGCGCCCGCACACAGGACATCCTTCGCGATTCGGACGGACTCGCCGTCGTTCGCGCGTGCCGCCGGATCGATGACCAGCAGCAGGGGCCACCCCCGGACGGAGTCCGGCGGAGGATGCCCGAGAGGGTGAGCCGACACCTTGGTCCTTCCTCAGGTAAAATCTCGGTGCAAGAGCCCCTTGCGCCTTTGCGTCAGGGGCTTCGTCTATTCCGGGGCAGGTTCGACGGCTCTCTGCACGTTGGACATGCCCCGCCCGGAAGGGGTGTACGCCTGTGCCCGCACTTGTGCTGCTCGGTGCTCAGTGGGGTGACGAGGGCAAGGGGAAGGCCACCGACCTGCTCGGCGGCTCCGTCGACTACGTCGTCCGCTATCAGGGCGGCAACAACGCCGGCCACACGGTGGTCGTCGGCGACCAGAAATACGCACTGCATCTTCTCCCCTCCGGCATCCTGTCACCCGGATGCACTCCGGTGATCGGCAACGGTGTCGTGGTCGACCCGGCGGTCCTGCTCTCCGAGCTGAGCGGACTCGACGAGCGCGGCGTGGACACATCCAAACTGCTGATCAGCGGTAACGCCCATCTGATCACGCCGTATCACCAGACCATCGACAAGGTGACGGAGCGCTTCCTGGGCAACCGGAAGATCGGCACCACGGGACGCGGTATCGGCCCGGCGTACGCGGACAAGATCAACCGGGTCGGCATCAGGGTGCAGGACCTCTTCGACGAATCGATCCTCCATCAGAAGGTCGACGCGGCGCTCCAGGACAAGAACCAGATCCTGGTGAAGATCTTCAACCGGAGGGCGATCAGCACCGACCAGGTCGTCGAGGAATACCTCGGCTACGCGGACCGCCTCAGGGACTACGTCACGGACACCACCCTGGTCCTCAACCAGGCGCTGGAGGACGGCAAGGTCGTGCTCATGGAGGGCGGCCAGGGCACGCTCCTCGACGTCGACCACGGCACCTATCCCTTCGTCACCTCGTCCAACCCGACCTCGGGCGGGGCCTGCACCGGCAGCGGAATCGGCCCCACGAAGATCACCCGGGTGATCGGCATCCTCAAGGCGTACACAACGCGTGTGGGCTCGGGACCGTTCCCCACCGAGCTGTTCGACGAGGACGGCGAGCGACTGCGCACCGTCGGCCACGAATTCGGCGTCACCACCGGGCGCAACCGGCGCTGCGGCTGGTTCGACGCGGTCATCGCCCGGTACGCGACCCGCGTCAACGGCCTGACCGACTTCTTCCTCACCAAGCTGGACATCCTCACCGGCTGGGAGCGGATCCCGGTGTGCGTCGCCTACGAGATCGACGGCCGCCGGGTGGACGAACTGCCCTACAGCCAGAGCGACTTCCACCACGCCAAGCCGATCTACGAATACCTGCCCGGCTGGTCGGAGGACATCACCAAGGCGCAGACCTTCGCCGACCTGCCGAAGAACGCGCAGGACTACGTCAAGGCGCTGGAAGAGATGTCCGGCGCGCCGATCTCCGCGATCGGGGTGGGCCCCGGCCGCACCGAGACCATCGAGATCAACTCGTTCATCTGACCCGCCGTCCGACCGCGGGCCGCCGTCCGACCGCGGGCCGCCGTCCGACCGCGGGCCGTCGCCAGGCCGCGGCGCCGCAACAGGCGAAGCGGTAAGCCCCGCCACCCCAGGGTGGCGGGGCTTACCGCTGGCCGGGCACGCCCGGCGTCAGCCGGTCTTCCCGTACGTCGGCGGCGCCTTCTCGCCGGCGACCCCGTCGCGCCGCAGGTGGGTGTCGTCGAGCAGGGTCAGCGTGGTGGACGTGGTCCCCGGCTGGCACGAGGCGGCGGGCTTGCCGCTGACCACCAGCGACGGGCTCAGCTCGGCCGGCGGCCCGCCGCCGGTGACCGACATCGACCACACACAGTGGTAGAGGGTCTGTGTGCCGTCCGTGCGCTGGCCGGTGAGCTGCACGGAGCCGTCCTCGCGCACGGTCAGCGTGCGCGTGTCGGTGATGCCCGGCGCGCTGGTGTACGACGCCACCCAGGTGCCCACGAGGTCGTCCGGCGGTTCGACCGGCACCACCGGCGCGGCCGGTTCGGCCGGCGGGGTGCTGCTGGGGGTGGCCGTGTCCGACGCTGTCACGCTCGGCGTGACGGTCGCCGGGGCGGCGCCGGGCTCCGTGACAGCAGGTGTCGGCGCGGCAGTCTGCGACGGAGCCGTCGTACCGGCTGGCGCGTCCGCGGCGGCCGGCGGAGAGCCGTGCCCCCCGCCGCCCCCGCTCTGGCGGACGACGACATAGGCGGTGGTGCTGCCCGCGATCACCGCGAGCAGGGCCAGTACGGCGACGAGCGCACCGGGCCCGAAGCGCCGGGCGGCGGGCGGCTCCTGCGGTTCGGCCGGCTTGGCGGGAGCGTCGGCAGGGACGCCCGGTCCGGGATCCGGCGGGGGAGCCGCCCCGTCCGTGCCCGGCGCCGATTCCGCCGCCTCGGCCGCGGGCCGCCGGCCCGGCACCATGGTCGGCGCCGCCGCAACCGGCGGCATTGCCGCGCCGCCCGACGACCCGGTGCCGACCGCCGCGGTGGCCGGCACCTCGGTTTCGACCTCCGCCTCCGCCTCCAGTTCGAGCAGCTGCACCGCGTGCCGCCCCAGCTGCGCGACGATCGCGCCGGGCAGCCACGGCTCGACGCGTCCCGCCGGGGTCTCCTGCGGCGCCCCGTCGGCGGCGTCCTCGATCATCGCCAGCACGTCCGCCAGCGACGGGCGCTGCTCGGGCTCCTTGACCAGGCAGGCCGTCACCAGGCCGCGCAGCCCGTCGGGCACCGCGTCGAGGTCGGGGGGCTCCTGCACGACGCGGAACATCTGGGCGTGCACCCCGCTGCCGGCCGCGCCGAAGGGCTGCAGGCCGGTGGCGGCGTAGGCGAGGACGGAGCCGAGGCAGAAGACGTCGCACGCCGGGGTGACCCGGTCGCCGCGGACCTGCTCGGGCGACATGAAGGCGGGGGAGCCGACCATGGCCCCCGTGTGGGTGAGGGTCGCGGAGCCGTCCGCGACCGTCTCCAGGGCGCGGGCGATACCGAAGTCGATCACCCGGGGACCGTCGATCGTGATCATCACGTTCGACGGCTTGAGATCCCGGTGCACCAGGCCCGCGGTGTGGATGTCGGCCAGCGCGTGGGCGAGCCCGGCGGCCAGCACCGTCACCGAACGCTCGGGCAGCGGCCCGTAGTCCTTGATGACCTGCTGGAGGGAGGGACCCGCGACGTAGCCGGTGGCCACCCACGGGATGTCGGCCTCGGTGTCGGCGTCGAGCACCGGCGCGGTCCATGCGCCGCCGACCCGCCGGGCCGCCTGCACCTCACGCCGGAAACGGGTGCGGAATTCCTCCTGGGCCGCCAGTTCCGCCCGCACCAGTTTCACCGCGACGGTGCGGCCCCGGTCCGAACGGGCCAGGAAGACCCGGCCCATTCCGCCGGTGCCGAGCCTGCCGAGCAGCCGGTACGCGCCGATCCGCGGTGGATCGCCTGCTCTGAGCTGCTCCACGACTGTCTCCCCCCGCCGGCTTCGGCTCCCGAACCCCAGAGCGAAGAATAGGCGTAGGAACCATGGGTGCCACCGGGTGGTCTTTCACCGGAACGGGTGAGTGCCGCCCTGGCGTACCGCACGGCCTTGACACGGTGTGCGCGGGGCGGGGCAGCGCCATACACGCTGTCCATGTGCCGCGGCCGGCGGCGAAACCTAGCCTGGGGTCCATGAGCACTCCGTTCCCCTCCGGCACCGGACTCCCCGATCCCGCGACCGGGGCCGCGGTCAAGGCCGCGGACCGCGCGCACGTCTTCCATTCCTGGGCGGCGCAGGAGGTCATCGACCCGCTCGCCGTGGCGGGCGCCGAGGGCTCGTACTTCTGGGACTACGACGGCAACCGCTACCTGGACTTCTCCTCGCAGCTGGTCAACACCAACATCGGCCACCAGCACCCGCGGGTCGTCGCCGCCATCCAGGAGCAGGCGGGGAAGCTGGCCACCTTCGCGCCGGCCTTCGCCATCGACGTACGGTCCGAGGCCGCGCGGCTGATCGCCGGGCTGACCCCCGGCGACCTCGACAAGATCTTCTTCACCAACGGCGGCGCGGAGGCGGTGGAGAACGCGGTACGGATGGCGCGGCTGCACACCGGCAGGCCCAAGGTGCTCAGCGCCTACCGCAGCTACCACGGCTCGACCGCGGCCGCGATCAACCTCACCGGCGACCCGCGCCGCTGGCCCTCGGACACCGCCTCCGCGGGGGTCGTGCACTTCTGGGGCCCGTACCTCTACCGCTCGCAATTCCACGCCGCCGACGAGGCGCAGGAGTGCGGCAGGGCACTAGAGCACCTGGAGCAGCTGATCGCCTTCGAGGGGCCGCAGTCCATCGCCGCCGTGATTCTGGAGACCGTCGTCGGCACCGCGGGCGTCCTGGTCCCGCCGGACGGCTATCTGGCCGGAGTACGCGCGCTGTGCGACCGCCACGGCATCGTCTTCATCCTGGACGAGGTGATGGCGGGCTTCGGCCGCACCGGGCGGTGGTTCGCCGCGGACCATTGGGACGTCGTGCCCGACCTGCTGACCTTCGCCAAGGGCGTCAACTCCGGCTATGTGCCGCTCGGCGGAGTCGCGATTTCCGAGCGCATCGCCGCGACCTTCGCCACCCGCCCCTACCCCGGCGGGCTCACCTACTCGGGACACCCGCTGGCCTGCGCCTCCGCGGTCGCCACGATCAACGCCATGCGCGACGAGAAGATCGTGGAAAATGCCGCGCACATCGGCGAGACCGTGCTCGGCCCCGGCCTGCGGGACATCGCCGAGCGCCACCCGTCGGTCGGCGAGGTGCGCGGCATGGGCGTCTTCTGGGCCCTCGACCTGGTCAAGGACAAGATCACCCGCGAGCCGCTGGTGCCGTACAACGCGGCGGGCGCGGACAACGCCCCCATGGCCGACTTCGCCGCCGCCTGCAAGCGCTCCGGCCTGTGGCCCTTCGTCAACATGAACCGCACCCATGTCGTCCCGCCCTGCACCGTCAGTGAGGCCGAGGCCAAGGAAGGGCTCGCCCTGCTCGACCAGGCGCTCAGCGTCGCCGACCGGCACACCACGGCCGCCGCCGACTAGACCCCGCACGGTCGGCGGACCGGCCCGCCAGCAGCAAGGCTGCACCCATTGCCGCGCCTCGCCGTATCGTGTGCGGCGGGAAGCCACCCGCAGCCGCGACGCGACAAGGAGCCGGGATGCCGGAAATCGGCGGTCCTGCCACGCCGGTGCGGCGCAGCAGCCTGCGCCAGCAGATCGCCGACGCCCTGCGCGACGAGGTACTGACCGGCAGGCTCCAGGCCGGGCGGCACTTCACCGTCAAGGAGATCGCCGAGCTGTACGGCGTCTCCGCCACCCCGGTCCGCGAGGCGCTGGTCGACCTGGCCGCACAGGGCCTGCTCGAAGTCGAACAGCACCGCGGCTTCCAGGTGCGGCGGCTGACCGCCGCGGATTTCCGCTCGCTCAGCGACGCGCGGCTCTTCATCGTCGAGGCGGCCTTCCGGCAGATGGCCCAGCGCGGCATGGGCGACCTGCCGGCCGACGCCGTGGCCTCCGTACGCCGCCGCGCCGAGGCCGCCGCCCGCGCCGCGCAGACCGGCAGCCTCGATGTGCTGGTCGGCTGCGACCTGCGCTTCTGGCGGGAGCTGACGGCCATCGTCGGCAATCCGCACATCTGCGAATTCCTCGACCGGGTCCGCACCCAGACCTGGGTCTACGCGGTGCCGCACCTGCGCGCGCTGAGCGACCCGGCCGGCGTCTGCTGGGCCGGCCACGTCGCCCTCGCGGATGCCGTCGCCGCCCGCGACACCCGGGCCGCGCACGCCCTCACGACCGAATACGACGTACATACCCGCGCCTTGATCGAGAAGCTGGCTCCCGCGCGCTCCTGACGCGACCGGCGCGGCCGCTTTAGGCTGTACGCCCCCGACCGGATGGAGTGTTCGTGGCCTGCGACCTGTGGCTGGTGCCGCTGGTGGATGTGCTCTGCCACAGCCCGGAAAACCCGTTCTCCGAGGAACTCGCCCGCTACGACAAGGCCCTGAACGACGCCGGGCAGCCGCCCGTACCGGTTTACGCCTACATGCCCGGCCTGTCGGGCGACGTCGGACCCGTGGCGTGCTTCGACTACGACGCCCTGCACTTCCTGCGCCGCGCCTATCTGCTGAGCCTCCAGGGCCTGGAGGTGTCCCCGGTCGACGCGCTCGGCGGCGACTACGAGCAACTGCTGGAGATGTTCGAGACCACCGCGCAGCGCTCGCACCTGGTGTGGCACTACGACCACGCCGGCGCGTATGTGCCGCTGGACTTCCCGCATCCCGTCGTCAACGACGAACTGCTCGAAGGCGGCGGGCCGCTGGGCTCCAGCCACGGGCTGCTGCGCGAGCTGGAATTCGTCGCCCCCGCGATCGGCATCGACCCCGCCAACCCGCCGCTTCCCCCGGCGCCGCCCGCCCGCCACACCACCCTCGAAGAGCCGGCCCTCTCCACGCCGACCGGCATGGAGGGGCCGTTCGCCCGCGAGCACCACGTATGGCTCGGCCTGCACGCGGCCGCGACGCGGTCGCTGGGACAGGGGTCGATGATCGTCTTCAGCTGATGGCCCGATGGCCCGATGGTCTGGCCGCCTGGCCGCCCGACCGCCTGCACGACGCCGTACGGCGTCACCCTTGCCGCGGGCTTTCCGGGGGGCGCTGGCGCGGCATGTTCGGGCGGGTGCCCGGGTGGGGCAGGCGCGGGGGCGGCGGGAGTTCGGGGCGGGTGGGGGACCAGGCGGCGGACTGGGTACGCAGCGGGGCGGCGGCCGTGCGGGAGCCGTGATCCAGCATCCAGTCCGCGGTCTCCATCCGCACCAGGTCCGAGACGTCGTTGCAGAAGCGGCGCAGGATCGCCAGACAGCGCTCGGCCGCCTCCGCCGCGGTGCCCTCGGTCGGGCCGAGCACTTCCCGTACGCTCTCCGACGCCCAGTCGAAGCGCAGCTGCTCAAGGCGCCGCTCGACGCCCTGCGCGGTGCCGACGTCCCGCATCCAGCCCGCGGTCAGGCCCAGGGCGCGGTCCACCGCGACGCACGCCGTGGCCAGCAGCAGCGCCGGATAGCCCCAGACCGCCGTCGAACCGCCGGTGCTCAGCTCCACCAGCGGCAGCGCCGCGCCCACCGCCGCGAACAGCGCGGCGCCGCACCGCAGTCCGCGGGCGCCGCGCCGCTTCCATACCCGGTCCCGCAGATAGCGGTCCGCCGTGCGCAGGGCGCCGGACTCCGCCCAGCGGTACAGCTCTTCGAGGCGTTCCGCGGGCTCGCCCCAGTCGCCCAGCGGGAAGGGCAGCGGTCGCAGATCCTCGTGCTGGTGGTGCAGCGCCCGCCGCTCGGGCCCCTCCCGAGAGGCCCCCTCGGGAAACATGTCCGGCTGGCTCACTGCACGCTCCCTCGATGGCTTCCGGCGCTTCCCGGCCGTGATGAAGGTCTCTTCTTACCGCCGAACGGCTGAGTACGGGGTGGGTGGGGCGGGATATCCGCCTGTACGGGCCGCGTGATCAGGTATAGGCCGCGGAATACGATCACCCGAATGAGTGAGGGCGGCCGGTGGCCGTACGGGCCACTACCCTGGTGCGCGTGAAGGTCCTTGTCATCGGCGGCGGCGCCCGCGAACACGCCCTGTGCCGTTCCCTGTCCCTCGACCCCGACGTGACGTCGCTGCACTGCGCTCCCGGCAACGCCGGCATCGCCGAGGTGGCCGAACTGCACCCGGTCGACGTTCTCGACGGCGCGGCGGTCGCCGGGCTCGCCGCCTCGCTCGGGGCGGACTTCGTCATCGTCGGCCCCGAGGCGCCGCTGGTCGCCGGGGTCGCCGACGCGGTACGCGCGCGCGGCATCGACTGCTTCGGGCCGAGCCGGGAGGCCGCGGCGCTCGAAGGGTCCAAGGCCTTCGCCAAGGACGTCATGGCCGCGGCCGGCGTACCGACCGCCCGCAGCTATGTGTGCACCACCCCGGAGGAGATCGACCGGGCGCTGGACGGCTTCGGCGCGCCCTACGTCGTCAAGGACGACGGGCTCGCGGCGGGGAAGGGCGTCGTCGTCACCGACGACGTCGCCGGTGCGCGGGCGCACGCGCTCGCCTGCGTGGCCGCGCCCGGCAGGGTGGTCATCGAGGAGTACCTCGACGGCCCCGAGGTGTCGCTCTTCGCCGTCACCGACGGTGAGACCGTCGTACCGCTGCAGCCCGCGCAGGACTTCAAGCGCGCGCTCGACGGCGACGAGGGGCCCAACACCGGCGGCATGGGCGCGTATTCGCCGCTGCCATGGGCCGACCCGAAGCTCGTCGACGAGGTCGAGCGGACCGTGCTCCAGCCGACCGTCGACGAATTGCGCCGCCGCGGTACGCCCTTCGCGGGCCTGCTCTACGCCGGGCTCGCGATCACCTCGCGCGGGGTGCGGGTCATCGAGTTCAACGCGCGCTTCGGCGATCCCGAGACGCAGGTCGTCCTCGCCCGGCTCAGGACCCCGCTCGCCGGGCTGCTCAGGGCCGCCGCCACCGGGCAGCTCGCGGCGTATCCCGCGCTGCGGTGGAGC
Organism: Streptomyces sp. NBC_01477; assembly: GCF_036227245.1. Classification (GTDB taxonomy): domain Bacteria; phylum Actinomycetota; class Actinomycetes; order Streptomycetales; family Streptomycetaceae; genus Actinacidiphila. The sequence continues at coordinate 5,102,543 of NZ_CP109445.1, forward strand.
GAAGGCGCCGCGGTGACGGTCGTCATCGCGTCGTACAACTACCCCGACACGCCCAGGACCGGCGATCCCATCACCGGGCTCGACGCCATCGCCGAGCAGGGCGGCCACGCGTACGTGCTGCACGCCGGGACGCGGCGGGAGGACGACGGGCGGATCGTCAGCGCCGGCGGTCGCGTGCTGTCGGTGACCGCGACAGGGGCGGACCTCGCGGTCGCGCGGAAGCGGGCGTATCGGGCGGTCGACCGCGTCGGGCTCGAGGGCGGGCACCACCGCGGCGACATCGCGGCGGCCGTCGCCGGCGGCGAATAGCGCCACTTTCGGCCTTCCGGGGCCGCGCGTCGTGCCGGGCACGCTCCGTGCCCGGACCTTCTCCCGGCGGTGGGCGTGCCGCGGGGAACGGCGCGCACCAGCACGACCGCGGTGGCGGCGACACGCCGCTGCGAGCGGCACCCGCGGGCGAGACCCCGCGGGGAGGCCGCAAGGAATCAGGGGGAAGGCCACTCCAAGGAGTGATGGGTCGGCCGTATGGATGACTCGTTCGCGGGGGGCGAACTAGGGTGCCGCGCAGGCGCACTGCGGGACATTGCGGCAAACAGCCGTACGGCCATTGCGATGTCGGTGGGCGGTGCGACAGTGGGGGGAGGCCGTCACCGGGGCGGTCACCACAGCGCAGGGGGTGAGCCGCCCGATGGCTGGAGAAGCAGGCGAGGCACTGGCGCGGGCCCGCGCGCTGGCGGTGTTGCGCATTCGCGGAGCCGCGCTCGGCGCGGTGCTGCTGCCGGCGGCGGGCGCGGTCGTGCTCCAGGTGGCCGGAGCGACCGGCCGGGTCGACGGGGGCGCGTGGGACGGCGTGCGGTGGGGCGTGACGGGCGCCGCGCTGCTCGTGCTCGCGGTGGCGTCCGCGGTGGCCGCGGTCATCGTACGGGCGCGGCCGGCGGTGAGTCCCGCGGTGCCGGTGTCGCAGAAGGCCGCGCCCGATCTGCACCGGATGGTGCAGGACCTGGCGGAGAAGCTCCAGGTCCCGATCCCGTCGGGGATAGAGCTGACGCCGGACTGCGACAGCTGGCTCGAGGACCGCAGGCCGGCCGCGGGCCAGCCGGAGCGCCGCCCCGCGCCGGTGCTGGTGATCGGCTCGCCCTTCCTGTGGTGGATGCGGGTCGCCGAGCTGCGGGCGCTGCTGGCCCCGGTTGTCGCGGGTACCGGCGCCGCGGCCGACCCCGAGATATACGCGGCCCGGCGTTTCGTCCGGGGTCTGGACGCCGCCGCCGGCGTGGCCGCGCACGGCAGGAAGCAGCGTTCGGTGCTGCTGCGGCCGGCGTACGGCTTCCTCGGCTGGTCCGCCCGGCTGCTGCTGCGCGGGTGCAGTGCGCATGTCGCGGAGATGGAACGGGGCGTGGCCGCGTCCGCGTCCGAGCGGGCGCAGGCGGTCGACTACGGGCTGCGGATCGTCGCACAGGAGCAGGTCGGGCTCGCCTACGCCGGGTGGGACCGGCTGCTGACCCGGGTCGCGCTGCCCGCCTGGCGCATGGGCCGCTGGCCGTCCCGGCTGGACGCCGGTGTGGTCGCCGCGCTCACCGAACTGTCCCGCCGCGACCGGCTCGCCGACGGCTTCGAGACCAGGCTCGGCGAGCGGCCGGCCTGCGATCTGCTCGAAGAGCCGGGCGTGGTGGACGAGGCCGTCTCGCTGCTCGCGGCCCGCCTCTTCCACGGCGGCCCGCGCCGTACCGGTCCCGACTGGGCGCCGGTCAGCTGGGCGCGCTATCCCGAGGAAGTCGTGGACCGCATCTGGCGGGCGGAGGCCGCGCGGCTGATACGCGTGCTGGACGAGGTGCGGCCGAGCGTGTTCGGGCGGCCCGCCGCGGGTGGGGACGCGGATGCGCCCGAAGCCGCGGGTGGGCTGGACGACATCGGCCCGTCCGAGGCCGCGCCCGCGCCTGCGCCCGCGCTCGGGTCGCGGGGTCGCGGGCTGCTGCTCGGCGGCCGTACGGTCCGCAGGGCCGCGGCGGACCGGGGCGCCGCCCCGGGGCTGCGGGACGAACCGGGCCGGGCGACGCTGGCCCGGGTGATCGACCGGCTCGCGGCCGGCGGCAGCGAGGAGTTGGCCGCGCGGATCGGTGCGCTGGTCGCGCAGGACGAGGCCGGCAGGGCGGCGGTCGCGGCACTTCCCGGCCCGGCCGCGGAGATCCCGACGCCGGTCTATCAGCTGCTGCCGCCCAGGACCGGGCGGGAATTGCTCGCCGACCACGTCACCGCGATGGTGTGCTGCGCGGCCGTGGACACGGCGGGCGCCGGCGCCGGGCTCGACTGGCTCGACGGGCCGGCCCTCGTCGTGGACGGTGCCCGCCGCAGCGACCTCGGCTGGCCGGTGCTCAGGCTCGTGGAGAACGGCGATGCGGCGCCCCTGCGGGCATGGCTGTCGGCGATCGGGGTTCGCACGGAGACGTCGGTCCGGCTGGCCTGAACAGCCCCTGCGCGGGGCTCTTCGAGGGTACGGCGCCGGGTCGCCCGGCTGCCTTTACCGCCGTCTCGGCGGGGCGCGCCGTTGCTCGCGGCCCGGGAGCGGGTGCCAGGTGCCATGGCCGGCGGCCTCATCGCCGTTGTGGCGGGGCGCGCGGTTCCCGCCGCACTTCTACGGGGTGCCGCTCGCGGTTCCGGCGCGTCTCGGCGGGGAGCGCAGGTCCCCCGCGCCCCTGGGTCGGTGCCGCTTGCGGTCGCCGGTTGCCTCGCCACGGTTGTGGGGTTGCGCGCGCAGGTCCCCGCGCCCTCCGGTACGTGCCGCTTGCCGTCGCCGGTCGCCTCATCGCCGTCAAAGCCGGGCGCGCGGTCGGGCGTGCCCCCGGCAGGCGCAGGGTTGCGCCGGGGGGCGAAAGCTTGGCCGAAAAGTGTGGCTCGCCACACCAGTTCGGTGCATATTTTCACCACGAACGGTGACTGCGGCAGTGCATTCTGTGATGTGCTTGCCTCGTACCGCACCATTGCCCCGCCGTCCGAGACGGGTGGTGCGGTGGGGACGGAGGGGATGCGTGGTGGCCACGGATCACATCAGGCGGTGGGAATCCGGTGCGCTCGCGCACGGGGTGTCGGACCCGTTCGGGCAGGGGCCGCTGCCGTGGTTGCGGAGGGAGCCGGAGTATCTGGGGGACGACGGCCAGGTCGTGCCCTGGTACGTGGACCTGGCCGCGAGCAGCGGCGAGGCGCCCCGCCGACCGCGTCTGCCGGGGCCGCGCACCGCGGACGACGTACGGCGGCAGATCAAGGGCTTCGCCTCGGCCGGTGCGGTGGCGCCGGGGGAGGCGATCGACTTCCGGATCACGGTGGACCCCCCGCAGGAGTTCACCGTCGACATCTATCGCATCGGCCACTACGGCGGTGACGGCGCCGCCCAGGTCAGTGCGAGCCCCCGGTTGTCGGGCATCGCGCAGCCGCCGCCGCTGGCCGCGGGAAAGACGATTTCCTGCCACCACTGGTGGCAGTCCTGGCGGCTGCAGATCCCGTCGGACTGGAAGACCGGCGCCTATGTCGCCGTCCTGACGACCGTCGACGGCTACCGCAGCCACGTCCCGTTCACCGTGCGGGACCCGGCGGCCCCCGCCGACCTGCTCCTGCTGCTGCCGGACGTGACGTGGCAGGCGTACAACCTGTATCCCGAGGACGGCAGGACCGGCGCCAGCCTCTATCACGCGTGGGACGAGGCGGGCCGGCTGCTCGGCGAGGAGCAGGCGGCCGGAACGGTGTCCTTCGACCGGCCCTACGCCGGTGCGGGCCTGCCGCTGCACATCGGGCACGCCTACGACTTCGTGCGGTACGCCGAGCGCTACGGCTACGACCTCGCGTACGCCGACGCCCGCGACCTGCACGCGGGCCGGATCGACCCGGCGCTTTACCGCGGCATGGTCTTCCCCGGGCACGACGAATACTGGTCGGTGCAGATGCGCAGGGCCGTCGAGTCGGCCCGCGACCTGGGCACCTCGCTGGTTTTCCTGTCGGCCAACACCATGTACTGGCAGGTCGATCTGGCGCCCTCGCCGGCCGGTGACGCCGACCGGCTGCTGAGCTGCCGCAAGCCGCGCGGCGACACGCGGGGCCGCAGCGGCCTGTGGCGCGACCTGGGCGAGCCGGAGCAGCTGCTGCTGGGCGTGCAGTACGCGGGCCGGGTGCCGCAGCCGTCGCCGCTGGTGGTGCGCAACGCCTGGCACTGGCTGTGGGAGGCGACGGGCGCGGAAGAGGGCGACCTCGTGGACGGCCTGGTCGCCGGTGAGGCGGACCGCTACTTCCCGCGCATCTCGCTGCCCGAGTCCACTGAGCGCATCCTGCTCGCGCACTCGCCGTACGAGGCGGCGGACGGCCGCGGCTGCCATCAGGAGACGTCGCTCTACCGCGCCCCCAGCGGCGCGTACGTCTTCGCGGCGGGCACGTTCGCCTGGTCGCCCGCGCTCGACCGGCCGGGCCACGTGGACCCGCGCATCCAGCGCGCGACGGCCAATCTGCTGGACCGTATCTGCAAAGACGGCTGAGAGCTTTCTGCAAGCCCGGCTGACCGCGTTCAGTGAGCACGGCCGACAGGCCCCGCTGAGCGCGGTCGGCGCGCACGGCCGGGACGCGCCCCCGCCCCCGCGGCCGGGACGCGTCGCCCTCGCCCGCAGCCGGGACGCGTCGCCCCCGCCCGCGGCCAAGACGCGCCCCCGCCCGGCCCGCGCACCCTTGGCGCGCCGCATCCCCCTCCGTACGCGAGAATCAGGGGCTGAACCACCGATTGGGGAGGACGACCGATGCCCGGATTCGTCGACAAACCGGAGCCGGTGCAGGTGCCCGGACTGGTCCATCTGCACACCGGGAAGGTGCGCGAGCTGTACCGCAACGCCGACGGCGACCTGGTGATGGTGGCCAGCGACCGCACCTCGGCGTACGACTGGGTGCTGCCCACCGACATCCCCGACAAGGGCCGGGTCCTGACCCGGCTGTCGCTGTGGTGGTTCGAGCAACTCGCCGACCTGGTGCCGAACCACGTGGTCTCGACCGAGGTGCCCGAGGGCGCGCCCGCGGACTGGGCCGGCCGGACGATGGTGTGCACGTCGCTGCGGATGGTGCCGGTGGAGTGCGTGGCCCGCGGTTATCTGACCGGGTCAGGACTGCTCGAATACGACAAGTACCGCACCGTCTGCGGGCTCGCGCTGCCCGAGGGCCTGGTCGACGGCTCCGAGCTGCCCGCGCCGATCTTCACACCGGCGACGAAGGCCGACGTCGGTGAGCACGACGAGAACGTGCCGTACGAGGAAGTGGCCCGCCAGGTCGGCGCCGAGACCGCCACCCAACTGCGGCAGGCGACGCTGGCGGTCTACGGCCGGGCGCGTGACGTGGCCAAGGAGCGCGGGCTGATCCTGGCGGACACGAAGTTCGAGTTCGGGCACGACGAGCAGGGCGACCTGGTCATCGCGGACGAGGTGCTGACCCCCGACTCGTCCCGCTACTGGCCGGCCGACCTCTGGGAGCCGGGGCACCCGCAGCCGTCGTTCGACAAGCAGTTCATCCGCGACTGGCTGACCTCCGACGCGTCCGGCTGGGACCGTACGGGCGACACACCGCCGCCGGAGCTGCCGCCCGAGGTCGTCGAGCAGTCCCGGGCGCGCTACGTCGAGGCGTACGAGCGGCTGACCGGCACTCCCTGGTCGTAAGCCGGACGCCGTCGTCCGCACGCGGACGCGTAAGGGCGCGGGCATGGCGAAGGCCCCGGTCGAATCGACCGGGGCCTTCGCCTCACTGGAGCGGACGACGAGATTCGAACTCGCGACCCTCACCTTGGCAAGGTGATGCTCTACCAACTGAGCTACGTCCGCAGGTGGTGCCGATACTGTACCCGATCGGCCCCGCGCGCCGGAAACGCATATCCGCGGGCGGGCCGTACGGCCCGGGTACGGACCGCGAGTACGGCGAAGGCCCCGGTCACAAGAACCGGGGCCTTCGTCCGACTGGAGCGGACGACGAGATTCGAACTCGCGACCCTCACCTTGGCAAGGTGATGCTCTACCAACTGAGCCACGTCCGCAGGTCGTGCGGATCACTCTACCCGAAGCGCCGCATGTCAATGACCAGTGGTCAATGACCGCGACGCTTTCGCGTAGGCGATCGGAGCGGGCGACAGGAATTGCACACTGCGCCTCCCCCCTGGAAGGGGGGCGCTCTACTACTGAGCTACACCCGCATGATGTCCGTTGACCTGGCCTTTCGGTCCTGCCCTCGGCGTGCTCCACACACTAGCGGAAGGGTGGGGGTGGCTGTCCAGTCGGCCCGGCCCGGCCGCGTCGCGCCCCTGCCGGGTGCGCGGCCGGCCCTGTCCCGGGCCGGCCGCGCAGCCCAACTGCCGTGCGTTCAGCTCGCCTTGCTGAACGCCTCGTAGACCTTCTTCGGAATACGGCCGCGGGCGGGCACCTCGAATCCGTTGGACTGCGCCCAGGCCCGCACGGTCGCCGGCGTGGGTGCGATCGGGGTGCGCTTGTAGGCGCGGCCGGAAAGCGTGCGGCGGCGGCCGGCCTCGACGTAGGGCGCCAGCTCGTGACGCAGTTTGTCCGCGTTCTCGGACGAGAGGTCGATCTCGTACCACTGCCCGTCGACGCCGAATGCGATCGTTTCCGCGGCCTCGCCGCCGTCGAGATCATCAGCGAGGGTGACCAGTACGCGTTGCGCCATGGGAATCGGTCCTTTCGTACGCCGTCGGCATGCCGTCGCGATGACCGGCCGGAGTCGCCGGGACCGGTGACCGGGCCGCACCGCCGGGCCTGTTGCGGCCCGGTGCGGTACGGCGTCCGGCCCGGCTGTGGTGTCGCGGGCACGCAGACGCGCAGGTGTCGACAAATGTGCATTCAGGGCGAAGCTGTGCGGTGTCACGGAATGGGATGCAGATGTTACTGATAATTCCCGGCCGTACGTCATCCCAAGCCTGTACGCCATCGGGACCCTATGATTTTCCGCCGCGTTTCCCCAGGTATTTTGACAGCCGATACATAAACGTGATGCATGATCTGCCGCTCATCGGACGGGCGCCCCATATCTACTCGCGTAGAATTTCCCACCAGGTACCCTGGGAGGACCTCACGCACCACACCACCGGGAGTGCCAGTGGCACGCGTCGTAGTCGACGTCATGCTCAAGCCGGAGATCCTCGACCCCCAGGGCCAGGCGGTACAGCGCGCGCTGCCGCGCCTCGGCTTCGACGGGATCTCCGACGTCCGCCAGGGAAAGCGCTTTGAACTCGAGGTCGAGGGGCCGGTCGACGACGCCGCCCTCGCCCGCATTCGGGAGATGGCGGAAACTTTTCTTGCCAACACCGTGATCGAGGACTTCGACGTAAAGGTCGAGTCGTGACTGCCCGCATTGGCGTCGTCACATTTCCCGGCACGCTGGACGACCGCGACACGCAGCGGGCGATCAGCATCGCGGGCGCCGAAGCCGTACCGCTGTGGCACCGCGACAAGGACCTCAAGCAGGTCGACGCGGTCGTTCTGCCCGGCGGGTTCTCCTACGGCGACTATCTGCGGGCCGGTGCGATCTCGCGCTTCTCGCCGGTGATGGGGACGGTTATCGAACAGGCGAACGCAGGAATGCCGGTGCTCGGCATCTGCAACGGTTTCCAGGTGCTGTGCGAAGCGCATCTGCTGCCGGGCGCGATGCTCAGGAACACCGGGCTCCACTTCGTCTGCCGCGACCAGAAGCTGCGGGTCGAGAGCACCGCGACCGCCTGGACCGCCGACTACGCCGCCGGCCAGGAGATCTCCGTCCCGCTCAAGAACATCGACGGCCGCTACACCGCTGACCAGCGCACCCTCGACGAGCTGGAGGCCGAGGGCCGGGTGGCCTTCCGCTACCTCGACGGGAATCCCAACGGCTCGCTCCGCGACATCGCCGGCATCAGCAACGCGGCGGGCAACGTCGTCGGCCTCATGCCGCACCCCGAGCACGCCGTGGAGCCGCTGATCGGCACCGGCCGCACCGACGGCCTCGCGTTCTTCACCTCGGTACTCAAGAAACTGGTCACCGCATGACGCTCGACACGGTCAAGCACGCCGGCGAGACCCCCGACGCCGGCCAGCCCTGGAAGGAACTCGGCCTCAAGGAGGACGAGTACGCCCGCGTCCGGGAGATCCTGGGCCGCCGGCCGACCGGCGCCGAGCTGGCGATGTACTCGGTCATGTGGTCGGAGCACTGCTCGTACAAGTCGAGCAAGGTGCACCTCAAGCAGTTCGGCGAGAAGGCCCCGCAGACCGACGCGCTGCTCGTCGGCATCGGTGAGAACGCCGGTGTGGTGGACGTCGGGCAGGGCTACGCCGTCACCTTCAAGATCGAGTCGCACAACCACCCCTCGTACATCGAGCCCTACCAGGGCGCGGCCACCGGCGTCGGCGGCATCGTGCGCGACATCCTGGCGATGGGCGCGCGGCCGGTCGCGGTCATGGACCCGCTGCGCTTCGGCGCCGCCGACCACCCCGACACCAAGCGCGTGCTGCCCGGCGTCGTCGCCGGCGTCGGCGGCTACGGCAACTGCCTGGGCCTGCCCAACATCGGCGGCGAGGTCGTCTTCGACCCCTGCTACCAGGGCAACCCGCTGGTCAACGCGCTGTGCGTGGGCGTCATGAAGCACGAGGACATCCACCTCGCCCAGGCGTCCGGCGCCGGCAACAAGGTGATCCTCTACGGCGCCAGGACCGGCGGCGACGGCATCGGCGGCGTCTCGGTGCTGGCCAGCGAGACCTTCGACGCGACGGGTCCCTCGCGGCGGCCCGCCGTCCAGGTCGGCGACCCCTTCCAGGAGAAGCTGCTCATCGAGTGCACCCTGGAGATCTTCCGCGAGCAGCTGGTCGCGGGCATCCAGGACCTGGGCGGCGCCGGCCTGTCCTGCGCCACCTCCGAGCTGGCCTCGGCCGGCTCCGGCGGCATGCGGGTCGAGCTGGACACCGTGCCGCTGCGCGACGCGACGCTCTCGCCCGAGGAGATCCTCATGAGCGAGTCGCAGGAGCGGATGTGCGCGATCGTCGAACCCGGCAAGGTCGAGCGCTTCCTGGAGATCTGCGAGAAGTGGGACGTCATCGCCACGGTCATCGGTGAGGTCACCGAGGGCTCGCGGCTGGAGATCTTCTGGCACGGCGAGCAGATCGTGGACGTGCCGCCGCGCTCGGTCGCGCACGAGGGTCCCACCTACCACCGCCCGTACGCCCGCCCCGATTGGCAGGACGCGCTCCAGGCCGACGACGCCGGGAAGCTGGCGCGGCCGTCCACCGCCGAGGAGCTGCGCGAGCAGGTGCTCGCGCTGGTCGGTTCGCCGAACCAGGCGTCCAAGGCGTGGGTCACCGACCAGTACGACCGCTTCGTGCAGGGCAATACGGTGCTGGCGCAGCCCGAGGACTCCGGCGTCATCCGCATCGACGCCGTCACCGACCTCGGCGTGGCCATCGCCACCGACGGCAACGGGCGCTACGCCAAGCTCGACCCGTACGCGGGCGCGCAGCTCGCGCTCGCGGAGGCGTACCGCAATGTCGCCGCGACCGGTGCGAGGCCGCTGGCCGTCTCCGACTGCCTGAACTTCGGGTCGCCCGAGGACCCGGCGGTGATGTGGCAGTTCGCCGAGGCCACCCGCGGTCTGGCCGACGGCTGCCTCGCGCTGGGTACGCCGGTGACCGGCGGCAACGTCTCGCTCTACAACCAGACCGGGGACGCCGCCATCCACCCGACCCCGGTGGTCGCCGTCCTCGGCGTGATCGACGACGTCAACCGGCGTACTCCGATGGCGTTCAAGGAGCCGGGCCAGCTGATCCTGCTGCTCGGCGACACCCGCGAGGAATTCGGCGGTTCGGCCTGGTCGCAGGTCGTCCACGACCACTTGGGCGGGCTGCCGCCCGCGGTGGACCTGGAGCGGGAGCGGCTGCTGGCCGACATCCTCATCTCCGGCTCGCGCGACGGCATGATCGACGCCGCTCACGACCTCTCCGACGGCGGGCTCATCCAGGCGGTGACCGAGTCCTGCCTGCGCGGCGGGCAGGGCGCCCGGCTGGTCGTGCCGGACGGGCTCGACGCCTTCACCTTCCTCTTCTCCGAGTCGGCGGGCCGCGCGATCGTGGCCGTCCCGCGCTCCGAGGAGCTGCGCTTCACCGACATGTGCGGGGCGCGGGGTCTGCCGGTCACCCGGATCGGCGTGATCGACGGCGACGCGGTCGAGGTCCAGGGCGAGTTCACGCTCCCGCTGGCCGAGCTGCGCTCGGTGCACGAGGCGACGATCCCGGGGCTGCTGGCGTAGGAGGTACCCGCTGGCGTGAGGGGTACGTGCTCGCGTGAGAGGTTCTCGCGCGGGTGAGGGGTCCGTGCTCGGGTGAGAGGTCCACGCGGGCCTGAGACCCACGCGCCGGCGTAAGGAGTACGCGCGGGCGTAAGGCGTACACGCGCGGGTGAGAGGGTGTCGCGGAAGCGAGAGCCGGCTTCTTCCGCGGCACCCTCTCGCTGCGGTGATACCCCCTCACGCCGGTGAGGGGTACGCGCTACGGTGACGGGCTCTCCGTCAGTGCCGCCGCGTACGCGTTCCGGTGCGCGACCAGCCACTCCTGCATCCGGTCCCAGCGCGCCCAGCCGGCCCGCCGGGCGACCGCCTCGACGTAGCCGGGGTCGCCGCCCGCGACCCGGCGCTCGACGAAGGCGCGGCCCGCCGCGGTGGCCTGTTCGACGACCGCGGGCAGTTCGGCGCGCTCGGCCGGCGTCAGCCCGTACGCGTCGGCCAGCAGCCGCAGTCGGCCCAACTGGTCCAGCCCGCCCGGATACTGGGCGGCGGTGGAGGTCGGATCGAGCATCGGCACCCAGTAGCGGGCGGTCATCGCCACGTCCCACAGCGGGCGGCCGGGAGCGGCGAGGTCGAAGTCGATCAGGGCGACGGCCCGGCCGCCGCGGAAGACGACGTTCTCCGGGCAGACGTCGTTGTGGCACAGCACGGGTCCGCCCGCCGGGTCGGCCAGTTCACGGTCCCAGTGCGCTCCCGGGTCGATGTCCACCCCGGCGCCCGCGTCGTGCAGTCGCCGCAGCAGCCGGCCCACGGACACCAGCGCGTCCTCCGTCATCGCCCACGCCGGGAACGGCGGCAGGGCCACCTCGCCCTCGACGTAGGTGAGTTGCTCCCGCCCGTCCCCGTCGAGACCCGCGGCGACGGGCGCACCGTCGAAGCCGCGGTCCCGCAGGGCGGCGAGATACGCGTGCACACCGGCCGCGTTCCTGGACGCTGGCCGGTCCACGAGCCCGCCGCGCCGGTAGACCGCACCGGCGTTGGCCATCCCCCCGGCAAGCTGCTCGCCGTCCGGCGCTTCCGTCATGCGGCCCTCCGCGGTCCCTGCCGGGCGACGAAACCAGGATGACCGCGGAGCCTGCGCCCGGGCAGACTGCGGTGAGTGGACCGCAACGCTACAGGCCGGGTGCCCGCGCGTGAGCTGGCGATACGCCATGTCACGGCGCTGTCGCGCGGCGGGCCGATGGACTCGGGACTGCGGGTGACGCTGAATTTCCACCCGGACAGGTCGGCCGCCTGCGGCACGCCGGTCCTGGCGCGGCTCGCCGAGGACGGCGTCTACCGCTCGCAGTTCGTGACCGGTACGAGCAACGGCGGCCTGACCGCGTATCCCGGCGGTGATCGGTGGCGCTGGGAGAGCCGGATGTTCGGCGGCGCCTACGACGACGCACCCGCGCACACCCGCCCGGTCTACGGCGCACTGAACTTCCGTCGGCGCGTGACCGGCGGAGCGCCGCGGTTCGGCTCCGCGCACTTCCGGCTGACCGCCCGAACGCTGCCGCGGGCCACCTTCTGCTACCCCGACAGCTTCTACGAGCCGTCGCACTTCGGCGTCGCGGCGGTCATGTCCCTGATCGCCCTGGCCGAGAGCGGCGATGGCGTCGGCGACCCCCTTGACGACTACATCGAGGCGCAGGTCCACGGCCCGGTCCTCCTCGCCCGCCACGTCGAGGCGCTGGTCCTGGACCCCAGCCACCGCGGCACCTCCGTGGAGGCCGCGGCGCGCCGGCTTCCGTGCCCGGTCGAGTGGCACCCGGGCTTCGCGCTCACCGTCGGGGAACTGCGCCGCCATCCTGACTACCGCGGCCCGGAAATCGTCGCGCTCGGCGCCGAGATCGCGGTCGACGGCCGGCTCGACCCCCGTGTCCTCGGCGCCGCCGCCCGCGCCGGCCGCCACGACCCGCAGTCCCTCAAGCGGGTCTGGCACTACGTGGCCCGGTACGGAGCGCCGCCCGCCGCCCCACCCGCCCCGCCGGTCAGGCGAAGGTGCGGACCGCGGTGAGGCCGCCGTCGACCGGGAGGGTCACGCCGGTGACGTACGAGGCGCGGTCGCTGAGCAACCAGGCCGCTGCCTCGGCGAATTCGGCGGGCTCCGCGACCCGGCCCAGCGGGGTCGCCCGGGCGACGGTCCCGGCGAAGCCGGTGCCCGGGGCGAAGAACGCCTCGGTGGCGGAGGTGCGGGCGACACCCGGCGCGATGGCGTTGGTACGGATCCCGTGCCCCGCGTAGTCCGCGGTGGCCGCCTTCACCAGGCCGGCCAGCCCGTGCTTCGCGGCCTGCTGCGTACCGTCGCCGAAGCCGCCGACCAGCGCGCCGACGCCGGTGTTCACCACGATCGCGCCGCCGTGCCCGCCCGCGACCATCGCCCGCAACTGGGCGCGCAGGCACAGCCAGGTGCCCCGCAGGTTCAGCGTGTGCACCTCGTCCCAGGTGGCCTCGTCCCGGTCGGCGAGCGGGGCGGGCACGGGGCCGGCCCCGGCGTTGTCGAAGGCGGCGTCGAGCCTTCCGTACACCTCAAGTGCCGCCGATACAGCGCGCTCTGCGCCCTCCGCGGTCGTGATGTCGGCCGTCACGGCGACCGCCTCGGCGCCGCCCTCGCGCAATTCGGCGGCCAGCGCGTCCACTTCGGCGCCGGTACGGGCCGCCAGCACCAGCCGCGCGCCCTCCGCGGCGAACAGCCGGGCCGCGGCGGCGCCGATTCCCCGGCCCGCGCCGGTGACGACGGTGACCTTGCCCTCAAGTATTCCCATACGGGAAGCCTCGCTTCGCCGGCCGCCCGGCACCATCGGCCGCGCCGACCCTGGGACGGCCCGGCCCCCCTTCCGGCCGGTCTACGGTGGGGACATGGCCGACTCGGCGTTGGGAGCCTTCCTGCGGGCGCACCGCTCCCGCCTCACCCCCGCGGACGTGGGCCTGGCCCAGGACGCGACCGGGCACCGCAGGACGCCCGGCCTGCGCAGGGAGGAAGTGGCGGCCAGGGCCGGCATCTCGCCCGACTACTACACGCGACTTGAGCAGGGCCGCCCCCGCGTCCCGACCCCCGCCGTACTGGACTCCCTGGCACGGGCGTTGCTGCTCACCGACGCCGAACGCGCCTACCTGCACACGATCGCCGCCCCGCGCCGGGAGCCCGCGGCCGTACGGACCAGGCCCGTCACCCCGGCCGCCCGGGCGCTGCTTGAGGCACTGAACGACACCCCGGCCTTCATCGCGGGACCCCGCTTCGACCTGCTGGCCTGGAACCCGCTGGGCGCTGCCCTGATGGCGGGCCTGGCGCAACGCCCGCCGCACGAGCGCAATTTGCTCTGGCAGGTCTTCTGCTGCCCCTACGGCGCCGCCCCCGCCAACCGGGAGCCGGAGGACTCGATCGGCGCGCAACTGGTCGCGTCCCTGCGCACCGCACACGCCGACCGCCCGAGCGACCCGGCCCTCACCCGCCTGGTGGCCCGACTCTCCGCGTCCAGCCCGGAATTCGCCGCCCTGTGGAAAATGCACCGGGCCGGCGCCCCCGCCGAGGGCGAACTCCGGCTGCGCCACCCGAAAGTGCCTGCGGACACCCTCCCCTACACCCTCCTGTCCCTCCCCACCCCCGGCCACCACCTGTTCACCTGCCTCCCCCCACCCCGCATCCCCACCCCTTTCCGCGCCCTGACCGCCACCGGGCCCTGACCCCGCCACCGCCCGGACCGGCGGCGCGCCAGGCGCCGCGCTCGGGGCGTCGTCACCCGGGTGGGTGATGATTATGCGTTTGGCATATTCATTCAGGTCGATAACGCCAGGATCCCGACCATGAGTGATCACGCTGTAACTACAGGCTACGGACTTCCAAGTCGCCTTCCGGCTACCGTGGACGACATGGACACCGAGTCGTACGCCGCACTCCGCCGGGTGGCCGAGGATCTGGCCGACCTGCCCGGAATCGGCAAGGTCGAGATCGCCGACGGCGAGGTCATCGTGATGATGGCGCCGGTCAACCGCCACGAACTCGCCGTAGCGCGCCTGTGGCGGCAGATCGATGTCCAAGTGGCCAGGACGCACCCCGGCTACATCGCCCACGCGGGCGCCGATGTCGAGGATCCGGCCCTCGGAAAGCTCCGCTGCCCCGACATCATGGTCTTCCCCGAGGCGAGTCTGGAGAACACCGAGACCGCGCTGCGCCCTGACGAGGTGCTGCTGGTGGTCGAGATCGTCTCCCGCTCCAACCCCTCGAACGACTACCGCGACAAGGTGGAGGACTACTCCGCCATGGGTATTCCTCACTACGTGATCGTCGACCCCCGCGACGGAACCGGCATCGTCCACTCGCTGCCCGGCTATCGGCAGCGGACGGCGTTCGTCTTCGGCGACACCGTCAGCGTCGGCCCGTGGAAGCTCGACACCAGCGTCCTGCTGACCTACGGCCCGCCACGCGCGTCGTCCGGCGGGCCGGTGGCCTCGGCGGCCCGGGCGGACGCGGAGGCCACCGGGTCGTAGGCGCCGGCAGCCGAGGGATATTCGCTGGCCGGGCGGGTGGTGGGGCTGGTTGAGTGCGGGGATGAGTGATGGGCTTCCCGATGGTTACGAGATATCCACCGACCCCGCGCGGCTCGACGGCGGGCTGATTCATCAGTGGCTGTCGCAGGACGCGTACTGGGCGCTCGGGCGCCCGCGTGAGAAGCAGGACGCGGCTATCGCGGGGTCCCTCAACTTCGGGCTCTACGACAGCGCGTCGGGGGCGCAGCTCGCGTACGCGCGGATCGTCAGCGACCTGGCCACCTTCGCGTGGCTCTGCGATGTGTACGTCGCGCCCGCCGCCCGCGGCAAGGGCATCGGCACCGCCCTTGTCGCCGCGGTCCGCGACCACCTCGCGCCCTACGGCCTGCGCCGCATCATGCTGGCCACCGCCGACGCCCACGAGGTGTACGCCAAGGTGGGCTTCACCCCGCTCACGGACCCGGCGAAGTGGATGGCCCTCGGCGAGCAGTGACGCTGCCGCCTGCCGCCTGCCGCCTGCCGCCTGCCGCCTGCCGCCTGCCGCCCGCCGCCCGCCGCGCTCAGCCGCCCAGCTCGGCCGCGAAGCCCTCGCGCCACGTCGGGTAGCGCGGGCTCCAGGACAGGGCGTCCTTGGCCCGGGTGTTGTCGGCGCCGCGCAACCGCGTCATGTAGGCGGCACCCCACGCGCCCGCTGCGAGCCTGGCCATGGCGGTCGGGACCTTCCGCGGGGCGGCGGCGCCGAGCAGCGCCGCCACTCCCGGGAGCCAGTCGCGCAGCAGGGCGGGCTCGTCGTCGACGATGTTGAGGGCGCCGGTCGCCTCCGGGCGGTCCAGGGCCGCGACGACGGCCGTCGCCGCGTCCCGGGCGTGGGTGAAGGAGAAGACGCCGCTGCCGTCGCCGACGACCGGCAGCTTGCGGGCCTCGATCTGCGCGATGCTCGACCCGCCGCGCCCCAAGGCGGTACCGGGTCCGTAGAGGTGCCCGAAGCGCAGGACCAGGCCGTCGTCGGCCGCGGTGATCCCCTCCAGGACTTCCAGCGCTCCCAGCGACGTCGCCCACTGCTTGGGCGGGCGCCGCCAGAAGGGCGCGTCCTCGTCGGCCGCGCCGGGCGCCGGGTCGTAGGCGTAGGCCAGGCCCTGTGCCAGGAAGCGGGCGCCGCCCGAGTCCCGTGCGGCCTCCGCGAGCGTCCTGGCGGACTCCGTACGCAGCCGGTTGGTGAGGGCGAAGTCCCGCTCCATCCTGCGGGGGCTGATCCGCGCCGGGATGGCGGTGAGCAGGTGCACGACGGCGTCCGGTTCCGCCGTGCGCACGGCCTCGCGCAGCGCCGCCTGGTCGAGCGCGTCGACGGCGACGGTCCGTACGCCCGCGGCCCGCTCCCGCCCCGGTTTGCGTGACAGGGCGACGACCTCGTGCCCCGCGGCACTGAGCAGCGGGACGACCTGCCGCCCGACGACACCGGTCGCGCCCGCGACGACTACTCGCATGATGAGTCCTCTTCCTTCAACTGGCACTGCGTGGCACATGGACGGGATCAGGACGGGCGAGCGCGCCCCGGCGTGACAGTCGCGGATGTGACGCCGGTCACGACACCGGCCTACGCCTCCCGGTGGGGCTCCGCGGTGGCGCCGTAATCCGTTCGTACGACCGCCCCGGCTGCGGCTACCGTGCCACAGCGTGGACATCGATGATCCGAAAGAGCTGGTCCGCCGCGGCTACGACACGCTGTCGGTCCGCTCCACCTCCCGCTCGCCGAACAGGCCCCGCTGCTCGCGAAGTCGGCCCGCTGGCTGCGTCCCGGCGGCTGCCTGCTCGCGGTGACCGGCCACACCGCGTGGACCGGCGTCCAGGAGAACTGGCTCGGCGGCGGCGCCCCGATGTGGTGGAGCCACGCCGGCGCGGCCACGTACCGTACGTGGCTGGCAGCGGCCGGATTCGCCGTCGAACGCGAGGAGTTCGTCCCGGAGGGCGCGGGCGGCGCGGCCCTGTTCTGGTCGCACCGTGACACCACCGACCCCACGGAGGCGGAGAGTTGACCGGCGAGAACAGGGGGCGCCTCCTCGTGCTGCGCCCGTAGTGCGTGCCCGGCTCGTCCCGCCGCCCGGGCGCGGGTCCGCCCACCGGCCGGTGGGAGCGAGCCGATCGGCTCAGGGCCGCGACCACGCTTCGCCGGTGTCGTCGGCGCCCAGGTTGGCGAGCAGCCGGAGATTGTCCGCGTCGGTGCTGTCCGGTTCGGGGGACAGGGTGATCAGCTCCTGGCCGGAGCCGTCCGGCAGCATGAAGCGCTCCTGGTGCAGCGTGATCACGCCGACCATCGGGTGCCGGAGTCGCTGCGAGCCGTGGCCGCGCACGCTGACCTCGGCGGCGGCCCACAGCTCGCTGAACCGGCGGCTGCCGATGGACAGTTCGCCGATGAGCGCGGCCAGTTCCGGGTCGTCGGGGAACTCACCGGCCGCGTGCCGCAGATGGGCCACGCAGTCGGCGGTGCACGACGTGCGGTCGGCGTACAGGTCGAAGCGGTCGGCGTCGAGAAAGATCATCCTGGCCAGATTGCGTTCGCCGACCGGCACTTGGTCCAGGCCGCCGTACAGCAGACCGGCCATCCGGTTGTACGCCAGCACGTCGATGCGGTGGTTGATGATCATGGCCGGGCAGTCCGACAACGTGTCGAGGATCCGACGCAGCTGCGGCCGAACCATGGCCGGATAGCTGGTCGGCTGCGGCCGGCGCCTGCGCTGCCTGGCCAGCTTGTGCAGGTACTCGTGGGCCACGCTGTCGAGTTGCAGCGCCCGCGACAGCGCGTCCAGCACCTGCTCCGACGGCTGGGTCGCCCGGCCCTGCTCCAGCCGGATGTAGTAATCGACGCTCACCCCGGCCAGCTGCGCCAGCTCCTCGCGGCGCAGACCGGCCACCCTGCGGCGGCCACCGATGACGACGCCGACCGATTCCGGCGGCACGTGCGCCCGGCGCGACTGCAGGAACGTGCCGAGGTCGCCCAGATCGTCCATGCGTTCCAGTATGCGCACGGGCCGCCAGGACCGGTCGGGACGAGGGTGGTCCTGCCAGTCCCAGGAACCCCGGTCCGGCGGTCAGGCAGACTCTGGCCGCCGGACCGGCATCCGGCGCAGGATCGCCGCCATGAACGTACTGATCGTCTACGCACACCCCGACCCGAACTCGCTGACCGCGTCCTTGAAGGACCTCGCCGTCAGCGCCCTGCGCGCGGAGGGCCACGAGGTGGTGGTCACCGACCTGTACGCCATGAAGTGGCAGGCGGCGGCCGACTTCGCCGACTTCGACGGCATCACAGGACCGGATTTCATGCATGCCTCAGGAGCGGCCTACGGATCCGGCCGCCTCACCGAGGACATCCGCGCCGAGCAGCAGAAGCTGCGCGACGCCGACCTGGTCGTCCTGCACTTCCCGCTGTGGTGGTTCACCATGCCCGCGATCCTCAAGGGGTGGATCGACCGGGTGTTCACCTACGACTTCGCGTACGGCGCGCAGCTGCCGCGCTACGGGGCCGGCCCGTTCGCCGGCAAACGCGCCATGGTCGCCACCACCGTGGGCGGCAGGATCGGGCACTACACCGAGCGGGGAGTCAACGGCCCCATCGACGACCTGCTGTTCCCGGTCAACCACGGCGTGCTGTACTTCACCGGCTTCGACGTGCTGCCGCCGTTCGTCGAGCACAGCGCCGTCCACCTGGACGACCAGCACTACGCCGGGATCGCCGCACGCTACCGGCAGCGGCTCGCGACCGCCTTCACCGCCGAGCCGATCCCGTACCGCCCGGAGCTGGGCGGCGACTACACCGGCCTGACGCACCAGGACGGCTCCGAGCTGATACCCGGCCGGGAATCGCCCGGCACCAGCGGATTCGCCCTCCACACCGCCCGCCGGGGCCGGCGATGACGATCCGGCCCCGCCCCTCCTCGGCGGTCCGGCCCGGAGCCACAATGGTGGGGTGAGCATCGAACGGGCCGTGCCGCCCACCATCGCCGGGGAGCGCGAGACGTTGCGCGGCTTCCTCGAACACCACCGGGCGACGCTTGCCGTCAAGTGCGAGGGGCTGGCGGACGAGGACTTGCGGCGGCAGTCCGTGCCGCCCTCGACGCTGAGCCTGCTCGGCCTCGTGCGCCACATGGCCGAGGTCGAGCGCGCCTGGTTCCGCCGGGTCGTCGGCGGTGAGGACATCCCGCTCGTCTGGTCGGACGCGATGGACTTCCAAGTCGCCTACGACGCGGCCGGCTCCACCCGCGCGGAGGCCTTCACGGCCTGGCACGCCGAGGTCGAGCACGCCCGCCGCATCGAGGCGGCGGCCCCCGACCTGGACGTCGTCGTCCACAACTCCCGCGGCCAGGAGGACCTTTCGCTACGGACGATCATGCTGCACGTCATCCTGGAGTACGGCCGCCACAACGGCCACGCCGACCTCCTCCGCGAGGCCATCGACGGAACGGTCGGCGTGTAACGCCCGCCGGACCCCCGGCCCCGGCGGCTGAGCGCTCCCGGCCCGGATCCTGGCGGTCGTCCCGATCGGGGAGTACGGCCGCACCGGCGCCCAGGCCCGTGCCCGTCTCCTGGCCCACACCCGGCGGCAGGGCAAGCCCCGTGGCGCGCACCGCAGTTAGCGCCGCCGCACGTACACCGGGGTACGTGGACACCGGTGCGTGCGCGGTGCGAGCATCGCAACGGTGGGCGTCAACGATCGAAAGCGCCGTCCGCTGCGGCGGCAGCGGGACTTCCTGCTGTTGTGGAGCGGGCAGACCGTCAGCGAGGTCGGTTCGCAGATCTCGGTGCTCGCGCTGCCGCTGGTGGCCGTCGTCGTGCTGAAGGCCGGCGCTTTCCAGATCGGGCTGCTGTCGGCGGCGGGGACGAGTGCGTATCTGCTGGTGGCGCTGCCCGCGGGGGCCGTGGTGGACCGGGTGGCCAAGCGGCGGCTGATGATCGGGTGCAACCTCGGGCTGCTCGCGGTGGTCGGCTCGGTGCCGGTCGCCCACGCGGCGGGTGTGCTGACCCTCGGGCAGCTCTACGGTGTCGCGCTCGCGTCCGGCGTGCTGTCGGTGTTCTTCTCGGTCGCCTACCAGAGCTATCTGCCGACTCTGCTCGACCATGAGCAGCTGATGGACGGCAACGGCAAGCTCGCCGCCTCGCAGTCGGCCGCGCAGATCGCCGGGCCGGGGGCGGGCGCCGGCCTGGTCACGCTGGTCGGGGCCGCGGCGGCGATGACCGCGGACGCGCTGTCCTTCGCGGTGTCCGCCGCCTCGCTGGCCGCGATACGCACCCGTGAGCCGGTCCGTACGCCGGCGCCCGCGGCGGACAGGCCCACCCTGCGGGCGCAGATCGGGGCCGGGCTCGCGCATGTGGTGCGGGACCCGATCCTGCGCAAGGCGGTGGCCTTCAACGGCACCGCCAACTTCTTCGTGATCATGGTGGAAACGCTCGGCCCGGTCTTCCTGATCCGCACCCTGCGGATACGCCCCGGCCTTGTCGGGCTGCTGCTCGCGCTGGGAGCCGTCGGCGGCGTGGCGGGCGGGATCGCCGCGAAGTCGCTGGCCCGGCGGGTGGGTTCGGCGCGGATCAGCTGGGTGGCGATGACCCTGCTGTCGCTGCCCGGACTGCTGATCCCGCTGGCCGGGCACGGCTGGTGGGTGCTGCTGTTCGGTGCCGGCTGGATCTCCTGGACCTTCGCCTCCACCGTGGCCGGTATCTCGCTGACCAGTTACCGCCAGGCGACCTGCCCGCCCGACCTGCTCGGCCGGGTCAGCGCCGCCGCCCGCTGGATCAACTGGGGCACCCTGCCGCTCGGCAGCCTCGCCGGGGGAGCGCTCGCGGCCCTGCTCGGCGTGCGGACGACGCTGTGGATCGCCGTCGTCGGCGGCTGCTCCGCCGGCCTGTGGCTGTTCTTCTCGCCGCTGCGCACGATGCGCGACATCCCCCTCGGCCGCCCGGGACCCGCGCCCGCCGCCGGGGCGGCCTGACGGCGTACGGGAGTTCGTGGTTGGCTGTCCGGACGTAGGACCGCCCGAACGAACCGGACCCGAGCGAGGACCAGAGCATGTACGAGTACAAGGTCGTCTCCTTCCGCGAATCGCTGATCGGCGACGCGCTCGACGGCGACAAGCTGGAGAAGACCCTCAACAAGCACGCGTCCGACGGCTGGGCGCTCAAGTCCATCACCGCGGCCGACGTGAAGGGCCGGATAGGCCCCGGCGCCGTCGAGGGCCTGCTGCTCACCTTCGAGCGCCCCCGCCAGGGCTGACCGGCGCCGGCACCACCACCGGCCCGAGCGCCGGCACCGACGTGGACCCGTACCCATCCGGACCCGGACCTGGGACCCGTCACCGGACCCACGACGCCCGCCCCGCCCGCCTGCCCCTGTGGGCGAGCGGGCGGTGCCGCACCGGCGACAGGCCGGCCGTACGGGGCCCAACCGGCAAACCGGCCGAAACGCTGCGATCCGGTGGCGGTCCGGGCATGCTGGGCTGACTGTGCCGCGGGGCCGCTCGGGGGAGGGCGTGTTCACGGGGTGACGCCACCCCCGGGGACCCGGCGCGCACGCAGCCGTCGCGAACCGGAGGACCCGCCATGTATCCGAAGCCTGCTCAACCACCCGCGCAGGGACCCGCTCAAGGCCCTGCCCAAGGCGGTGCCCACGTCCCCGGCCAGCAGGCCGCCCAGCCGGTGGCACGCGCCCTGCCGACCAGCACGATCCACGAGCGGGCACGGGAACTCGCCCGCCTCGCCGACGACTTGAGCGCACGCGTCACCGGCGGACTCGCCCGTCCCGACATGCTGGAGACCATGGACGCCCTGACCGATTGGGCCGAGGAGGCCGTGGCCCAGGCGGAGGAATCGCCGGTCGGCGAAGGCCTGTTCGTAGCCCTCATCGAGGTCGGGAAGGCGCTGGACCGCTACGCGTCCATACGCTCCGACCCCGGGCCGGGCACGCACGGCCCGGTCCTGCGCGTGCTCGACTCGCTGTGGGGTCCGGTCCTGGCCGAGATGCAGCAGCCGTTCGCACCCGCCTTCGGCTCGCCCTCCTTCGGATTCGAGTGGCAGCTCGGCGACGCGAAGGTGACCACGCAGGATGTGCCCTCCAAGACGCTGCTCAAGAGCTGGAAGCACCAGGAAGCGGAGATCGTCCGGCTGGAGGTCGACGACACCGACCTGGAGTTCATCACCTCGCCGGTCACGACCTCGGCGGATCTCGACCGGCAACTCCAGTGCGTCAGCGCCGAAGTGGCCGCGCTCCAGCGCAACGGCGGTGCGACGTACTACCTGCCGGAGCCGGCGCTGGACGATGTGGACGGCCACCAGCTGTTGCCGGCCGGCTTCGCCGTGACCGTGGTGACCGGCCACTTCGTGCACGGCAAGGTCCAGGCCACCGGGGGCCGGCGGCTGGACCAGCTCGCCGACCTGCTGCTGACCTACGGGGGCAGCGGGGCGGCCGAGGCCGTGGCCAACGTCGACTTCTACAAACCCCTCGGCAGAGCAGCCCAGTTGCTGTATCTCGTGCGCTACTACGTGATCAGCCTGATCGCGGGGGTCAACGACAGGCAGGGCCCCAAGGTGCTGCTGCCGGTGATGTCCCGCACCGACTTCCACTCCGGCTACCTCCAGCTGAGCGCCGACGAACAGACCGACTTCCGCCGCTGCGTCGACTACCGGGGCGCGCACGGGCTGTTCGACGACTACCGTGCCACGGTCCTGATGCCGACGTCCCAGGGGAAGCGCGACCTCATCGGCGGCTACCTCGGGCCGGCCGGCTACCGGTACGCCGGTCCCACGATCGGCGCGTGGTTCGACTCCATCGTGGACGGCGACCCGACGACGCCCGCCACGGAGCCCACCGACCGCGACAACGACGGCGACGGCCCCCGCGGCGACCACCGGGACCTGCTGTCCCCGCCGCGCGGCTACCCCGCGCACCGGCAGGGCCGCCACTTCACCTACGCCATGGGCCGCTTCGGCACCGCGGGCGACGGCGCGATGCTGTTCGAACTGCGGGCGGTCAGGAAGGACGAGGCGTACGGCCTTGAGGACGCGGTCTCCCTCATGCGGGAGTTCGCCGCGAGCCAGCTCGCCGACGCCGCCGAACGCCTGAACCGCGTCAAGGCGGTGGCCGCCGACGTCCTGGCCGGCCTGAAGCAGCAGAACGTGGCGCCGAGGAACTACCTGGTGTCCGGCGACGCCGCGCTGAGGAAGGCCATGAAGGACGGCCCCGCGCTGGAGTTGCAGCTCGCCCAGGCGCTCCTCCGGATGCAGATCGCGGGATAACGCCCGCCCCGGGTCCCGCAGGCCCAGCCCCAGGTCCCCGGCCGCCCGGCCGCCGCGCCCCGGGGCCGCCGGGTCCCGCAAGCCCCCCGGGGCACCCGGACTACGCTCGCCGTATGCCGCAGACCAGCCGCCGCCGCGTGCGGACGTACGACCCAGACCGGACCTGGAGCGCGCTTCTCGCGCAGGCGGGCCATGTGCGCGACGCCGTCAAGGAGTTGGCGCCCGAGGCGTACGCGAGGGAGTCCGGGCTGCCCGGCTGGGACGTGCGGACCCTGGTCGCGCACATCGCACGGCAGGCGAATCTGCTCGGGGTGCTGCTGGCGGAGCCGGAGCCGGTCCCCGGGGGGAAGCCGACCGGGCTGGACGAGTGGACGCAGGCGACCGGGCCGATCGCCGACCAGCTGGACGCCTCGACCCGGGCCGCCGAGCAGGCGATGGGGGACCCGGTCGCGGCGATCGACGCGGCGGTGGACGGGCTCGGCCCGCTGCGGGCGCAGGCGCTGCGGCCGGGCAGGCTGATCCCCGAGCCCTTCGGCGGCATGCGGGCACTGGACTTCACGGTGACCCGGCTGGTGGAACTGGTGGTGCACAGCGACGACCTGGCCCGGGCGACCGGCCGCGAGGTCGCTTTCGACCGGCAGGCGGTGGCGGCCGTGGCGCGGGTGCTGGCGGACGGGCTGGCCGCGAAGGCGCCGGGCAACGCGGTGGAGGTACGGGTGCCGCCCTATGCGGCGGTGCAGTGCGTGGAGGGGCCGCGGCACACCCGCGGCACCCCGCCGAATGTCGTCGAGACCGACCCGCTGACCTGGATCCGGCTCGCCACCGGGCGTACGGGCTGGGCCGAGGCGCTGGCCGCGGCGGCCGTCGCGGCCAGCGGGGAACGCGCGGACCTGGGACCGTATCTGCCGGTCATGCGGTGACACACGGGTCGTACGGCGACCTGCCCGTCATACAATGCGGCGCCCGTAATGCACCGGAATAACCCTGTCCAGGCGTGGCGTAATTACGCCGGTAATCTCCCCCGGTATATGCCGGGGAGGTCCGTGCTCCTAGAATTCCGGGAGCGGATCCATCCGGAATGCTGAATTCCGCGTGTTCGAGCCGCCCTGGAGACGCGCCCGCCGGAACCCCCGTACCGGCGGGCGTCTTCACATCCACGGCACACCCGCAGCGGACCCGCGGCACGCCGCGGCGACCCCGCCGGCGGCGGGCTTTTCGGCCACCGCGCCGGCGGTTTCCGGCCGGCGCCCCGTGATGGCCCTAGGCTGACCCCCGGTCATCAGAGCCCGCCGACCGGAGCAACCCCCGTACCGGCCGGCGCACCCGCGCCTTGGGGGGCACGTCACACCCCCGTGTCCCCCAAGGCGCTACGCGCATAGAAGCGCAGATCGGGTCGGTCCCTCGTTCGGACCAGCGGCGAACCTGCCCTAGACTCGTGAACGTGCCTCGTGGTGACGGACGACTCAGCCACGACCTGCTCCCCGGCGAGAAGGGCCCCCAGGACGCGTGTGGCGTCTTCGGTGTCTGGGCCCCCGGCGAAGAGGTCGCCAAACTCACCTATTTCGGGCTGTACGCCCTGCAGCACCGCGGACAGGAGTCCGCGGGCATCGCAGTGAGCAACGGCTCCCAGATTCTGGTCTTCAAGGACATGGGACTGGTCTCCCAGGTCTTCGACGAAACCTCGCTCGGCTCGCTGACCGGCCACATCGCCGTCGGCCACGCCCGCTACTCGACCACCGGCGCCTCGGTGTGGGAGAACGCGCAGCCCACCTTCCGCGCCACCGGCCACGGCTCCATCGCGCTCGGCCACAACGGCAACCTGGTCAATACCGCCGAGCTGGCGGAGATGGTCGCCGACCTGCCGCGGACCCCGGGCAGGACCACCCGGGTGGCCGCGACCAACGACACCGATCTCATCACCGCCCTGCTCGCCGGGCAGACCGCGGCCGACGGCACCCCACTGTCGGTCGAGCAGGCCGCACCCCTGGTGCTGCCGAAAATCAAGGGTGCTTTCAGCCTCGTTTACATGGACGAGCACACCCTCTACGCCGCCCGCGACCCGCAGGGCATCCGCCCGCTGGTGCTGGGCCGCCTGGAGCGCGGCTGGGTCGTCGCCTCGGAGAGCGCCGCCCTCGACATCTGCGGCGCCAGCTTCGTCCGCGAGATCGAGCCGGGCGAGCTGGTCGCCATCGACGAGCAGGGCCTGCGCACGTCCCGCTTCGCCGAGGCCCGCCCCAAGGGCTGCGTGTTCGAATACGTCTACCTCGCCAGGCCCGACACCGACATCGCGGGCCGCAACGTCTACCTCTCCCGGGTCGAGATGGGCCGCCGGCTCGCCAAGGAGGCGCCGGTCGACGCCGACCTGGTGATACCGACCCCGGAGTCCGGAACCCCGGCCGCGGTCGGATACGCCGAGGCCAGCGGCATCCCGTACGGCTCGGGCCTGGTCAAGAACAGCTACGTCGGGCGGACCTTCATCCAGCCCTCGCAGACCATCAGGCAGCTCGGCATCCGGCTCAAGCTCAACCCGCTCAAGGAAGTCATCCGCGGCAAGCGCCTGGTGGTCGTGGACGACTCGATCGTCCGCGGCAACACCCAGCGCGCCCTGGTGCGGATGCTGCGCGAGGCGGGCGCCGCCGAGGTGCACGTACGGATCTCCTCGCCGCCGGTGAAGTGGCCGTGCTTCTTCGGCATAGATTTCGCCACCCGCGCGGAGCTGATCGCCAACGGTATGACGGTCGAGGAGATCGGCACCTCGCTGGGCGCCGACTCGCTCGCGTACATCTCGCTCGACGCCATGGTCGAGGCCACCACGATCGCCAAGCCCAACCTGTGCCGGGCCTGCTTCGACGGTGAATACCCGATGGACCTGCCCGACCCCGAGCTGCTGGGCAAGCAGCTGCTGGAAGTCGAGCTGGCCGGCGGCGCGGACGCCGCCGACGCCCTGCGCAGGCCGTGAGCCCTCTGCCGTACCCCGACACGAAAGTGCCAGCCATGTCTGAGACAACCGGTGCCAGCTACGCCGCCGCGGGCGTCGACATCGAGGCCGGCGACCACGCCGTCACCTTGATGAAGGAGTGGGTGCGCAAGGCCACCCGCCCCGAGGTGGTCGGCGGGCTCGGCGGCTTCGCGGGCCTCTTCGACGCCTCCGCGCTCAAGCGCTACGAGCGCCCGCTGCTGGCCTCCGCGACGGACGGCGTCGGCACCAAGGTGGACATCGCCCGCCGGATGGGCGTCTACGACACGATCGGCCACGACCTGGTCGGCATGGTCGTGGACGACCTCGTGGTGTGCGGGGCGGAGCCGCTGTTCATGACCGACTACATCTGCGTCGGCAAGGTCTACCCCGAGCGGGTCGCCGCCATCGTCAAGGGCATCGCCGAAGGCTGTGTGCTGGCCGGCTGCGCCCTGGTCGGCGGCGAGACCGCCGAGCACCCCGGGCTGCTGGGCGCCGACGAATTCGACGTCGCGGGGGCGGGCACCGGCGTGGTCGAGGCCGACCGGCTGCTGGGCGCGGACCGGATCCGCAGCGGCG
This sequence comes from Streptomyces sp. NBC_01477, assembly GCF_036227245.1. Classification (GTDB taxonomy): domain Bacteria; phylum Actinomycetota; class Actinomycetes; order Streptomycetales; family Streptomycetaceae; genus Actinacidiphila. The sequence continues at coordinate 5,129,143 of NZ_CP109445.1, forward strand.
ACGCGGTGATCGCGATCGAGTCGTCCGGGCTTCACTCGAACGGGTACAGCCTGGTCCGCCATGTGCTCTTCGACCGGGCCGGCTGGGAGCTGGACCGGGAGATCCCCGAGCTGGGCAGGGCGCTGGGCGAGGAGCTGCTGGAGCCGACGAGGATCTACTCGCTGGACTGCCTGGCCCTGACCCGTACCGCCGAGGTGCACGCCTTCTCGCACATCACCGGCGGCGGCCTGGCCAACAACCTGGCCCGGGTCGTACCGGACGGCCTGCGGGCCACCGTCGAGCGTTCGACGTGGACGCCCGCGCCGATCTTCGACCTGGTCGGCGCGGCCGGGCGGGTCGAGCGCCCGGAGCTGGAGAAGACGCTGAACATGGGCGTCGGCATGATCGCGGTGCTGCCCCAGGAGTCGGTCGAGGTGGCCCTGGCCACGCTGGCGGACCGCGGGGTGGACGCCTGGGTCGCGGGTGGGATCACGGCGCGCGAGAGCGGCGCCGCGGCCGTGGAGCTGGTCGGCGACTACGCGGGCTGACCCGGCGGCGTGGCCGGATTCGTACCCTGGCCGGCACTGCCGCGCCGGGGCATGACGAAACCCGGTCCGGGGCTGATCGCCCCCGGCCGGGTCAGCGTGTGTGGTGACTTCGCTGCGTCAAGCGCGACGACGTTGCGACGAGGGCGAGGAGTCGGACGACTGGTCGTCCTCGTCATCGTCGTCGTCGTTGTACCGATCCGCGTACTGAGCGTACGGGTCGTCGTCGTCCAACTCGTCGTCATCGTCCTCGACAGGCTCCGGATTAACCGGCCTCGACGGCGATGCGCCCAGCTCGTCGGCCAGACGTGAGAGATCCGTACCGCCGCTGTTGTACTTCAGCTGGCGGGCGACCTTCGTCTGCTTGGCCTTGGCCCGGCCGCGCCCCATGGCTCGACCCCCTTAACGGCGGGGCTCAACGGCCCCGAGTCTTGACACGCGTTCATGATGCGGAGCGGCCTCTCCGGAGAGAGACCGGTCCGTAGGGCCTCAACGGTACCTGCTTCCGACGCCGCACGGTACGTCGCCCGCACGACGCGCGTCGGATCAGGGGTCTTTCGCGACCCTGTCCTGCCTGGTCAGGCCCGATTTTACCTTCTTCTAGCGCGAACTTGCTATCGGGCCGTGCGTTCGGTCACGTGCGTCACTCCGGGCGCAGCCATTCCGCCGCCGGAGTGCGCTCCGCCATCCGTTGCTCGGCCAGCCGGTCGGCGGCGACCGCGGGCGGAACGCCGTCGGACTTCGCGCGATCGAAAATGGCCAGAGTCGTGTCGTAGATCTTCGTCGCCTTGGCCTTGGCCCGGTCGAAATCGAAACCGTGCAGTTCGTCCGCGACCTGGATCACACCGCCGGCGTTCACCACGTAGTCCGGCGCGTAGAGGATGCCGCGGCCGGCGAGGTCCTTCTCGACGCCGGGGTGCGCCAGCTGGTTGTTGGCCGCGCCGCACACCACGGTCGCGGTCAGGGCCGCGACGGTCGCGTCGTCCAGGGCGTGGCCCAGCGCGCAGGGGGCGTAGACGTCCAGCGGGGTGCGTACCAGCACCTCGGCGTCGCTCACCGCGCCGACGCCCGGGTGCCGGGCGGTGACGGCCTCCACCGCGCCGGCGCGCACGTCGGTGACGACGACCTCGGCGCCGTCCTCCACCAGGTGCCGCACCAGGTGCTTGCCGACCTTGCCGACGCCCGCGACACCGACCCTGCGGCCGCGCAGCGAGGGCTCGCCCCACTGGAAGCGGGCGGCGGCGCGCATGCCCTGGAAGACACCGAAGGCGGTCAGCACGGAGGAGTCCCCGGCGCCGCCGTGCTCGGGGGAGCGGCCGGTGGTCCAGCGGTTCTCGCGGGCGACGACGTCCATGTCCGCGACGTAGGTGCCGACGTCGCACGCGGTCACGTAGCGCCCGCCGAGCGAGGCGACGAAGCGGCCGTAGGCGAGCAGCAGCTGCTCGGTCTTGTCCGTGTCGGGGTCGCCGATGACGACGGCCTTGCCGCCGCCGTGGTCGAGCCCGGCCAGCGCGTTCTTGTACGACATGCCGCGGGCGAGGTTGAGCGCGTCCTCGACGGCCTCCTCGTCGGAGGCGTAGGGGAAGAAACGGGTACCGCCCAGGGCGGGGCCCAGGGCGGTGGAGTGGAGCGCGATCACGGCCTTGAGGCCCGATGCGCGGTCCTGGCAGAGAACGACCTGCTCGTGTCCGCCCTGCTCCGATCGGAACAGCTTGGCGATGACACTCTCGGTCTGTCGTACGTCGGTCACGGTGGTGACTCCCATAGTCCAGTGGTCCCAGTGCTGCGGGTGTTTCGCGCCCCCCGTGCGGGTGGCGGGCGGGGTTGATGCGCAACAGCGTAGGCCCTGCCGGGTGGCCGGGATCACGTCCGGCCGGCCCGGCCGCGTGGGACGATCGTCGGGACGGCACGGTGGCGCGAGGGAGCTGGTGTGGGCGGTTCACCGGTAGTGGTCCCGTACGCGGCGTATTTGCGGGTCTACGAGCCGCTGACGGCCTTTCCCGAGCCCGAACGCAGCCACTGGCACCGGTATGCCGCGGCCGACCCCGGACGGACCGCACAGGACGAGCTGAGGCAGTCGCTGGCCGGTCTGATCCCGGTGCCGCCGATCGCCGTCCCGGTGCACGAGAGCGCCGACGCCTTCGTCGCCGTGGTCGGCGGTGTCACCCACGTCTGCCCCTGGCGCACCCGGCTGCGCGGCTGGCTGGCTCTTGAGCAGGCCGGCGAGCTGCTTCCGGAGTCGGTGCTCGACGCGATGCTGCCGCCGGTCGTACGGCTCCAGGCCGCGGCCGACCACGAGTCGTGGCGCGAGCGCAACCCCGACGCGCGCCCCTGGATCCGCAGTGCCACCTGGCACGTGCCGGTGCGCTGGTTCGTCCTGGTCGCCGACGACGAGCGGGAGTACGAGCCGGCGGGCGCCGGTGAGTCCAAGGAGCCGCTGCTGCGCTACCGCACCCCCATGGTGCAGGCCAGGCGCCGGGTGGCGCGGGGGCTGCGGGTGCTCAGGGAGGCCTTCGACGACGGCAGCCCCTTGGTCGACGGGCTGATCGACGTCGGCCGCTGGCTGGAGGAGTTTCACCCGCGCTCGCTGGTGGAACTGGACTACGGCGGGCTGGTGCACGCCCTCGGTCCCGACGGGCTCGCCGACGACCGCTCGGCGGCCGACGTCGCCGAGGGCCTCGCCGCGCTGCGCGCCGGCGACTCGGGTGCGGCCGGGGTCGCGTACGAACGCCTGACCGAGCGGTGGCGGTCGGTACGGGAACGCCAGTTCCTCAGCTGAGCCGGCGCTCCGCGCGAACGGGCGTTTGTGGATCTTAGGCCCAAGGGTGACGGAGAGCACGTACCCGGAGTCTTGCCTGCATCACCATGTGTCATGCCAAAATGGGACAACGGGTCCGCCTCGGGCTTGTTTCGAAGGTGGGGATGTTGCAGATGATCGTCCTGTGACTGATCGTCACGCTCGCGTGACTGTCCGTTATGACACGGTCCATCGGCTTCCGTCGAGCTTGAACACCTGAGAGGGCAAATCCATCGGTTTGGCCGACGCGGCTGGACGGATGGTGTAGTTGTAGTGCCGAGGACAAGCCGTTCGTCCTATTACCGACTCGGCCCGCGTCTGCCATTTCGGGCAACGTGGGTCAAGGTGCAGAATTTAGAGGAAAGAACCGCGTTGGTTCGGTTCTCTCAAGGAGGCCGCTCATGACCGCTCGCACCCCTGATGCCGAGCCGTTGCTAACCCCTGCCGAGGTCGCGACCATGTTCCGCGTCGACCCCAAGACGGTCACGCGCTGGGCCAAGGCAGGCAAGCTCACGTCCATCCGCACGCTGGGCGGGCACCGCCGCTACCGCGAAGCGGAGGTCCGTGCGCTGCTCGCGGGTATTCCGCAGCAGCGCAGCGAGGCCTGACAGCCCTTTTGGGCGCCGGCCCCCCTTTTCGGCGCCCGGCCGCACGGCTCACCTGCCCCCATCAGGGACAGCCCGAGGCTTCGGTTCCACCCGCTCCATCTGCTCCGCCTGCACCACCGGATCCACCCGCACTACCTCGCACTACCCGCACCACCCTGTACCACCTGGATCCCGCCGGATCCGCTCGTAACACCGCACAGCACCACGCGTCACCAGGATCGCATCGGACTCCGCCGGGTCCGATGCGGTCCTTTTTCGTGCCTTGGGCGTACGTCCCGGACGGGGTGCCATTGCACATATTAAATCGACAGCCCTCCGGAGGGCGTCGAGTTCCGCGATTCCGAATCGACTTTACGTGACTCCCGTCACACGTGTGGGGCTTGTGGATCTTGCGGGCGGTGCGGTAGTGAACTCCCGCGTCAGGAGGGGGCGTACGGAGGCCCGTGTGGCGGGGCGTGCTCACAAAAAGACCCGGCTTCGCTGGCGAAACCGGGTCGTGGCGCTCGGGGCTGGGCGCGCGGTCGTGCGCCGCGTGCTCGGGCCGGGCCCGCGGACGGCCCGCGTCCGGGGGCGGACATGCGAACGGCCCGCGTCCGGGGGCCGGGACGTGCTGTCGGCAGCCCCTGTCCGGGTGCGGACATGCGAACGGCCCGCATCCATAGGGATGGCGGGCCATTGTCATGTTGTGCGGTCCTGACGGGATTTGAACCCGCGGCCTCCACCTTGACAGGGTGGCGAGCACTCCAAACTGCTCCACAGGACCTTGCTTCGAGACAGACTGTACAGCAGGTCAGGGGGTGCGGTCGAACTCGGTCGCCGCGGGGTGGGGCGGATCAGCCCCAGGCCTCGTCCAGGGCCTTGAAGATGCGTTTGTCGGAGACCGGGAAGGCCGTGCCCAGCGCGTGCGCGAAGTAGCTGACCCGCAGTTCCTCGATCATCCAGCGGATGTCGCGCACCGCGGCGGGGACCGGCCGCCCGGCCGGCTGGGCGGCCAGCAGTTGGGCGTACTCCGCCTGGATCTCGCGGACCTTCTCCATCCGGGTGGCGTCCCGTTGCGCGCCGGTCGGCATCTGCTGGAGCCGGCGGTCGGCGGCGACCAGGTAGCGCATCAGGTCGGGCAGCCGCTTGAGGCCCGCCGCGGTCACGAAACCGGGGTGCACGAGGCCGTCCAGCTGCTCCTTGACGTCCTGGAGGTTCGCGACCAGTACCAGGCTCCTGGTGTCCTTCAGGCGGCGCTCGCAGGAGTGCCAGGCGGCCAGCACCTGCTGGACCCGCTGGACGCTGCGGCCGGTCAGCTCGACCAGCTCCGCCCGCACCGCGTCGTACAGCTTGCGGTAGCCCTGCTCGTCCCACGCGGGACCGCCGTGCTGGGCGATCAGCCGGTCGGCCGCGGCGGTGGCGCAGTCCTCGAACAGTGCCTGCACGCTGCCGTGCGGATTCCTGGACAGCGCCAGCTTCTGCTGGTTGGACAGCTGGTCGGCGACGAATTTGGCCGGGTTCACCGGCACATTGAGCAGGATCAGCCGGCGCGTCCCGCGCCACATCGCCGCGGCCTGCTCCGGCTCGGTGTCGAAGAGCCGCACCGCCACCGAGGTGCCCTCGTCGACCAGCGCCGGATACGCCTTCACCGGCTGCCGCGAGCGCCGGGCCTCGAACGTGCGCGGCAGCGCGCCGATCGTCCAGTCCTTGAGCCCGGTGCGCTGCTCGACCGACGCCAGCGCCGGGTCCGAGGCGCGCTCGAAGGCCTTCGTGATGGCCTCCCGCGTCTTCGGCTTGAGCCGCAGCTTGAGCGCGTCGAGGTCCTTGTCCTCCGCGATCGTCCTGCGCCGCTCGTCGCTCACCCGGAAGGTGACCTTGAGGTGGTCGGGCACCTTCGCCAGGTCGAAGTCCTCCGCGGTGACCGGCACCCCGACCATCCGCTGCAATTCCCTCGCCAGCACCAGCGGCAGCGGATCGGGCCCCGCGACCGCCCGGTCCAGGAACGCCTTCGCGTAGTTCGGCGCGGGCACGTAATGCCGCCTGATCGGCTTGGGCAGCGAGCGGATCAGCTCGGTGACGACCTGCTCGCGCAGGCCCGGGATCTGCCAGTCGAAGCCGTCAGGAACCGCCTGGTTGAGCACCTGGAGCGGGATGTGCACGGTCACGCCGTCGGCGTCGGCGCCCGGCTCGAACTGGTAGGTGACGCGGAATTTCAGCGCGCCCTGCCGCCAGGAGTCGGGGTAGTCGGCCTTGGTGACCGCCTCCGCGTTCTCGTTGATCAGCATGGAGTGCTCGAAATTGAGCATCTCCGGTTCCTCGCGCCGCTTGGCCTTCCACCAGGAGTCGAAGTGGGCCCCGGACACGACGTGTTCGGGCAGCTTGGCGTCGTAGAAGTCGTACAGCGTCTCGTCGTCGACCAGGATGTCCCGCCGCCTGGCCCGGTGTTCCAGCTCCTCGACCTCGCCGAGCAGCTTGCGGTTGGCGTGGAAGAACTCGTGGTGGGTGCGCCAGTCGCCCTCGACCAGGGCATTGCGGATGAACAGCTCGCGGGAGACCTCGGCGTCGATCCGCCCGTAGTTGACCTTGCGCTGGGCGATCAGCGGGACCCCGTAGAGGGTCACCTTCTCGTACGCCATCACCGCCGCCTGGTCCTTCTCCCAGTGCGGCTCGCTGTAGCTGCGCTTGACCAGGTGCTGGGCCAGCGGCTCGACCCACTCCGGCTCGATCCGCGCGTTGACCCGCGCCCACAGCCGGGAGGTCTCCACCAGTTCGGCCGACATGATCCAGCGCGGCGGCTTCTTGAACAGCGCGGAACCGGGGAAGACCGCGAACTTGGCGCTGCGGGCGCCCAGGTACTCGTTCTTGTCGGTGTCCTTGAGCCCCAGATGGGACAGCAGCCCGGCCAGCAGCGACTGGTGCACCCGTACCGGGTCGGCCGCGTCGTCCTCGGACTTCGGCTCGGTCACCGCGATCCCGAGCGACTTCGCGACCGAGCGCAACTGGCTGTAGATGTCCTGCCATTCGCGGATCCGCAGGTAGTTCAGGAACTCGCCCCGGCACATCCGGCGGAAGGCCGAGGAGGACAACTCCTTCTGCCGGCCCCTGACGTACGTCCACAGGTGCAGGAAGGCCAGGAAGTCGCTGCTCTCGTCCCGGAAGCGGGCGTGCTGCTGGTCGGCCTGCTGCTGCTTGTCCGAGGGGCGCTCGCGCGGGTCCTGGATGGACAGCGCCGCAGCGATCACCATCACCTCGCGCACGCAGCCGTTGCGCTCCGCCTCCAGCACCATCCGCGCCAGCCGCGGGTCCACCGGGAGCTGCGCGAGCTTGCGCCCGGTCTGCGTCAGCCGCTTGCGCGCGTCCTTCTGCTGCGGGTCCAGCGCGCCCAGCTCTTCGAGGAGTTGGACACCGTCCTTGATGTTGCGGCTGTCCGGCGGGTCGATGAAGGGGAAGCGCGCGATGTCGCCGAGCCCGGCCGCCGTCATCTGCAGGATCACCGACGCCAGGTTCGTCCGCAGGATCTCGGCGTCGGTGAACTCCGGCCGGGACAGGAAGTCGTCCTCGTCGTAGAGCCTGACGCAGATGCCGTCCGACGTACGCCCGCAGCGCCCCTTGCGCTGGTTCGCACTGGCCTGGCTGACCGGCTCGATCGGCAGCCGCTGCACCTTCGTACGGTGGCTGTAGCGCGAGATGCGGGCGGTGCCCGGGTCGATGACGTAGCGGATGCCCGGGACGGTGAGCGAGGTCTCGGCCACATTCGTCGCCAGCACGATCCGGCGGCCCGCGTGCTGCTGGAAGACCCGGTGCTGCTCGGCCGACGACAACCGGGCGTAGAGCGGCAGCACTTCGGTGTGCCTGAGGTTCTTCTTCACCAGCGCGTCCGCCGTGTCGCGGATCTCCCGCTCGCCGGACAGGAAGACCAGGATGTCGCCGGGGCCCGCCGCCTGCAGCTCGTCCACGGCGTCGCAGATCGCGGTGATCTGGTCCCGGTCGCCGTCCTCGCCGCCCTCCTCCAGCAGCGGCCGGTACCTGACCTCCACCGGATACGTACGCCCGCTGACCTCCACGATCGGCGCGTCCCCGAAGTGCCGCGAGAAGCGCTGCGGGTCGATCGTCGCCGAGGTGATGATCACCTTGAGGTCGGGGCGGCGGGGCAGCAGCTGGGCCAGATAGCCCAGGATGAAGTCGATGTTGAGGCTGCGCTCGTGGGCCTCGTCGATGATGATCGTGTCGTACGCGCGCAGCTCGCGGTCGGTCTGGATCTCCGCGAGCATGATGCCGTCGGTCATCAGCTTGACCAGCGTCGAGTCCCCGACCTGGTCGGTGAAGCGCACCTTCCAGCCGACGGCCTCGCCCAGCGGCGTCCGCAGCTCCTCGGCGACCCGCTCCGCGACCGTGCGGGCCGCGATCCGGCGCGGCTGCGTATGCCCGATCAGGCCGCGCACCCCGCGGCCCAGCTCCAGGCAGATCTTCGGGATCTGCGTCGTCTTGCCCGAGCCGGTCTCGCCCGCGACGATCACGACCTGGTGGTCGCGGACCGCCGCCAGGATGTCGTCCTTCTTCTGGCTGACCGGCAGCTCCGGCGGGTACGTGATCGCCGGTACGGCCGCCCGGCGGGCCGCTATGCGCTGCTCGCCCTTGCCGATCTCGGCGTCGATCTCCGCGAGCACCCCGGCGCGCGCCTCCGGCTTCCTGATGCGCCGGGCACCGTCGAGCCGCCGCCCGAGCCGCTGCTCGTCGCGCAGGGTGAGGGCGGGGAGGCGTTCGGCCAGTTCAGCGGTGGTCGCGTAAGTAGACATACGCGACCCAGGATCGCACCTGCCGGGCACCCCCGGCGACCCCATTTCCCGGGGCTGCCCCCGGGCACCCTTCCGCCGGCGCGGTGCCTCAGCGCGCCGCTGCGCCCCCGGGCCCCTTCCGCCGGCGCGAGGCTGGGCTGCCGCTGCGGCAGGGGGATGCCCCTCGCCCGGGCGCGGCGGCTCTGGGGGTTCCCCTTCGGCAGGGGGGTGCCCACCAGGGGCGCGGGGAACTGCGCGCTCAGCCGTCCACCGGCCGGTGGTCCGGGGCGGACCGATCTGCCCCTCCGGGTCGGTGGCGACCCGCGCCCCCGGTGGGGGCCGGCCGCGCAGTTCCTCGCGCCCCTGGGGGTGGTGCGGTGCGTCCGTACGTGGCTGTGGGTGGGGGCTGGGCGCGCCGTTCCTCGCGCCCCTGGGGGTGGTGCGGTGCGTCCGTACGTGGCTGTGGGTGGGGGCTGGGCGCGCCGTTCCTCGCGCACCCAAGCTCGCGCGCCCGGGGGCGCGAGGAACCGCCTGAGGGGGGCGCCCTCGGCCGGGGCCGGCAGCGTGCGCCCCTGATGGGCGCACGCTGGGCGCGGGGGTGGGGCGGGCGGCCTAGCGTGAGGGGATGGAGGAGCGGGCGCAGCCGTCGCACTGGACGGCATTCAGGACGTCGCCGTTCTTCCCGGCCTGCGTCCTGGTCATCCTCATCGCCGCCGCCGCAGGCCTCTTCGCCGGCTCGTACACGTACGCCATGGCCAATCCCACTCCGCGCAACATCCCGACGGCCGTCACCGGCGTACCGCCCTCCGAGGTGAAGCGGGCGGAATTCATCGCCGGGATGGAGCGCGCGCTCGGCGCCTCGCTCCAGCTGCACCACTACGACAGCTTCGCGGCGGCGAAGGGCGCGGTCGAGGCGCAGAAGGTGTTCGCGATCCTCGACGAGCCCGTCCGGCCGGGGCCCGGCGCGACGACCGGCGCCCCGCGCCTGTACGTGTCCTCGGCGTCCGGCGCGAGCGTGGCCCAGCTGCTGGCCGAGACCGCGCCCCGGGTCGGCAGCGCGATCGGCCAACCCGTGGCCGTCCGCGACATCACCGCGCTCCAGAAGGGCGACCCGCGCGGCCTGGCGATCTTCTACATCTCGCTGGCCGCCGTCATCCTCGGCTTCGTGGGCGCCATCCAGCTCAGCGTGAACGCCCGCGAGCTCAACCCGGCGGAGCGCATCGGCTTCATCGCCGCGTACTCGCTGCTCGGCGGTTTCTCGATCGCCGCGGTGGTGGACTGGGGGCTGGGGGCGCTCGACCTGCCGTTCGCGGAGTCGTGGCTGATCCTGGCGTTCACGCTGTTCACGTCCGGGATGGTCTTCACGATGTTCAACACGCTGGTCGGCCGCTGGGCGATGCTCCCGACGTGGGGCCTGATGGTGCTGCTCGGCAATCCGTCGTCCGGCGGGGCCGTGTCGTGGCCGCTGCTGCCGTCACTGCTCGGGCGGATCGGCCGCTGGCTGCCGCCGGGCGCGTCGGTGAACGCCCAGCACACCGCCGTCTACTTCGGCGGCCACCAGCACGCCTTCCCCTTCGCGGTGCTGGCCGGGTGGGCGGCCCTGTCGACCGCGGTCTTCGTGGGGTGGCGGCACCGGCACCCCGGCGGTCGCTGAGCCGGGCGGCCGACCGCCCGCCGAGTCGCCGAAACGGCGTAGGCCCCGTCCGGAGACGGGGCCTACGCCGTGCGGTGGCTGGGGCCGGGGTCGAACCGGCGACCTACCGCTTTTCAGGCGGTCGCTCGTACCAACTGAGCTACCCAGCCGCAGCGGTCCTGACGGGATTTGAACCCGCGGCCTCCACCTTGACAGGGTGGCGAGCACTCCAAACTGCTCCACAGGACCTTGCTGTACTGCTCTTTACTGCCTACTGCTGTGTGCGGAACAAGTCTGACACATGCGGTGCCATGCTCTCGCACGGGTTTTGCGACGCTCCCGGTGACTCGCTCTCCGTGACCGGTTGAGCACTGCCTGACAGGCCGTTGTCGCTGGATCAGCGTATCAGACCCCGGGACCCCTCCCGGGCGCCCCTCGCTACAACGGGGAGCCGGAGGGACGCGGCCCGGTGCCGCCCCGGAGGAGGACGCGAGCGATGGATACCCGCAGGGTGCGTATCGGTATGACGGCCGCCGCCGTCCTGGTGGCCCTGGGGGTGACGGCGTCCTGCGACAACACCAAGGGCGGCGGCCCCGCGGGTGGCATGGGCCGCCAGGGCGCCCCCGCCGCGAAGCACCCCCGGCCGCCGTCCTCCTCCCCGCCCCCGGCCGCCACGCCCGCCCCGGCCCGTACGGCACCCCCGGCGGCGACGTCCGCGGCGGCCCCGCGGAACTGACGCTGTCAGTGCGCGGCTGACCGCGAGGCGGCGGAGCCGGCCGGGCGGGCGGTTTCCGAGGCCAGTGCGGTCACCGCGGCGCGGGCGGCGGCCAGCGAGTCCGCCGCCTGGGGGCGGAAGCCGGCCAGGTGCGGGACGATGCCGGACACCGTCAGCTCGGCGCTGACGATGCTGAGGTTCTCCTCGGGCACGCCCTGCTTGCCGAAGTACGCCCGCAGGTAGGGCGATTGGAAGTCCCAGGCCTCGTACGGGGTCCCGGGGCCGTACGCGCCGCCCCGGGCGCTGAGCACGACCACCCGTGTGCCGCGCAGCAGGCTGTGCCCGGTGGCCGGGTCGGTGAAGGCGCCGGGGAAGGTCACCCGGTCCATCCAGGCCTTGAGCAGCGCGGACACCGAGTAGTTGTACATCGGGGCGCCGATCAGCACGGTGTCGGCCGCGAGCAGTTCCGCGATGAGCGGCCGGGTCAGCGCCCAGGCCCGTTCCTCGGCCGGGTCCGCGACCAGGGCGGCCACGGCGTCCGGCGGGACCGTACCGTGCTGCTCCACCCGCCGGCCGAGTGTGCAGTAGGCGGTGTCCAGCGGCGGCACAGGATCGGCGGCCAGGTCCCTGTGGCGGTAGCCGGCCGGGCCGTGCACGGTCTGCCAGGTCCGCGCGAACAGCGAGGTCAGCTGCCGGCTGACCGACTCGCCCGAACGGTTGGCGCTGGAATCCAGATGGAGCAAGGACGTCATGCGGTTCCTCCTGTCACCCCGGGGCGCGTGTGCGTCCCCCGAGGGGTGACGGAGCGGGGCGGCCGGAGGTGACGCACCCCCGGCCGCCCGGTCTTTCAGCGCGCGAGGGCGTCCAGTACGGCGCCGAGCTGGCGGACCGGCTCGGGGCCGTAGATCCGGAGCACGACCGTGTCGGCGCCGGCCGCGCCCAGCGCGCGAAGGCTCTCGGCGGCTTCCGCGGCCCGGCCGGAGACGGTGAACACCTGCTCCGGCGGGCGGCCGAGCCAGCCGGCCTGGCCCTCGACAGCCGGCCGCAGCGTTCGCGCCACCTGCTCGGCGTCGTCCCCCACGGAGCAGTACGCGTACACCGTCAGGCTGTGGTCGGCGCCGGCTCCGCCCATGCGGATCGAGGCCCTGATCCCCGCCAGGTCGTCGGGGCCGTTGCCCTCGGCGAGCAGTGTGCCGTCCGCGGCCCGGCCGGACAGCTCCAGCGAGCGGGGCCGCACCACGCCCGCGACGACCGGCGGCGGTTCGGTGGCCGGATGCACCAACTGGATTCCGTCCAGGCGTACTTCGCGTCCCTCCAACTCGACCTTCTCCCCGCGCAGCAACGCGCGCACGGAGGTGATGGTCTCTTCGAGCAGCGCGAGCGGCGACTTCGCCGCGACCCCGACCGAGGCCATCCACTCCTGCACCCCGTGCCCGATGCCGGCCACCAGCCGCCCGGGGAACACCCGTGCCAGCGTGGCCAGTTCCATCGCCAGCAGGGCGGGACTGCGCAGCGGTGCGGGCGCGATCCCGATACCCACCCGCAGCCGCTCGGTCGCCCCCAGCGCGATCGCGGCCGCGGAAACGCCCCCGTTCCACCCGAGGTCCTCGACCACCCACAGATCGTCCACCCCGAGCGCCTCGACCTCCCGCGCGAACCCGGGCAAGCCCTCCGGCAGCCAGTCGCGGTCGTACATCACGCCGATCCGTACATTCGTCATACTCCGGAACCTACGTCCCCCCGGGCGGGTGATCAACGCTCAGACCCAGGTCACCCCCAGTGCGGCTGCCGGTGGGCAGCACGCTACCGACTGCTCGTAGTCCGTCGGTTACGCGGCCGTCGCGCGTCAACTCCGAGGAGAGGCCATGGCCGGCATCACCTGAGAAGCCCCCTTCTGCGCAGAGGGCGACAACTGCTTCCGCCACGGCACCGACGCAGCCGGCGACAGCTGTATCGCGGCGGGCGGGCGGGAGGACCGGCCGATGGTCGACTCCTTAGCCGCCCTGCGGGCAAGGCCGGCAAGGCCGATCACCTGCTCCAGGGGCTGGAACGCTAGGCGCCGCGGGAGACGTCCAGCCGCTGGGGGAGGGGCTGGAAGCCGGCTGACGCGTAGGTGGCGACGGCGGCGGTGTTGGAGGTCGGGGTGCAGACGAGCGCGCTCGACGCGCCCAGTCGGCGGAGTGCGGCCGCCGCTGCGACGCAGATCGCCGTGCCGTGGCCGTGGCCGCGGTGGTCCTGGTGGACGCCCATCGGTTCGAGCAGCCCGGGCCTTCCCGGGCCGGCTGACCACACCGTCACCGCTGCCACCGCGTTGTCCTGGTCGTCGTACGCGACCAGGCATCGCGCGTCGGCGTACGCCGGTCCGGCCGCCATCGCGTGCCACCTGCGGTCAGTGAACTTCGGGCTGCCGAACGACGCCCGGTGGACGGCGGCGCGCACGTGCGCCCGCTCCGGCCCGGTCACCTCCGTCCGCAGGCCCGGTTCCTTCACCGGCTCCGTGAGGTCGCAGCGCAGCGGCGTCCACGGCTCGTCGGAGTTCCAGCCGGCCTCGAAGAGCAGATCCCGCACCAGTGCGCCGGTCGGCGCCTCGACGCAGGCCTTCCCCGCCGGGAGCACGCCGCGCTCCGGCTCGGCCAGGTCCCCGGCCAGGCGCCGCGCCAGCTCCTCGTCCTGCTGAGCGTCCGGCGCGGTCGTCAGCCGCACCAGATCGGGCGCGTCCAGCAGCCCGACGGCGACAATGCGGCCGTCCCGACTCCAGGTCCTGACCGCCGCGGCGGTCGCCTCCGCGCCGGCCCGCCAGAACCAGCCCAGATCCCCCGGATGCAGTTGCAGCGGTGCCTCGTCGTGCTGCCATTCCCGGAGCGCGCCCACGGCCTCGCTCAGCCCCTCGACTCCCGGCGTGCTCAGAACAATCGTCATAGCCCCGCATCACACACCGCCGCGCCGCCCGCCCGCACCCGGTTATCGCGGCCGGCCGGCCGGCGCGGCGGGCCCCCGTACTCCGGTGAGGCGGTACGCGCCGCCTGACGGCGGTCCCGGACGCCGCGGCGCTAGCATGCACCGCATGCCCGCGCTGCAACCGCTCCGTGCCGAGCACGCCCCCGCCCTGCTGGACTTCGAGCTGGCGAACCGGGCCTACTTCGCCGCCTCGATCCCGGACCGCGGGGACGACTACTTCGCCCGGTTCGAGGAGCGGCTCGGCGAGCTGCTGGCGTGGCAGGCCGAGGGCAGGGACTTCCTCCACGTGCTGGTGGAGGAGGGCGGCGAGGTGGTGGGGCGGGTCAATCTGGTCGACGCGGTCGACGGCTGCGCCGAGTTGGGCTACCGGATCGCCGAGCGGGCGGCCGGGCGCGGGCTGGCCACCGCGGGGGTGCGCGAGGTGTGCGGGCTCGCCGTGGCGCGGTACGGGCTGACCGCGCTGCGGGCCGAGACCACGGTCGACAACGGGGCCTCCAGGACCGTCCTGGCCAGAACCGGGTTCGTCACCGTCGGCGAGGCCGTGGTGGACGGGCGCACGCGGATCCGTTACCGGCTCGACCTCGTGTGATCACCCGGCCTGGCGCAGGACGGCCGCGCCGCCGGGCGGCAGGGTCAGGCCGGCCGCCGGGAGGGCGCGGTCGGTCAGGAGGTCGTGGCCCTCGGCCCGGACGGTGGCGGGGGCGGCTGTGTGGTTGAGCAGGAAGAGCCAGCCGGCCGTGCCCGAAGGGGCGTGCCGGCGGACGGCCTCGACGCCTGCGGGGAGCGGGAGTTCGGGGCGGATCGCGGCCTCGGTCAGCAGCCGGGCCAGGAGCGCCGCGTACGCGGGGGAGTCCAGCCGCGTGGAGGCGTACCAGGCGGTGCCGCTGCCGTAAGGGTGCCGCGTCACGGCGGGCCGGTCGGCGAGCATGCCCTCGGTGTACGCGGCGACCGCCTCGGCCGGCGCGGTCAGGCGCAGGGATTCGCTCCAGGCCGTGGCCGTGGAGCCGTCGGACAGGCGCAGCGTCGCGTCGGGCGGGAGCGGGCGGAATTCCTCCACCCTGACGCCGAGGGCCTGGCGCAGCGGCTCCGCCGGGTAGCCGCCCAGCCGGGCGTGGTGGCGCTCGTCGACGACACCGGCGAAGTGCTGGACCAGCAGGGTGCCGCCCGCGTGGACCCAGGCGCGCAGCGATTCGGCGGCGGCGTCTGACAGCAGGTACAGCGCGGGCGCGACGAGCAGGCGGTAGCGGGACAGGTCCGGGTCGGCCGGGTGGGCGAAGTCCGTCGTGATCCCGGCGTCCCACAAGGCACGGTGGGCGCGGGCCAGTTGGCCGTGGTAGTCGAGCGACGCGGACGGCAGGCCCTGGCCGTCCAGCGCCCACCAGCAGTCGGAGTCGTGCAGGACGGCGGCCCGCGCCCGTACGACGGAGCCGGCGACCTCGCCGAGCCGGGCCAGCACCGCCCCGGCGTCCGCCACTTCGCGGAAGATCCGGGAGTCGGGTCCGGCGTGCGGCACCATCGCCGAGTGCCACAGCTCCGCGCCGGCCTTCGACTGGCGCCACTGGAAGAACAGCGCGCCGTCCGAGCCGTGTGCGATGTGCGCCAGCGAATGGCGCAGGAGGTCGCCCGGCTCCTTGGGCAGCGTACGGTCGCCGGTGTAAACGGTGTTGGTGCCCTGCTCGATCAGCAGCCAGGGCCTGCCGCCGCCGAAGGAGCGGGCGCGGTCCGCGCCGAAGGCGGTGTCGGCGGCGGCGTCGAGGCCGGGCGCGGCCGGGTAGTGGTCGATGCCGACGACATCGACCTCGCGGCCGAACGACCACAGGTCGAGCACCTGGTAGCCGGGCAGCATGAGGTTGGTGGTGACCGGCCGGTCCCGCGTGGTGTGCGCGCGGATCGCGTCGCGCTGCTCGCGGTAGGCGGCCAGCGCCTCGTCCGACCAGAACCGCCGGTAGTCCAGGGCGAGTCCGGGGTTGCGGTGCCACTGGGTGGCGCGCGGCGGCTGGATCTCCTCCCACGAGCCGTAGCGCTGGCTCCAAAAGGCCGTCCCCCAGGCCTCGTTCAGCGCGTCCAGCGTGCCGTGCCGGGCGCGCAGCCACACCCGGAAGGCGGCAGCGGCATGGTCGCACCAGCAGACGGTGGCGTATTCGTTGTGGACGTGCCACATCGCCACCGCCGGGTGCTCGCCGTAGCGCGTCGCCAGCGCGGTCGCGATCCGCAGCGCAGCTCGCCGGTAGGCGGGGGCGGCCAGGCAGTACGTGTCACGGCTGCCGTGCGTGAGGCGTACGCCCTCGGCGGTGACCGGCATCGCGTCGGGGTGCGCGAGGGTGAACCAGGGCGGCGGTGACGCGGTGGGCGTCGCGAGGTCGACGGCGACACCGTTGGCGTGCAGCCGGTCCAGGTGCGTGTCGAGCCACCTGAAGTCGTAGCGGCCCTCCTCGGGTTCGAGCAGCGCCCAGGAGAAGACGCCGACCGTCGCGAGGTTGACGTGCGCCCAGCGCATCAGCAGGTCGTCCTCCTGCCAGACGGCCTCGTCCCACTGCTCGGGGTTGTAGTCGCCGCCGAAGGCGAGCCGCCCGCCGAGCCGGGCGGTCAGCCGCCCGGTCACGAGGACGCCTCGGGGCCGCTGACCGGCAGCGCGGCGCCGTCCCGCAGGAAGAGCGGTATGCGGTCGAGCGGCGCCGCCACGGTGACGGCGGCGCCGCCCTCGTACGCCTGCCCGGTCCACGCGTCGGTCCAGCACGCGCCGGCTGGCAGGTAGACGTCCCGCTCCCGCGCGCCGGCCCGCGTCACCGGCGCGACCAGCAGGTCGGGACCGCACAGGAAGGAGTCCGCGGCGGACGACCAACTCCCCTCGTCCGCGGGGAAGTCCACGAACAGCGGCCGCATCGGCGGCAGTCCGCTGTCCGCGGCGGTGCGCATCTGCGCCATCAGGTACGGGCGCAGCCGCTCCCGCAGCAGCAGGTATTCGCGCAGGATCGCGTACGCCTCCTCGCCGTAGGACCAGACCTCGTTGGGCAGGCCGGTCATCGACGGCTCAAGGACCTGCTCGGGGCCGCGGAAGCCGTGCAGCCTGAACAGCGGGCAGAAGGCGCCGTACTGGAACCAGCGCACCAGCAGCTCGCGGTAGCCGGGATCGTCCGGGTCGCCGCCGTGGAAGCCGCCGATGTCGGTGGTCCACCACGGGATGCCGGACATCATCACGTTCAGGCCGGCCGCGATCTGGGTGCGCAGCGACGCGAAGGTCGTGCCGATGTCGCCGGACCACAGCGCGGCTCCGTAGCGCTGGGCGCCGGCCCAGGAGGAGCGGTTGAGCGAGACGATCCCGGTCTCGCCCGCCGCGCGCAGGCCGTCCCAGACCATCCGGGCGTTCTCGCGCGGGTAGAGGTTGCCGACCTCAAGGCCCGGCCCCGCGTGGTAGCGCAGATTCCCGGAGTGGCCGGGCTTCAGCTCCGGTTCGCACGCGTCGAGCCAGAAGACCTTCACTCCGTGCGCGAGGTAGTTGTCGCGCAGCCGGTCCCAGACGTACGCGCGCGCCTCGGGACTGGTCGCGTCGTAGAAGGCGACCTGCGCCGAGTACGCGCCGAGGCCCTTGTCCGGCCAGTCGGCGTGCGCGAGCGGCCCGTACTCGGTGCCGATCAGCAGGCCCCGGTCGCCCATCGGGTGGTAGTTCTCGCTGGCCGGGCTGACCGAGGGCCACACCGAGACCATCAACCGCACGCCCATCGCGGTGAGTTCGTCCACCATGGCCTGCGGGTCGGGCCATTCTGCCGGGTCGAAGCGCCAGTCGCCCAGATGCGTCCAGTGGAAGAAGTCGCAGACGATGACGTCGAGCGGCAGCCCGCGGCGCCGGTATTCGCGGGCCACCTCCAGCAGTTCCTCCTGGGTGCGGTAGCGCAGCTTGCACTGCCAGAAGCCGGCCGCCCACTCGGGCAGGACGGGGGAGTGCCCGGTGGCGTCGGCGTAGTGCCGCAGGACGTCGGCGGGCTGGCCGGCGGTGACCCAGTAGTCGATCTGCCGGGCGCTGTCGGCGACCCACCGGGTGCCGGTCGCGGCCAGCTCCACGCGGCCGATGGCGGGCGAGTTCCACAGCAGGCCGTAGCCGCGGCTGGAGACCAGGAAGGGGATGGTGACCTCGGCATTGCGCTGCACCAGGTCGATGACGGCGCCCTTCTGGTCGAACATGCCGTGGGTGTGCTGCCCGAGGCCGAAGAACCGCTCGCCGTCGTAGGCGCGGAAGCGCTGCTCAAGGCGGTGGTAGCCGTTGCCGGTCGCGGTGTGCAGCCGCGGTCCCGGCCACCAGAAGTGCGGCGGCTCCTCGGCCAGCAACTCGCTGCCGTCGGCCGTCCGCAGGAAGGTCAGCCGGCCCGCGGCGGCGGGCAGATCGGGGGTGAGCCGGCCGTCCGTGCCGGCGTCGATCCGTACGGTCAGGGCGCCGTTCACGATCTCGGCGGTGTGCTCGCCGACGGTGATCACCGGCTCGCCGGGGACCGCGGGGCCTTCCGGCAGCAGCGCGCCCGGGAGGCCGTCGAGCAGGTCGCCGCCCGCGATGGCGCGGACCCGCACCGCGTCGGCCCCCCACGCCTCGACGCGCAGGGTCTCACCCCTGGCCCGCCACTCCAGGGCGTGGCCGAGATCGCGGAAGAAGGTGGGCATGGCGAAGCTCCCAGGGCTGCTCGGTGAAGGTGAAGGTGAAGATGCTCAGCGAAGGTGGAGGTGACGCTGCTCGGCGAGGGCGAGGGCGAGGGCGAGGGCGTAGGGGCGGGCGTACGGACGTGCCGGTCAGCGGACGGGTGCCGGGCCGCTGCTCTCGCGCGGGGTGAGCACCGGTGTGAGCAGGCTCACCTCGGCGGTGGGCCGGTCGTCCAGCCGGTTCATCACCAACGCCACCGCCTGCCGCCCGAGTTCGTGCGCGGGACCCGTGACGGCGGTCAGCCGCGGCGAATACTGCTCGGCGAGCGGCTCTGGGCACAGCGCGACCACCGACGCGTCCTCGGGCACCACCCGGCCGCTGGTGCGCAGCAGGCTCAGCAGCGGGCCGATGGCGCCCTCGTTCTGCACCACGAAGCCGGTGGTGTCCGGGCGGTCGGCGAGGATACGGGACAGCGCGCCCGCCGTGCTCTCGTACGAGCCCTCGCACGGCCGGTGCAGCACCCGCAGCCCGCGCCGGGCGGCGCGCTCCCGGAAACCGCTCAACGTCCGCTCGGCGTAACCGGCGTGCCGCTGGTAGACGCCGGGCGCGTAGCCGATGAAGGCGATGTCCTGGTGGCCGAGGTCGGCGAGGTGCTCCGCGCACAGCGCGCCCGCGCCCGCGAAGTCGTGGTCCACGCAGGCCAGTCCGCGGGTGTCGGCGGGCAGCCCGATCAGGGCCGCGTGCGTACCGGTCTCGCGCAGGACGGGGATGCGGGCGTCGTCGAGTTCGACGTCCATCAGGATCACCCCGTCGGCCAGGCCGCTCGCGGCGACCCGGCGCAGCCCCTCGGGGCCCTCGTCGTTGGTGAGCAGCAGCACGTCGTAGCCGTAGCTGCGGGCCGCGACGGTCACGGAGATGGCGATCTCCATCATGATCGGCACGTAGACGTCGGTTCTGAGCGGGACGACCAGCGCGATGACGTGCGATCTCTTCCCGGCGAGCGCGCGGGCGCCCGCGTTGGGGTGGTAGCCGAGTTCGCTGATCGCCTTCTCGACCCGCTCCCGGGTCGGGGAGGAGATCGAGCGCTTGCCGCTGAGGACGTAGCTCACGGTGCTCGCGGAGACGCCCGCGTGCTTGGCCACCTCAGCCAGTGTCACCATGCTGGTGAACCCTTCATGTCGTGCTGCCGGTTCTGTCGAGGGCGTTGATGTCGGTGCCGGTGGGGGTGTTCGGGGGGCGGCTTGCGGAGGGGCGGAGTCGGTGGGGCGGTGTTCGGGGGGCCGGTCCCGTCACGCAGCGGGGGATGGGCGTGCGGGACCGGCCCTGTCCGTATGGCGGTCCGCGGCTTCGCGGACCGCGGTCACCCCTTGATCGCCCCGGTAAGCATGCCCTTCGCGAAGTGCTTCTGCATGAACGGGAAGACCAGCATGATCGGAAGCAGCGTGATCACCACGACCGCCATCTGCAGCGACAGCGGTGCCGTCTGCGAGTGGCCCGACACACCGAATCCCGAATTCACCTGACCCGGCATATTCATACCCAGGTTCACGTATTCGTACAGCACGTACTGCAGCGGCCACTTCTGGCTGTCGGTCGGCAGGTAGAGCATCACGTTGAAGAAGGTGTTCCAGTAGCCGACCGCGTAGAAGAGGGTGATCACCGCGGTGACCGCGCGCGAGGTGGGCAGCACCACCGACCACAGGATGCGCCACTCGCTCGCGCCGTCCATCCTTGCCGCGTCGATGAGTTCGGCGGCCGTACTGGAGTAGAAGCCGCGCAGGACCAGGATGTTGAAGACGCTCACCGCGCTCGGCAGGATCAGCGACCAGTATTTCCCGTAGCCGCCCAGCTCGCTGACCACCAGGAAGGTCGGGATCAGGCCGCCGCTGACGAACATCGTGACGACCAGGACCATCAGCAGGAAGCGGTGGCCGAGCGACCGGGAGCGCGACAGGCCGTAGGCGCACAGCACCGAGACGACCATCGACAGGACCGTGCCGACCGCGGTGATGCCGAAGGTGACCAGCAGCGCCCGCCGGACCGGGCCGCCGCTGAGCATGGTGCTGTACGGGTCGAAGGTGATGCCGTCGGGGACGATGACCAGGCCGCCGGCCCGGTTGATCGCGCCGGGGGTGGAGACGCTGGTCAGCACCACGCAGTAGACCGGGACGATGATGAGCAGCACCACTGTGCCGAGGGTGAGCCCCTTGGCGGTCTGGCCGACCGCGGTGGGCGGCTCCTCCCAGGCCGGGCGGTTGGGGTTGCGCGGACGGCTGCGCCCGCGGGCGGGGGGTGCGGTGAGGGTGGTCATTTCCGGTACAGTCCGTCCTCGCCGAAGCGGTGGGCCAGCTTGTTGGCGCCCCAGATCAGCAGCAGTGAGATGACGCTCTTGAAGATGCCCGCGGCAGCTCCGTAGCTGTAGTTCTGGGTGCCGATGCCGTAGTAGAAGGAGAAGGTGTCCAGGACGTCGGCGGCGTCGTGCCCGACGGCGAACCGCTGGATCAGCAGCTGCTCGAAGCCGACCGACAGCGCGTTGCCCAGCCGCAGCACCAGCATCAGCACGATCACCCCGCGCATGCCGGGCAGCGTGATGTGCCACATGCGCCGCCAGCGCCCGGCTCCGTCGGCCGCCGCGGCCTCGTAGAGGTTCTGGTCGATCGCGGACAGCGCGGCGAGGAAGACGATGATCCCCCAGCCGGCGTCCTTCCAGACCACCTGCGAGGTGACCAGCAGCGAGAAGGTGTGCGGGTTGGTCATGAAGTCCCAGGTGCCGGCGTTGTGTTCGCGCAGGAACTGGTTGAGCAGGCCCGCGCCGCCGATCATCTGCTGGAAGAGGGTGACGACCAGCACCCAGGAGTAGAAGTGCGGAAGGAAGGTGATCGCCTGGATCAGCGATCTGATGCGGGAGTTGAGCACCGAGTTGAGCAGCAGCGCCAGCAGGATCGGGATCGGGAAGAACAGCACCAGCTGGACCGCGCTGATGTAGAGGGTGTTCTCCATCGCGTGCCAGAACAGCGGATCGCCGAACAGCTGGCGGAAGTTGGCCAGCCCCGCCCACTCGCTGTTGGTGATCCCGTCCAGCGGGTCGTAGTACTGGAAGGCGGTGATGGTGCCGACCATCGGCAGGTAGTTGAAGACCAGCAGCAGCGCCACGGCGGGCAGCGTCATCAGGATCAGCGACTTGTCCCGGCGCAGCCGGATCCGCCAGCTGATCCGCCGCTCGGCGGCCCGCCCGCCCGCCGCCGTACCGCTCACCGGTGTACCGCCGTCGCCGGCCGCTGCTTCCCGCCGGTCCTGCTCGTCCTCGTCCTCGCCCTGTTCGGCGACGGTCGACGCCATCGTTCCTCCTCTGCGGCGTTCCGGCCTGGCCTACTGACCGGTGCCGAGCTTGTCCATGACGGCGGTCTGGTACCACTGGACGAGGGCGTCGCCGCCGCCGCTGCCCTTCCAGGTGCTGAGCGCGTCCTGGAAGGAGGAGACCGGCTTGATGCCGTGGTAGACGTCCTTGATGGTGTCCTCGACGGCCTGGCCCGCGTCGGCGGTCGCGTAGCGCTTGGGCACGGTGATGTTCATGTTCCAGAACACCGGCTTGTACGCGTACGCGGCGGCGGCCGAATTCCACGCGCAGCGGTCCTTGGTGAGCTGCGGGAAGTCCGGGTTCGAGATCACGTTCACCGGGGTGGCCAGGAAGGGATAGGTCTGCGCCTGGACATTGGCGATGCCCGACTTGGTGGGCGTCGGGCCGTTGGCGCCCATGGTGTAGTCGACGCCTTCGACGCCGTAGTTGACCAGGGTGTATTCGGCGCTGCCGTAGGGGGCCGCCAGATAGTCGGCGATCCTGAGGCACTCCTCGATCTGGGCCGGCTTGAGCTTGATGTTGAGGTAGCTGTACATCCCCGCGGACGCGTTGAGGAAGAGCTTGGGGGCCGAGCTGCCGTCCGCCGAGAAGGGCTTGAAGGACGCCCGCCGGTAGGCCTTGTCCGCGGCGAGCCCGGCCTGCGCGTCCGCCTCGTTCCAGGCGCCCTGGCCGTCGGCGGTGATCAGCACCTTGCCCGCGTAGAAGCGGGTCTTGGCGTCGTTGTTGTTGCCGGCCAGCGCGTCGGGGTGGACGTAGCCCGACTTGGCCAGCTTGTAGCACCAGTTGAGCGCCTCGATGAATTCCGGCTGCTCGTACTTGTGCACCAGCTTGCCGCCCGTGACGGTGAACTTCTGCGAGAAGCCGAACATCTGGAAGATGTACGCCCACATGTCGTCGAAGGCCCACACGTTGGACTTGGCGCTGGTCAACTCCTTGCCCAGGGCCAGGAAGTCGTCGCAGGACTTCACATCGTCGGCGTTGATGCCCTGGGACTCGAAGATGTCGCCGCGGTAGTAGTACTGCCCCGGCAGGGCGAAGCCGCTGGCGAAGGTCGGTATGCCGTAGAGCTTGTCCTCCCAGATCCCTGCCGTCCACGCCCCGGTGGGCTGCGCGGCCAGGTTGGGGTACTTCTTGACCTTGTCGCCCGCCAGGTACGGGGTGAGGTCCGCGAGCTGGGTGCCGCACAGGGCGCCCACGTTGAAGTTCGCGTTCCACCAGCCGGGCAACTGCACCCAGTCGGGGAGCTTGCGTGCGGCGGTGAGGGTCGGGATCGAGGTGTTGTACGTGTTCCCGTTGGCGGGCTTCATGGTCAGCGTCGCGCCCAGGGCCTTGTTCATGGCGTCGTAGAAGCTGTTGCCCGGATCCGGAATGGTGCCCCACAGCGGCGTCACCGCGGTGTAGTGGCCGCCCGCGCCCGGGACCGCGGCCACCGACTTGACCGGGCTCGCCGGGTACTTGAGGAATCCCGGGTCGGTCAGCGAACTGCCCGCACCGCTGGTCGAGGCGATATCGGCCCGCACGGCATTGCTCGGCACGTAGCTCGGCAGGGCGGAGGCCGTGCCCTTCTTGGTGTTCGTGCCGCCCTTCCGCTTGCTGCTGCCGCCCCCGCCGCACGCTGCGAGCAGCGGGGACACGGCGGCAGCTCCGGCGACGGCGACCGCGCCGTTCACAAAGGATCTGCGGTTCAACTCGATGCTCATGATGGGGCGGCCCTTCGCCTGTGAGGTTCCGTGACGAGCGTCGTGCAGGTGGGAGAAGTCCTGGGCGTCGCAGCGGCGGATGCCGTCCGCATCAATCGAAGCGCTTCGACGCTGCCGCGAGAGTAACGATGCGCTATCACTTCGACAAGTGGTTGCGCAAAAAGACTTGTTGGGCGCTGCTGAGCTGGTCATGGTGACGTATTGCCTGTTCAGAGGCTGGGGTTACGGCGCGGGGTGGATCTCCGTCCGGTGAACGATCGCTCCTGGTGACGCGGTTGACACGGCCGCGATCCGCATGTCAGCGTCGAAGCGTTTCACCTGTCGGTGCGTACGCCACCGTCGGACCGGTCCCGTACGCGCCGCGTCCGGCCCCGCACCCGCCGCGTACCGCACCGCACTCGCCCACGACCCGCCATGACGTGGCACGACCTGCCACGTCACGCCCTGTCCCGCCACGTACCGCCCGTGCCCGACGCCGGCCAACCGCCGCACTCTGCAAGGGGTTTCCCGCTGTGAGTACCGTCTCCGTGCCCGCCGAGCTGCCAGCCGAGCCGCCGGCGGACCAGCCGCCGTTCCGCGATCCCGCCCTCCCGCTGGGCGAGCGCGTCGACGATCTGCTGTCCCGGCTCACGCCCGCCGAGCGGATCGCGATGCTGCACCAGTACGGACCCGCGGTGCCGCGGCTCGGCATGCGGCCCTTCCGCACCGGCACCGAGGCGCTGCACGGCGTCGGATGGCTCGGCCCCGCGACCACCTTCCCGCAGGCCGTCGGCCTCGGCGCGACCTGGGACGACGAACTGCTGCACGCGGTCGGCACCGCCACCTCGACCGAACTGCGGGCCTTCCACCACCACCGGGCGCCCGCCCTCGGCGCCGGCCGGCACAGCCTCCAGGCGTGGGCGCCGGTGGTGAATCTGCTGCGCGACCCGCGCTGGGGCCGCAACGAGGAGGGCTACTCCGAGGACGCGCTGCTGTCAGCCCGCCTCGGGGACGCCTTCTGCCGCGGCATGTCGGGCGACGACCCGGAGCAGCTGCGCACCGCCCCGATCCTCAAGCACTTCCTCGCCTACAACAACGAGGACGACCGCACCACCACGTCCTCGGGCGTACGCCCGCGCGTGCTGCACGAGTACGACCTCGCGGCCTTCCGGCAGGCCGTCGCCACGGGCTCGGCCACCGGCGTGATGGCCGCGTACAACCTGGTCAACGGCCGCCCCTGCCACGTCAGTCCGCTGCTGGAGAGCGAGCTGCGGCGCTGGGCCGAGCCCACCGGGCACGAGCTGTTCGTGGTCAGCGACGCCGAGGCGCCCTCCAACCTGGTCGATCCCGAGCACTACTTCGAGGACCACGCCGCCTCGCACGCCGCCGCGCTCAAGGCCGGCATCGACTCCTTCACCGACCACGGCGAGGACACCGCCACGACTTTCGGCCGGATCAGCGAGGCCCTCGGACGCGGGCTGCTCACCGCGGCCGACATCGACCGGGCCGTACGCCGCCAGCTGTCGATCCGCTTCCGCCTCGGCGAATTCGACCCGGGCCAGGGGCCGTACGCGGACACCGGCTGGGAGGCCGTGGACTCGCCCGGGCACCGGGCGCTCGCGCTGCGGGCCGCCACCGAGTCGATCGTGCTGCTCAAGAACGGGCCGGGCGCCGCCGACCCGGACCGCTCGCTGCTGCCGCTGGCCGCGGACGGCCGGCGGATCGCGGTCGTCGGGCCGCTCGCCGACAGCCTCTTCGAGGACTGGTACAGCGGCACGATGCCCTACCGGGTGACCGCCGCGGACGGGCTGCGTTTGGCGGTGGGCGCGCGGGGCGGCGAGACCACCGTCGTGGAGGGCGTCGACCGTATCGCCCTGCGGGCCGCCTCCACCGGCGGGCTGCTCACCGCAGCGGGGGCGGACGCCCGCCTTGTCGTGGCCGACACCCAAGTCGGCGACGAGGCGGCGCAGTTCGACCTCTTCGACTGGGACCTCGGCATCCTCACCCTGCGCAATGCGCGGACCGGCCGTTACGCCGGGCTCGTCGACGAGGACCGCTCGCTCGCGGCCGACCGCGTACAGCCCGCGGGCTGGGACGTGCACGAGACCTTCCGCCTTGAGCCGCAGGGCGACGGTACGGAGGCGCTGCGGTCGGTGTGCAGCGGGCGCTACGCCGTACTGGACCCGGCGAGCGGCGCCGTCACGATGGCGGCGGCGGACGCGTCCGGCGCCGAGCGCTTCACGCGGACCGTCGTACGCGACGGCGTGGCCGAGGCCGTCGCGGCGGCCGGGGGCGCCGACGCCGTCGTGCTGGTCGTCGGCAACGACCCGCACATCAACGGGCGGGAGACGCAGGACCGGGCCGGCATCACCCTGGCGCCCGCGCACGAACGGCTGCTGCGGGAGGTGGTCGCCGCGCGGCCCGAGACGGTGCTCGTCGTCATGAGCAGCTACCCCTACGCGGTCGACTGGGCCGACGCGCATGTGCCCGCCGTGCTGTGGACCTCGCACGGCGGCCAGGAGACCGGCCGCGCCCTGGCCGCGGTGCTGCTCGGCGACGCCGACCCGGCGGGCCGCCTCCCGCAGACCTGGTACCGCGCCGACGACGAACTGCCCGGCCGGCTCGACTACGACATCATCAAGGCCGGCTGGACCTACCAGTACCACCGCGCCGCCCCGCTCTACGCCTTCGGCCACGGCCTGTCCTACACCGACTTCGCCCTCACCGACCTCGCCCTCGACCGCTCCCGCATCCCCCAGGACGGCACCGCGACGGCGACGGTGACCATCACCAACTCCGGTACGCGGCAGGGGATCGGGACGGTGCAGCTGTACGTACGGGCGGTGGGTGCCGTCGGCTACGAGGCGCCGCGGCTCAAGCTGGCCGGCTACCGGAAGGTGCGCCTCGCGCCGGGCGCGTCGGCGCGGGTCGGCTTCCCGCTGGCGGCCGACGCGCTCGCCCACTGGTCGGTGTCCGCCGGGGACTTCACCGTCGAGGCGGGGAACTACGAGGTACTGGTGGGCCGTTCGGCCGCCGACCTCCCGCTGTCCGCGCCCCTGACGGTGAGCGGGCCGCCGCCCGCCCCGCGCGAGGTCGTCGGCCGCCCGGTCCGCGCCGTCGACTTCGACGACTACGCCGACGTCATCCTGGTGGACGCCACCCCCACCGAGGGCGACGCCGTCACCCCGTCCGGCCCGTCCGGCACCCTGCACTACCGCGCCGCCGACCTGGACGGCGCCCGTACGTTCACCGCCGAGGTCTCCCGTACCGCGGAGGGGCCTGCCCGCCTGGAGGTCTGGGCGGGCGCCACCCTGCTGGCCACCGTGCCCGTGCCCTCGACGGGAGCGCGGTACGCCTGGACCACGGCCCGGGCGGACCTGCCCGCCGCCACGTCGGGCGTCCACGAACTGCGCCTCGTGCTGCGGGGGGAGCAGCGGGTCAGGGCCTTCCGCTTCGACGCCTGAGCCGCACGCGCGGCGCGGCGCGGGGGACGTCAGCGCGCCAGCGACACGGCGAACGGGTGGAAGCCCCGGCGCCGGAGGATGTGCGGGACCAGGAGGACCAGCGCCTCGGCCGCCCGGGCGGTGCTGACGTCCCCCAGGTCCTCGATCCACTCCGGCCGCCAGCCCAGGTCGGCGAGCAGGCCCTTGACCTCGTCCTTCGCGGTGTCGTCGTCGCCGGACAGATAGGCGGTGGGCGGGGTGGACAGGGAGCGGGGGTCGGTCATGACCGTGAAGAGCATGGTGTTCAGGGTCTTGACCACCCGCGTTTCCGGCAGCGCGCGCTGGAGGCGCTCGGCCAGGCTGCCGTCGGGGTAGACGAGATCCCCGGGCAGGCCGTCCGCGGCGTCGCGGGTGGCGTTGGAGACGTCGACGAGGATCGTGCCCGCGAGTTCGGCGCGCAGGTCCGAGAGCCGGTCGAGCGAGGTGTCTCCCGGGGTCGCGTTGATGACGATCCCGGCCTCGCGGGCCGCGGTGCGCTGGTCGGTGACCCGGACCGACGGGTCGCCGGCCTCCTCGCCGGGGTGCCGGCGGCCGACGACGACGTCGTGTCCCGCGGAGGCGAGCTTGCGGGCCAGGCTGCCGCCCACGCGGCCGGCGCCCAGGATGGCGATGGTGGTCATGGCGAAGTGCTCCTTCGGGTGTACGGAGGTGTGCCGGGTGCGCGGGAGGCGCCGGGCGCAGGGGGGAGGGGCAGGTCAGACGATCGGGGCGAGGACCTCGGTGGCGGCGGCGTGGATGCCGGGGGCGGCGGCCAGGAAGTCGCTGCTGGCCGGGGTCCAGGGCTCGCCCCTGGTGTCGGTGACGGTGCCGCCGGCCTCCGCGACCAGCAGGGCGCCGGCCACCAGGCCCGAGCGGACGTCGGAGAACTGCCAGAAGGCGTCCGTCCGGCCCGCGGCCACGTGGATCAGCTGGAGGGTGGCCGGCACCGAGACCCGGACGACCAGCCCGTTGATCAGCATCGCGGTCACCGAGTCGCCGATCCGGCGGAAGGTCCGCTCGTCCTCGCCGGGCCTGGCCTGGCCGGTACCGGTCAGGGCCGCGCCCAGGTCGGTCTTGGCCGACACGTGCAGGGGCGCGCCATCGAGCAGGGCGCCGCGGCCCGCGACCGCGGTGTAGGTCTCGCCGGTGAGCGGCAGGTGGACGACGGTCAGCACCGGCCGGTTGTCGCTCACCAGCGTCGCGGTCACCGCCCATTCCTGCATGCCGTGGACGTGGTTGATGTTGCCCTCAGCCGGGTCGACGACCCACCACTCGCCGGCCGGCAGCGCGCCCCCGGCCAGCTCGTCCTCGGTCCAGCGCGATCCGGGCCGGGCGGCGAGCAGCGGCTCCCGCAGCACGTCGAGGACGGCCTCGTCGTTGGCGTGGATCTCTTCGGTGATGGCGTCGAGGTCGGCGCCGCGGGCGTACTCCGTGTAGCGCTCGCGCAGCGTCACTCCGGCGGCCTGGACCGCGGCGGTCACCTGCGGCAGGAGGGTGCGGTCGAGGTCCGAGGGCGTGGTGGCGGACATGGGGGCTCCCTGGAGGATCGGGACGAAGCGGTGGATTCCGCGTGCTTCGCCGTCTTGCTTCGACCGTAGGCAGGGTGAGGATTAACAGCAAGTGCATGCTATGCACTCGTAGGATTACCCTCATGCAACTGGATCTGAATCTGCTCACCGCGCTGGACGCGCTGCTGGAAGAGGGCAGCGTGGCCGGCGCGGCAGCCCGCCTGCACGTCACCGCCCCCGCGATGAGCCGGTCCCTGGGACGTATCCGCAAGGCCACCGGCGACGAGATCCTGGTACGCACCGGGCGCACGATGGTCCGCACGGCCTACGCCCAGTCCGTTCAGGAACGGGTCCACGACCTCGTGCAGCAGGTGCACGACGTGCTGTCCCCGGAGCGCGAGGTCGATCTGGCCACGCTGGAACGGGTGTTCACGGTGCGCCTGCACGATGTGCTCGCCACCGCGTGCGGCCCCGCGCTCTTCGCCGCCGTCCACCGGCAGGCGCCGGCCGCGCGGCTGCGCCTGGTCGCCGAGTCCGGCTCCGACACACCCGAGCTGCGCCGGGGCGAGGTGGACCTGGAGTCCAGCTCCGCCGTGCCGTCGGTACCGGACGTCCGCCACCACCTGGTCGGTGAGGACCGCCTGGTCGTCGCGGTACGCCCGGGCCACCCGCTCGCCGCCGGGCCGCTGACCGCGGGGAGCTACGCGGCGGCCGAGCACGCCACCGTCTCCCGCCGCGGCCGGCTGCGCGACCCGGTCGACGACGTACTCGGCGGCCTCGGCCTTGAAAGGAGCGTGCTCGCCGCGGTCCCGAGCGTGGCCGCCGCCCTGAACCTCGCGCTGGGCGCCGCCCTGGTGGTGACGGTCCCCGAGGCGGCCACGCGTGCCGCCCGCCACGAGCTGGGCCTCCTGACGCTCCCACTGCCCCTGGAGATGCCGGCCATCCCGCTGTACCTGACCTGGCACCAGCGCTACGACAACGACCGCGCCCACCGGTGGCTGCGCGGCCAGGTCCGGGAGGCGATCGCCGCGGTGTTCGGGGCGCCGGGGGTGTCCGGGGAGCCGGGGGCGCCCGGGGCTTTTGGGGCTTCCGGGGCGGGGAGCTGACGTACGGGCGCGCCGCCCGGCCCGGTGCGTGTCAGGGGCGCAGTACGTACGGGGCGCCCGCCGGCAGCGCGAGCGTACGGGTGCCGCCCGGCCAGCGGACGGTGACGGTGGTGGCACGCTCCGCGCGCAGCGTCGCCGAGCCGAGGGTGCCGCCCGACCAGGCGAGGCGTTCGACGGTGACGGCGCCGCGGGCGCGCAGGCCGGTCACCTCGCCGGCCGGCCACGCCGGGGGGAGGGCGGGCAGGAGGTCGAGGACGTCGGTGTGGGACTGGAGCAGTAGCTCGGCGATGGCCGCCGTCGCGCCGAAGTTGCCGTCGATCTGGAAGGGCGGGTGGGCGCACAGCAGGGACGGGTAGACGCCGCCGCCCTCCTCGTCCGACCCGACCGGGCGGAGCATCACGCCGAGCAGCCGGTGGGCCGCGGCGCCGTCGCCGAGGCGGGCCCACAGGCCGATCTTCCACGCCGTCGACCAGCCCGTTCCCTCGTCGCCGCGCAGATCGAGGCTGCGCCGGGCCGCCGCCCGCAGCCGCGGCTCCGCGAGGGCGCTGCCGGGGTAGAGGCCGACCAGGTGGGACACATGGCGGTGGTGCGGCTCGGTCTCCGTGCGCTCGGTGTGCCATTCGAGGAGTTCGCCGCGGCTGCCCACGGCGAGCGGGCGCAGCCGCGGCAGGGCCGCCGCGATGGCGGCGAGCAGGGCGGGGTCGGCTGCGGGACCCGCGTCGGCGGCGGACTCGGTGAGGAAGCCGAAGAGTTCCCGGGCCAGCGTGAGGTCCATGGCGGTGGAGAGGTCCACGGACGCGGGGCCGTCCGCCGTCGCGAACCGGTTCTCGGGGGACGTGGCGGGAGCGGTGACCAGGTGGCCGTCGGCGTCCTCGGTGAGCAGCCCGAGCAGGAAGCGGGCGGCTCCCGCGGCGACCGGCCAGGCGCGCTCGCGCAGGAAGCGGGCGTCGCGCCCGTAGCGCCAGTGCTCGGCCAGGTGCAGGCAGAGCCAGGCGCCCGCGAGCGGCCAACTCGACCACATCGGATCGTCGTTGCCCTCCCCGACCGGCCATGTCGCCCGCCACAGGTCGGTGTTGTGGTGGCACGTCCAGCCGTCGGTGCCGTAGAGCGCGCGGGCCACGCCGGTGCCCGCGGCGGCGAGGTCGGCGACCAGGTCGATCAGCGGCTGATGGCACTCGGGCAGCGCGGTGCTCTCGGCGGGCCAGTAGTTCATCTGGGTGTTGATGTTGACGGTGTAGTCGCAGTGCCAGGGCGGGGTGACCGAGTCGTTCCACAGCCCCTGGAGATGGGCCGCCTGGGTGCCCGGGCGGGAGCAGGCGAGCAGCAGGTAACGCCCGAAGTCGAAGAGCAGCGAGGCCAGTTGCTCGTCACGCGGACCGTCCCCGGTGGCGGAGGCGCGCAGCCGTACGTCGAGGGGGGCCGGTGTGTTGCGCGGTTGTGCGTCGAGGGGTGCGGGGGCCGGCTCCGGCAGGTCGTGCGGTTGTACGTCGCGGGGTGCGGGGTCCGGCTCCGGCACGTCGTGGAGCCGCAGCCGTACCCGGTCCATCAGGGCGCGGTGCGCGGCGGTGTGCGTGTCGAGCAGTTCCGCCCAGGGGCGGTCCTGGGCCGCCTCGATCGCGCGGGCGGCCCGGCCGAGGCACTCCTCCGGGTCGCCGCCCGGGGTACGGTCCCGGCCCGCGAAGCCGGTGCGTACGTCGACGAGCACGGTGCACGCGCGCACTCCGCGCAGCCGCAGCCGGTCGCCGTCCACCGTGACGTCGCCGCCTTCGCAGCGGACCCGGGCCAGGGCGGCGGCGGCCATCGCGGGGTCGCCGTGCTCGACCACGGGGCGGCGCCGGGCGTCGTCGCCGACGTGGGAGGGGGCGGTCAGCAGCAGGGCGAGGGCGTCGGAGCCCAGCGCCCGTACCCGGCTGCGGAGTTGGGGTGTGCGCCAGGACAGCTCGGCGTCCAGGCCGGCCGGGTGGCCGGTGCGCAGCCGGATCAGCAGCAGGCCGGTCGCGGTGTCCGCGCACACCTCTTGGGCGACGCCGCACGCGAGTTGGCGGGCCACACCCGCCCGCAGGTCCAGCTCCCTGCGCAGACTGCCGCCTTCGGCGCCACCGGAGATCCGCAGGACCAGGTCACCGATCGGCTGGAAGGCCTCAGCGCTGCGCCCCTGCGCGGCTTTCAGCCGTTCCCCGGCGGCCACATGACGCCCGGCCCGCAGGTCGGCGCGTACGTCCGCGAGCAGGCCCGCGGGTACGGCCGGGGGTTCGGCGGTCGGCGGACCCGACCAGAAGGTGTCCTCGTTGAGCGAGAAGCGCTGTTCCTCCGGGGGACCCCAGAGCATGGCGCCGAGCCGGCCGTTGCCGACGGGGATGCCGTCCGCCCAGCGGAGAGCGGGGCGGTCGTACCAGAAGGGGGAGGTCGGCTGCATGTCGCGTACGCACCTTGTCCAGGTCAGCTCCCCAGCCACCCCGGACCTTACCGCCTGCCGCGGTGGCCGGCCCTCTGCGGCAGAGGCTGCCCCCTGCGGGGCTCGGCTCTGCGGCAGGGGGCGCCCCTACGGGGCTCCCCTCTGCGGCAGGGGGCGCCCCCTGGAGGCTCGGGTCAGCTGCCAGGGCGGCGGAGCAGCAGCTCCGTGTTGTGGTCCGCCGAAGCGCCCAGCTTCGCGGCAGGCGTGGCGTACGGGTCGTTGAAGGACAGCTCGCGATAGAGCGCGGCCAGGCCGCGCTCGGAGGTGTCGCCCGCGTCCGTGGGATAGGGCGCCGCGGACTCGATCAGCGTGGTGAACAGCGACAGCGTGCCGTCCGCGTTGTCGGCGACCTCGATGATCCGGGCGTGCTGCGGATAGTCCACGTGGGAGGCGGTGTTGATCTCCCAGAAGGAGCGCTCGGCGACGGCGTGCGCGTGCGGGGTGATCTGGTTGGCGTGGGTGTGGCCGTTCACCCAGGCCAGCACATTGGGGTAGCGCTGCAGCAGCGTCACCAACTCGGCTCCCGTGTGCCGGCCTTCGAGCAGGTGGTACGGGTCGGGAAGGGTGTTGCCCATCGTCGTGCTGGTGTGGTGGCTGAAGATCAGCACGTACTGGTCCTGCGAGCCGCGGCGCACGACGTTGCCCGAGGAGTCGTACCAGTGGGTGCTGTACGACTGGAGCACCGACTCCAGCCAGTTGAGCTGGGCCGTGCCGATGGAACCGTCCGCCCAGCCGGCCCGGTTGGTGGTGTCCAGGCTGATGCCGAGGACGCCCTCGGCGACCGGGAAGGTGTAGTAGAGCTTGCCGCTGGAGGCCGCGGCCTGCGTGAAGCCGTGGCCGTACGGACCCGCGCCGGTGTAGCCGGAGTTGAGGTGCGCGGCGGCGAACTGCTGCGGGGTGAAGGGGGCGCGGCGGGCGTCGGGGGTGATGTGGCGCACCGGGCCGCCGCCGGTGAGGAGCTGGCCCAGCAGCAGGACCGCCGAGGCCGGGTCGTGCTGGATGGCGTCGGCGAGCTTCGCGGCGGTCGCCGAGTCGACGCCCTCGATCTTGTTGCCGCCGGTGTAGAGGGACTTGAGCAGCCCGACGTCGGGCAGCGTGCCCTCGATGCTGTCGTCGTGGTTGCCGACCGTGGTGTACCACGGGGTGCGCAGGCCCGGTGCGGTGAAGGGGCGGCCCGCCGCGGACAGGAAGCCGGGGACCTGCGGGAAGCCCGCGGTCTTGTAGCTGTCCTGGAAGGACGACTCGGGATTCCAGTACGCGGCGGAGCCGGAGTTCTGCACGCCCTCGTAGCGGGTCAGGTCGCCGGTCGACGGGGTGATGGCGCCGCCGCTCATCACCGAGAGGTACCAGTCGAGTTCGACCAGCTCGTGGTTGTCGGTGTTGTCGCCGGTCGCCATCACCAGCGAGAAGGGGTTGCCCGTGTAGGGGCCGCCGGACAGGGAGTTGACCCGCTCCACGAGCGAGGCGGCGCCGCGTACGGTCAGCGCTTCGTGCGGGCGGTGCGCCGAGCCGATGTAGGGGGCCAGGTATTCGAAGCGGACCGGCGACTCGGTGTCGGCCAGGTGGAGGTCGGTGAACTGCACGAAGGAGCCGAGCCCGGTACGCCGGTCGTCCCGCCCCGCCGCACCCGCGGCCAGCTCGGAGCGCACCACCAGCGGCCAGCCCGGTCCTGCCTGGAGCCTGACGTACGGGCCGGGGCCTGTCGGGGTCGCGACCTGTTCGAGGGTGGTGCCCTCGACCCGTACGGCACGGGCGGCGGTGGCGGCCAGGGCGCGGTCGTGCGCGGCGGCGGAGGCGTACGGGCTGTCGGCGAGGGTCAGTCCCGCGGCGACGGCGGCTGCTCCGGCGACGAACTGCCGCCTGCTGTAAGAGGGCATGCAGAGATCTCCTGACGCGGTCGGTCGTCCTACCGGCTCGGTGGCTCTACCGGCTGGTAATGAGACGTGCGTCAGCATCATGGCAGGCGCTGGACGTGACGTGAACAAGTCGTAACGAGACAGCGGCGGTTGGCCTTACGTCCGTCGCGGCCCGCCGGGGCGCCGCCGCGTGCTGCGACCGCATCGGCCCCCCGGCGGGGAGCAACCGGGCCGCGGAAGTCCGCCCCGAATCACCGCCCTTGGGCTCAGCGGACCAGCGGTGCCGCGCGGGAGACGAACGCCTCGACGGCCTGCCTCGCCCGGTCGTCCCGCTGGTCGTGGCCCGGCTGGTCCCGCGCGTTCGACACGTCCCACGTGTCCCGGTACGCCTGTTCGGCTGCGGCGGTCACCTCCGGGTCGTCCGTGAGCAGCTTGACCCGGTAGAGCGCCTGCCGGGCGACGGTCCGCAGCCGGTGTGCCTCGTCCCGCGCCGCGCCGAACTCCGCACCGCCCGGGCCGTCGAGCCGGCGGTACCAGCGGGTCGCCTGCCCGTGCCGGTAGTCCTCCACGGCCGCCGCGAACGCGCTGTACGCGGCCATGCGTTCCTGTCGCAGCGCCTCGGAATGGGCGAACACCTCACTGCGCAGGTTCGCCCGCTGCTGGAAGGCGTAGGTGATCACCGACCCCAGCAGCGTCCCGGCGACGGCCACGACACTCGTCCATATCGCTTCCACACCCCCAGTCGATCACAGGGCGCCCCCGGGGCACCCCGCCGCTCACTCACCCCCTTCCGGCCCCCGCTCCAGCGCCGTGCGCAGGGTCGCCAACACCGCCCCCATCCGGTCGAGTTCGGCAGCCGGGACGGCGGCGGTCAGGGCGGCGAGTCCCCGTTCGACCTCGGGGCGGGACCGCGCCAGCAGGTGGGCGCCCTCCGGGGTGAGGGCGAGCAGTGAGGAGCGGCGGTCGTGCGGGTGCGCGCTGCGTACGCACCAGCCGGCCGCCTCAAGCCGGTCGACCGCCTTGCTCGTGGCTCCCACGGTGATCCCCACCTCGCGGGCGATGTCCAGCACCCGGCATCCCGGCACGCGCTCGATGATCTCCATCAGTTCGAACTGCCCCAGGCTCAGCCCCAGTTCCGAGCTGAGCCGGGCGCTCAGGCTGTTGTAGAGCCGGGTCTCGACCCGGACCAGGTCCGTGAAGACGCGAGTGACGTGGCTCACATGAACTCCTTTGGATTCCCAGGAATCATCTTCCTGTGAATCCAGTTGGCCTCATGCGGATGGATTCCCAGGAATGCATCCTCCCACTATGCCCCTGGAGGCCCGCATGACCCGACAGCAGCGCGACGAGCTGGACGCCCTGCTCCGCGGCGGCCCGCGTGACCCGCGCGACCCGAACCCCGGCCCCGAGGCGCAGCGCCTCGGCTTCGCCCAGGCCATCAGCCGCCCGGCCCCCGACGACGTCACCACCCGCCGGACCGAGGTGGGCGGGCGCCCGGCCCTCGAACTGGAGCCCGCCGGAGCCGCCCGCAGCGGCCGGCTGCTCTATCTGCACGGCGGCGGATACGTCGTCGGCTCGCCCGACACGCACGCGGGGCTCGTCGGCGAGCTGGCCCGGCGCGCCCGGCTGCGGACGACCTCGGTGGACTACCGGCTCGCGCCCGAGCACCCGTTCCCCGCCCCGGTGGAGGACGGACTCGCCGCGTACCGAGCCCTGTTGGCGGACGGTACGGACCCGCGGGAGCTGGTCCTGGCCGGCGACTCGGCGGGTGCGGGCGCGGCCATCGCCGTGCTGCTCGCGGCCCGGGACGCCGGACTGCCGCAACCGGCCGCCCTCGCCGTCCTGTCGCCCTGGGTGGACCTCACCCTCAGCGGCGCGAGCATCCGTACCAAGGAGAAGGCGGACCCCATCTTCACCGCCGACGCGCTCCGGGAGTACGCCGACCTCTACCTCGGCGACCGCGACCGCCGCCAGCCGCTGGCCAGCCCGGTCTTCGCCGACCTCACAGGCCTGCCGCCGCTGCTCATCCAGGTGGGTTCGAACGAGGTGCTGCTCGACGACGCCGTCCGGCTGGCGGGCCGCGCGGGCGCCGACGACGTCGAGGTCACCCTGGAGGTCTGGCCCGAGGTCCCGCATGTCTTCCAGCACCATTACGGGCGCCTCGACGAGGCGGACGCCGCGCTGGACCGGATGGCCGGCTTCCTCGCCGGGCGGGTGGCGGCCCGATGACGGCCTTCTGGCGGCCTTCCGGTGGGCGGCGGCGGGCGCGGCCGGGCGCGGCCGGGCGCGCGAAAAGGCCGGAACGCCTCAGCGCCCGGCCTTCGGTCAGACAGGTGGTACCCCCAACGGGATTCGAACCCGTGCTACCGCCTTGAAAGGGCGGCGTCCTGGGCCACTAGACGATGAGGGCTAATCGGCCAGCCGTCAGCGCCTTGGCGGCGCTCATCGGGGACGCGAGAAGCATAGGCGATACGCCGGAGGATCACCAAAACGCTTTCGGTCGTGGCGCCGGCCGCGTACGGAACCCGGGCGGTCCTGAACCTGCTCGGAACCCGGCTCGAAGCCGTCGCGGAAGGTTCGGCGCGCGGCGGGACCCGCGGGGGCGCGGGCCGGGACAATGGGGGGCGTGCTGGAGATGAGCCGTGAGGAGTTCGAGGAGCTGGTCGGGGAAGCCCTCGACCGGATCCCGCCCGAGCTGACCCGCCTGATGGACAATGTGGCCCTCTTCGTCGAGGACGAGCCGCCCGCGGGCGAGCCGGACCTGCTCGGGCTGTACGAGGGCACGCCGCTCACCGAGCGCGGTGAGTGGTACGCCGGGGTGCTGCCGGACCGGATCACCGTCTACCGCGGCCCGACCCTGCGGATGTGCGAGTCCCGGGAGGACGTCGTGGCCGAGACGGAGGTCACCGTCGTCCACGAGATCGCCCACCACTTCGGCATCGACGACGAGCGGCTGCACGCGCTCGGTTACGGCTGAGGCCCGCGCCGCCGCGCGGGGCGCAAGGGCGGGGGCTCAGCCGTACGGGCCCTGTACGGCTGTACGGCTGTACGTCGCGTGCCGGCCGTGCGGGACGTGTTCGTACGCCGGCCGCCCGGGACGTGTTCGTACGTGCGGCCGAGGAACGGGCGCGGCGGTGGTCCGTACGAGCGCGGGCACGTGTCCTGGCGGGACTCGGGGCGTTGGACACGGGAGACACCGCCCGGCGTCGTACGCCCGTAGCGTGCGCGCGCTCCCGCCACGAGCCCCCGAGGTCCGCCCCCGATGCCCTCAGCGCACGCGCACGCACCCGTATCCGTAGCCGCATCATCCGTACCCGCCGCCGGCCAGGCCGAGGGCCCCGCCCCGGGTGGCTGTCGGCCTGCCCGGCGGCGGGGGGCGGGGGTGCGTTCCGCCGTGCTTGTCGCGCTGGTGGCGGCCGGGGTCGCGTCGTGCGTCAGTGCGGGCAGTGAACCCGGTCACACCGCGCCCGGCCCCGCGGGCGCCACCGCGAGCGTCGCCGTACGGGGCGGCGGCGGGCACGCGGTACCCGGCTCCGACCGGTCGGGCGGGGGGAAGGACGGGATGTCGCCGTCCCCCGCGGTACCCGGCGGCACGGCCTCGCCCGGGGCCTCGGGTTCACCGGGTCCCGGCAGGTCAGGCGGCCCCGACGGGCACGCCCAGCCGCACCCCGCGGGCGGCGCCTCCGTACCGCAGCCCACCGCCGGCACCCCGCCGACCGCGGCGCCGTCGAGCACCGCCCCGCCGACCGCGGCCCCCACGAGCGCACCGCCGGACAACCCGTCCCCGTCCGCCACCGGTTCGGGCGGCGGCGGGGAGACCGCCGCGCCGTAGGGCGTACACTCGGGGGCGTACTGGCTGGTCAGCATGCCCCCTCGTAAGCGATTCGCTAAAGCGGCGGCTGATGCGTATGCTGGTAGATCGTTTGATCCCCTGATTCCATTGCCTGGCGCCTGATCCATCTGCGCGCCGCGTGGCGCGTTCCTTTTCTCCTGTGGCTGACCGCATCGAGGCGGTTGTAAGCAACCTGTGGAGCTGGCGCGTGCCGTAAGTCTCCGAGAGGTTTAGCTTCCGCATGTCCATTGACAGTGCCGACCGTTCCGCCATGCCCGAGAACGCCGCCGACGCCGCCGTAGAAATCACCACCGCGGAGATCGTCGAGACCGCGGAAGCGGTGGCGGAGTCCGCCCGGAGCGCCGAGTCCGCCGGGTTCGCCGACTCGTCCGAGTCCGCCGCCTCCGCCGAGTCCGCCGAGGACACGGTCACCTTCGCCGACCTGGGCCTCGCCGAGGCCATCGTCCGCAAGCTGAACCAGAACGGCGTGGTC
Source organism: Streptomyces sp. NBC_01477 (assembly GCF_036227245.1). GTDB lineage: Bacteria > Actinomycetota > Actinomycetes > Streptomycetales > Streptomycetaceae > Actinacidiphila. The sequence continues at coordinate 5,167,528 of NZ_CP109445.1, forward strand.
ACCCCCTTCCCGATCCAGGCCGCCACCATCCCGGACGCGCTGGCCGGCCGGGACATCCTGGGCCGCGGCCGTACCGGCTCCGGCAAGACGCTCTCCTTCGGCCTGCCGCTGCTGACCCAGCTGTCCGGCGGCCACACCGACAAGCGCCGCCCGCGCGGAGTCATCCTCACCCCGACCCGCGAGCTGGCCATGCAGGTCGCCGACGCGCTGCAGCCGTACGGCGACGTCCTCGGCCTGAAGATGAAGGTCGTCTGCGGCGGCACGTCCATGCAGAACCAGATCTACGCCCTGGAGCGCGGTGTCGACATCCTCGTCGCCACTCCCGGGCGGCTGCGCGACCTGATCAACCGGGGCGCGGCCATCCTCGACCAGGTGCAGATCGCGGTCCTGGACGAGGCCGACCAGATGTCGGACATGGGCTTCCTGCCCGAGGTCACCGAGATCCTCGACCTCATCCCGGCCGGCGGCCAGCGGCTGCTGTTCTCCGCCACGCTGGAGAACGAGATCGACAGCCTCGTGAAGCGCTACCTGGTCAGCCCGGTCACGCACGAGGTCGACGCCGCCCAGGGCGCGGTCACCACCATGACCCACCACGTGCTCGTGGTGAAGCCCAAGGACAAGGCGCCGGTCACCGCCGCGATCGCCGCCCGCAAGGGCCGCACCATCATCTTCGTCCGCACCCAGATGGGCGCCGACCGCGTCGCCGAGCAGCTGATCGAGTCCGGCGTCCGCGCCGACGCGCTGCACGGCGGCATGACCCAGGGCGCCCGTACCCGCACCCTCGAGGACTTCAAGGCCGGCCAGGTCAACGTCCTGGTCGCCACCGACGTCGCCGCCCGCGGCATCCACGTCGACGGCATCGACCTGGTCCTCAACGTCGACCCGGCCGGCGACCACAAGGACTACCTGCACCGCAGCGGCCGTACGGCCAGGGCGGGCAAGTCCGGCACGGTCGTCTCGCTGGCCCTGCCGCACCAGCGCAAGCAGATCTTCCGGCTGATGGAGGACGCGGGCGTGGACGCCTCGCGCCACATCATCGGCGGTGCCGGCGTCTTCGACGAGGACGTCGCCAAGATCACCGGCGCCCGCTCCCTCACCGACGTCCAGGCCGACGCCGTCCAGAACGCCGCCGCCCAGGCCGAACGCGAGGTCGCCGACCTCACCCGCCAGCTGGAGCGCGTCCAGCGCCGTGCCACCGAACTGCGCGAGGAGGCCGACCGCCTCACCGCCCGCTCGGCCCGCGAGCGCGGCGAGGACCCGGACGAGGCGATCGCGGCGAAGGCCGCGGAGATGGCCGAACTCGCCGCCGAGGCGGCTGCGGCCGCTGCTGCCGCGTCCGTCCCGGCACCGCGCGAGGAGCGCCAGCAGTCGTCGTCCTCGTACCAGCGCCGCGACGACCGCGGCAACTTCGACCGCCGTGATTCGCGTCCGTCGTACGGCAACCGCAGCAGCGAGTCCCGCCCGTCCTCGTACGGCAACCGCGACGACCGCCGCGACAGCCGTCCGTCCTACGGCAACCGTGACGACCGCCGTGACTCGCGCCCGTCCTACGGGAACCGCGACGACTCGCGCCCGTCGTACAGCAACCGCGACGAGTCGCGTCCGGCGTACGGCAACCGTGACGACCGCCGCGATTCGCGTCCGTCGTACGGCAACCGCAGCAGCGAGTCCCGCCCGTCCTCGTACGGCAACCGGAGCGAGTCCCGTCCTGCCTCGTACGGCAACCGTGACGACCGGCGCCCGTCCTCGTACGACCGCCGTGACTCGCGGCCGTCCTACGGCAACCGCAGCGACTCGCGTCCGGCGTACGGCAACCGTGACGACCGCCGTGACTCGCGCCCGTCCTACGGCGCCCCGCGCGACGACCGCGACAGCCGCCCGTCGTACGGCCAGTCGTCCCCGTCCTCGTCCTCGTCCTCCTACAACGACCGCAAGCCGCGCTGGAAGCGCAACGGCTGACGCTCCCCGCACCCCCTGAGAACGGGCCCGGCACCTGCGCCCCCGCGCACGCGCCGGGCCCGTTCCACCTCCCCCGCCCCACCCGCCACCCCCCAACCCGGCTGACCCTCTCCGGCGACCCGGTTATGCTGTGTCGGTGCGGGCCGTTAGCTCAATTGGCAGAGCAGTGGACTTTTAATCCATTGGTTGTGGGTTCGAGTCCCACACGGCCTACCGCAGGAGCCCTGGTCAGAGACATCTGGCCGGGGCTCCAAGGCGTTTGAGTGCCCGTCAAGATCGCACGCTCGCACCGCGCTCGCACGCCGCGCAGCCTCCATGCCGCTTCACGCCGCGCCGCTGGTGCTCCATATGGCTGTCTATGGCTCCATCCCGCTTCACCCAAGTGGGTGAAGATCCGTCGTTTTGGGTGGACAGATGCACCCTCAAGGGTGTGGGATCGGTTTCTCGACCCCAATTCGACTGGGTGTTCGAGCGCAGGGGGGATGTGCATGTCGCACGGCCGGCGGTTACCGGAGCGCTGAGTGGGCTGTCGCCGCACTTGCGAGGCGACGTCCTGGCCGACTCCTGTACGCGCGTCCGTCGTCCCCCCGCAGTGCCCTCAATGTGGCTCTTCCGCGGCGACGGAGCGTGTTGTGACTCTTCCCCCCACCTTCAAGGCGGCAATGGCGCCGCCGACCTATCTCGGGAGGAACCTTGGGTACTCGGGCCATCACCGGCCTCGCCGCGACCATATTCGCCGTGGGATTCGCCCTCGGCATCGTCGGCCTCAGTCCGGCCGTCGACAGTCCCAGGATCAGCCGTCTCGGCATGGTCCTGGCCGTGGCCACCATCCCTCTCTGGATCGCTGCCGCGACCCGGAGAAACGCACGGCTGACTGAGGATCAGATAGCCGACGCGCACATGGCGGGCTATCAGCACTGCCTCACCCACCTGCGCGGGCTGAACGGCCCGGAAAATGGAGAACGGCCCGACCAGTAAGGCCGGGCCGTTCCCTGGCCGCCGACGGCTACCTTGCCGTCCCCGCCGGCGGCCGGCATGAGGATCGGGTCGAGCGGCGGTATGCCGACCATGATCACAAAAAGCCCGCCGCTGCGGGCTGACTTATCATCGCCAGGCACTCAGCGTCTGTCGAGTGTCCCGTGATCCACAGCCCGACTGGGTGCTCGAATACCGCCGGGCCGTCGGCGACCGAATCCGTGACCGCCGGATCCAGGAAAGTCGGATCCAGTGGTGGGTCTGCGAGAGGACCGGGCTCGGCAGGTCTACATACCAGGAGATCGAGCGCGGAGAAACGGACGCCAGACTCTCCTGGCTCGCCCGCATCGCAGCCGCCCTCAATACGACCGTCGACCAACTGGTCGACGTCGAGCTCCGGCCACCGGGGTGAGGGTGGTGCCCCGCCAGCGCTGCGACCACGGCGCCAGCGGGGCGGATGAGCGCGGCGGCCCCGCAGGGTCCAACTCCGCCGCACCCACCGGGAGTACCTGCGCGGCACCGGTACGGGGGTCCCAGCACCGCGCAGGCGATCAGGGGTCACTCCTGTATCTGCGTGCGCCAGAACCGGGTGATGCTCTCGCGGAAGTGGGTGTGGTCCGGGTGCTTCGCCGAGTGCTTTATGGCCCATTCCTGGCCGTCCGCGACGGACTCGGACGCCGGGGACCGTGAGCCGCCGCCGTCCGGGGTGTCGAGCGTGGCGCACGTCGTGCACTCGAACTCGTACAGCGGCTCCTGCGGGGCGCCCTCGGACCGGTCGCGGGCGATCAGCCAGTCGACGTAGCGCAGCACCGCCCGCGGCGTCATCGGGCGTCCTCGGGCCGGGTGGCGGGGAGCAGGCCGCGGAGGCGCAGCGCTTCTGCGAGCACCTCGCGGGCGGTTGCCGGGCGCACCCGACTCAGCGGTGCATCCCACTCCAGCCCCCCGCGTGGCGGCCGGAGCGAATACTTCGTCGATCCCACGGCCATCACACGGGCGACGACGGTGCCGTCGGTGTCGACGACGAGGTCGTCCACCGCGATCACGTCCTGGCCGTGGCCCGCCAGCTGTGTGCCGGTAGTCTCTTGCATGTCGTCGCCCCTTCCGGCGCCGGCCGCGCTCCCGGGCCTGCAAGCCGCGGGGGCGTTCTGCTGCCCGCCCCGCGAGTTCGTCGGCACGCAGGGGCGGGCGCTCCACCGACGCTAGAAACGGACGGCTTGCATCCGCCACAAACTTGCACCAACTAGCACCACATTGACCGTGACCAGCCACTGTCCACTTCGCGCTCTTGACGGCTTCACCTGGGCGCGTGAGCTTGGTGCAAGTCCGTGAAAGCGACCGAACTCTGGAGGGGATCGTGGCACTACGGTTCATCGGCATCGACCCGAACACCGACGAGAAGAACTGCCCGCGGGTATGGGTCGACGATGAGAAGCAGGAGTTCGTCTTCCAGGGTTGGAAGGCCGACGATGTTCTGAACGAGGCGGTCCGGGCGACCGGTCCGCTTCCCGATCACGAAGCGGTCGTCCGCGTCCCCGTGAGGATGGCGCACATTCTGAGGGAGGCATGTGATGCCGCGGAGCGGCTGGACGTTTGACGAGCTGCTGGCCGGCGCCAGGCGGTCGGCTGTGCACCTGGAGATGAGGGACGCGTACTACACCAACCCGCGTTTCGAGGCGTGGCAGAAGGGCGAGCGAACCGACTGGGCCGACCGCGCCTCGTGGTGGCGGCCGTTCCACCAGCAGATTGCCGACGCCGTCGCCCGCGGGGTGGCCGTGCGCCGAGCTCGGGTCGTGTCCGAGCCGGTCACGGACTACATCCGGTGGGAGCACTACGTCACCCACTCCAACGTGGCCGCCGGCGAGCAGGTGCGGTGGCTCCCGCGCCAGAACACCGCCGACCTGCTGATGCCCGGACGCGACTTCTGGATCTTCGATGGCCAGGTCATCCGCCTTCACGACTTCGCTGGGAACGGCGACTTCCTCGGCGAGGACTACAGCGGCGACGCTGCCCTGGTCGAATTGAACGCAGCCGCGTTCGAGCGGGTGTGGGAGCGGGCAATCCCGCACGACCAGTACACGATCAAGTAGAGCAGCGGGCCGCAGAAAACCATGCCGCCGACCTCTCCGTCGTCCAGCGTGCAAGCCGCCCGCGAGCAGCTGGCCGCACGTCTCCGCGAGATCCGGCTGGACGCGGAGATCACGAAGCGAGAGGTCGCGGCACGGTGCGGCTGGAGCGAAGCGAAGTCCGGCCGGATCGAGAACGCCCGCACCGCACCGTCGGACGAAGACATCCGGTTGTGGTGCAATGCCTGCGGCGCTGCCGACCAGGCGCCCCCGCTGATCGCTGCCAACCGGCAGGCCGACTCCATGTACGTGCAATGGCGGCGCCTCCAGCGCACCGGCCTCAAGCAGCTACAGAAGGCCAACCTGCCGCTGTTCGAGCGGACCCGGCACTTCAAGGTGTACTGCTCCAACGTCGTCCCCGGGTTCCTGCAAACCCCCGGCTACGCCGGCGCACTGCTGCGGGCCATCGCTACGTTCCGTGGCCTGCCCGATGACGTCGCCGATGCAGTGACCGCCCGCATGGACCGCTCCCGGATCATCCGCGAGGGCGATCACCGGTTCGCGATAGTCATCGAGGAGACCGTGCTGCGCTACAGGCTCGGCGATGCCGGGGTGATGGCCGGCCAACTCGGGTCACTGCTGTCCGCCATGGACCTGCCTGCGGTATCGCTCGGCATCATCCCTGCCGCGACGGAGCGGTCCATGTGGCCGGTCGAGTCGTTCACGGTGTTCGACGACCAGCGGGTGGACCACGAGCCGCTGTCCGCGTCGGTCAAGATCACCGCACCGGACGAGGTCGCCGTCTACCTCAGGGCATTCACCGAGCTGCACCAGCACGCCGTGTACGGGGCGGACGCGCGCTCGCTGATCGTTCGGGCCATCGACGCCCTACGCTGAGCGTGCGGCCAGCTCCGAATGTAGCCCGGGCATGACGAAAGCCCCCGTCCGCGGCCGGAGCCGAGGACGGGGGCTGTGTCACTGCCAGGGCAGGAGTTCGAGGTCGTCCGGTGGGGTCGGTGGCGGCCCGGCCGGACCCGGGTCGATCCTGGCGGCCCACCGTCGCAGGTCGACGTAGGCCTGCGTCAGCAGGCGCCGCTGCTCCCGCTCATGCGCCAGCTCCCGGTCCAGGCGGCGGGTGATCGTGGTGAAGGACGACCGCCTCGACTGCCGCCAGGCCGCGGCGCCCCCCAGCACCGTCGCCGCCGCCGTCCCCAGCGCCCCGAGATCAATCACGCGGCTCCCCCCTCTCGTACAGCGTCTCGACCACCCACACGGGCTCGGCGAGACCGGCCACCAGGACGATCGCGACGGCGAAGGCCAACCACGCCCCGGCCGACCCGGGTGCGGACTCCGACCCGGTGCCGTCGATCGCAGCGCGGGCGTAGGTGATCCCCCACAGCAGCGGTGGCCCGGCCAGTGCCGCGAACCCGGCCGCCTGCCATCTGATCCGCCAGTGGCGCACGAGCGCAGCCGCGACCGCCACGGCGCCGGCCGCCACCCACACCCACCCGAGCGTCGTCAGCGGCACGTACCGGGTGATGCCCGCCAGGCCACGGGCACGCGCGTACCCGGGGTCGGCGGTGATGCTGTAGCCGTACCAGGCCCAGCCCAGGCCGAGCACGGCCAGGACCGCGGGCCGCAGGCCCCCGACCAGGCGCACCGCGGCCCGCACCTCACACCCCCTTGGCGAGGGAGGCGGAGTCCTTGCTGCCGAAGGCCCGCGCCAGGATTCCCTTGACGAGGCTGCCGGCCGCGGCCACGCCGCCCGCCGCGGCGCTCTCCCAGAAGGACAGGTGGCCGACGTTGCCCGCGGTCGCGGTGACCAGCACGCCGCCGGTCGCCACGACGAAGGTCGCGGCCACGCGCTCGGTCAGGTCGATCGCGTACGTCTTGGCGTCCTTGACGATGGCGCCCGTGTTGATGCCGATGCTGCTCATGGTGGTGATCCGTTTCTACTGGTAGGGGTGTTGACGGATGGCTACTTGGACTGCGCGACGAGCGCGCCGACCATGCGGGTGGCGAGGGTGTCGAGCTGGGCGTCCGTGACGCCGGTGCCGGCGGCGTGCTTCGCGAGCGCGGCCCGGAGCGTGGCGGTCTGCGACACCACCCCGGGGACGTCCTTGCCAGTCGGCAGTGGGATCGACGGGTCGAAGGCACGGGCCAGCCAGTACACGACGGCCATCGCCATCGCGTCCCGGGCGTCCGGACCCGTCATCTCCTTCACCACCTCGGCGGCGACCTTCTTCGCGTCGGCGTCGGTCAGCGGCATGTCTTCCTCCAGGGTTGGGGTGAGGCCGGGCATCCACTGCCCGTAATCCGCCGCGAGGGCGGTGTTCCTGTCGCAGGTCACGCCCGCGATCCGGACCGTGCTGGCGAACTGCCGGATGCGGGCACGCGAGTCCCACTTGCCGCCCGACCAGGCGACGGTCTGCCACGCCCAGGAGACAAGCCCGTGGTCGAGCAGGTACTTGATGACGCGGTAGCCGCCGTATGCGCCCACGTGGGCGACGCCGAGCACACTCGCGGCGCCCTGGAAGTAGGCGGCGACGTCGTCCGGGGCGGCGTCGTAGTCGACGGCGAAGTAGACCGGCCGGCCGGACGGCATGCCGCACGCCTTGGCCTGCTCGCCTGCCTCCTCCGCGTCGGCGATGCCCGCGGCCCGGCCCGCGCCCGCGCGCTGGGCGGTCGTCTCCCACACCACGACGCAGGACACGCCGTGCGCCGCCAGGTCCCCAGCCTCCGTCGCGGTCAGGTTCTTACTGGGGCTGTGCGACAGGTACCGCGCCGCGAAGCGCACGCCAGCCGCGGCGAGCGCGGCGCCGCCCGGCCGGCCGGACGAGTAGTCCACGCCCTCGAATTCAGCCATGTGCAGCCCTCCAGGCATGCGAAAGCCCCGGCCGGTTGGCGCGGGGCGGGGATGGGTCAGGCGATGTTGCCGAGTGGCACGACGAAGTTGAAATAGAACCCGTCGTTGAGGGCCACCGCAGAGGTGGTGGCGATACCGACTGCGCCGTTGCTGTCCACGTTGACGCGGCAGGCGGTCTTCCAGGCGTCACCGGAGCCGACGTGGATCCCGGCGCCGGAGAAGAGCTTCTTCGGGGTGTACGCCGTCGGGAGAGTGAAGAAGGTGTAGCTGCCGGCGGCGAGGCCGCCGCTGGCCGTGCAGTGCACGGTCCCGCAGACGTGCAGGTTGTCCTCGGCGTCCTGGCGGTACTGCATGGCGGCGTAGCGGGTGGCTGCGGCCGATCCGCCCGCCCAGTTCGTGTTGTACGTCGGTGCGTGCCAGGTCTCGGGCACGTACCGCCAGCTCGGGATATCGAACGCTGACGTCAGCTTGACCAGGGCGCCGCTGACGGCCACGTCTGCCCCGCCGATGACCTGGACCGCGGGCGCGCTGACGGTGCCGCTCTGGCCGCCCGTCTGGCCGGCCGACAGGATGGCCGTGGCCTGGTTCGCGTATGTGCCGTGGATGGCGGGCGAGGTCAGGGCGATGCTCTGCGGGCCGGCGATGCCCAGGATGCCGGTCAGGGTCTGGTCCTGGTCGTCGATCGACATCGCGTCGCCGTCGCCGAGCTGGATGTTCCCGGTCGAGAGTGCGACCCACTCGCCGTTCGGTGTGCCGTCGGGGTCCCATCCGGCCTGGTTCCAGATCCGGTTGTCCGCGCCGCCGACGTAGTTGGTCTGGTGCTCGTCGTCGTCGTAGGTTTTCAGGGCGCCGTCGGCGTCCAGGACGACGCGGTGGCCGGTCTCGGCGGTCTGGATGCGGGCGCCGGTGATGGTGGTGTCCCCGCCGCCGATCGTCGCCCAGGACGCGCGCTTGGACGCCCGCAGTTCCCGTACTTCGCGCTCCAGGGCGGCGAGCCTGCGTGCGAGGGTCGTGGCGTCGGGGGGCAGCTGGTCGATACGCCGTGGCATTCATGTCTCCTCTTGTACGAGGACCGGCCGCACGGTGTCGGCGGCCGGGTCCAGCTCCCAGGCCCAGCAGCGGGCGACCGTGGCCGCGCCGCCGGGGTGCCGGGGGGATCGGGCGATCTGCACGCCGATGCTGTCCCCCAGTGCCCAGTCCTGGCCGAGGCGGGGCGCGGCGGACGCGGTGGCCGTGACGTCCCACACGGTGCTGCCGGTGGCCATCGCGGTGAGCGTGCCGGCCGCGGAGGCGTCGAGCGCGACCGGGTCGGTCGTGGCCGAGGCGGGGGTGAAGCGGTACTCCCACAGGGCGTACCCGGCGGCGAGCAGGGCGTCGGCGCTGTGGTCGGCGGAGCGCAGGCGGGCGTCGCCCTCGCCGTCCCCGTAGGCGCGCACGGTCGTGGCGCCCTTGCCGTCCTCGTAGGACTCGGTCAGCGTGTACGCGCTGATGCAGCCGGGCAGGTCGAACACCGCCATCGGCGTGGTGGTGACATTGCCGATGCCGCTCGCGGCCCGAACGCGGACCGGCAGCTCGAACCCGGTGCGCGAGGCGTTCCAGCGGACGTCCACGGTCCACTCGGGGCCGGCGTCCTGGTCCATCAGCTCCTGCCAGACGGACAGGATCGTGCGGTCATCGCCGTCGGCCACGGAGTACGAGGCCGGGGTGCCGGTGCCGGGGGCGTCGAACACGAACGGAGGCGCCTGGGTGAGCAGCGGGCCTGCGGTCGTGGTGAGGATGACGGCCTGGTCGGCGCCCACCCATGTGCCGGCTGCGGCGTACCGGCGGTCCATGTACGCCTCCGGTGAGGCGATGCCGAGGCTGAGGGCCGGGTCCGTGCCGCCCGCCCGGGTCAGCACGATGCCCGCGGTGACTGGCTGCCCGGTCGCCCGGTCCACCGGCACCAGCATGGTCCGGCCCGGCGTCGTCGCCGATTCCCAGCCGGCCGGGGCGCCGTCCAGCGCCAGCGTCAGGGAGCTGGTGGTGGACGCGCCGAGCTTCCGGCTGAGGGCCTGGTCCGTGCTCAGCGCGGGCAGCTCAGCGACGATCTGCCCGCTGTGCAGGTCGCACCCGTACCAGTCGAGGATCACCGGTCCGATCACGGGACGGGGGTCACCTCCAGGGTGCCGCCGGTGATGCTGACGGTGCCGGCGCCGCCGGAGGTGATGTACCACTGCGGCGTGATGGTCAGGCTGGCGCCCACGGTGGCGCCGGTGATCAGGTAGGAGCGGCTGGCGGATATCCGGGTGCCGCGCACCAGGATCGACGTGCTCGGCCCGGGGGCGATGGTGGCCGCGCCGGACGCCCGCCAGGCCGCCTGCGTCAGCCCCGTGCTGGACACCACGTTCATGACGTCGGCGCCGATGGTCACCCGGACCATGCCGGACGGCGGCACGGTGACGGTGACCGGCGCCCAGGACGCGGACAGGAAGTCCACGAAGACACCGCTCGTGGTCCACGGGGGGTTGGCCGCCTGCGCGCTGGTGACCGGCGCGTAGGACAGGTACCGCCACCGGGTGCCGTCCCAGCGGCGGGTGCCGTCGCCGGAGTCCCACAGCTGCCCGGTGTACGGGTTGGGCGGGGCGACGGTGCCGACGGTGAGGCCGCCGGCCGCCGCGGTGTACGCCCGCGTCGCCGTCGAGACGACCGCGGCGCCGCCGCCGGACTTGGGCACGCTGACCGTGGCCAGCACGACGCACGAAGGGTCGGTGGGCGTCGGCGCGACCGGCGACGGCGCCGGGACGCCGGTGAGGACCAGGACCGCGCCGTCCCGGGCGCCGGACCCGTCGGCGTCCGTGTCCCGCACCCGGGCGTAGACCAGGTCCACCCGCGGGTTCGTGGCGTCCGCCGCGGCGAGCGTCGCTGTGACGTTCGCGTCGACCACCAGCATGTACGGCCCCTGCGCGACCGAGGATCCGCCCTGGATCACAGCGACGCCCGGTGTGACCGTGACGGTGGTCCCGGACACGGACACGCCCAGCCCTGGCCCGGGGCGCACACCGGCCTGGACCTGGAGACCGGCCGCGCCCGGGCTGAGCAGCGCCGCCAGGCTCTCGCGGAACTGCTGGCTGGAGTATGCCGGACTGCCCGCGCTGGCGTTGATCGGGAAAGCGGTGATGGTCATGGTCACATCCAGGCGGATCGGTAGGTGACGGTGCAGGTCGCGGTGGGGCTGTCCGCGGCAGCGCGGAACGCGATCGTGGACTGCCCGGGCGGCAGGTGCGGCCACGAACCGGTCAGCAGGGCGCGCCGGTTGGCGGTGCCGTTGTAGAGGACGGTGCGCGCGTCCACGTCCAGGACGAGCGTGTCCCCGGCGGCGATGTCCCCGCTGTAGGTGAGGACGGCGGAGGTGCCCCTCGGGCCGGTCACGGTCACCTGCGGCTGGCTCACCGGACCGGCGACGGTGATCACGGGTCGCGCCGTAAAGGTGCCGGTGTTGACTGCTGCGGCGTCGCCCACCACCACGTCCGCGGGGATGGTCAGCGGGAACGTGATCGGCCAGGTGACGCCCCCGCTGACGGACGGCAGGTGCAGGGCCACCGTCGTCGCGGTCACCGCATACAGCCGGGGGTCCGCCGCGGTGACCTGGATACTCCAGTCCACCACCCGGTCCGTCAGCCTCTGCGCCAGGACCTTCCCGGAGCGGCGGACGGTGGCCTGCCGGGCGACCGGCTCGTACACCGTCAGCAGCGTGTCGGCCAGGGCCGCCGCCGCCTTCACCTGCTCGATCGCCGAGAACGTCGAGACGTAGTCCGGGCAGACCGCCTTGCCCGCCAGGGTGATGACCCGCTCCTGGAGGTAAACCGGGCCGGCGTAGGCGCCGTGGTCGGCCGTGCGCTCTGTGAGGGTCTGCCGCACGTCGGGGGACTCCCAGCCGTCCAGCGTCGCGCAGTGCCAGTGCACCCCCGCGTCGTCCACCTGGCCGAGGACCAGTCCCCCCAGCTGCATCGTGAGCTGGGAGAACTGGAAACCCGGCTGGAGACCTGCGGCCATTGCCGCCCCCTTCCCGTCAGCCGACGAACGTCATGTGCCGCACCAGGTCGGCCTTCTGCTCGGCGAGCGACTGGTGCGCGCCGTGCAGGTGCCACGTGTGGTGCGTCTCCGAGTGCTGCACCGGCGGCGCGCCGGCCGCGGTTCCGCGCATCGGCGTCAGGTGGTACCCGAACGCCGTCGCGGTGCGGGCGAGCAGCGCCCGGGAGCGGGCGGTGCTGTCCCAGGGGATCCACGACTCCGGCTTTCCGGCTTCCGCCGCGAGGACGGTCGTCGGCTGGGTGAGGATGCCGCCGCGCGCCATCGCGACCTGCTGGCCGCGCATCTGCTGCACGAAGGTGTCGCTGCCGCTGATCGCCTTGACCTGGCTTGCGATCTTCGGTGCGAGCGTCCGCAGCGTCGCCCAGTCGATCCCGGCGGCGATCACGTCCGCGATGCCCGCACCCGGGTGCGACCGGAGCACGCCCAGCACGGTGATCGCGTTCGCGAGGTCGTCCGGCGTGAGCAGGCTTGCGCTGGTGGCCGCGCCCGTGTTCGCCGCGGCGGCGGCGCCCGGCGACTTCACCGCGGCTGCCGCGATGGCCGCCGCCGCGTCATCGCCCTGCGCCGCCAGCTGCGAGGCCAGGGCGGTGTCGCCCATCGAGGCGAGCTTGAGCAGGTTCGCCTGGAAGGCCGCGCTGCCCTTGTTCGCCGCGTCGAGCTGCGCCGTGTAGTCCGCGAGCGTCGCCTGCGCCGTCGGCGCCAACGCTTTGAGCTGGTTGACGATCGTCGTGAACTGCGAGCCGGTCGCCTTGGCCAGGGCAGCGACCAGCGCTGTGCCGTCGTCGCCCATCCCGCGGAGAATGTCCTCCACATCCGACCCGGCGCGCTTCCCGACCGTGGCCAGGTTGCGCTCCCACGCCGCGTTCGCGGAGTTGGCCGCCGCGAGCTGCTTGGCGTAGGCCGCCAGGTTGAAGCCGGACACGCTCTTGGTGCCGACCTTCACCCCGAGCGCGCTGTCCGCGCTGTTGAGTGCCTTGCGGTCGGCGGTGACCTTCTTCGCCGCCGCGCTGCTCGCCGTCCTGGCCTTCGTCAGCGTGTTCTCAGCCGCCGCCAGCTGCGCCGCCGTGTGGTGACGCGACCTGACCTTGGAGAGGTTCCGCTCCGCGTCCCGCACCGCGCCGGCCTTCTTCGCCGCGTCCGCGAGCGCCGACGCCAGCGTCTTCCCGGCCGTGTTGACCCGGTCCACCGCCGAACTGTAGCGGTCCCACCCGGCGCTGACGCCGAGCGTCGCGGTCGGGTCGGCCGGAGAGTAGGTGAAGCCGCCCAGTCCGCCGCCGGCGAAGGCCGTGATGCCGCCCTGCGCGAAGTGCTCCAGGTCGTACCCGAACTGCTTCGCGACCATCCGCAGGATCGCCGTCGACCGGTTCCGCTTCGCCGGCGACAGCGGGATGTACGCCTCGCCGCCGGTCTCCGGCTCCGCCCACAGCCGCATCGACCCGCCCGGCGCGATCTGCGCGACGTGCTGCTCCATGCCGCCGTCGGCGTAGGCCCGGCGGTAGATGTTCCCGTTCGCGTTCCCCCGGTTGATCGGGTTGACCTGGTCCGCTTTGGTGACCCGGATCGTCACGGTCTTGCCGGTGATCCCGTTGATGTAGTTGTGGATCGTGGCCGCCGCAGCAGCGGCGCCGCCGGTCGGGATGGTGACCTTCACCTTCTTGTCCGGGAGTTGTGTGATCTTGAAGCCGAGCGCCTTGAGGTCGGCCTGCGCCTCCGCGGTGGGCGCCTTGATCGTGACCGTGCGGCCCTTGGTCTTCGCCACCTTCCTTTGCAGGCTGGTCAGGTCCGCCTCGGCCTGCGAGGTCAGCATCTGGACCGTCGCGGCCTTGCCCGGGATCTTCTTCGCGATCAGGTCATCGAGCGCCTTCGCGGCCTTCGCGGTCGGCGCGGTGATCTCCATCTGCCGCCCGCCGGGCAAGGTGTGCACCTTGTAGCCGACGGACTCGATGTCCTTGACCGCGTCGGCGGTCAGCGCGGTCACCTTGACCGTGCTGTCCTTCGGCAGGTGCCCGGCCAGGCCCTGCACGTACAGCAGGTCCTTCTCGGTGTCGGTCAGGCCCTTCGTGTCCAGCGTGATGGCGAGGTTGCTGGGGATGAACCCCATCTGCGCGGCCAGGAGTTGCGCGTCCTCGGTGGCCAGGCCGAAGCCCTTGCCCGCGGCCACTGCCGCGTCGTAGGCGGTCTGCATGCTCTTCTCGGCCTGCTGGAGCGCCTCCGGGACCGACGTGCCGTTCGCCGTCGCGTAGTCGAAGGTGGCCTGCGCCGCCGATGCCGTGGCCCCGTTGAGCGCCTGGAGCTTGTTGAACAGCTCCTGCCCGTTCGCGCTCGTGGTGTTGAGGGAGCCGTCGACCTGGAGGAGCTGGTCCTTGTAGCCCTTCGCGTGGTCGACGCCGTCCTTCCACGTGCCGTTCAGGTCGGTGACCGCGCTGTTCATGTCGGCGACGGCCGCCTGCACGTCCAGCTCGCCGCCCGAGAGCAGGTCCAGGGCGGTGTGCAGCGCGCTGGCCTTCGTCGCGGCGTCCGACGTCGAGTCGCCGAGAGTCCTGATCGCGCCCTGGAGCCGGGACGTCGGCGACGTCGCGCTGGTGGCCGCGCCCGACGCGTCCTTCGTCGCGGCGGCGATGTCCTTCCAGCTGTGGACCGCGTCCGGCAGGTCTGCGCCCATGTCCTTGAGCGCCTGGACGGCCTGCATCTGCGCTTTCGTGGTCGCGTCCATCGGCCCGCGGGCCTTGAGGCTCGCCGCTGCCGTGGCGGCGACGGACGCCCCCAGCTTGCCCATGACGGTGCTGCCGCCGAGGTACCCGTCGGTGAGCTGCTTGAGGGTGACCCCCGACTTGCCCATCACGTCCATGAGCCGGGTCTTGCCGTCAGCGAGCTTGGAGTCCTGGAGCATCTGCGCAGCCGCCGCCCGCACGGATTCGTCCACGACGCCGTTCGACGCCTGGAGCGCCTGGGCCAGGGTGGAGATCCGCTGCTGATGGGCCTGTTCTGCCGCCGCGGCCTGCTGGTGCTTCTTCGCCAGCATGTCCAGGCCGATCATCGCGGCGGCGATGGCGATGCCCCACGGCCCGCCGAGGAAGCCGACCAAACCGCGGGTCGCGCCGAGCAGGCCGCGGCCGGCTCCGACACCGATCGCGGTGGCCGCACCGCCGGCCGCCGCCCGGAACCCGACCAGCCGGCCGCCTGCGGCCTGGATGCTGCCGGATGTGCTGCGGAAGCTGGCGCCCATCAAGGCGATGGTGCGCGAGCGCGTCTCCAGCTCGGCCATGACGCCGCCCATGCGCGACAGGGTCACACCGGCGTGGGCGGCCTGCACCCGCTGGTACAGGCTGGCGTCCCCCACCCCGCGGAAGGCGTTGATGCCCGCCCGGCCGAAGCCGACGACGGAGGTCTGCATGGCGCTGATCTGGCCGCGGAACGGCCGCAGCGCCAGCATCGAGAGCACCGACAGCTGGACCGGGCCGGGAAGCCCCGCGAAGGCGTGCGCAACCCCGCCGACCACGGACGCGATCGGCCGGAGCACCCCGGTCAGGTCACCCGCCCACCCGACCGCGGTCTGGAGGCGGCCGGACAGCACACCGACCGCGCCGGACGTCCCCGATACCGACCGGGCGACGTCCTGCATACCGCCCTCCAGCGGCGTCGCGGCCGAGGCGGCGTTGCGGAGGGTCGTGTCCACGGCGCGCACCCCGGCGACCGCCAGGCCGGCGTCGTTCACCACGATCCCGGCGAGGGCCTGGTGCAGCGGCGCGGCCACCCCCTTCGCCGCCCGCCCGATGCCGGCCTCAGCCGCGTGCAGGTGCGCCTCGACGGCCGGCCCGTACAGCGTCCACAAGTCACCCGCGGTACGGATACCGCGCTTGACGTAGGGGATCGCGCTGCTGATCCCGGTGGTCATACGGCGGGTGACACCCTCCAGGACGGGACTCACGCCCTGGTACACCTGGAGGAAGGTCGAGCTGAGCTGCTTGCCCAGGCCGCGCATCGCACCGCCGAGGCCCTTGGACTCCGCAGCGGCGATGTTCTCGGCGCCACCGACCCGGCCGACCTGGGTCCCGAACTGCTCGAACGCCTCCCCGCCCTGGTGGGCGAGCGCGGTCATCGCGGAGAGCGCGGGCTTGCCGAACGCCATCGCGGCGGCCGACGTGAACTGCTGCTGCGTCAGCCGCTCCTGCGCGTCGTGCAGCTGCGTGACGACGTACTGGAGGCCCTTGAAGCGGCCCTTGCTGTCGAACGCCTCGATGCCGAGTTCTTTGAGGCCGTTCTTCATCTGCCGGGTCGGCTTGGCGAGGTTGACCAGGGCGCCGCGCAGGGACGTGCCGGCAGTCTCGCCGATGATGCCCGACTTGCCGAGCAGGCCGACCGCAGTCGCCGCCTCGTCCACGCTGACGCCCAGCGAGTGGGCGGTCGGGCCGACGTACTTCATCGCGTAGTACAGGTCGATCAGCTGGCCGCTGGCCGAGTTCGAGGTGTTCGCCAGGACGTCCGCGACGTGTGCCGCTGACGTGCTCTTGAGGGCGAACTGGTCCATGATGTCGCCCTCGATCTGCGCCGCGGTAGCGACGTCAGTGCGGGCGGCGGCAGCCAGCTGGATGGTGCCGCGTGCGGCCTTGATCGCGTCCTGCGCGCCCAGGCCGGCCTTCGCGAGGTCGACCATGGCGTCAGCCGCTTCGGCGCTGTTCGCGGACGGCAGCCGCATGTCCGCACCGAGGGCCTGCGCCTCCCGGCCGGCGGCCTGCATCTGCGCCCCCGAGGCCCGGGTGACCTCGCTGAACTTGAGCATGGCGTCGCTGTACTCGTTGCCCTGCTCAACGATCTTGTGAATGCCGTAGATCAGCGACCCGCCCGCGAGCAGCAGGCCCAGGCTCTTGACGGGGGCGAGCGCCCCGGCCGCGCCGCCGCGGATCGAGGCGAAGGCGCCGCGCGAGGCGGTCCCGGCCGCGGTCATGGCCCGCCCGGACTGGGCGGCGGCGACCTCGGCGGCGCGCAGCCCGGCCGCGCCGCCCCGCGCCCCGGTGCCGGCCGCGGCCAGGCCGACCGCCGCGGTGCCGGCGTCGGCGCCCAGGACCCGCACCCCGCGGCCCGCGATGGTGGCGACCTCCCCGAAGCGGGCCGTCTGCGCCGTCGCCCGCGTCATCTGGGGGCTGTACGCGCCCAGGTCCGCCTGGAGCCTGACGCGCACGGTACGGTCCGTCACACCGACCACCCCCTACCTGCTGTGCTGGTCAGTCGGGCATGGGGTGCCGTCCGGCGTAGCTGACGGAGAGCTTGCGGCCGGGGACCGGCTTCTCAGCCGCGGCTTCGGCCTTCTCACGCACCTCGCAGGCGAAGCACTGGAGCTTGTGCAGGTCCCACTCCGCGGACTCGTCCATGGAGTCGGTGAGGGGCTGGCCGCAGCCGCCGCATGTCTCCGCCTGGAGCCGGGTCCACTCCACCGCGAGGGCGGTGTCCTCCTCGGTCCACCGCGGCTCGCCCGCGGCGGGCACGCGGCCCATGAACTCCGAGTAGGGGATGCCGTGGGCGGCTGCGTAGCTCAGGTGGTCCCGAAGCGCGCCAGAATGTCGGATGCGGTCTCGGATTTTGGGCCCGGGTCGGTCACCCCGAGCTGCACCGTGAGGGCGCTCTGCCAGAGCTGCTGGAGCTGCCCGTCGTTCAAGTCGTCCCAGAACGCCGTGAACTCCGCGTCGGAATCCACCTGTGGGCTGACGAGCTGCTTCCGCACCAGCCGCGGGGCCAGCGCGTCGGCGTCGAACGGGGGCGCCTCGCCGCCGACGTCGGCCAGCATCGCGCGCTGTGCCTCGGTCGGCGGGTGCTCGCCCACCAGCCGCTGATACGCCCGGTGACTGATCGCCTGGAGGACAAACAGCACGCGGGACGCCTCGGCGGCGTCCTCCAGGTCCCGCAGATGCCGCGCGAGCGCCGGGGCGGTGTCCGGCTCGTTCGAGGTCTCGTCGTAGACCACGGCCCGCTCCAGGGCCTCCGCCGCGTCGGCGATCTCCGAGGCCAGCTCCGCGTCGAGGTAGAGCGGCACGCTGGTGCGGGGGCGCTGGATCCGTGCCCGCACCTCCGACAGCCGCAGCGGCTGCGGCTGCTCGGCGGGTGCGGGCGTCGGGCCGGCGGAGAACGTGGCCGGCACATCAGTCGTCTGCACGCTCAGGCCCCCGCCGCCACGACAGCGTCCTGCACCGGCGTGGCGGTGATCGCCATCTGCGCGGTGAACTTGTCGGTCTCGTTGTCCGCGGTGTCCGCCTCCGCCCGGCTGATGACCGTCACCGGGTAGACCCCGCAGCGGTCCGCGACGGTCGGCGTGCCGTCCGGGGAGCCCAGACCGCTCGTGGCGTTCTGGTGGAACCCGGCGCGAGCCACAACGAGGAATCCGCTCGTTCCGGCCTCCAGCGTCGTCCACGCCAGGTCCGCGGCGGTCTTGGAGTCGCGGTGGCCGGTGTACTCGGCGGCGTCGCCACCGTAGGTGCCCGGCGCGGTCGCGTTGAAGCGGCTACCGGCGTCGCCGGCGTCGATCGTGTTGCCGGTCGAGGGCGTTTTGAGCCCGTCCCTCGTCATGTGGTGGGTCAGGTTCACCGCGGCCGTCAGCTCGGCGACCGTGGGGGCCGCCATGTTCACGATGGTCTCGGCGAAGAGGACGGCGATGTTGCCGGTTGTGCCGTAACGGGGCATGGGTCACTGCTCCTGGGAGTCGGCCGGGGCACCCGGCTCGGTCGGGTCGGTCGGGTCGGAGTCGTCCGGCAGCGGGTCGCCTGCGCCCGGGTCGGGGTCCGCGGGCGCCCCCGGGTCACCCGGCGGGGTACCGCCGTCACCCGGGTCGGGGTCGGCCGGCGGGGTGTACAGCTCCCAGCCGCGCAGTTGCCAGATGATCGTGAACTGGAGCCACGTCACCGTGACCGGCAGCGCGTCCGGCAGCGACGGGTTGACCATCTGCACGTGCTCGTACGGGCTGTGGTTCGGGTCGTCGGGGGCATACAGCTCGGGCTGGGCCTCGGGCGTTGTGTCGGGCGTGGTCACGCCACCTCCTGCGGGGTTGGCCGGCACTCAGGCCGGGGTGAGGTAGTACCGGTAGACGTCCACCCGGAAAAAGGTCGGGCTCTCCGGGGCGGTGGGGTCCGTGGTGGCCTCCGGGGCAGTGCCGGTGCCGGTCACGTACTCCGCGGCCTGCTGCCACACCCACCCGTCCGGCGGCTCCAGCCGGCCGAGCGCCACCGCGCGGGCCTGCTCCGCAACTTGGTCGGCCGCGAGCCGGGACGGCCCCGCCGCGGTGACCTGGATCTCGGGAGACCGGTCGGCGTTCGGGTCGGCGGCGGTGCCGTCGCCCCGCAACTCGGTCCGGGGGCGGACGACGACGTACCGGCCCGTCAGCGCCCCGCCCGCATTGCGGGGCTCCCCGTCGCCGACCGCCAGCCCCGCATCGACCAGCGCGGCCACCAGGCTGTCCGTGGCGTTCACGGCAGCGCCTGGTGCAGCGCGATCTCGATCCCGCGCACCAAGTCGTCGGCGTTCTCCTCCAGCGCCGGCCCCAGGTGCTCGATCGGCGCGTTCTTCGAGCTGCCGTACTCGATCAGGTTGCCCAACGCGCCCTGCGGCCGGTCCTTGTCCGGCCCGATCTCCGCCTCGACGCCGACCGGCGTCGTGCGGACGTCGTAGGTGATCGAGGACGGGTACTGCGGCAGGTATTTGTGGCCGCGCACCCGTGACCGGGCGCCCTGCTGGACCTTGCGTGCGGTGACGGCCACGGCCGTCGTCGTGTTGCGGGCGAGCCGGGCCGAGCCGCCCGCCAGGTCGTTGACGAGCCCGTCCAGGCCCACGATCACGATGCCGCTGCTCACCGGGACACCTCCGTACACCAGATCCGGCGGGCCGTGATGTGCGTGCCCCTGTCGATGTTGCGCACCTGGAGTCTGAGGTCGGCCAGCGTCGGATCCTGGCTCGCGGTGACGGTCAGCCGGTCACCCGACCGCACGCCGGCGCCCGCGCTGTAGGGGATGGAGACCTTGTACTGCCACGTTTCGGCCGCCGCCGTCACGGACGGGATGACCGCGGCGGTCCCGGCGGGCTTCACCCGGCAGATCCCGTCGTACAGGACGGTGACCGGCGTGGTGTCGGTCCCGTCCGCGCTGGTGGCGACCGGCCCGGTCCGCTCGATGCGGCACTGGTCGGTCATGTCCTGCTCGGCTGCGGTCCGCCCTGCGGCTGCGGTGTCGGCCGCGCTCACGGCGAGCCCGGCACGATCGAGAACGCCCGCCCGCCGACTGCCGGCCGGAGATCTGCGAGTTCCTGCGGCGTCAGGTACAGCTCGCCGGAGGATCGCGCCGAGTCGGTGGTGTAGCTGTAGTCGTCCACGCTCTGCTGCCGCTTGCCCTCGGGGTTGAGGACGACACGGAGCACCATCGCGCAGCACACACCCTTCGCGGTGTCCGGCTGCCGGGTGTCGATGTCAGGCACCCGCTCGCGCATCTTCGCTGACGCGTCCGCGAGCAGCGCCGGGATCTTCACACGCTCGCCGTCGGTGAGGTCGCGCCCGATCAGGCGCCCGTTCACGTCGTCCACGGTCGCGAAGTCGGCCACGCCCGTTACTCCTTCGGTGTCGATTCACCGAAGGTTTCGGCGAGCTGGTCGCGGGTCAGCGCCTCGGCGGCAGCCTGCTCGGCACCGCAGTGGACCGCCCACGCCACCCAGTCCCCCTTGGAGGCGGACTTGGCCGGGGCGCTCTCGGTAGCCGGAGTGTCCGTGGTCTCGCTGACCCCGGACTCATCGGCGTCGAGGGCGCGCAGCCGCTTGACGAGCGCGGCGTCGGCGGTCTCCAGCACCCCGCGCTCGAACCGCGCCCACACGCCCTCGGCGTCCTGGAGGACGAGCGCGGCGTACTTGCTGACGAAGCGCACCGCCTTGGTGCTCGCGGCGGCCATCAGGTCAGGTCCTTGATGATGCCGTGGTAGTTCTCCGGGCCGTACTCCAGGCCGACCTCGCCGTAGAGCTGCCACTTCTCCGAGGCGCCCGTTTTGGCGAGCAGCTCGGCGAACAGCAGGCCCTTGCCGGGGATCTCCAGCCATACCGGCACGCACACGCTCAGGTCGGCGATGGTGATCTGGCCGGAGGGCATCCACCTGTTCGTCATCAGTCCGAACATCCCGAAATCGGTGACGATCGTGTCGATGGCGACACCGCCGACGGTGCGTGACATGGTCGGCTGGTTCAGGGTCGCGGTCGCGTAGGCGTTGGTGACCGCCACGCGCTGCCCGGGGCCGCACATCAGGACCGTGGTGTCCTGGGTGAGGCGGGCGCCGTTGCTGAACATCGTGGCCAGGGTGGCGTTGATGATGTCCTTGGAGATCGCCCGGCCGGTGCCGCCGTTGGCGTTCACGTTGGTCGTGATCGCTGTGTTCAGGCCGCGGGTCTTGCGCTTGGTGGTGTTGTCGGTCGGCTTGGTGTAGGTGCCGTTGAGGAACGACATCTCGATGTCGACGGCCATGGACTCCAGCTCGGCCATGATCTGGGTGGTCAGCTCGTCGGTGACCGGGTTGTCGTCCTGCCCGACGTTGATGCCGGAGTACATGGCCGTTGCTGCCTGCCGCGTGTACGAGACGGACACCGCGGACTGGTGGATCTCCACCAGGTTGTTGACGTTCGCCCGCGACCGGGCAGTCCCGGTCGGCGCGTCGGCGCCTTCCAGGGCTGTATTGCCGGCGCTGGAGCTGCGGCGGTCCATGGTCTGCCACTCGAACTCGACGGCCTTGGTCCGCTTCCCGCCGGACAGTCCGCCGATGGCGGACAGGAACGGGGTCTCGGTCGGGGTGACCTGGTAGAGCTGCCCGTGGTAGTTGGGCAGGTTGTATGTCGTCCCCTGCCCGCTGACGGTCGCCATGAGGCGGCCTCCTTACGTTGTCGGGTCGGCGCCCGGCGACCGCCGGGGACCTACTTGCTGCTGATCTCGCGGAGCTGCTGCGACTTGAGCGCGATGGCGAGCCGGGTGTCGCCCTTCGCTTCGGCCTCCGCGACGCGCTGCGCCAGGGTCGGCGTCCCGCCGGGCCGCGCGCCCTGCGAGGGGTCCGGCCGCGGAACGGACGGATTGCCGGCCCCGGCCGCCCAGTGCGGCTTACGGGTCAGCAGGTCGTCGAGCGCGCCCGTGATGGCGTTGGCGTCGATGCCGCCCTGGTCGGTGGTGAAGGCTCCGGCTGCGAGGGCGTCGACCGCGTCCTGCGGGTCGGCGAACCGCCCGGCGGCCAAGGCCTCGACCTTCGAGGCGACAGCGAGCCGGGTGGCTGCCGTGGCGCGGTCCTCGGCCGCCTTCGCCCGGTCGGCCAGGCGCTCGGTCTCGGTCTTCTTGGCGTCCTCGATGGCCTGGAGCTGGTCGGCCTGCTGCTTGGCCAGCGTCTCGGCGTCCTTGGCGCGCTTCTTCCACTCCGCCAGGGCCTTTTCACCGGCGGGGCCGAGCGCCGGATCGTCGCCCGTTGCGGGCGGCGGCGGCGTCGCAGGATCCTTCGGCGGGTCCGCCGTAGGCGGGGCGGGCGGTGTCGGGCCGCCCGCCGGCGCCGGTTCCACGGTCGGGTTCGGAGCGGGGGGTGTGCTCATCAGGTGCTCCCGTTGCAGGAGTCGGGACCGGGGCGTTGCGCCCAGGTCAGGTCAGGTAGCCGAACCGGCGCAGGAGGCGAATGATGTCGTCGCGTGACTGGGCCAGGCGGTAGATCTCGCCCGGCATCAGCCGGGGCGTGCGCAGCCGGAAGCGCGGCAGTCCGCGTTCCAGGTCGGCGGCGACGCGGGCGAAGCGCTGGCCGGTGCGCTGCTCGGCCTCGGCCCGCATCTGCCGGTAGAAGCTGCCGCGGCTGGTGGTGCCCTCCAGGGTCGCCACGACGCGCTGCCCGTAGGCGTCCAGCGTCGTCACCGACCGGCTCGCGTTGACGACGCTGTAGATGTCCGCGCCGTCACGGATGGCCCGCGCCCCGCCGATGGTGAACCGGCGGTCCTGCTCCGCCCGGGACAGGCCGTGGAAGAACGACATGGGGTCCGTGGTCCGCCCTCGCCGGGCCGAGGTCGAGGGGACGCCGTAGCACTGGCAGCGCTTGTGCCGGTCGAAGTCCGCGTCGTAGCGGTACCAGCGGCCGGCCAGGATCGCGCACCGGGAGCACGCGCCGGCCCGCACCATGCGGACGTACCCGGTGACGGTGCGGTTCGCCGCCACTGCCACGCCGAAAGCCCCGGACCCGGCGTCGGCGGTCTCCGAGGCGACGATGCGCCGCAGCTGCATCTGCCCCGCGAGCATCGCCTCCGGCAGCGTCACCCCGCCGCCCAGCAGCGTCTTCGTGCGGATGACCGGCGTGTACAGCAGGCTGTCCAGCGGCCGGCCGTCCGCCGCCACCCCCGTCAGAGCCCGCGCCGAGACCCGGGACGCCCCAGCGTCGTACTGCGGCTCCAGGCCGTCGGCGCGGACCATGCCGTCCACGTAAGCCTGCGCCGGGCCTGCGGCGAGCAGCTGCGCGGCGGTCAGCAGCCGCACCAGCGCCGGGCCCACCCGGCGCAGCCACGACCCGGACAGATCGCCGGTATCGAGCGCCGCCCACCAGCGGGCCGCCTGGTGCTCGGCCGCCAGGACCGCGCGCCGCTGCGCCGCACCGTAGGCGGCGACGAGCTGGGCATGGCCCTGCTCGGGGATCGGCGGGGCCGCCGTCACGCGGCCTGCTCCTGCACCGCAGGGGGCGCGGGCGGGAACGCGGTGGTGAGTGCGTGCAGATCGGCGACAGAGGCGCGGGTGAGGGACTCCTCGTCCATCTGCCGCATCCGCTCCCGCTGCACCGCGGTGTACCCCAGGTCCTCGCGGGCCTGCTCCACCGGGATGATCCCCTGCTGCACCAGCTTGACCGCGGCGTCGGCCTTCTGCGCCTGCGTCGGCGTCGAGGGGTCACGCCACACCGTCTCCAGCGACAGTGCCCGCGGGTCCCACACACCGTTGATCAGCCGCAGCACCAGCCGGTTCGCAGCCTCGTGGCCACCGCCGAAAGCCCTTTGCCGGCGCTCGGCCCGCTTGATGAGCCGAATCTCGCTCGCCTTGATCGCGTCGGCCGACGGCGGGTTGTCCGTCGACAGGCCCATGAAGTGCGGCGGCATGCCCGCCAGACTCGCGACCAGCCGGGCCAGTGCGTTGATCGTCTCGTGGAAGTTCGTGAGCTGGGCCTCGGGAAACTGGATGACGTCGGCGCCGTCGCCGTCCTCACCGCTCTTCCGGTTCTTCGCAGTGGCCCAGATCCGCCCCGCGAGTCTGGACCACATGCTGACGGCGTTGCCCTGCTCGTCGGTGAAGTCCTCCTCGTCGAACCCGAACGCCACCCGCCGCGGCATCGCGTGGTACTCCGCGGACACCATCATGTCCGTGGCCACCTTGCACGCGGCGTCCGACAGCGGGATCACGTCGGCCAGCTCGGTCCGGCCCTGCGGCACCAGGGTGCGCCCCCGATTCGCCAGCGGCACCACCGGGACCACCCCGAGGTTGTGCACGTCCTCGTCGGTCTTCCTCCAGGCAGCCGCGCCCACCTGGTCGTACCAGACCGTGCGGTCCGGCAGATACAGCGTGGCGTGCCGGTCCAGGACGGCATCCGTCAACGGGTCCGTCTCGTGCCACCGCTTGAGTGCAGCCCGGACGCGCCGGGTCTGCGGGTCCCAGTCCGCCTGCACCTGGAGCGGCGACTCCGTAGTGATCAGCGGCGTCGACCTGTCACCGTCCCGACTGCCGACGATCATGAACGCGCGGCCCATCACCATCGCGTCCACGTGCGCCTGCTGACTGGCCTCATCCATGCCGTTGGCCTGCCAGACCCTCCACAGCTCGTCCGAGGTGGACTGGTCGGCATCCGCCTCGTCCGCAGTCGACCCGGGCACTGCGAAGCGGAAACCCTCGACGTCGAGGCGCTCCTCCAGCGAGTCCACCACCAGCCGCGGCCAGTTGATGACCACCTGCCGCAGCTGCTCGCCCAGCTCCGCCAGCAGCTCCGGATGGAGGTATGCCAGAGGCTGTTTCCCCTCGTAGTAGCGGTCCAGCTCCTCCAGCCGCGCCCGCGACGCCTCGTGTACGCGGGACAGGTACGTCACCCAGTCGTCCGGGGTCTGCGGTGCCATCAGCGTCTCACCACCATCCGCCCGGACCTCCGGGGCTTGTTCAGGCCGGCCTCGATCGCGTCGCGCCGGGCCTCCCACGACAGGCACCCGGCCATCGCGCCGTCCATCGACAGCGGCGACTGGTGCCGCTCCTTCTCGATCACCCACAGCGGCTGACCGTGCTCGTCGAGCATCTTGAGCACCCGCCGGCGGGCGTTGGCGACGTGCCGGGCGTACACCGCGTCGCCCGAGTGCGTCAGCTCCCCGGACTTCATCGCCCCCTGGTATGCCCGCAGGCTGTAGGCCATCGCCTTCGGCCGGTTCGTCCACCACTCCGTCACCCGCCGGTCGCCTTTCAGGCCCTTCCAGCGGGAGACCATGCCCTCCCAGTACGGCGGGTCCAGGTACGCACGGACCACGTCCCAGGTGTCGAACGCGGCCAGGAACGCGGCGTCGACCTCGTCCTCGGGGCACTCCCACCCGGGGCCGCCGGGGTCGTTGGCGCCGGGCGGGCACTCCCAGATGCCCAGCGGCCACTGGAACCCGGTCGCCAGGTGCGTGGCGACCAGCGCGGTGGCGTCGCGGAACTGGGCGCCGTCGAAGCCGATCGTGATCCGCTCGCCCTTCCCCGGCAGCGCCCGGTCCGGCCGGGCCAGCTCCGCCCAGCGGACCGCGTCGAACGCCTGCCGCCCGGCCTGGACCCGCCGGTTCAGCCACACCCGCTCCCAGTACGCCCGGTCGGTGTCCGGCGCGTTGTACAGGGCCACGATCGCGTCGACCTGGCCCTCGAAGTCCGGCCACGCCGCGATACTCGGCCCGCTGGCCTCCCGGACCGCTGCCCGGATCTGCTCCTCATCGTTCAGGTCCTCGTCCACCCGCGGCGCCGCCTCACGGTGGAAGAAGAACAGCGTGCGGTCCTTGGACTTGCCCGCGTGCACCAGCTCGGCGAACTCGTGCGTGCCCTGCGCGACGCTGTCCTCGCCGGGCGTGTACGTCGTCGTAGTCTCCAACGACCACGGGTCGAACAGCATGATCTTCGGGATGTTCGCGAGCATCGTCTGGTGCGCCTCGCGGTGCCGCGGCAGCGTGAACCGGTGCGTCTCGTCGAAGTGCTGGAACGTCGTGCGCGCTCCGTCGCGCGAGTCCGGGGAGGACGCCAGCGGCACCGCCCGCCCGGAGCCGCCCCACCGCATGATGCGGTCCAGGCCCGGGTCGAACTCATCCACGTCCGGCCCCTCGGTGACCATCACGTACAGCGCCGCGTAGGCCAGCTCCTCCGTCTGCTCCTCGGTGTACGCCACCATCGGGATGTACGGGTCGGAGACCGGCACCCCGACCGGCTCACCGTCCGCGTCGAAACCGTCGCAGCGCACCGGCCCGTCCGGGTGCAGCTCGGCGAACGCCACGGCGGCGGCCAGCTCCGTCTTCGCGGTTCCCTTCCGCACGCTCAGCCCGACCCGCTTGAACCGCCGCTTCCCCGCCCGCGGGTGCCCCTGCGGATACACCTCGTACCAGCGGTAGATGAGCCCGCGCTTCTCCGGGTCGAGGACATAGGGCTTCCCGCGCAGGGCACCCGGGCCGTGCACTGCGCGCTCCTCGATGAGGTCGCACACCTGCGGGCCGAGCGTCGGCCACGGCTCCGCATCGGGCGCCGGGACCATCAGCACGGCCACGGCGTCACTCCACCACGTGCAGCGTCGCCCGCGGATCGTCGGGGCGCCGGCCGGACGTCGCCGCCCGGCGCTTCCTCGGCCGCTCCGCGCTCTCGTCCTCGGCCACCCGCCACCGCAGCCGCAGCATGGCCAGCGGCGTCAGGCCCAGCCGGTCACCCAGCTGCCGGGCCTCCCGCGCGGCGTCCAGATCCCCTTGCTCGGCCCGGGCCTTCCAGCGCACGTACTGGGCGACTTCACGCACCCAGCGCTGGCGGTCCCACTCCTGGGCCTGCGGCAACCGCCACAACTCGGTCCAGACTTCCGCCTCCACCCGCTCCTGCGCCGTGATCTGCGCGGCCAGGATCGTCGCCTCTTCCCGAGCACCGTCGAGCTTCCGTGTCAGCGCCGCGCGTTGGCGGGCGGACAGCTCTGGCTCCTGGAGCGACAGTTCCAGATCGTCGGCCTTGCGCTGCGCGGTGTCCCGCCGCGTCGACAGGACGACGTCCGGCAGCAGCGGCCACGCCGGCAGCGGGCCGTCCCAGCCGGTAGCGGGCAGTTCGACCATCGGCACGGTGGCGTTGCGCCGCCGAGCATTCGGTTTCGGGGCAGGTCCCATTCCGGGCATGCCGATCACCCCCACAGTGCCATTGCGGCACGTCGGGCGCCCCGGCCATTGCAGCCGGGCGCAGTTACAGTGTGTGACTAGGACGGGTGCTGGATCAGGCTCCGGGGCCGCCCAGACCCGTACGGATCTTTATGTCCCTCCCCGTCGGTCCGGGTGATGATCACCCGAGG